>AP014633.1:4208754-4810005 GCA_000828835.1 Thioploca ingrica
TATTTTTTTGTCTAAAAGAAACCCATTAAGATATTGATTTTGAAATATTCGATTATAAGAATGGAATACTTATTCTCATCCTTAAATTACCCATGCGCTTTCCAAATTTCTTTTTAAATAGAAGTTATGCAATTACTTATTTGCTGACTATCCGGCTTAGGTAGGCCAAAAGTTGTTATCTAGCAGATCTTTTGGAGTAAATGGGCATGAGGTAGGAAATATCTTGTTATCTAAACCCGTTTCCTCCGCTGCTAATCTGGCTGCATCAGCATAAATTTCTTCCATTGTTGATAAAATAAGTCGATTAAGACTAGGATTTTGTTTGAGTAATTTATAAAGTGGGTAACGTTGTTCTATAATCGTATTTTTCCAGCTTTTACCCTCAAATTCTTTCCAAGTTTCTTGCAACTGTTTCAACTGATATTTCCATTTCAGTAGGTGGAGAAGTATTATCATGAGGCGATTTTCTAATTCTCGATGATTACTTTTACCCATATCCACCATTTCCTCTAACAGATTTGGCACGTCCAATTCAGAAAAACGTCCTTTCTTGAGCAATTCGGTTTGCTCTTCAATCCAGCCCTGAAAATCTGTTTCATAGAGTGTACTCATGTCAATTTTCCTCTTTAACGAAGTTCGCAATTTGCATCTCAAAATATGTTTTTTAATAGTTATAAAAATAGAGCATTTTTAAACTGAATTTTCTTGCATTTGGAATAAAAGATGATTTTCCTAGGGCGTGTCATCAATTCCGGTGGCTCCTTGAACAACCGGTCAAGGGTTCCAATGAAATCAATTCAAATCTCTCTATCGTGTAGGTCGGACAAAGCGTAGCGTGTCCGACCAGCTATTCAAAGGAATCCGTCGGACACGCTGCGCTTTGTCCGACCTACCGGGTAGATAATTGATTTATTTTAGGAGAGTTGACATTTTTTTTAATGAGTTACTTTAATTGATGACACGCCCTAGTTCCCAAAACGGTTTAGTTTGGGAGCGGCTGATTAAATAACTAAAAAGAATTGCTTAGGTTGATTGACGGTGGTAATTTTAGTATTTTAGCTGAGATTAATTTCCAATTCTATGCACAAAGAAATCACCACCAAATTAGCCCGAGCACGCACCAAGCTGATCATGGATAAACCTTTTTTAGGTGCACTGGTGCTCAGATTACCCATGCAAGCAGCCGATCCACAATGGTGTCCAACGACGGCTACCGATGCCCGCCGCTTTTATTACAATCCTGACTATATTGATACCCTGAACGTTGATCAAGTGCAATTTGTCTTAGCTCACGAAGCCTTACATTGTGCCTTATCTCATTTTGCGCGTCGTCAACATCGCAATAAATTTCGCTGGGATTTAGCCTGTGATTATGCGATCAATCCGTTGTTACTTAAAGATGGCTTAACACCACCACCGGAGGTATGGGTTGATGAAAGCTATGAAGGCATGACGGCGGAAGAAATTTATCCGACCATTGCTGAAAACAATTCTGACGAGCCGATGGATCGGCATGTTTATGAAAGTGAAGAATCAAGACAAACCGATGGACAAGGCAGTCAGCTTCAGGAACAACCACACGATAGCGGGCAACAACCTGGACAAACCGGTGACGAAATGCCATCCAATCAACCTTCACCTCATCAAGGTCAACCCGAAGCACAAGAACAATCCGGTGGCGCACCACAACCACCACCGCTGGGTGATACCGAACGCCAAAATCTAGATATCCAATGGCAACAACGCCTAGCCGGCGCAGCACAGCAAGCTTTACAAGCTGGGAAACTGGGTGGTGCCATGGCACGCCTCGTCGATCATTTGTTACAACCGCAATTACCTTGGCGGATGTTGTTAGCCCGTTATATGACCATCACCGCACGAGATGATTATACTTACATGCGCCCTTCACGACGAGAAGGAGCCGCTATTTTCCCCAGCTTGCGTAGTGCGCAACTCGAAATTGTCGTTGCTCTCGATATCAGTGGCTCCATCAGTGATGAAGAAATTGCGCAATATCTCTCTGAAATTAATGCGTTAAAAGGACAATTGCGAGCACGGATCACTTTATTAGCCTGTGATGCCAAATTAGCTGCCGAAGCACCTTGGATATATGAACCGTGGGAAGAATTTAAACTTCCTCAAGAATTAACGGGCGGTGGTGGCACTTCTTTTAAACCGGTCTTTGAATATGTTGATCGAGAAATGCGGCAACCCGATTTATTGGTCTATTTTACCGATGCCGCTGGTGAATTTCCTGAACAAATGCCTTATTTCCCCGTGATTTGGTTAGTGAAAGGCAAACGCAAAGTTCCTTGGGGACAACGGATTCAGTTAAATTAACGATGGCATTATTTAAGCAAACTCTGGCAAAAATACAACAAATTGTCTCGTTCTTTCGTTATTCCAATACGCCCATTACGCTCACTTTAGACACCTTAAAACTGCAAAAAAATCCTTTTATTGCCCAAGCGAACAGCGGCTTAAAACTATCGCTACGACCGAATGCTGGGGAAAGTTTCACCTTTTATGAAAACCTGATTCGCCAAGATTATTTGCAGCATGGTATTCAACTCAAGCCTGGTGATACGGTAATCGATATTGGCGCCAATATCGGTGCTTTTACGGTATTAGCGGCTTCACGAGTAGGTTCCAGTGGGAAAGTTTTAGCTTTTGAACCAGAAACTAAGACTTTTGAATGCTTGTTGAAAAATATTCAACTGAATCAGCTTACTAACGTTACAGCGATAAATCAAGCGATCGATAAAACCGAAGGATTAGCTGAATTACGAGTCGGTCATAAATCGGCTTTTAGCAACATTCACGGTAGCCTTGGACATATGAAATCGATCACCACCCAAACGGTGAAAACCACTACCTTAGTGAAAGTCTTTGAAACCTTTAAGATAGCAACAGTGAATTTACTGAAGATCGATTGTGAAGGCAGTGAATATGGGTTATTTGAAACTTTACCACCGGCTTTTGCTGCACGGATAGAACAGATTACGATGGAAGTTCATCATACCCGTGAACATCACCCTAGAGAAATGGTGCTGCAATTGGAACAGTTAGGTTTTAAAGTGCAGAATACTCAACCACTGACTGCTTTTTTGAGGATTATTTGTTAGGGTATTGCGCTTTGTGGGGTGTGCTCGATTGGCAATCCTTTGCCAACAGGATCAGTCACTCCATTTGGAAATGGTGCATCGGGCGTACCCTACCTAGCTATCTTCTCCAAGCATTATCACGGACGTCTCCAGGCATTATCACAAACGTCACCTAATCCATCTCCGTCAACATCTGACTGATTCGGGTTAGATTTTTGCGGACAGTTGTCACGAATATCTATCACACCATCACCATCAGTATCAGTAGCGGCTTTTGGCACACCACCCAACGTAGTAATTATCGTAGCACTACTGGCATTTGGGTTCACCTCCCAAACGATGACAGAAACGATATCAAGTGGACCATATACCGGACCAACTACCGGGTGTACGAAGGAACGAGAACTCAAATCACTACAAAGATTACCTACTGAAGATACCGCTTGGGTACCATTAACAATAGCCGGTCTCATTTGATCAAATTTACAAGCCGCATAACCGACTACTTGGGAATTGACCAATCCCTGCCCGGTAGATAAGGCGCCACTGTGACTTATACCAATTGCTTCTGCATTGTCTACTGTGAACAGCCCAAGATTTAAGTTGGCAACAGAACCAACGGTAAAAAACACATCGTTACTCGCACCGAGGACATCTTCATCAAGATATTGATAGAAACGTATTCGACCTAAGGTCTTTCCAGGTTGGGCGTTAAATTGAAATGTATTAGCCACTATCTTGCTACCATCTGCTATATCGCTAAAAACTGACCAATTTACAGTTCCATTTTCCCCAGCAAAGGTTCCAGAACTTTCGACTTCATCGAGAAAACCTAGTCCTCCACTAACTAAAATTGGTGCAGAACCAGCGAGTCGTTGAGCACCACCCAATGCGCCTACATCAACATAACTAAAATAGTCATATACAATCTCTGTCCGAGCATAAAGAGTACCGCTAGGAGCACCAACTCCAGTTATATAAGCGGTTCTTGATTCTCCACCGGTTAACACATCTACTTCCCAGTAACCAATATTATTAGGATTAAGGTCATTATCAATGCTAACTGCTTTTAGAGACGTAGACACGGGCAACAATGCAACTAACATGAGTGACTTTAAAGAACTATTCATCAATTTTCTCCCTACAATTTTATTTAATTATTGAAAATTAAGCAGTTTACCATGATTTTCTCACTAATTACCTATTTAAAATAACACCTTTTTTTGTTTATGTCAAGTAGAAAAACTGACGCCCTCTCGTCATTAAATTTAGCTAAGATTTAGCCGATAATTATATTATTAATCCATTGTTATTATGAGAATAATCAGACTATTGATAAAATCAATTTTAAAATTTTTAACCCATAGAAAAAAATTCTATTTGCTTAAGAAGTTATAAATTTAATTTTTTAGTATTGACATTTAGTCTTATAAGTAATATATTTAAAAAGTTTAGATATCTTTTGTAATTCGGTAAAGCCAGTTTTAGCTTGAAACAATAACTAGTTAAAAATAATTAGTTACTAAAAATTTTCTGAACTAACTAATCTCTTCGCCAAATGACCATTTCATTTAGATCATAAATAAGTTAACTAAATGTTTTTGATCAAATAACTCTTTTCTAAATATGAGGAGAAGTAAAAAATGACCAATAATTTACTTTCCAAATCTCTCACCTTAACCAGTTTGGTAGCGATCTTGGTAAGTGCTAGTGCTCAAGGGGAACAACTCAACTTTGATCCTAGAGTAGACCGACCCACCTCAGGAGAATATTGTGATGGTTTTACTATCATCCCCAACACCGGGTGGCAATATTGTGAGTTTGATTCCGCAACTGACACTGATGCCTTCATCGTTGATACCAATCCCAATGCCCTCTCCGGCCAACCGGGATGTTTTCGAGCAACAGACTATTTCGTTGAAGGGGATACTTTTTCAGTAGTAAACCAAGCGAATGGGATAGCAGGAAGTGGCGGTTTTTTTGCGGGTGAGCCACTGCCCCCACCTCCGGATCCATGGGCAGATGCGGGATGGGCAAGTGCCGATTATTTTAGCGCCCGAGCTGGATTATCAGGTAGTAATGATCCCTACACCATTGAAGTCACTATCACGTCAAATGTGGGCATCCCGGCGGGATACTATGTTAGATTCGATACCGGGAAGGCCTGTAATCCAATGAAAGCAGAAGATCTCGTCAGCAATCGCGCGATTATTGTCACCAATGGTGGTAGAGAAAATGAAGACGTTTTCTTCCCCGACGGCAGAGCAGCCGCACGCAGCGTGGCACCTGGTGTTACGGTAGTCATGCCAGCTGAGTAAACGGGAATTATCTTTAGTTTCCAAAAGTGATTCGTTTGAACTCGCGTCGGTTGGAGTAAGTATGAGCGAACTCCAACCGACGTTAATCTCAACATGTTGGGTGAATGAGGAGAAAAATCTTTCCTTAACTGAATTAACCCTACGCGGATTAGCTCACTTCAATTCAATCTGAACTAAAGCTTACCTAATCTTTCTTTAGCGCCATCAGCTGATTTTTCAAGCGATTTCATCAAACTGTCTAAACCAGCGCCGGTTTTTAATGAGGCTGTATTGGCCAATTTTTGCATCCATCCTTGTTGAGGTAATAAGCTCGTTTCCGATGTTTCTTCGATTTTTTTGATAGCGGCTTGTTGCACCATCGCGGCACGACCTTGAAGCGCTTCTGGTTTGATTGCAACAATAGCGGCAGGTACATTAGCGGTTTCAATCTGTTTAGCACCACCACCGAGCCCGAACCATTTGGCGTTTTTAACCGTTATCGGCTTAATTCGGAAAGTTTCACCGAAGGTAATCATATCCGGATCAACCACACCCATGATCATTAAGCCAGATTCATTAATAGAAGCAAATAAGGGGTTTTCTGGATTCGGAACTTGAGTAATAAAACCGAGTTTCACCTCGCCGGACTTCACTGCGGCAACCAGCGCTGGACGATCGGCGTAAACCTTAACCGCGATATTAGCCAAAGGTGAGCCTTGAACACTTTTTAACGCATTAAATACGGCAGCATCACCCGATAATTCTCCTGGTAATCCAATGCTTAAAAGAAAGGCGTTGTTGCGAACCCCAATCCAACTACCGGCTGCTTTTAATACTTCCGGTTTGCCAAAAACAAACAGAGATTCATCGCCAATACGTTTTATAATGGTATATTTGCTTGCAAAAGCCGGTTCTTTCATCCACTCTTCGGCAACATTACTCTTGGCTAAAGCAATGTTAACTTCACCGCTTTCTAACCGTTTTTTGTTATCGAGAGTACCTTGAGTCTCTATGGCTTCACATTCAAAAAGTTTTCCTAAAGCCGGGCAAATCGCTTTCGCAATGTTGATATATTCACCCGTTTTTGGTCCGCTGGCAATTTTAAAAATGTTATCTTCCGCTGCCGAAGCGAGAAAAGAAACCAGCAAATAAAGCAAAAAGAAAATCAGTTGCATCACTTTCATGAGTATGTCTCCATCAGATTAATCAATCATTTTTAAGAAATTACTTCAGAAGTTTATAATCATAATGGTTAATTCATTGCACAGCAAGCCAGTTGAGGTTGTCGGATCATCAACGCCATATCGGTTTGGAATTAAACTGAGAATAGACATAATTAAACGAAGAGGACAGAAATTCTTTGAAAAATTTACAATACTTCAGCCAAAGTCGTTATCAACTTATCTATCTGCTGTTCTTCATGTGCAGCGGATAATGTTACTCTTAACCGTGCTGTTCCTTGAGGTACCGTGGGTGGACGAATAGCGGTGACGATAATTCCGCGTTTATATAAAGCCTGACTCACTGCTAATGCTTGTTCAGTTTCTCCCAAGAGAATCGGTTGTATGGGTGTTACCGAGGGCATTAAAGGTAATTGAAATTGGTTAGCAACGGTACGAAAATAGGTGATGAGTTGCTGCAAACGTTGTCTTCGCCAACTTTCTTCTTGAGCAATGGTTAAACTGGTGCGGATAGTTTCTGCTAAAGCCGGTGGTAAAGCGGTGGTGTAAATGTAACTACGGGCGGTTTGAATTAAGGTCTCAATCAGTAATTCGCTTCCAGCCACAAAAGCACCCAATACGCCAAAAGCTTTGCCTAAAGTTCCCATTAAAATCGGTACTTCGTCTACACCTAAGTTATACTCTTCCACCGTACCACGACCGGTTTTACCCAATACGCCTAAACCGTGTGCATCATCTACCATCAGCCAAGCTTGGTAAGTTTTAGCCAATTGCACCAATTGAGGTAAATGGGCTATATCGCCATCCATGCTAAATACGCCGTCGGTAGCAATCAATTTATGTCGAGCAGTGGATTGAGCTAGCAATCTTTCTAAAACCGAGAGATCTTGATGAGGATAACGGTGGATTTGTGCACGTGACAGTAGCGCAGCGTCGATAAGGGAAGCGTGATTGAGTTTATCTAAAAAGACAGCATCATGACGATCGAATAAAGCCGTAATGACACCCAAATTAGCCATGTAACCGGTTGAAAACAAGAGTGCTCGTTCGCGTCCAGTATAAGTGGCTAATTCGGCTTCAAGGGCATGATGGGCTTGAGTGTGTCCAGTGATAAGATGGGAAGCGCCACTGCCTACCGCATAATGATCGGCAGCTTGTTGTAAAGCCGTTATCAATCGTGGATGATTAGCCAAGCCGAGATAATCATTACTACAAAAGGCTAAGTAAGGGTTGTCTTCGATCCATAAAATGGGCGTTTGTGGACCACAATGAATTTGGCGAGTTCGGTACAAAGCCGCTCGTTGACGTTGTTGGAGTAGCGTTTGCAAAAAATCTTGCATCATAAATGAATTTGGAGGAGTGACAATGAAATCAGCTTGGTTTATCACCGGCACCGATACCGGGATAGGCAAAACTCGGTGTACTTTAGCATTAATTCAACATTTTAAAAATCAAGGCGTTCGTGTGGCTGGGATGAAACCCATCGCGACGGGTTGTTATCATCAACAAGACCACTTAAGGAGTAATGACGCCGAAGTGATTTTAACAGCAAGTGGGCTTGAGGTACCTTATGAATGGGTAAATCCTTATGCGTTTGAACCACCGCTTGCACCTCATTTAGCCGCGACCCAAGCTGGAATAACGATTGAAGTAGCCTCTATCGTTGATAAATACCAGCAATTATGCAATCACGCGGATATCATTGTCATTGAAGGCATTGGTGGGTGGCGAGTTCCCATTAATACCCAACAAACCTTGACCGATCTCGTATTAGCACTCGATATCCCCGTTATTTTAGTGGTCGGTTTACGGTTAGGATGTATTAATCATACTTTATTAACGGCTGAAACTATCAAAAGCGATGGTTGTACCCTAGCTGGGTGGATAGCCAATTCCATTGATCCTCAGTTTGATACGCCAAGTTCAATAGCAACCTTGAAGCAACGATTAAGGGTTCCTTTACTAGCACAAATGCCTTATTTAATTGACCCGGATCCGTTACAATTTGCTCAAACAGGGCAAAATATTACCACCAAGTTAACTTAATAACTGACAACTGCCAACGGATTATTGAGGTTGATCAACTAAAAAATGATTAACAAAGTCAGCTAAATCATTATATACCGGTACGTCGTCAAAACCGAGCATTTCATCCACGGTTTGCTTACCCTTACCCGTTAATACCAAGACTGGTTTGGCACCGGAAGCAATAGCAGCTTGCAGATCACAAAGCGAATCGCCTACGACGGGGACATTGACTAAAGAGATACCTAAGCGATTAGCAATATCTTGAAACATACCCGGTCGTGGTTTACGACATTGACATTCTTCTTTGGGATGATGTGGACAAAAGAAAATAGCTTCAATAGTACCACCGACATCTTCTAAGAATTTGTGCATCTTATGATGAATTTGATGCAAATCATCCAAAGTAAATAAGCCACGTGATAGTCCTGATTGGTTAGTAACAACAACGATTCGATAGCCGGCTTGATTCAATTTAGCAATGGCTTCCAAGCTACCCGGAATCGCTTCCCATTCATCAGGAGATTTAATAAATTCATCGGAATCATGATTAATTACACCATCTCTATCCAGAATGATCAATTGTTGCATAGCCATGTTAAGAGTCAATAATTCAAATTTTTTATAAGATGATATAAATTATTTTAGCTTATTATTTATTAACTTTATATAATAAATTATAGTGATTTATTATTAGTTTTTACTCGTTAGAGAACCCGTGTATGAAGCAACGAATAGGTATTTGTACCAACTTTGGTAATTGTCCTACGGCTGATAGCAAAAGGAAAGTACCCATTACTGGCGGTGAAGATTTTTGCCCAAGCTGTGGTAGTCAATTAACCGAATACCGATCTTCTAAACGTTCACTCACTCGGTTGACTGAGCGATTTTTAGGATTATTTATTTTAGCCGGGATATTATTTTTTGCTTGGCAATACTTAAATGTTAATTCATTATGGTCAGCGATTCATGTTGAGAAAACACCGCTATTGACCAATCCGAATTGCTTATTGGATCAAAGTCCGACTCAGGATCAAATTGTCCAGGCACAGCAAATGTTACCGATGACTCATGTCCCCGCATTAACCAAATACCCCATCCCTCGAGATATCCACCCGTGGATAAAAACAGTGGATCAAATAACTCAAGAAGCCTTTTTCATCATGCGTCGAGAAGTGACGATAAGTGAGTTTAAACGTTATGTAGAGAGCCTTACCGAAGTAGAAAAAACCCAATTGGGTTATGATTGGCAACAAGATAGAAATGGCGTGCCACTTCCGGATGATTATCCAGTCAGTTCAGTATCTTGGACAGCAGCTCAAAGTTATGCTAATTGGCTGACTCAAATAACGGGTTGTTACCTCGCTTTACCAACCTATAATCAATGGATATCAGCGGTCGTGCAATATGCGCAACCCGAGCAAGCGGTTACCCGTCAACAGGCTCGATCGCAATTTTTACACCCGATTCAACGTGCGCAACTACCCGATAACGTAGTCGACTTATTAGGTAATTTGCGCGAATGGTCCGTTGATACCGGCAGCAGTGAACAAGCCTGTCCTAATAATGGGCATTATATTTTAGGTGAGGATTATAAAACCTGGTTACAATATATTAGCGGTCAACCGACCTGCGAAACGATGGCATTGGATACCATCGGATTTCGGTTAGTGCGCTTGCAATAAGATAGAGTAATTGTCACGCTGGTACTGACTTTTCTGAGGTAGGTATCATTTTAAACTCCTCCTATCCCTACTGCCATCCACTTGAGGAGTTTTCCCCTTTGAAACCGGCGGTTCGCCGGGACAAGCCGCCGCCACCGGGCGACCCGAGTAACTCATCGCTGAAATCCCCGCTACATCACAGTGACGCCCAGCTCGCCGGCGGGTTTACGCTCCCAACCGCCGCCCAACTGGGCAATCCAACGAGCGGCTTACCGAAGGGTTGGCGGTGGTTTAGGCGCTTTCGCGGTTTTATTCAACTCACTCTCTTGGTTTTACACTAGGATATCTATAGGGGTATTTCCGGGGGAAGAACCGCTCAAAGGAAGAGGGGAAGGTGACTCTCCACTTAATTTCAGGTGTATACTACTCAAATAATGGATAATTAATTAAATTATCGCCCGAATTTTGGATATTATTTTATTTCACTTTTCACTGACTGAGTAAAAAGGATTTAATCATGCGTACCACCCGCTTATTACTGGCAACTCTTAAGGAAACCCCAGCCGATGCTGAAGTGATCAGTCATCAACTTATGCTGCGTGCCGGGATGATTCGTAAATTAGCTGCTGGATTATATACCTGGTTACCACTCGGCTTGCGGGTATTGCGGAAAGTAGAAAAAATTATCCGTGAGGAAATGGATCAAGCCGGTGCTCAAGAAGTACTGATGCCCGCTATCCAACCCGCAGAATTATGGCAAGAATCCGGTCGCTGGGAACAATATGGGCCAGAATTATTACGCTTGAAAGATCGTCATGACCGCGAATTTTGCTTTGGTCCGACCCATGAAGAAATTATTACCGATTTAATTCGCCGTGAAATTCGGAGTTATAAACAATTACCAGCGAACTTTTATCAAATTCAAACTAAATTCCGCGATGAAATTCGGCCGCGGTTTGGAATTATGCGCGCCCGCGAATTTTTAATGAAAGATGCTTACTCTTTTCATCTCGATCAAAATTCCTTGCAAGAAACTTATGATTTAATGTATGAAACTTATAATCGTATTTTCAAACGCTTGGGGCTAAAATTTCGGGCGGTATTAGCCGACACCGGCAATATTGGTGGGAGTCGTTCCCATGAATTTCATGTGTTGGCAGAATCTGGCGAAGATGCAATTGCCTATAGCACCACTGGTCACTATGCCGCTAACGTTGAAATGGTTGAAGCTCCGCCTCCATTGGGAGAACGTCCTAAACCCACCGTCGCGATGGCGTTGATCAACACCCCGAATCAACAGACGATAGAGCAAGTGAGTCAGTTTCTCAAGGTGAAGCCTTCACAATGTATTAAAACTTTATTAGTCAATGGCAATAAAGGCTTAGTCGCTTTGGTACTCCGGGGCGATCAGACTTTAAATATCATTAAAGCCACTAAACATCCACAAATAGCCAATCCACTGACTTTCGCAGCCCCAGAGCAAGTGAAAGAAGTACTGGGATGTAACATCGGTTCCCTCGGACCAATCGGGTTAACTTTACCGATTATTGTGGATCACAGTGCCGCTCATTTAGCCGATTTTGTGTGTGGTGCGAATAAAGATGGACAACATCTCGTGGGGGTCAATTGGGGTCGTGATTTACCTGAACCGCAGGTATTTGATCTCCGCAATGTGGAAGCCGGTGATCCCAGTCCAGATGGACAAGGGATTTTATCGATAGCGCGGGGAATTGAAGTCGGACACATTTTTCAATTAGGTGATAAATATAGTCGTGCGATGCAAGCCACCATTTTGGATGAAGAAGGTAAAGCGATTATTTTAACCATGGGTTGTTATGGGATTGGTGTTTCTCGAATAGTGGCAGCGGCGATTGAACAAAATCATGATGATCAGGGTATTATTTGGCCCTCGGCTATTGCCCCTTTTAATGTGGCTTTATTACCCATGAATATGCACAAATCGCAACGGTTACGTGATGCAACGGTTAATTTATATGAACAATTACAATCTGCTGGAATAGAAGTGTTATTCGATGATCGCAAAGAACGCCCTGGAGTGATGTTTGCTGATATGGAATTAATCGGTATTCCTCACCGGTTAGTGTTAGGCGAACGCGGGTTAGATAAAAATGAAGTCGAATACAAAGGACGGCGCGATCAGGAATCACAAACCATACCGATTAACGAAGTCATTCAATTTCTACAAACTCAATCATGATTTGGCTCTCAAGCAATTCGATAACCACCAAACGGGGGAATTTTATTATGCGCAAATTCATCCGAGTAAGCCTGGTCACGCTGCTGTTAGGTTTCAGTATTGTGTTTGGAAAAACGCTGCTTGACTTAGCGCCATTGCCAACGACTTTATCGGTAACCACTTCTCCTATCCGTAAATTACAAGTATTAGATCGTCATGCTATTCCCCTCATCATGACTTATCAAAATGACTGGAATATCTACGATTACGTGCCGCTGCATGAGATTCCCGAACTATTGCAGCGAATCTTCCTATTAGCAGAAGATAAACGTTTTTATGAACATGGCGGTCCCGATTGGCGAGCTCGCTGGCATGCTCTGTTCCAAAATATATTAGCTTTACGAATTGTGCGCGGTGCCAGTACGATAACTGAGCAAACCGTCCGGATGTTGTATTTACGTCCCAGAACCTTTTGGTCACATTGGCTGCAAGGGATTGAAGCGAGTCGGTTAGAACGACATTTTTCTAAAGCAGATATTCTGGAATTTTATTTAAATCAAGTCCCTTATGCCAATCAACGCCGTGGTGTAGTGCAAGCCGCTCGTTATTACTTTGATCGCGATTTGGATACTTTAAATCTTAAAGAAATGATAGCGTTAGCGGTGTTAATCCGTGCTCCCAGTCGGCTAGATTTACGGCGGAATAAGACCGAGATTGAAGCGCCTATAGTTCGACTCGCGCAACGCCTGTTCGAGTTGAATTTAATTAGCAACACCGATTATCAAGAAATTCTAACCACACCCCTGTCTTTACGAGAGGCTTCTCTACCCATTCAAGCGACCCATTTTGTCAATTACATTTATACTTCTCATGCTGCCTCGCCATTACCGCATTTAGGACGTTTATATACTACGCTAGATGCCAAATTACAGTCGTTTGTTCAACTGATCCTGAATCAACGCATTCAAGAGTTACAAAATCAAAATGTGAGTCATGGCGCCGTATTAGTGGTTGATCATCAAACGAATGAGGTGCTAGCTTGGGTTAATTCGGGTCGACCCTCACCGGAAATTTCAGGGAGTCAAATTGATGCAGTGACTATTCCTCGTCAGCCGGGTTCCGCGTTGAAACCCTTTCTCTACGCGTTAGCTTTGGAAAAAGGTTGGACTGCGGCTACCTTAATTGATGATGCCCCTTTAGCCGAAGCCGTTGGCGTAGGACTGCATGATTACCGCAATTATAGTCGAAGTTATTATGGGTCATTGCGATTACGAGATGTTCTGGGTAATTCCTTGAATATTCCAGCTATTCGTACCATTCAATTTGTTAGTGCTCAGTCATTTCTACAACGGTTACACCAACTGGGCATATCCAGTTTGACAGCGCGTTCGGATTACTATGGTGATGGCTTGGCTTTGGGTAACGGGGGTGTCACCTTATTAGAATTAGTACAAGCCTACACCGTATTAGCTTATCAAGGACTATTTCGTCCGCTCAAAGTACTACGTAATACTTCCCCAACTAAGGCAATTAGCGTATTTACGCCAGAAATTGCTTCTATCATTGCCGATATTTTATCGGATTCAGATGCACGTCGGTTAGAATTTGGGCGCGGGACGTTACTGCGATTTCCGATTCAAACCGCCGTTAAAACGGGCACTTCTACCGATTATCGAGATGCTTGGGCTGTCGGCTTTAATCATCATTACACCGTGGGTGTTTGGCTCGGTAATCTTGACCAACAACCCATGTCGCAAGTTTCTGGCGCTACCGGTTCCGCATTAATCTTGCGAGCCATCTTTGCTGAATTAAACCGTTATGAAGAAACTCAACCTTTGTTTTTAAGTCACAAGTTAGTTAAAGTGAATATTTGTCGCACCACGGGACAACTCGCCACGCCCACTTGTCCAAGCAAATTGGAATGGTTTATACCGGGTTCTCAACCGGTATCCAGTGACCAACCCGAATTAACTCCAGTGAAGCCATTGAAAAAAGCATTTTATTTGAAGCAACCAACCCCGGATCTGCAATTAGCCATGGATCCGCGTATTCCCGATGAATATGAAGCTTTTGCTCTAATGCTGTCAGATACATCATTAAAAGTCAATTCCATAGAATGGGTTGTCGATGACGAAGTCATTGGTACCACGGTTGCTGACACTCGTCAATTATTATGGCCAATCAAACGCGGCCAACACCTGGCTCAAGCGAAGGTATGGACTATTAATGCACCGGAACCGATGACAACACCAACCGTTAGGTTTTATGTCAAATAACTGACATTTTTTAGGGGAAGTAAATTATGTTTTCTAGAGTGGTATTGATCTTAGTGACCCTAGTTAGCTTACCACTGACTGGATGGAGTATGAATGTTCACTATTTTCTTAATGTTCAAATCGATCCTGAGAATCAATTATTAACTGGAATGGCACGCCTCCATGCTGATGACAATTTAAATTTAACTTTGACGATAAAAAACTTGTCTGATGTTCGAGTAGACGATCAACCTACCTCAGCGGTTGACAATAACCTAATACTTCCAATCCAAAAGGGTAAAGAAATCATTATTACTTACCAAGCGGTATTAAACGATAAATCACTTCATTTTGTTGATCCAGAGAATGTGTTTTTAGCCGGTAATTGGTATCCACAACCCGATAGATTAGTTGAATACGCCTTGTCAGTGACTTTACCCAAGGATTTTTTAGCGAATTCAGCAGCAGAAAAGATCACCGTACAAACCACTGAAAAATATTCCACTTTTACGTTTGAATTTCCTTATCCATTAGATGACTTAAGTTTAGCGGCTTCAAAAAATTATGTTTTTAAAACAGACAATTATAAAGATATCGTTATTGAAACTTACTTTTTTAAAGCCGATGCTAATCTCGCCGACACTTATATTGAATACACTAAGAAATACCTAGCCAGGTATGAAGAACAATTAGCACCCTATCCCTACCGACGCTTTGCTATTGTTGAAAATAGCTTACCCACCGGTTATTCCATGCCGACTTATACTTTATTGGGACAGGCAGTGATCCGATTACCTTTTATTGTTAACACTTCCTTAGGACATGAAATTTTACATCAATGGTTTGGTAATTCTATTTTTGTCGATTACTCAAAAGGCAATTGGGCAGAAGGAATCACTCATTATTTAGCTGATCATGATTATGCTAATGCAGAAGGCAAAGGCGCTGCTTATCGTAAGCAAATCTTGTTAGATTATCATGCTTATATTAATGACCAGAATGTGCAAGCGGTGCGTCAGTTTAATACCGTTGGGGACAAAGCATCACAAGCCATTGGCTACGGCAAAGCCGCAATGATTTTTCATATGTTAAAACAAAAATATGGTGATAAATTATTTTTTACGGCTTTACAAGATTTCATTAAAAGTTACTCATTCCGTCAAGCCAGTTGGGATCACATCCAAGCCATTTTTGAAAAACATACCGGTCATTATTTAGATCGATATTTTGCACAATGGTTAGACCGGCAAGATATTCCTCATCTCACGGTTGAACCCGCTAAACTAGTTGTTAATCAGGGACAACTCATCCTGAATTTTACTGTGGTGCAACAAACTTCTCCTTTCCAATTGCGATTGCCAATAACACTTTATTTAAGCAGTGGCAAAAAAACGCAACAATTCATTGAAATAAGTAAAGCTAAAGAAAAAATAACGCTGACTTTAGATGAACTCCCAACACAAGTCATTCTTGATGAGGACTATGATGTCATGCGACAATTGTTACCACAAGAAATCTCACCCACCTTAGCAGCCGCTATGGGTAAATCCAATATGCTGATCGTCGCTGCAAAAGAACAACGGACTTTATATCAACCGCTTATTGAAGCGATTAATCCCAATCCCATTAACTGGACAACCCCTCAAGCCCTGAAATTTAATCAACTCCGAAAAAATTCTCTTATCATCGCCGGTTTTGACACTTCCCCATTAGAACAACTTTTTGGTAAACAATCTCTGCCTCAAGAGGGGGTACGAGTTATCGTTCACCAGCATCCTTATAACGATAAAGAAGTGATTGTGCAGTTGCATGCCAAAGATAACAATGAAGTTAAAGCCGCTCAGCGAAAATTATCCCATTATGGTCATTACAGTACCCTCGCCTTTACCGCTGGGGTTAATACGGAAAAAAACCTCACGGTTTCAACCGCTGGCATTCCTATTTTCAATCATTCACCTACTCAAGCATTACAACCGGATCAAACGGCTCATTTAAATGATATTATCCCCACCATTGCCAAAAGTCGGGTGATTTATGTTGGTGAACAACATGAAAAGTTCTCCCATCATATCAACCAATTAATGATAATAAAACCATTGCACGAAGCCGGTTATCCCCTGGCAGTGGGTATGGAAATGTTTCCGGTATCCTCACAAGCGATACTGGATGAATACCTAGCAAACCAGATTGATGAGCGAACCTTTTTAAAAAAATCGCGCTATTTCAGTCAATGGCGGGTCGATTATCAATTATACAAGCCGATTATAGATTATGTTAAACAAGCCGGTATTCCCTTAATTGCACTCAATATTGACCCCGCTATAACTCATAAAGTCGTTAAAGAAGGTATCCACAACTTAACCGCCGAAGAACAGCAACATCTTCCTACGGCAATGGATTTCTCTAACAATCAGTATCGGCAAGATTTATATCAAGTATTTTTAATTCATCAACAACAATTTGATCATCAAAATTTTGACTATTTTTTCCAAAGCCAATTGCTTTGGGATGAAACGATGGCTCAATCTGCTCACCAATACTTGCTTGCTCACCCCGGAACTAAGTTAATCGTTTTAGCCGGTAATGGGCACTTAATGTATCGCTATGGGATTCCCGAACGTCTTCATCGACGCAATGGTGAACCGTTTACTGTCATTATCCAGGATGAAAAAATGGCCAAAGGCATTGCGGATTACGTCCTCCTAACCGAAGCTATTCAGGGTAAACTATCTCCTCGGTTAGGTATTTGGCTGGAAGATAAAAATAACCAAGTGATTATTAAAGCCGTTGGGGAAAAAACCCTCGCTTACCAAGCTGGATTAAAAGTCGGGGATGTGATTACTCAATTCGCCGGACAAGACGTACAATCCTCTGCCGATTTGAAACTGGCGCTCTTTTATACTCAGCCCAATAGTACCGTAACCATACAAACCATACGAACCGGAAAAAAATTAACTCAGGAATTGAGTTTATCTGAAGAGGGGTATTTTCATTGATTGAAGGTTATAACTAACTTAAATTAATTTTACTCATTATTATATTATTGCAATAAGCTAAATGGGGTAGGCAATAGGTTTGCCTCTACTTACCACTCAAGGGATTTTAGCAAGCGTAGCAAGCGTAGGGTGTATAAGCGAAGCGTCATACACCACTTCAGGTAGTTTTCTTCAGGCTCCACCCCTCGATTCTAAGCTGCTCGGATTACTCCCGGCGGAGTCAATTCCTCTGAACGTTTAAATACCTCAGCTCGAGTTCTTTCTCGAGCCATCACCTTGATTATCTTGGGTTGCGAGAGTGGTTCATTTAAAATTGAGGCAGGAGTATAAACTTGGGTTAGTTTGTTGCTCCGGTTATTTAGAAAACCAGTCTCTATGGTATTGTCACCATGATAACTCACTCTAACTGAGTCAGTTTCTCACCGAAAAAAATTTGCAGACCGATTCTTTATTTTGCGCTAAAATACCCCGAGCGAGCGCATTGTTAAGTTTTTGTAAATAAAATAGTATTTATTTATGTACTATTAACTAAATAAATTTGAATATTTTTTACCCGAAATGAGTTATAGATTAATACTAAAATTTTAACAATCTCAACTAACGACTAAGCTTAAAACGTATGAAGTGGAATGTTGAGTCCCTTGACTATTCCCTCTGTCACCCCCAAAGCGAAAGTCGAATAATAAGTGATTTTTTAAGGAGTGATATATGTACATCGTTATGGTTGCTTCTGAATGCGCTCCCGTATCTAAAGTTGGTGGCTTGGCTGATGTCGTTTATGGTCTCAGTCGCGAATTAGAAATCCGAGGTAACGATGTAGAAATTATTTTACCGAAATATGATTGCATGCGGTATGACCACATTTGGGATCTTCATATTGCCTTTCATGACTTGTGGGTGCCTTGGTGGAATGGTGCTATTCGGTGCTCAGTTTGGTTTGGTTCCGTCCATGGGCGAAAATGTTTCTTTATTGAACCTCACTCCAATGAAAACTTTTTTAAGCGCAACGCTTTCTATGGTTATCCTGACGATGCGATGCGCTTTGCATTCTTTAGTAAAGCCGCATTGGAGTTCATCCTTAAAAGTAACAAACGTCCTGATATTATTCATTGTCATGATTGGCAAACGGGGCTAATACCGGTTTTACTGTTTGAAATGTATCAACATCTCGGGTTAGGAAACCAAAGAGTCTGTTATACCATTCACAATTTTCGCTACCAGGGCATTACCGGCATGGATATTTTGTCAGCGACTAAGTTAGATCGCCCGGCTTACTATCTCCATTACGACCGTTTGCGTGATAATGTCTATCCCAATGCGTTAAATTTTATGAAAGGTGGCATTGTGTATTCTAATTTTGTGACGACCGTTTCACCCCAACATGCTTCGGAAGCACATCATACTGATCAAGGGCATGGATTAGGCGATACTTTACATATCCATCAACATAAGTTTGGTGGTATTCTCAATGGATTAGATTATGAAGTTTGGAATCCAGAAATTGATCCGTTAATTCCCTATCACTACAGCATTAACCAATTAGATAATAAATACGGTAATAAACAAGCTTTGCGTGATAGACTGTTATTACGTCAAGATTTTAAACCGATTATTGCCTATGTGGGTCGATTGGATGTTCAAAAAGGAGTTCATCTCATTCGTCATGGACTATTTTACTCATTGTGGAATAATGCGCAATTTGTTTTGCTGGGTTCTAGTCCAGAAACCCGTATTAATAATGAATTTTGGCGCCTAAAACAAGAACTTAATGATAACCAGGATTGTCATTTAGAAATTGGCTTTAATGAAGAATTAGCGCATTTGATCTACGCTGGTGCGGATATGATTATTATGCCAAGCCTTTATGAACCTTGTGGCTTAGCTCAAATGATTGCCTTGAGATATGGGACTGTTCCTATTGTTCGAGCAGTGGGTGGTTTAATCGATACGATCTTTGATCGGGATTATTCTGACAAACCGATTACGGCTCGCAATGGCTATGTTTTTCATGAAGCCGATTACCTTGGCATCGAACAGACCATGAAACGTGCGATTGGTTTATGGTATGCTTATCCCAATGAATTTCATAAACTGATTATTCAAGGAATGCAGTATAATTACTCATGGTACTTATCGGGTCAACATTATCTCAATATCTATGAACATATTCGTAATAAATAAGCGAGATAGTTGTCAGTTATCGGTTATCATGGTTAATGATTGAGCATTCACTGATAACTGTTAAAGGATTAATCTGATGAGTAAGCATATAAAAAGTAAATATACAAAAAAATTAGGTGATTTATCGCAATCTGCCGCTGCTAACGATAGGCAATCCCAAAAAAGTAATTTGACTAATATGATTGCCTCATTCCCACTAACTGCCAATATGGATAATTCAGCAATGGTAAAAAATTCTTCAACTCCCCCAGATAGTTCATCAACAACACCCCCGGAGAAAAATACTAAAACCTTACCTCAATCTGCTGCGATAACCGCAACGAGTCCCATTGAGAAAGCATCATTAAGTCCCTTAATCAACCCGAAAGAAGAAGTTTGGCCTTACCTTCCAGATTGGGAGGGTGATCTACATTCAGAATATATTAATAGCTTACCCAATATTTGTGGTTCAGAACGGCTTCTGGAAAAAATCCTACAAACCAGTCAAACACAGCCCATTTTTTTACCGGAAAGCCATATCGACTTTGGGCGGGTGCGTAGTACTTGTGCTATCGCATTACATATGCACCAACCTTTAATTCCAGCCGGTGGAGCGGATTTAAAAACCGCAGAAATTATCAGCAACTTAAAATATATGATGGATAATCAATATATTGGTGATAATCATAATGCTCCGGTTTTTCGTTGGTGTTACAAACGGATGGGAGAATTTATTCCTCAATTGGTCAATGAAGGGAAACAACCCCGGATTATGTTGGAATATTCGGGTACCTTACTTCATGGGTTACGTCATATGGGATTACATGATGTGTTTGACAATTTGAAAACCATCACGTGTGATCATAATTATCGACGCACAGTAGAATGGTTAGGTTGTCCGTGGGGTCATGCCGTAGCGCCTTCTACGCCAGTACAAGATTACCGTCTTCATGTTCGCGCTTGGCAACACCATTTCGCGACGATTTTTGGTATGGATGCTTTAAGCCGAGTGCGTGGCTTTTCTCCCTCAGAAATGGCTTTACCGAATCATCCCGATGTTGCTTATGAATTTGTAAAAATTCTGCTTGATTGTGGCTATCAATGGGTTTTAGTGCAGGAACATTCGATTGAACGTCAGGAAAATGGCCATGGTCCAGATCGGCCGCATATTCCCCATCTGTTAAAGTGTACCAATTCTCGTGGTGAAACTGCGCAAATTATTGCAATTATTAAGACCCAAGGCAGTGATACTAAATTAGTTGCCCAAATGCAACCTTATTATGAAGCGAGAGGATTATCGCGCTGGGAAGTAGCCGGTAAGCCAATACCGCCATTAGTCGTTCAAATTGCCGATGGTGAAAATGGGGGAGTGATGATGAATGAGTTTCCCCATAAATTTTTTGAAGTCGCTAATGATTGCTCCGGTTCCGATGTACCGATGATGAATGTGACTGAGTATTTAGAACATTTGTTTGCTATGGGTATCCAGGAAAAAGATTTTCCAGTCGTGCAACCGATTATGCAGAAGCGGATTTGGGATCGCTTTCGTCCTGGTGCTGGTCCAGAAAAAATGGCTAAAGTGATTGAAGAACTTAAACAGGAAGATAATCGATTTCATATGGAGGGTGGTAGTTGGACTAATAATATTTCTTGGGTACATGGCTATGAAAATATCCTTGGTCCGATGGAAAGATTAAGTTCACTTTTTCATGAAAAAATTTTTAAAGGTCGTATTCCCTCTAATGAACACCGATATCGTAATGCGTTATTTCATTTGATGGTTTCACAAACGAGTTGTTATCGTTATTGGGGACAAGGATTATGGACTGACTACGGTCAAGAAGTATGTCGGCGAGCCCATGATATTTTAGTTTATGATTTTCAGTAGCGATTACAATGGTATTTAAGTCTCTACGAAAGAAGCCTATTTATAGAGATCTTTTCTTTGACAAAGGGGGGTTGGTGGATTTCCCGAAGGTCAACTGACACCCATCCCCTTTATCATTCCCACTGTTAAGGGAATAATAACAAGGTCTTAGCTTAATAAGCTGGGGGCCAGGAGTAATTGCATAAGGTAAGTCAGTATAAGAAAATTAGGTGGTACACACAAGCCGCTAAAGGACTGTTTTGACCACCTGAATAACTACCTGAGCAGTTAATTCTTCTAAACAACGACTGTGGCTTTGTTTATGATGATAACATCCCTCCTGATGACAAGGCACACAATGACCAACTCCTTGTATTAACCAAACATTGCCAACTCGTTGAGTACCTTGATGTTGAAATGGAGTTGGTTCAGCCGCATAACCATAAGGCCAAGGTGCCCATTTTAAAGGATTGGTGGGCCCATAGAGTGCGATAGTGGGTATCCCCGTGGCAGCGGCTAAATGAGTCACTGCTGTATCCGGACCAATATAAATTTGACTGGCTTTGATCAGTTGAGCAACCTCAGCAAAACTTAATTTTCCCGCAACACTCATTACAATATCAGGCCTATTTAATAAAACTTGAGAGATATAAGCCTGTTCTGCTTGGCTAGAACCGCCGGTCAGGATGACTCGTAATCCGCTTTGAGTTAAATAGTGAATTAATTGTTTCCAACCCGTTAATATCCAGCGCTTGTAATGCCACATTGGTAGTAAGTGTAGTACCGCAAAAGTTTGGGTTTGCCATGAAAAGGGTAATAATTGACTTAACTTTTCATCGACATCATGAGATGACTGAGGCAGAACTAAACTATAATGACGTGGAATAGCGAGTAAATCAGCCAATCTTAAGTTTTGAATGACCGTGTGGGTTTGCTCATTATCTAATTCTGTCCAAGCCTGAACCAGCCAACGTTTCCAACTATCTTGCCACCGTGGTGGTGGTACAACCGCTATTCGTATTGGTGCCGCTAATAAGGCATAAATAATCGGCCGATCACCAGCCAGCGTCGAAATCGCTAAGTCATAGCGGCGAAAAATTTGGGTTAATAATCGCTTATATTGGCCAAGATTGGGATGTTCAGCGACGGCAATCAAAGTATTGTAATCAAGATTACCTTCTAACATTCCCCCTTTATTATCATAAACCAGAACATCTATTATGGCTTGGGGATAAGCTTGACGTAAAGAACGCAACAAAGGGGTGACCAACAAAACATCACCAATTTGTCTGGTGGCAATCAGTAAAATTCGCTGGGCCGGGTATTTCATAATATTATTATATTATAATCCGAGGCTTGCATTATTCCTGCTGGCAGATTAAACTCCTTTTCGAGTTTTACCGGTCTCGCTGTAGCTAATAACTTCAACGAATTGGCTAACTCATTTTGCTTCTTCAAGGACTTTAAGAGCGTTTTACAAAAAAGGATGGAAAATACCAATGAGACATTTTAAAAAATCGATAGGTTTGGTTATCATCTGGGGTGCTCTAGCGGCTTTACCACCGACAACGAGTGCGGACGGTATGTATGGCATGTCTCCTATGTATGGTGGTATGTATGGAATGGTTCCCATGTATGGTAGGACGGATTCTATCTATGCTTTGTATTCAATGTATGGCCCTTATAGTATGCAAGGAAATTCGATGTATACTATAAGTGGTATGTATCCTATGGAAGGTTACTTAGACTATCTCAGAAAAATGATGTATTCCATGTACGGTATGTATGGCATGTTACCCAGCATGTTAGGCATGGGCGGGATGCAAGGCATGATGCCCATGCAAGGTGGGATGCAAGGGATGATGCCCATACCAATCAGCATGTTACCCCTGTACGGGATGGCCCCCATGTATGGTAGTATGTACGGGATGGCACCCATTTATGCTGGTATGTACGGGATGGCACCGATGTATGGCCAATTAGATTCTGTTCATTACTTGCTGTCAATGTATGGAATGTTGCCCCTTAACCCATCTGCTCAAAAAGCTTACACCATTGCCGGAGCTTACCCCATGACCGGTTACTCAGATTCCCTTAATAAGATGATGTATTCTATGTATGGTATGTATGGCATGTTTCCTATCTATAGTATGTCTGCTATGTATAGTGGCATGATGAGGTAAGCTATTATCAGTTATCATGGTTAGCGGCGGCTAATTCACTGATAACTGATAGTTGAATCAATGATTTAACAACTTTTGATAAAGAGATACATATTCCTGGGCGCTTTTACGCCAGCTAAAATCGCGATTCATCCCATTGATTTGTAGCATACGCCATACGGTTTTATCACGAAAAGTGCGTAGTGCTCGTTGGATGCAATATAACAATTCACGTGGCTCCTCATCTTCAAAGACAAAACCGGTGGCCGTTTGATTTTCAATATTTTCTGGGGTTGCATCTATCACCGTATCCGCTAACCCCCCGGTACGTCTGACTATCGGAATCGTACCATAACGCATACTATACATTTGATTTAAGCCACAGGGTTCAAATTTGGAAGGCATCAGAAAAATATTCGCTCCCGCTTCAATCTGATGCGCCAATTCTTCATTATAACCAAAATAAACACTCATATTCTCAGCATAACTATCAGCTAATTGCTGGAGATGCTTTTCTAAATTTTTATCACCACTCCCTAAGATAACTAATTGAGCACCTTTTTTGATAATTTCGGGAATAATGGGCACCAACAAATCCAGACCTTTTTGTTCAGTCAGACGCGTAATGAGACCCATTAACGGAAGTTGCTTTTGGGATGATAAACCTAATTTAGTTCGTAACAATTGAGTATTACGTGCTTTACCCGCCAAATTTTCACTGTTGAAATGACTGACTAAATAGCTATCAGTTTGTGGATTCCACGCGTCAGTATCGATCCCATTCAAGATTCCAGTCAATTGATGTTGACGTTGAGCCAGCAATCCCTCTAAACCATACCCATAACCCGGGGTTTGAATATTTTGAGCATAAGTTGGGCTAACCGTGGTAATCCAATCCGCGTAATACAATCCCGCTTTCAAAAAGGAAACTTGACCATGATATTCTAATCCAAACATATTAAAACTTTCCGGGGGTAAGCCGAATAATCCAACGACCTCTGGACCAAAAACACCCTGATAAGCTATGTTATGAATACTCATCAAAGTGAGCGCACGTGGATTGGAATTAAAGGTCAGAAATGCCGGTACTAAACCGGTTTGCCAATCATTACAATGAATAATTTGAGGTTTAAAAGATAAGTTATGTGTACCAAATAAAGCGGCTACTTTAGATAGCATCCCAAAACGTAACGCATTATCTGACCAATCATGGCCAAATTCGTCTTGATAAGGGCCACCCCGACGATCATAAAGACGAGAATATTCGACCACATAAACTGGAGTAACCCCACCTGGCATAATCCCAGCTAACAAACGAATGGGTTCTCGTAAAGGATATAACCGAATGTCCTCATGCACCTCAATCAAGGAAAGTTGTTTCAATACCTCAGGATAACCCGGTAATAATAACCGAATATCAACTTCCAGGTCTCGTAACGCATTAGGTAAGGCATAACTCACATCACCTAAACCGCCAGTTTTAACCAATGGATAAGCTTCCGAGGCCACAAAGAGTACACGCAACTTTGACCCATTCATTTTATATTTCCTTTCAAAATAACCTACTCGACTTTTTTATTAAATCTAAGTAGAAAGAAACGCAAACTGGCTCATTTTTTCGGTATTGCCATGCTCAATAAATAAACAGAGTCATAACATGACTCATGATAATTAAATAGAATAACATATTTTATTGATCTAAATAATCAATCCTCTTGAATAAATTATAGAAAATCGGCAAAAAAATTTAGATGATAGTTAATAACTTAACCTATTTATTTAACAAATATTTCTTGAAAATGAGCGATTGAATAAAGGAATGGGCATCTCGAATGGGCTAAATTGACATAATTAATCCCAATCCACCCATAAAAGTCAGCAGACTAGTTGCTAATAATTGACTATTGGGTTTCTCTTTAAGTATAAAAATTGAAATAATGGTTACTAAGCTAATATGTATCATCACTATACTTTTAACATAAGTTACGCCATTATTGATAACTAACGAATATTGCACGGCTAATTGCTGAAAAACAAATGCGATTAAGGCTAATGTCGCGTATGAAATAATAGCAAAAAAATGGTGACTCCAATTTGCCGAAGCTGTTCTAAAAAAAATTATAGGAAACAATATAATAGTAGTTATTATATGCCAGTACGCAGAATAAACCAGTCCACCCTGAGTGACGGAAGCAATCGCTATTCGATCTAATACCGTTGAGATACCAAATAACATAGCGGCGATGATTGATTCAAGCACACCGGATCCCAATAATTTAGCCTCCGTTTGAGTTTGATTAGGATGAATTAAAATTAAGGTAACGGATATTGATCCCACAATAATGAGTATAAAAGCAAATGAAGTTAGATTGGGAACTTCCTGATACCAAATAGCGGTACAAGCTACCATAAACAAAGGGATAGCCGCTTGAATAGGAACAACGATTGATAAATGTCCTTTTTTAAGTGAATTCAGATAAAGAATACTCGCTAATAAAGTCAGTAAGGCGGTTGTTAATGTCGTTGACCAAAATTGAATGGGATTAATTATTTTATAATCGATAAAAAACAAAATTCCACCTAAAATTAAAGCGGGAAATAACCTAGCGTAGAATATTAATAGCCATGAATCGATTTTAGTGCATTTCATCTTAATAAATAGCACCTTGCCGACATTCACTAACATGGCAGCCACGCTCATCATTATCCATATTTTCATGGTAAACTCCATAAACTTTACCAATTAGCTCGTTATCTTTGAAAGATGTTAGAACTCGATAAATTACAGCAACAACTCCAACAATTAGCTGATCCTAAACAACAAGCTATTTTGCAACGTTTTTTTAAAACCGCTCCAGGAGAATATGGCGAAGGCGATATTTTTTTAGGAATTAAAGTGCCTATTCTAAGAAAAATAGCGAAGCAGTATAAAGGATTGTCTCTAACTGATATCCAGATTCTATTACAGAATTCCATTCATGAATATCGATTCATTGCTTTAGTTATTTTAATTTACCAGTATACTCAAGCTGATTCTCACCGCCGGCAAGAAATCATTTATTTCTATTTAAACCATACTCGGTATATTAATAATTGGGATCTGGTTGATATCTCTGCTCCGCAATTGCTCGGTGATTATTTATTGACTCGTTCCAAAGAAGTTTTATATCAATTAGCCCTTTCAGAACAGTGGTGGGAAAGAAGAATCTCTATTTTGGCCACTTTCTGCTTCATAAAACATCATGATTTTGCTGATACACTGCAGTTAGCGACCATTTTACTTCAAGATCAACACGATTTAATTCATAAATCGGTGGGGTGGATGTTGCGGGAAGTCGGGAAACGTAATATAGCGGTGGAAAAAACCTTTCTTCAGCGACATTATCAACAAATGCCTCGAACTATGCTGCGTTATGCGATTGAAAAATTTTCTAATGAAACCCGACAATTTTATTTAAAGAAATGAATAACCAACCGCTGGAAGTTGATTATTCATTCGTTCTATCCAGGCGACGCTGCTCCCTTAAGGCTCAATGTTAACCACAATCCCTTTAGCAGGGGTAACCATCGTGCCATCTGTTAAGCGATAACCGAAATACAGAGTCACCTTACCCGTGACTGGAAACACCCCACGATACAAACCCACTTCCTGTTTCGACTTGATAACGGTTGACCCCAACGCAACCAAGTGCTCATCTTTTCTATCCCACGGTTGCACTTCACGCTGATTGTCTAGCATATAATGAGATTGCACTTGAGTTGAATCTAGCGGTTGATAGTCAGCATAAACGACAACCTCTGCCTCTTTTCCTAATACTTCTTTAGTAGCGCATAATACCCCTCTAACTTCGACTTCAGCGGCTAACTTCACCGTAACCTGCGGCTCAAATAAACCACCGTTAACCGTTGCTCCACCAGCAGCTTGATATTGCATCGAATGTGTAGTCACTTCCAGTAAAGGCAGTTCAGTATCACAAGTCAGTGTCTGCTCTGTTGTGAGCAAACGCGGATCTTGACTTGGATCTTGAAATTGTACTCCCCCACCTAAAGCAACATCGGCTGCTAATTTCACCCCTTTACCAATAATGACGTGTTCAATACGACTTCCATCAATAATTTCTAGTTGTTCCAGTACCGCCGGCGCTGATGTCTCCCCGGTGATTTTACCCGCAAGTTTACCACCAGTGATTTGCGTACCAGCCGCTAAATTAACATCTTGGAAATAGCCACCAATCTGACTTGTATTCGTGATTTGACCCGCTAAAATCCCACCAACGACTTGTGCACCCACGAAGTTGAAGTCCTTTAGGGTTCCATGATTCACAATATAGCCAGTTAAGCGCCCACCGGTTAATATGGTATCGGGTTGAATCGTGACTTGGGAAACTAAACCTTGATTATCAATTACACCGGATAAATTACCACCGGCAATACTCGCTGCTGCACCCAGCGTAGCATTAGTAAGCGTGTGCTCGCGATTATCACATAACCCATTAATCTGACCATTGTCTGGACAAAGGTGAGTCGCTGGAACTGAGATAACGACTGTCTCCGGTAATTTAACGATTTCTTGCTCTGCCGTGTTTGATTGTGAAGCGACAGTAACGAGTATAGTTGCCACAGAGGTAACACTCAGATCCTCTTGCGAAGTAGCTGTCAGCGTAATTAAATTGCTGGCCCCCCGTTCATTCGGTAAGGTCACGGTAAAGGATAATTCTTGAATACCTAATTCTTTCACTGCCACCGTAGGCGATATTTCACTCAAAGCCCAGCCTTTTTGGTTATCTACTTTTAATGTATAAGTATCTGCTTTCGGCCCATTGTTAGCGATTACTAGCGGAACTGATAGAGTTGTTCCTGGTTCACCCGAGTATTTTCCTGCACCGAGTAAAGCAACGTCGTAAAGAATCTTACTCGGACCAACTACGATATTCTTTGCAGTGATAATTTGATGCAAATTGGCTCCGGTATCTAACAAAATTTCATCGGCGAAAAGATTAACTTGACCACCGGCTTCCAATATAGAGGCTTTATTGCCACGTAAATCGATAATGCTGTCTTTGCCGACTGCTAAGGTGATATCGCCAGTCGCTTGGATCGCTGCTTGAGATAAATTACTCAAATCAAGAACCCAATCGTCGCCACCAAATAGAGTTATGTTACCCCCATTGATTCTAGTGCTGGCTCCCGATAATGAAATGACACTGGGGTCGCTAGAACTGTTACCCGGGATTCCATTCGTTTGACAGTGAGTACTACCTTTCCCAGCCCCGAAGTAACCACCAGACAAGTCAATTCTTTTACTGGCATTAAATCTTAGATTTCCACCATTACCACCCTGAGTTTGTTCAGTATTACAATTGCCACCATCGCCGGCGGCTACGATGACTTCACCTTGAGTGTAAAGAGAATAATCAGCAATTAAAGTCAGATTACCCCCTTTTCCAGATCGGCCAGATGAAATTTGAGTAACGTTAGTGCTTTCGTTAGTAACACTTCCATATTGATTAGAAATGTTAGTGAGTTCATTAAGAATGTCAAGACATCTTTGAGGAATGTTCTTTAGTTTGTTAATAACGTTCTCTGTTTCATTAGAAACGCTACCACCATCGCCTGATTTGATCATACCGCAATTCGTTTCGGTTAAAGAATCAATGATAGTGGCACCATAAATGTTGATATTGCCACCATAAGCATGATGTAACTTACCATCGCCGCCGTTACCAGCCTTGATAATGCCTTCATTGCGAAATAAATTTTCTGGATCATGGCCAACGGATAAGATTAGGCTGGCACCGGGTTGAGCACAATTCTCGGTGCCAATGGTATTCCAATAGTCACCTTTACATGTTGTTGCCTCTTGAGCTTCATTGGCCCCAGCTTGGCCTCGAATAGTTCCTTTATTTTCTAGATAGCTCTTAGCATGGAGAGTGAGAGAAGTTCCTTGACGATTTGGACTCTCTAATATTCCTGCTTCCTCGATACATAAAGCGTTTACGATCGCATATTCAGCGCCGGTGATAGTGTGACCGCTTTTAATTTTGACATTATCAGTTTCAGTGGGTACTGATTTTTTGCTCCAAGTATCTGGATTATTCCAATTACCGTTGCCTAATGATTCATTGGTAATACCAGTATCACAAGCTTCTGGTGTTTTTGCTTTGCCGCTCAGTGGAATTTTTTTTGCGTCGGGTACATTGGAAGAGGTGATAGTGAGATCGGCTTGTTTATCCCCGGCTGTTCGCGGAATAAATTGCGCCATAAAATCACACTGTTCTTGTTCATTGGGTAAGAGAACATTTTTGTAATCACAACTCCAACTATCAAAAGTAAAGTCGAGCGGATGGGTACCGGTGATAGCAAAAGCAGGTGATTTTAAGCTAACATTGCCAGAATTGGTTAGCGTAAAAGTTTGCGTGTTGGTGTTATAACCTAAACTGACTTCACCGAAGTTATGTTCTGGGGGAGTTACTTTGATTTCTGGCGAACCGGAAGCAACCGCATTCGCTTTAATTGAGATCAGTGGCGTCTCCATATTCGGATCAAAAACCAATTTAAAAGCAAGGTCGTCCTTAACTCCTGCTAACTTGGGTGTAAAAGTTAAAATAAATTGGCAGGAAGAATAATGATGAGCATTCCACTCACCTTCGTAACAGTCATTTTGAGGATCGCCGGTAAAGGCAAATTCATTTTTGGAAGTGCCAACGAATTCGATGCCTTTAACTTTGAAATCACCACAATCTTGAGAGCGAGTACTGAGGATGATGGTAGTCTGGTCATTAACGACTGCCGTACCAAAGTCAAATTTATTCGGATCGGGTTTAATCCCAAAACTACCGCCGGCTGGACATTTAAATAGTAAAAAGGTTTGCGTTTTTGCCCAGTCAGGATCTTTATTACCGGGAGCTTCGAGGAAAGCAAGGACTTCGGGTTTAGCCAGCGTGTTGAGATAATTATTACTGAGGTCGAGACAGGATTGACATAACTCCGGTTTATCTGGACATTGCGAGCAAATGTTAGTTAATTTAGTGAATGAAAGTGGAATATCGCCGCTCAGTTGGTTATTGTTTAAATAAAGATTTCCTAAGCTAGTTGGGAGAGTTGGAATTGGCCCGCTCAGTTGGTTATTGTTTAAATAAAGATTATATAAGCTAGTTGGAAGAATCGGAATAGAACCGCTCAGTTGGTTATTATTTAAATAAAGATACCCTAAACTGGTTGGAAGATTGGGAATAGAACCGGTTAATTGGTTAGAAGATAGATCGAGAGACCATAATTGACTCAATGCAGTTAAATCTGGAATAGTTCCAGTAAGCTGATTGTTCGAGAGACTAAGATTTTGTAATCCAGTGACTTTACTAAAGTCAGGAATAGATCCATGCAGTTGATTGCCGCCTAAAGAAAGGTTTGTTAAATTAGGTGGAAAATAGGCCGAATTAATCGTTCCAGTTAATTGTGTTCCATTTAGATCAAGACTGTTTAAATTGCTTAAAGTACTTAAATTAGGAATCGGTTGATTTAATGGAGTTCCATTTAGGCTAAGGTTTTGCAAACTAAGCGGAAATAACGAAGCATCGATAATACCTTTGAGTTGAGGATTATAACTTAGATCGAGATAATGTAGATTGTTAAGTGCGCTAAAACTCGGGATGTTTCCTTCGAGTGGGTTGCTTCCTAAACTAAGTGATTGTAGTGAAGTTGGAAAAAACGATACGTTAATCGATCCACTTAATTGAGCATTCCCTAAATAAAGATAAGTTAAGTGAGTTAAGGAACTTAAATTAGGAATGGGTTGATTAAATGGATTACCATCTAAGTAGAGAGTGGTCAAACTTTTTGGAAAATAGTTAGCATCAATAGTCCCACTTAATTGAGTATAGCCTAGATCGAGATCAGTTAAATTAATTAAGCTACTTAAATCAGAAAGTGGTTGGTTTAGAGGAGTTCCATATAAGCTCAATAATTTTAAACTGGGTGGAAAATATAAACCATCGATAGGGCCAGTTAAAGAATTACCGCCTAAATTAAGATGTGTTAACTTAGTGAGTTTCTCTTTGAAATTAGGAATAGGGCCTTCTAGCTGATTATATTGTAGATAGAGTTCTTGCAAACTAGAGGGTAGAGATGAAATGTTAATAGTGCCGCTGAATTTGTTACCACTAAGATCAAGAAAGGTTAGCTGGGTTAAAGCACTTAAATTAGGTAGAGTTCCGGTCAATTGACTATTATTCCAACCACCACATCTGAGCCCACAGTTGGTTCCTAAATCGAGCGATTGCAAAAAAGTTAAAGCACTTAAATCGGGAAGAGTGCCTACTAAGTTAACATATTCTCGATTAATTTGAGTAACATGTTCATTTTCACAAGTAATCCCGGCCCATTGGCAAGGTTCGTTAGTAACGTTCCAATTATTGGTTTGGCTATCATTCCAATTGGGACCATCAGTATTTTTATACAGTGCCACTAAGGTGTTACATTCAGGTGGGGAAATTTGATTGACTTGCTTACAGTCAGTTGCGGCTAGTGCGGGAGGGATTCCTAAACAAACTAATAAGAATAATCCTTGAGTCAAATTAGAAACGAGAGCTAGCCAGTTGATTAGATTGTTTTTAAGCCTACCTTTCATAGTTGTAATCCTCCAAATATAATTTTAATCGCTTGAATGGGTCAGCAAGATTTAATGGTGGGATTCGCTACGCTCTTCCCACCTTACTCGACTTAGAAATCTTAGTCCTGATTTTTTATTGGGTCAATTAAAATTTGAGGTGGGAGTAGCAAAGTGCTTTACACCTGACCGGATTGAAGGTTAAAATGAGGAAAATTAAGCTTATCCACTGTTTATTTTAAACCTGACCGATCTTGAAGACCGATCCGGTTTTCAGGAGGAAAAATTTTTATGAATTGGCAAGAAGTCTGCGAACGTAGTGATTTACATAACCTGCCGTTTAAGATAGAACTGGATGAACAAGGAAAAATAATTATGTCGCCAGTCAAGGTATATCATTCTGCTTTTCAAGGTAAAATCGGTGCACTCTTGGATAGATTGGCCAAAGGGCATGTATTAATAGAATGTGCCATTAAAACGCCAAAAGGAACTAAAGTAGCGGATATTGCTTGGGCGTCAGGGGAAAGATTTAAACGAATTATAGCTGAGGTAGAATGTTCTATCGCACCAGAAGTTTGTGTTGAGGTCTGGTCGTCAACAAATACCTCGGCTGAGATAGAGGAAAAGCAACGGTTATATTTTGACACGGGTTGTCAAGAAGTTTGGATGTGTTCAAAAGATGGACAAATTGCTTTTTATAATCGTGCCGGCAGAATCGAAAATTCAATTTTAATTCCACAATTTCCGCAATTCGTTGACCTGTTTGCTTGAGTTGGAGATAAATGTTATCTAGAGAGTAATTAATATGGCTTACAGCGAATTTAATTTAAATAAATTCATAAAGACTTTTAATCTACATCAAAGCCAAGAGCCTTTGTTTAACCACATTCAACCGCTTGAAGCTAATCCCTGGTTAAAAGAAACCCTCGCTAAAGGAATGCAATTAGTCATTAATTCGGAAAAATCGCGGTCCGAATTGATAGTGATGCCAATTTTGTTAGCAAGTCGAGAATTAAATCAGAATTGTTTTTCTATTTATTCCGGTGAAAACCTCGATGTCAATCCAGAACAGGGTTTAAAAGGCGAATGTGATTTTATTTTAACCTATACGCCGGTTTTACCGACGATACAATCACCGATTATAGTTATTGTCGAAGCGAAAAAACACGATATAGAAAATAGTTTAGGACAATGTGCTGCGCAGATGTTAGGAGCAAGATTGTTTAATAACAATGCTATTGAGACGATCTTTGGCTGCGTTACTTCGGGAGAAATTTGGCAATTTTTAAAGCTGGAAGCAGAATGGATTCATATTGATAAGAATCATTATTATATTAATGAACTAGAGAATATCTTAGGTATTTTTCAAACTATCATTAATTTTTACCGCGTTTTGCTGAACAAACCGGGTGAACCAAACGAAATGGTACCTTCATGAAAACGCTGCATGGAAGTATCTCATAAAATCATCGCGGTTGACTCTGGCGATCGATTTCGGCTAAGAATTCGGGATCGAAATCAATTGTGCCAAAGTGCTGAATTGCTTCAATCTGGTTACGCCGACGAACGTATTCTTTTAAAGCTTCATTAATCGTTTCGCGTTTGGTTTTATGTCCGCCTAGACGTTGAGCTTCTTCCAGGAGTTCTTTATCGGCGAGTTGGGTGTTAGTTGTCATGGTGTTAGTCTCCATTATTTCTTGCTGTAATTCATTAAACCAGTCATCTTTTATTTTAATGGTAGTATTCTTTTATAAGCTTGAAGGTTCAAGTTACCATCAATTCGGGTGAACTCAACGCTGAGTTTGGTTCACCCGGTTTTTTTAGCTCTACAATAATAACCGTCTGACATCAGAAAGAATGAAACGGAGGTATTGAGTAAAGCGTGCGGCTAGAGCGCCGTCGATGACGCGGTGATCATATGATAATGAGAGCGGTAATATTAAACGCGGGACCAATTCACCATTTTGATAGACTGGCTGCAGTTGAGCACGCGATACGCCTAAAATGGCAACTTCGGGTGCGTTAATAATGGGCGTAAACGCGGTGCCACCAATGCCACCAAGACTAGAAATAGTAAAGCAAGCGCCTTGCATTTCGTGAGGAGATAACTTTTTATCCCGGGCTTTTTGACTGAGATCGCGTAAGTGAGCCGCTAATTCAAACAGTCCTTGGTTAGCAACGTCTTTTATCACCGGCACGACTAAGCCATCGGGTGTATCAACGGCGACGCCAAGGTGATAATACTTTTTCAAAATCAAGTTTTCTTTACTGCTATCCAGCGAAGCGTTGAAGGTGGGAAATTCTTTTAGCGCAGCGGCGCAGGCTTTTAATAGCAAACTTAGCAAAGTCACTTTAACTTGACGCCTTTCGCCCTCTGCCGCTAAATCGCGCCGAAACTGTTCCAGTTCAGTGATATCCGCTTCGTCAAATTGGGTAACATGAGGGATGTTAAGCCAACTGCGATGTAAACTAGCGCCCGCTAATTTTTGGATTCGACTGAGTGGCCGGATTTCAATGTCACCAAATTTGCTAAAATCAATCGCTGGAATTTCTGGAATGCCCATACCGCCGCCAGTCAGGGGTATCGCTAATCCAGGAACGCTACCTTCATTCATGACTTGTTTAACAAAATTGTGTACATCGGCTTTTAAAATTCGGCTGTGACGTCCACTACCTTTGACTCTAGCGAGATCGACGCCTAATTCGCGGGCTAAATGTCGAACGGCGGGACCAGCATGGGGTTTAGTAAAGGGTTGGTCGGCAATGGATTGTAGCGGTGGTGGCGGTAAGTTCTTTGGTCGCCTTAAATCCGCCATAATCGAAGGTGCAACCGCCGGTGCTGTACGAGATGAATCGCTACTACTAGAGGCAATCGGGGTTGAGGTTGAAGAGGGTAAAGGAGCCGGAGTGATTTTGACCGGTTCTACCACACTTGGGGACGTTAAAATCTCGGTAGTGGTATCTAAGATTAAAATAACGCTACCGACGGAGACTTTATCACCGACAGCGACTTTGATATCCTGAACTATCCCAGCATGGGAAGAAGGAATTTCCATCGTGGCTTTATCACTTTCGAGTGTGATAATAGATTGATCAACGGTAATGGGGTCACCTGGTTTAACGAGAATTTCAAGAATCGGTACTTCTTTGAAATCGCCAATATCGGGTACGGTAACTGCTTGCAATGCCATCGGCTTCCCTCCTAAAGTGTCATGGGGTTAGGTTTATCCGCATCCAATTCGTACTTGCGGATGGCTTCAGTTACTTGAGTGGCGGGAATTTCGCCTCTATCGGCTAAACCTTTCAGTGCAGCAACCGTGATGTAGTAACGATCGATTTCAAAGAATTTACGCAATTGCTTGCGCGAATCACTGCGTCCAAAGCCATCGGTTCCTAAGACGTAATAAGAAGCGTGAGGGATACAAGCGCGAATTTGATCGGCATAAAGTTTGACATAATCGGTAGCCGCGATCACTGGACCGGGTCGATCTTTAAGACATTCGTGCACATAACAAGAACGTGGCTCAGCTTCGGGATGAAGCATATTCCACCGTTGGCTCTCTAAACCTTGGCGGCGCAATTCAGTGAAACTGGTAACGCTCCAAATATCTGCCGTGACATCAAATTCTTCGGCTAATAAACTACTGGCGGCAATGGCTTCGCGAAGAATCGCACCACTGCCTAATAATTGCACTCGAGGCCCGGTTTTTTTAACGCCTTCTTTGAATAAATACATGCCTTTGAGAATGCCGGCTTGCACCCCTTCAGGCATAGCGGGATGAAGATAATTTTCATTCATGGCAGTGAGGTAATAAAAGATATTCTCTTGCTCTTTATACATTCGCCGTAAGCCATCATGAATAATAACAGCCATTTCATAAGCAAAGGTGGGATCGTAAGCCACACAATTGGGAATATTCGCTGCCATTACTAAACTATGTCCATCTTGATGTTGGAGTCCTTCACCAGATAAAGTAGTCCGTCCCGCTGTTCCGCCGAATAAAAAGCCGCGCGCCTGCATATCGCCAGCCGCCCAAATTAAATCACCGACCCGCTGAAATCCAAACATAGAATAGAAAATATAAAATGGCACCATATTAATACCATGATTGCTATAAGCCGTGGCTGCTGCTATCCAAGAAGAGATTGCGCCGGCTTCACAAATTCCTTCTTCTAGAATTTGACCTTTTTTATCCTCATGATAATACATGACTTGATCAGCATCTTGGGGTTCATATAACTGTCCTTGCGAGGAGTAAATGCCCAATTGCCGAAATAACCCTTCCATACCAAAAGTTCGCGCTTCATCCGGAACAATCGGCACGACATATTCCCCCATTTTTTTATCCCGAGTCAAAGCGGAAAGCATTCGCACAAAAGCCATCGTCGTCGAGATTTCTCGATCCCCGGTGCCTTTCAACATATTGTCAAAGATACTTAAATCGGGCACTTCAATGGGTGTAGCAATCTTGCTCCGAATCGGTAAATAGCCCCCTAATGCTTGGCGCTGCTCATGCAGATACTTCATTTCCGGGCTATCGGTAGGGGGTTTATAAAAGGGAACATCGGCTAACTGAACATCTGAAATGGGAATATTAAAGCGATCTCGAAAAGCGCGAATCGCATCTTGACCCATTTTCTTTTGTTGATGAGTAATATTTTGTCCTTCGCCCGCCATGCCCATGCCGTAGCCTTTAACCGTTTTAGCTAAGATAACCGTGGGTTGGCCTTTATGTTTAACCGCAGCGGCATAAGCGGCGTAAATTTTATGCGGATCATGCCCACCGCGATTCAACCGCCAAATGTCTTCGTCGGTCATTTTGGCAACTATCGCTTTGAGTTCGGGATATTTACCAAAGAAATGTTCCCGGGTATAAGCACCGCCTTTGGCTTTGTAATTTTGATATTCACCATCAACGCATTCTTCCATGCGTTTGCGCAATAAGCCTTGCATATCCATAGCAAATAGCGGATCCCAATAGGAACCCCAAATCACTTTAATGACATTCCAACCCGAACCGCGAAAATCGGCTTCTAACTCCTGAATAATCTTGCCATTACCCCGTACCGGTCCATCTAAACGTTGTAAATTACAATTCACCACAAAAATGAGATTATCTAGTTTTTCCCGTGCCGCCAGCGCAATGGCACCGAGTGATTCCGGTTCATCCATTTCGCCATCGCCAGTAAATGCCCACACTTTTCGGCCTTCGGTATTCGCCAAACCACGGTCATGTAAATACTTCATAAAGCGAGCTTGATAAATCGCCATAATCGGCCCCAAGCCCATCGATACCGTCGGAAATTGCCAGAAATCCGGCATTAACCACGGATGCGGATAGGAAGAAAGCCCTTTTCCATTGACTTCTTGCCGAAAATTCAGCAATTGTTCTTCACTAATGCGTCCTTCTAAAAAAGCCCGGGCATAAATACCAGGCGCCGAATGACCTTGAAAATAAACTAAATCACCCCCGTGGGTAACCGAGCGCGCCTGAAAAAAATGATTAAAACCCACATCATATAAAGTCGCTGCCGAAGCAAACGAGGCAATATGTCCACCCAATTCAGTACTTTGGCGATTCGCTTGTACCACCATCGCCATGGCATTCCAGCGGACTAACGAACGAATTTTCCATTCTAACTCTGGATTACCTGGGCTTCGTTCTTCTAAATGATGAGGAATCGTATTGACATAAGCGGTAGTAGCTCGGTGAGGCAGGTAAGTGCCCGAGCGGCGTGCCTTATCGATGAGCGATTCTAAAATAAAATGCGCCCGTTCTGGGCCTTCTTTCTCTAAAACACTTTCTAACGCCTCTAACCATTCCTGCGTTTCTTGAGAATCAATGTCGGTGTAGTCTGTCATTATGACTCCGGTTCTTTTAAACAATAAGTTAATTAGAAAAGACTATTTTTCTAATCACCACAAGCGGGATTCAATCGCAGCAAAAAGTTGGAATTATATGCCAACTTATAGCGAGTTGAAGATTGTAAGGCAAAGAAATTTTTTGTCGAATGGAGTTACCGGGTGGAGGGGGAAAAGAATGTCACTTGATAAGAAGTATGATCTCATTGCCATGGATATAACAAGTAACTGTAACCTTCGATGTCCATTTTGTCTGAAATGATTATTCTCAAATAAAAGGGAATACATTTATGACAGAGGAAATGTTTAATAAAGCCATGCAACTTCTACCACTGACTCATGATGGTTTGTTCTTTATCTCTTGCTTGTTTGAACCGACTATCCATGCTAATCTCATCAATTTTTTAGAAAAAATACCTTTAGGAATATAGGAAAAAAGTTTTTTTCACCACTAATCTTGCTAAGAAGTTGAAGGCAAGAAATTAAAAGTCATTCTTCTTGAAGAAGAAGATAATTTAGTGGCAAACAAAGTAGCCTTTTTCCAATTTGTTGACCATCACACTTTCACTTTACCACCCGATTACCAATTCCATCGAGAAGAACTCTATGAAGGAGGGGAATTCCTTAAGTGGTCTGTTGGACACGCTGCGCTTAGTCCGACCTACAAAACTACAAAACTACAAAACTAAATCGATTTGGGGGACGATAACAAAAGGAATAATTTTTATGTTAAGTTTTGAAAGGTATGGTGCCATTCAACCAGAATGGGAGGGTACTGTTGGTGAGATTATCAAAGACAAACCATTACGACAAAGCTTTACTTGTATTCATCCAACTTTAGTTCGACTGGAAGTATTTTTATACACTTATCATCGAATTAACCCTTGTCGATTATGGCTAAAATTGTGGGAAGGAAATTGGCACGGTAATGATAAAAAAATCATAAACCCAATTCGGATCATTGGTCCCTTGGAAATGGAATCTGTATCAACCGATGGTTGGTTTTCTTTTGAATTTACACCACTTCCTCATAGTCGAGGCCAAATTTATACTTTTAGTTTAGAATCGGATGCCATAACGAGAGATCAAGCCATTTCTGTTATGGGGATTAAAAATCACCACTTATACTGGTTTTTTGGTAAAAAAGTGGTTAAGGGTTCCATAGCGTTCAAGGCAGTTTGTATAAAACACCATGAGATATATGCTAATTTTAGTCAGTGTCGATCTCATTTAGAACAAGGAAAAGTCAAAGTCGATCATTTTCCCTTGCAAATGCGAGTGGAAGTGTCTAGGTTATGCAATCTCAAGTGTATCATGTGTCCACATAGTGACCCTCATTACAATCCAGCACCTAATAAAGTTTATTTTATGAGTCTGGAGACTTTTCAATCTTTAACCCCTTTTCTTCCTTATATAACAGTGCTTTCGGCATTCGGTTTAGGTGAGCCTTTTTTAAACCCGGAATTTTTAGAGATATTACGCTACGCTAAACGTCTTAATCCTTATCTAACGATTTTTGTTTCCACGAATGGTCTGTCATTAAAAGAAGAAATCATTCAACCAATTATCCAAGAAAAACTAATTCAAATTTTACAAATTTCAATCGATAGCATCAATCCGACAACATTTGAGCATATTCGTCGAAAAGGTCACTATGACAAAGTCATACATCATATTAAAAATTGGGTAACACAACGCGCTGTGCAGAAAGCAGAATGGCTTCATCTTCAAGTAGGTATGGTCGTAATGAAAGAGAATGCGAATGAAATATACGATTATATTTGTGAGATGGCGGAATTGGGGGTAAATGCTATTCGGTTGGATACGGTTAAAAGTTATGAGAAACTGCGGGTGACCGATTTAGCAAGCTTACATCAAATATTAGAGCAACTTGAACGGGCTAAAGCGTTTTTAAAAGGTAAAAGAACAGTATTAGCCGGTGCAGATACTCTTATTATTGAAATTGAAAGAGATATTCAAAGAGCTAAAGAACAAACCCGTCATCATTTCTCGGTTAATAGCAAAACGATAAAAGCTTCTTCTCAAATTTTACCAAACACAAATTTGAACGAAGCCGACAACATAAAATCTACTAATGAGTCACAACTTATTCCAATTATTCCGAATTCACAAAAAAAGAGTGGCCGTCATCGTTTACCCTTGTGTAGTGTGCCTTGGGAAAGTCTAATGGTCGCCGCTGATGGCGAGGTATTACTCTGTTGTAATAACTACAAACCCATGGGCTCGGTTAACCAGAGTATAGAAACGGTATGGAATAATACTTCTTACCAACAGGTACGACAAGAGATGATCTTAGGTCAACCGGAACCACTGTGTCAAAGTTGTTTAGACGCATTGCTTGTGGCTGATCAAGCTATCAAAGGAACCTATTTAGATCGTCGTTTAAGTTCAGAAAATTCTGCCATAGTCCCTCCAGCGATTGTAGGGCAAGCAGTTAATCAAATGACGATTTCAGTTCATTCTCACCTGACCAGTCATATTATTTGTCAGAGTTTTTATGAAAATCGAAATGAAGGCTTGACTGATTGGCAGGTACCTATTTTGGGTTTCCTTGAAATCAATTCATCAACAACACCACTGCCTCATTTTATAGCTCTTGCTTTAAACGGGATTATTGAGGCAGTAGCAACAACGCATTTTTTTAATAGCAGTTGTTTAAAATGGCGGACTGAAATTAATGGTTCCCTTTTTAGGAACGGAGAAAATCATCTTGAAGTTTTTTGTGTTTATCATACTCACGATCAAATTCATTTGAGTCGTTCTCAACCAGTACAAACTTTAAAACCTTATTCATATCTCATCACACATAATAATGGTCGAGAATTTATTGTTGACCCTCATAAAACGTTAATACCCGTCTCCCAGCAAGCGCTTATTGGACATTTAGACGAAATCGAAATAGAAAATCAAAATATTTTTTTTCGAGGGTGGGCATTAGACACAAATCGACTTCAACTACCTGAATGGATTGTTATCTTTTTAAATAATCAGTATCTATATCGCGAAAAAACCTGGGTTGAACGACCTGATGTCGTTGCCAATGTTTATGATCATCAATTCACCCATTTTTCTTGGAAGGAACGATTAAAAAAACGACTTGGCATTCATCAAGAAATTGGAAAAAATCATAATCGGTTATATTCAGGATTTATAATTGAATTACCTTTAGTTTTTTTTGAAAATATTTATAGTTCATCTATTCGTTTATTTGCCATTTCAAAAAGTCATATCGCTTCGGAGTTGATTTATCCTAATCATAGCCCGTGTAAGTTAGGCTGACTAAGGAAGCTATTCATAGGGCAAGTAACATGGATGGAACAAGGTGAGATCCAGAAGGAGATTATGCTATTCCTGGATTCCACTGCGTTCCATCCAGGCTACACTTTACCTGAAATTGCTTAAATCTATACCGATCGTTGCCAATTTCATGGGGGTGATTCGCTCATTTCGACGGGGCTTGAGCATGATTCGGTAGCTCTCTTCATGAGGTTCTTGGTAGATTTCTAGGCGATTACCACGAATATCCAGCAACCACACTTCTACAATGCCGTAGCGGGCATATAATGGCACTTTAACATGGCGGTCATAGTTCAGGCTCGTGTCCGCCACTTCGATAATGAGCAGGACATCTTCGGCATGGGGATGGGCTTCGCGATAGGGTTGTTCACGGGGGCGTAGTAAAGCAATATCCGGTTGTGGTTCGTTATATTCGTCTAAATGGACCGGGTTTTGGATGCGTACCGTAATGTCTTCTGGTACGGTCTTGACAAAAAATTGGTTCAATCGGTCTACCCAGTCCGCGTGTTCACTGCCTATTGGAGCCATCGTCATAATCCTCGCGTCAATTAATTCAGTTCGTTCGCCTTTAGCCCAAATACCGATTTCTCCCATGCGGTGGTATGTAGCCACATTGATGGGATAAAGGTGTGGCTCAGCAGTAGCGGCGGTTGACGAAATGTTTTCTAGATATTCAGCGATTGCACTCATAATTCATTTACCTCCAAACCGGTTTGTTTCACTTATATCCATATTGAGCACAAGTCGATTGATAAGGTTCATTATTAAAATAACGTTGCCATTCCGTTTGAGTCAAAGATCGACCCGCTATCTGACAAGCTCGGTTTAACCAAGTAGATAAATTAACTTCCCATAATTTGACGTTTTTATCCAGACTTACACTCGCAAGCCATTGACCATTCGAATTGAAAGTGACTTTAGAAATAAAAGAAGAATGTCCTCCTAAAACCCCTATTTTTGTTTGGGTGTCAACATCCCACAATTGAATCGTTTCATCCCAACTCCCACTCGCTAACCACCGACCATTGGGACTAAAAGCAATACTGGTGACATCTTTACTATGTCCCCGTAAAGGTTGTCCAATGAGTGTTCGCTTGTGAATATCCCAGATTCTGATAGTATCATCGCGACTGGCACTGGCAAGACGTTTACCGTTAGGACTAAAAGCGAGACTGTAAACCGCATCTTGATGACCTTGTAAGGGTAACCCGAGTTGAGTTTGGTCTTTGACTTGCCAGAGAATGATGTTACCGTCCCAACCACCACTGGCTAACCACCGACTACTCGGGTTGAAGGCAACACTTTGCACGGCAGCCGTATGTCCTTGTAAGGGTTGTCCAAGCGGAGCTTTGGTGGCTAAGTCCCAAATAATGATAGTTTTATCGTCACTGGCACTGGCTAACCATTTACCATTGGGACTGAAGGCAATACTGTTAATCACGTCGGTGTGTCCCTGTAAAGGGGTTTCCACCGCTAGGTTTTGCTTCATATCCCATAATCTCACCGTTTTATCTCGACTGGCACTCGCTAACCATCGATTATTGGAGCTAAAGGCGAGACTGGTTATCTCTGCAGTATGTCCGGAGGGGAGTGAATCAATGGTCTGATTCTGCTCTATATCCCAAATAACTAAGGTGTTATCGATACTGGCGCCGGCTAACCATTTGCCATTTTGACTAAACGCGACACTATTCATACCACTAAATTGCCTTGGTAAAGCCAACTCTAGACGTTGCCGAGGGAATAAGTTCCAGGTTATCAAAGTATTATCTTCACTAATACTGATTAAATGTTGGTTATCCGGTTGAAAAGCTAACCAACGAACTGCCGTCTCATGACCTTGCCAAGGGGTTTCCAGCAGTTGTTTTTTTTCAACATCCCATAATCTGATGGTGTTGTCTTTACCCGCCCCGGCTAAACGCTTACCATCTGGACTAAAAGCAATTTGTTGTATAGCCGTGTTAGGTCCGGGTAAACGATGTCCCATGGGTGTTTCTTGATCAATTTCCCATATAATCAAAGTATTATCTTGACTAGTACTCGCTAAGCGGGTACCAAATGGATTAAAAATCACCTGTTGCACAGCGGCAGTATGTCCTTGTAAAGATAAACCGGCAGAAGTTGCGGGGGGTAATTCCCAAACCCGTACCGTTTTATCGGCACTCGCACTTGCCAGTCGCTTACCGTTGGGACTAAAAGCAATACTGTTAATGGTATCCGTATGTCCTTGTAAAGGGACTCCTAACGGTTGCCGCGTGGGTAACTGCCATAGCCGGATCACTTTGTCATCACCACCCGTGGCCAGTTGTGTGCCATCTGGACTAATTGCCATCGCCCGTATTATTTCTTTATGTTGCCAAGGTTCCCCAATGGGCAAGGGGGATTCTAAATCCCATATTCTGATGGTCTTATCTAAACTCGCACTCATGAGTTGGGTACTAAACGGATTAAAAACGAGACTCGTTATCGCGTCAGTATGTCCTAACAAAGGTTCGCCAATCGGTATTTTTTTACCAATATCCCATAAAATCAGCGAATTATCCTGATTAGCAAAGGCTAGCCGCTGTCCATCCGGGCTGAAAGCGAGATTATGAATAGTCTCTCCCGGCCAATACCAATAACCTTCCAGTTGTGGATTACTTTGTAAAACCCGCAGGAGATTAGCTTGAGTTTCTGGGGTAGATTGAAATTGGACTGCCTGGGCAGCCAGCAATAAGGCGTGATTAAAATAGCCATTACTTGGATTAGGTAAGTAAGCCGTTAATACCGCTTGAGTACTGATTTGCCGACTGAAGGCAGATTGTTTTTGCTGTTGATTAATTTGGATATTTTGATGTATTTCCCACCAACGCCAGGAGATGAAAATGGTGACGACCAATACCACTAATAATAATAAGCTCAGTTGAATATTAATACGGCGCTGCCAACGTTCTCGGCGTTGGGAAACTTCTTCTCGGGTATCTAAATCTTGTTGGCGTTGCACCAAACTCGCTTCCAAAAAAGCTTTTTCATGCTCAGCTAGCGTATCTTCCCATTGCCACAATAAATCTTCCGCTTCGGTTAATAATAAACTATCTGGCAACAGTAAATCTGGTGCTCGTTCTTGAGATTGCCAAGCGGTGGCAGCGGTGGCTAACCGCGTTCGTACTCTTAATAAATCACGCTCTTCGGTCAACCACTGTTGTAACCGCGGCCAGTGTAAAAGTAAAGCGGTTGGCCAATAACAAACCACCGGTTGCGCTTGTTCATTAACAACTAATAATTGCGCCGCAATTAATTTATTGACCAATTCAGTACGGATTTCATTAGTCGTTAACTGCTCTTTCGCCAGCGGATGTGAGGCAATCGCAATAAAATGAGTAGGTTCCACGGTCACTAACAGCCGATTCAGTTCTCGCCATTCTTGTTGCTCTGCTTCACTGAGTTGGGAAAAAAACTGTTCAGCATAATGAGCTAATGCGCCTTGAAGACCACCGATTTGCTGATAAGCAGCTTGAGTTAAGCAATTATTTTCATTACGTTTTTCATACAGTGCTTGTAAAGTAAATTCTAATAAGGCGAGGTTATTCGATACGGTAGCAACCGCCTGCAATAAAGTTTTATCCAGAGCAGAATTTTCTGTATTCTCAAATTGTAAACCAGCCAGTTGAGCGGGTGCAGAAATAATTTGTTGTAATTCAACTGGGGTGGGGGGAAATAGCAAATAGTGCCTATTTTCTGCCATCAATTCGAGCATATCGGGAAATTCATTAAGGCAGGGCAAAAATTCACTTGGCAACGCTGCCATTACGCCAATGAGACTACGCCGAGCGAGCGAATCAATTAAACGGATCAATTCATGGCGAACTGAATTAGACAGCGTGGCTAACGTAAACAGTTCTTCAAGTTGATCAATAAATAAAATTCCAGCGAGTTTACCTGGGGTTGGTGAACTAGAACTGGCTGAAGTGGCTGCCGGTTCTAAGTTCGCAATCACCGCTTTTAATCCCGCCACCATATCGGTAATGGCTACACTGGGGCGAAAAATTTGGTAGGGAATATTTAATTTCGCCAATAAAGGCAAGATGCCAGCACCAACCAGAGAAGATTTACCGCAGCCAATAGGGCCCATAATCAATAAAAAACTCGGCGTATTCGCTTGAAAGTTCCAAACTTGTAAGCGTTTGAATAAGTCCGCTATGGCTTGATCTCGCCCAAATAACAGCGGAGCGTGTTCTGGTGCAAACGGTTGTAAGCCACGAAAAGGCGAATCGGTCCACCGCAGCGGCGATTGAGTCGGGAAAAAATGTTGCTGCAATAAGGGATATAACTGTTGTTCTAATAGGCGTTCAAATTCTTTAATATGCTGAAATTGAAAATAATGTCGTTTAGATTCCCCCTGTTCATTAAAAAACCATTTCTTTCTGAAAGTCTTAACCGCTTGTTGTTGCTCTAAGCGAATATCAAATTGCTGCTCGTCAGGATTCAGAGGTGCGGTTTTAAAAACCGTGAATAACCGGGGTTTAGCGGCTGATTCATAAGCAGATAGCGCTTCTTCAAAAGTAGCCACCGCCGTTGATTCATAAACCACGCCGTTCGGTCGGCGTAGCGGTAGCCCCCCGGCAAAGGTGAGATGAGGTAGTACCGGTGAACCCAACTGTGACCACCAAATACACATAACCAGGTCAAAATGAGGCGGGTAGGGCAGATGGCTTGATGAAGTATCCGTTGCCGGTAGGGGATCATCGTAGCTGATTTCCAACTGGAGATGAGCCGCTAATTTTTCTTGGAGATAGCTCAGAAAATGGGTGGCAATTTGCCGCTCATCGTGGACATCATTGGGAGAGGCAATAAGAATGCGTACTGTAGGAATCGATATGGATGACATGTAACAGTTATCAATTATCAGTTATCAATGAATAATCATAACATGATTGAGTTAATTTATCTCACCAACCCGGTTTATTATTTAAGTTTTGGTAAATTATACCATTTGCCGGTTTGTTCATAAATAAATTGATAACGTTGTCGTGCGCGCTTATGATCCCCTAAATGAAGTAGTAGTGCGGCAGTCCGGCGCAATAATCGAATTTTGGTGTGATTTAGGGAACGGTCTTTTAGCAGATGAGGTCGATTGAACAGTGTTAAGACTCTATTGTAATTTATCAAAGCCTCACTAAACTGATGTTTGTTGTCCAAAATAATGGCAATTTGTTCAAGCAATTCAGCACGTTTCCGGTCTAAAACAGTATTTGAGGAAACCCCGGATTGGTAGAGAAGCATTAGCGCCCGGCTTTTAGTAGGGTGGGTAAAAGCGAAGCGTTGCCCACCAAAGGGTTTGCTCGTTACCAAGCTCCGCTTTACTACCATTAAGTTAAGGGCAGTGAAGCGGAGCTTGGTAACGCATACCAGCCAAGCAGAGCTTGGCGAGCGTGGCTAACCTCGTTATTTAGAACCGAGCCTGGGATCATCACTGGGATTATTAAATTGCACGCCTTCACCGAAAGTAACCGTCGCTGCTAATTCAACTCCCTCGCCAATCGTGACATATTCCAAATAACTACCGGCTTGGATTGCTAAATCTTCCAATAAAGCCGGGGCTTGAGCGTCGCCGCTGATTTCACCACCGAGTTGACCGCCACTGAGATAAGTTCCTGCAGCCAACTGAACATCATGGAAATAACCACCCACTTGACTGGTGTTGAAAATATCTCCCGCCAGTGTGCCACCCACAATCGCCGCACCCCGGAATTCAAAATCCGCCATCTCGCCGTGATTGATGATATAACCGGTGACGATCCCGCCGGTTAAGTGGCTTTGTGGTTCGAGGGTCAAATTGGATACCCAGCCCTGATTCGTCAGAGTACCCATTAGCATCCCGTTAGCAATCATGCCATTGGGTCCCACGATCAAATCAGTCAGTGTCTGCCCATGTGCGTTACAAACCCAATCAACTAAGCCGCTAGCGTAGCAGGGTGGGGTTTCTGGCGGTAGCGAGGAGAAGAAATTAGCGGCTGGGGTATCTAGGCTAGCGTTTTCAGTAGCTAGCGGTAATTCCACCGGACTGTCCGCTGCCGTTTCACTGGCGGTGGTAGCCGGTTGGATTTGATTTCCAACGACTGTCACCACGATCTCCGTACTGGAAGTGATGGTCGGTTCAGCAGATGAGGTAGCCGTAATCGTGATAGCGTCTTTTTCACCTATCATCGCTGGAAAAGTGAGGTTAAACATGAGCGTTTCATGTCCAAGTCCCGCTACGGAGAGAGTAGCCGGTAAAGTTGGTAAATTCCAACCCGCCGAGTCGCTAACGGTAAGATTGTAGGTATCTGCTTCGGGACCGCCATTAATGAGTTCCAATTCAATGGGCAAAGTGGCTTGGGGTTCGCCGGTAAGTTGTTTGGGGCCAGTCAGAATGACTAAGTGAAGGATCTTACTGGGGTTAGTCACGATTCCCCTTTGGGCCGCTACTAAATTTTCTAAAGAAATTCCATTATCTAACAACAGGTTGTCGGTGAAAACCGTGAACTGCCCCCCAGCTTGGAAAACTTGGCTGGTGTTGCCTCTTAAGTCAATGGTACTGCCCTTTCCCACTGCCAGGGTAATGTTGCCAGGGGTTGAAATCGCTCCCGGACTGAGATTGCGCAGATCCAGAATCCAATCATCACCGCCAAAGATAAAGATATCTTCTTGGGCTTGGAGTCGAGTATTTGGACCCATGGTAATTGTGCTGGGTTCATAATATAAGTCTTTCCCTGAATTTGCTGAAGATACGTCATTGATAGCCGGAGATAGTTGAATCAAATCGCCACCGGTTCCTGGAGTGGGGATGGCTAAGGGAATATTGGTATCATCACTGACACAGGTAACCGTATACCATCTACCATCAAATTCCTTGGCGATTAAATGCGCACCATTTGTGCACCACACATAAGCATTTCCTCCAGTACCACTCGAAGTAGTCGCTGAAGCAGCGGTATTAAGTGACTGTTGCGCCTGCAATATCGTTTTACCACCCTTTCCACCCCAAACCGGTTGGTTTCCATATACGGGTATAGCAAGTATAAAACTAGTGTGATCCCCAGAAGGATCTGTCCTATCCCACGCTGGTTGGCGAGCATTACCTTCTCCACCATGGCCAGCTGAGATGATGCCCGCTTGAGTGATATTGTTAGCATAGATTTCTACGGAGCCGCCATCACCGGCTTTCAAGTAGCCATTACCTCCAGCACCGGCTTGGATTATGCCTAGGTGGTAAAGTTGGGTACCGGCATTGAGCTTGATATCGCTGCCATTGTCTCCTTCGTTTATCCCGTTAGTTGGAAGAGTTGATTTAGCGGTGTTACTCTGCCCGTAATCAACATTGGCCCATTGTGAACCTTGGCTAGGAGTGGTGGGAGTTGATTGAGTGGTGCTGCTCTTCCCGTTATCACCATTGGCCCATTGTGAACCTTGGCTAGGAGTGGTAGGAGTTGATTTAGCGGTGCTACTCTTCCCGTCATCACCATTGGCCCATTGGGGTAAATATTGGCTAGGAGTGGTGGAAGTTGATTTAGCGGTGGGAGTTGATTTAGCGGTGCTGCTCTTCCCGTCTTTGCCAAGAATACGACCTTCATTGTAGATAAATCCATCCGTCGGATTCACTTGGATAGATAACAACTCACCGGCAGTTTCTTGGATCGTGCCATAATTGCAAAGTGCTTTGATTTTGATAGGCATTGAACGGCCGACGAGGTTTAGTGTGTCCGTATTTTTCACCACGGCATTTTCGTGAGATTGACCGTCCCAAGTGATGGCATTGGCACAAGCGGTGAGAATGGCGTTATCAATGGGTGGTCGCTCCAAAGGTAATTGGAAGAAAGTGACTTGACAAGTTTGATTGTTCTCTTGATTTCTCATTATCAGCACTTGCCCTTGGTTATTGCAATCCCCACTCCATTCTTGAAATAGCCAGCCTTTCTCTGGTATCGCTGTCAAGGTGACGTTGGTATTGAGGTCGAAAAGGGATTGACATTGAGCGCCACAATCAATTCCAACGGGAGCACTGCTGACTTGTCCTTGACCAACGGTGGTTATTATCAAGGGAGAAGGTAATAGCTCATCACCAGATAATTGGAAGAAAAGAGCTTGACACGCCTTACTTTCCTTCATCACGACGGTTCCCATTATATCGCAATCCCCACTCCACCCCAGAAACTGCCAGCCTTTCTCTGGTATCGCTGTCAAGGTGACGTTGGTATTGAGGTCGAAAAGGGATTGACATTGAGCGCCACAATCAATTCCAACGGGAGCACTGCTGACTTGTCCTTGACCAACGGTGATTATTCTTAAGGAAGGAGGGAAGGGTTTGAAAGTAGCTTGACAGGCTTGGTTTTCCTTCATCACGACGGTTCCCATTTTATCGCAATCCCCACTCCACTCCTGAAACTGCCAGCCTTTCTCTGGTATCGCCGTCAAGGTGATGTTCGTATTGATGTCGAACAGGGATTGACATTGGTCACCACAATGAATTCCAACGGGAGCACTGCTGACTTGTCCTTGACCAACGGTGGTTATTGTCAAGGGAAAACGTAATAACTCACCGGTCAATTGGGAATCGGCCGCTGCTGTGGGAATCAGGTTGATCAAAGTGGTCGTCTCAACGGGATTGGAACATTCTGATTGGCTGCTATCGCAATCCATATCACTGGTTGTGAAATTCAGGGTGGGGGAGAGCGGCTCATCTATGGGTAATGGTAGCGGCGTTGAAGGTGGAGAAGTGCTACCACAAGCATAAGGAGTCTGGTTCGTCCAGGCTAGATTTTTACTATTCAGAAAAGCTATGAGTGTGGGGTCAGAAGCAGTTAAATGATTATTTCTTAAGCTTAATTCAGTTAATAACTTTAGATTAACTAGTGAGGAAGGAATCTCTCCGCAAAGTTGGTTGTAAGAGAGATAAAGTTGCTGCAATTGGGTTAAGGCACTCAAATCGGGGATAGCACCCGTTAGCTGATTACCATACAACCAAAGGGCCTGCAATTGGGTTAAGGCACTCAAATTGGGGATAGGACCCGTGAGCTGATTACTCTGCAGAAGAAGATGCTGCAACTGAGTCAAAGCACTCAAGTCAGGGATAGCACCCGTGAGTTGATTACCATACAACCAAAGATAATGCAACTGAGTCAAAGCACTCAAATCGGGGATAGGACCAGCTAAGTTATGTTGATATCTACTGATTGTGATAATATGCTCATCACTACAGAATATTCCTGTCCAACTACAGGGCGTATTCGTCACATTCCAATTATTGGTAGCACTATCAGACCAACCAGCGCCATTAGTGCTGTTATAAAATGCAATTAGCGTTTCACATTCAGCTTGAGGAATCTCTGTCACCGCAGTGCAATCCGTCGCTGCCTGAACTGAAGATAATCCCATCAACGTAAAGAATAACAATCTTTGGCCAAATGCAGAAATGGAAGCAAGCCAAGCGAATAACCGCTTACCAGGTGAATATTTGGAAATGAAGGAATGAATTGAAATACTGTCTTTTTCCCATCGAGAAGGAAAATTGAAATGCCACTGTCGAAGGGGGCAAGCCAGGAACAGCGGAGATAACCAACCCATATCTCTATTTGGTGCTAACATATTATATGTTCCTCAAATTCAACTGTAAGGAAATTAAGTGAATACCAAACTTAATTTGGGGATAAAGATTGTAACAGTTGTATATCGCTACAATCTTATTTGTCAGGTTCCCAATCAGCAAGACTGAATTTCAGTTTTGGTCTGAGTCGAAGATGGAAACCTTCCTGATTACAGCAACAAGTTTCGTGCCAATAATTAACTTATTGTTTATTAAGTATTTGTTAAAATAACCTTACTAAAGCGGGGTGTGCAAAATGAACAGTTTTGTCGCTATTTTTTGATAAAATATTTTTTATCTTCAGATGGTTAATTAAAAAAACTAGCTAAAATCAACACGTGTTCATTTTCAACCCTTTTTTGACGAAATATTTTTTATTTTCAGATAATTAAGTAAAAAAACTGTCTAAAACCCATAAGCCAAGTAGCGTGGGCAACGCTTCGCTTTTGCCCACCAAAGAGTTGATGATTGATTCACCTAGTTAAAAAAATTCTCGGATTCAAAACATCCAAAGAAGGCGGTTTTTTATATTTTTGGTGGGCACCGGTGCCCACCCTACCTGGCTACTTGTTGATGTTCACCTCAATCGGCTTCAAGTTATGTATTACCAGACCATCTTCTGCTAACCGGTAGCCAAACCCAATGTTTAGCATTCCCATTACCGGTAATTTGTTTTGATACATCAGTACTTCTATCAATTCAGCTAGTTTGGGAATGACTTTGAAAGGTACTAAGTTGGATAGATTACCATCCCAATCCACTGGCTTACCAGCTTCATTCAACATGACATAAATCGGTTCATTTGCGCCGACCGGCGTATAATCGACATAAACTACCACGTCACCGGCTTGTCCCACATGAGCCGGATCCACTTGAATTTGACCCTGAATAGTCACTTCATCTGCTAAGGTAGGCGTCGCTTGTGCTTCAATTGCTCCATTGTTAACAGAAATACCACCATAAAAAGCGGCATTGCTAGGAACAGATTCTCCTTGTTCATTCGTCGCAGTGGCATCCAGGTCTGGAAGTGGAGGTAGTTCCATTTCACCGGGAAAACAAACGCCTTCTGGTGCTTGTACCCCTTCTCCACAAGTCACATTGGCTTCGACGATCACACCTTCACCGAGTTTGACGCCAGACAGGAAAGTATTGGATTTAATCGTGACGTGTTCCAATAAAGCGGGAGCGTTGTTATCACCAACGATATTTCCTTGTAAATTTACTCTGCTTATCTTGGTATTCGGTGCTAAGTTAACATTTTTGATAGTTCCTTCACTTTGACTACGATTAGTGATCGTGCCAGCCAAAGTACCCCCTTCAATTACCGCACCTACAAACTCGAAGTTTTCTAAAGTCCCTTCATTGATAATGTGACCCGTCAATTTTCCCCCAGTCAAAGTTGCCCCAGCCTGAATCGTGACTTGGGACACCAATCCTTGATTGGTGAGCATGCCAGCTAAGGTTCCTCCCGTAATACTTGCAGAGCTTGTCAACGTAGCATCCTGAAGAATTTGACCCTGATTACTGCAAAAGAAGTCAATCACGCCAGTGGTTGGACACCCAGAACTGACAGAAACTGGCTCAATCGTAAATGGTAACACAGTCGGAGGGCTAGGAATTTCTGGCTCCACGACCTCTATGGTAGGAATTTCTGGCTCCACGACCTCTATGGGCGGAGAAGAAGGATTGGCTATTAGAAGCGTTAAATCCACAACCTCCACTTGAATATTAATCGTCGCCGTCACCGTCGGATCAGCTTGGGAAGTAGCGGTTACCGTAATGGTATCAGTCATTCCAATCTCGGCTGGGAGCGTGACTGGTAAGGTTAAATTAGCCACTTCCAAACCGGCAACATCAAGGGTAGCTGGTAACGTGCTTGAAATCCAACTACCTGGATCAGTTACGGTAAGTGAGAATGTATCGTTGACTGGACTACCATTAGCTAATGTCAATATCAATGAAGTAGTCGTGTTCGGTTCACCTACAACTCGGGTAGCACCAGTTAAAGCCACATCACGTAGTATCTTGTGGGGACCAACTACAATTTGGCTAGCTTCAATTAAATCTGATAATTTTTGATTTTCATCAAGCAGGATGTTGTCAGCAAAGAGGCTAACCTGACCGACCGCATTGAAAAGCTTGCCACTGCTACCCCGTAAATCAATGACACCGCCTTCGCCCACCGCTAACGTGATATTGCCGGTAGCTGTGACGACGGTACCACTTAAATTGCTTAGATCTAAGGTCCAGTCTGGGCCGCCGTAAATAAAGATGTCTCCACCTTCCACTTTGGTGTTGGCACCCGCTAAGGAAATGACACTGGGTTCAATTCCTACCCGACCATCACCTCTATTTTTTGCACAGTTGTAACTACTTTTACCGGCGCGGTGGTTGCCTCCGCCGATATAGACATCAGGAATGGTCATGAGCCGAAGATCCCCGCCTTTACCACCCATTTGAGGCTCTGTCGCACTAGAATTACAATAGCCGCCATTACCCGCCGCGATTTGAGTACTGGTTTCACTCCGCAGATAGCCTTTGCCACCGAAGTTGCCCAACACTTGGGTAAGACCACCTGGTCCGGATTCTCCTTCAAGAGTACCTGAAATATCACCACCATCACCAGCTTGGATGATATTTTTATTCAAAACGTTACGACCGAGTACGATAGCATCACCGCCAGCTGCGGCATATTGCGAACCACTACCGCCTTTACCCGCTTTGATGGTGCCTTCATTGACGATGGGACCACCTGAATCGGCGGTGCTCACTTTCAAAATAACACTGGCACCCCGTTTGGCACACGAGCCGGTACCCAATGCAGTTCTCGTGGGACAAGGTTCAGTTTCATTCGCGCCATCCTGACCGAGAATGGTTCCCCAATTACCAATAAAATCGGTAGCACGAATGGTTAAAGAAGTTCCTTGATTATCTATACTTTGAAGCGTTGCTCCTGATTCTATGCACAATGTCTTGACAACAGTATTTGGATTAGCTGAACCAAAGAAAGTATGACCACTCTTAATTCGCACCACGTCCTTGTCAGTGGGAGGAGCGGAGCTAGTCAAGTTTGGCAATCTCTTCCACGCTGCGTTATTCGTATCATCAGAATCCCAATAATAGCCGCTGCCAGAGGATTCGATAGTAATATTAGCCTCAGCACAATCGGTCGCTTCGATACTGTTTCCGGTCAAAGTGACGGTGGTGGCATAAGATTTATCTGGCGCAATAATCAAGCTAGCTTGTTTGTTACCAACAGTACCTTGTGGAACAAATTGAACACTCAAGTTACATGAGTTTCCCGGGAATAATACTCTTTGAGAAGTACATTCCCCACCAATGACAGAAAAATCCGCTGCATCGCTATCAGTTAATTTAATAGAGGGAATCAAATTGACGTTGCCGGTATTTTTGATAGTGAGGGTGCTCTGAGGAGAGGAGCGATATAATGTTACTTCTCCGAAATTCAGTGAACTAGCAGAAACCTCTAGTTTAGGTTGAGCAGAACTGGTTGCTACTGCCACGCCGGCAAGTGGTACTGAAGAAGTTGGTAACGAAGGATCATTAAGGGCATAATCCAACTGAGCATTTTTAGCACCTTCTAGGGTAGTTGGCAAGAACTTGACATTCACCTGACAGGTGGAATAAGTGGTTTTATTCGGTTTATCCGTTTTATCATCCCAGGCAGCGTAGTAGCATTCTTTGAGGATTATATTAAAATCAGTAGCATTTGTTCCATTCAGCTTGAATTTGTTTTGGTCTATCAAAGCGCCACAACCGTCGGTCCAAGTTTTAATCCATTGTGTTTGTGTTGAAGAGTTACCAACTACCTCTGTTCCAAAATCAAGATTGGTGGGAGAAACTTCAGTTTCTTGGGTAGTCGAACCGTAGGCACCCGCACAAAATGGAATAGTCAAAGGTGTCTCCGGGTCATCAGAGGAAATCCAAAGGGTTGCAGTTTGAGTCACATCGGTATGAGGTTCATAAGCGACACTGATTTTACAATTTTCGTTAGTGGCTTTACTGGTATTGGAACAGTTATCCTCCAGTGCTCTAAAGTCAGAAGCACCTTTTACAGCAATTGAATCGATCCGTAAATTCGTCACGCTTGTATTAGAGATAGAAAAATCCTGTGTGAGACGATTATTCACGCCTTCAAATTTAAATTTATGGGAGGGTGGATCAACTTCAATATTTGAAGGTATTGGAGGTAATCTAAAGCTAATTGAACAATAGGCAGGTCTTCCCTTGACCGTTACAGTTGCAGGGGAAGCAGAATTATAATATCCACCACAGTACCATTCCTTAACAATAGAACCTGGATTAGGAAAAGGAGTTAAAGTAACTGCTGTACCGTTAGGGAAATCTTTAGTACAGCTATCACTATTACAATCGATACCGGCTGGTTCACTTACTACTTTGCCACCGCTACCATCTTCACTCGTTATAGAAACATTCAAGGGATAGTTGGCTAAAAGTTTAGTAAAGGTCACTGTACATTCACGGTCTTTTGTGAGAATGAAATCTTGATTATTACAATTTATTTCAGCAGTATCCTGAGAATCAGCATCGGGTGTGGCTGTTAAAGTGACCTCGGTCAGGTTCTTATAGTTCACTGTACAAGTTGAACTTCCACAGTTTAGGTTCCCACTTTCCGGAGAAGGTTCAACAGTCACGGTACCATTACCAGTGCCCTCTTTTTTCACAGTCAATTTACGAAGCGGTGCTTGGTCAAAGGTAGCAGTACAAGTGACCGCATTAGTGAGCGTCACTTTGGTTTTTCCCACCTGAGTTACGGGATCAATAATGGAATCAGTATTTGTGCAATTGTCACTCCAACCGGTGAAAATAGAACCTATCTGAGGTTTAGCTCGCAAAGTTACCGTTTGTTTTTGAGGATAATTGCCACTACAACTCGTACCACAATAAATTGTTCCCGTATCTGCTGTGACGGTACCCTCTCCAGTTCCTGTTTTGTTCACGGTGAGGGAAGTTAATACGGTATTAGGCTCCACGATGAGATCTTCTATGCCGCACAGCGGCTCGTCGTAAGATATGTAGTTAGGGGCGTTAATACCCAATTGACCCCCAGAGTTATTGCCGGTGCCACATAGGATACCGTCTTCTTGGAGAAACAGTTGATGACTCCCTATTGCAATAGTTTTCACATTTGACAAGCCAGGAATTAAAGTAGCGTTCCCGTTAATTCTATAAACTTCTTTACCTTCCGTTAGGCTCAGGTAAGAGTACCCATAATAAGGATAGTAATAGTAATAAATTTCCTTGGGATTAGATGATCCTTGAATTTGAGTAGGCATGCTCGGATTACCACTGGTACTACTATCCCAGTACCAACTATAAACCTCTTTATTATTCAAAACGGCAAAATCACTACTACCACCGGGTATAAAGAGCGTCTTAACCTTACTAGTGCTGGGCAAAGTGATTTGGGAGGCACTAGTAGGCGCATTGGAAGACTCTTTCCATACCCAATAATATAGATCTCCGGTCAAAGTTCGAGCTAGATAAGAAGAGTATCTTCCAACAATCTCAGCGACATTAGGCAAGCCGGTGATAGGAAGAGCTACCGTGGGAACCTTATTATCTTCATTCCATTTCCACCAGACAACTGTTCCTGCTTGTGTCACCGCGAGTGTTTGATTTTTCCAACGCAAATCCTTTACCTGAGATAACTCGTTTCCGGCCGCATCTTTAACGGCGGTAACGATTGTGGGTAGATAAGTGGAAGTCGCTGGATCTAATACCCATGTCCAGCCATATACTTTACCACCAGCCAAGGCATAAGTTACGTTATTGAGATATTTTATATCTGTAACATTGGTCAGGTTAGCGATTTGGATAGCCGGATCGTATTGATTGTTACTGCTATTCCAGTTGCCATAAAATACTGTGCCAGTGTTAGTGAGTGCCACATAACGAGACGGATCAGCCGTAATTAACTTTACATCTGACAAACCGCTTAATTGTGTAGCATTATTATTTCCATCTAAGCCAAAAATAGTACCCGTGTTAGTTATCACAAAGTAGGACGGACAATAATAACAAGAAGCGCCTAAGAAAATTTCTTTGACTTCCGACAACCCGCTCACTGGGGTAGGTTGCGATTTGGTGGGATCGGAACTGTCGGGGAACCAAGTAAACAGCGCCCGATTTACTTCTGGGGTAGAGGCTATCGCCAACGCCATCCCGCCATAGTAACCTTCATAACTACCATGCTGATCCTTCAAAGTGGGCAGAGAATCCACATTGGTTAAAATGGCCGATTTGGGTTGAATAGGAGGAATTGCTGTTGGTGGGAGCGTGGCTGGCGTGAAAGATTGTCCACCTAGTTGAAACAACACGCCGTCGTTTCTAAGCAATAAAGACACAGACCCGCTTGCCTGAATGGTTGGCTCTACCGCCTCAGTGTATAAAGGAAAAATGGTTAGAAGAGTTAAAATTAAGGTGGTCTGCTTCCAAGGCAGGCCAAAGAAAAAACGACAGTGATTTCGCATAAGATGCCTCAAATGGTCGAATTAAGGGCAATTTTTTTCGTTAATTATCGGTCTGTTGAAAAAAACTCAACTGCTTGGGCAGGGCATAGTTTAGAATTCCTACCAAATTCATTTTAGCTATTTGAGTTCGAGATTGCAAAAAATAAGTATCCGGTCACTACCGTCAACTTAAGGAATTCCTCTTTTAGCAAAGGAGGAAGTTAATTCTTTTTATTCTCAAATGAACAGCCCATGTAGCTCACCCACGTAGGGTGCCACTGCTATTAACTTAAGCCCTAACTCCCCCCTTTGAAAAAAGGGGGGGATTCTTAACTTAATGGCATTGGAACGTAAGAGCATTGCCATTAAGTTAAGCGAAAAACTGGAAAAATTATTATCTGTAAATTGAGGAGATGATTTGATGATGGATAAAAAAAACAGACAATAGATACCGCGCTAGCAATAAATGAATCTGTTAAAAACTTAATCTCTTAAAAAGTAAGGGATAGCTAACAGTAAGCAACCGACAATGACCAGTAAAATGGTATTGGAGACAAACATCGGAAATACCATTAAACCGATACCACAAATGAAGGGGACTGATTTCTTTTGCTTTTTTCCGTAGAGAAAGTACCCAGTCCCGATTGAGCCAAATAATAGGCCCCAGAGGAGTGACGCTTGACTGCCCATGATAATCCTTAAATAGGAGAATGATTAATTGATTTTGGAGGAAATCTTGCCAAAAATTCCTTAAAGACAGCTAAAAATCTTATTTAAACTGACAAAGAAATTAACGATTGTCAAAAGAATTGCAGTTGCTCCAAAGTGAATTGTTTTAAAAATTTAAAATACCATCATAATCTGTTCATGGGCGCTCAGTTCCTGATACAAGGCGTCTAATTGAGCACGACTCTGTGCCATAATCGTTACGGTCACCGCTGAATATTTACCACCACGACTAGTCCGTGTTATTAGCGTATTCTCAGTCAAATCTTGACAATGACGGTGCACAATTTCCATGATTAATAAGTCAAAATGCTCAATGGTTTTGCCCACGACTTTAATGGGAAAGGCACACGGAAATTCAAATAAAGTGTCATTAGTTGGTATTGCCGATTCAGTGGAAGATAAATTATTAGCCATGAGAACGTAATTGCTGTTTATAATTTTGATAGAGTTGCCAAACTTGGGACCAAATTGGCCCGGGTTTTCCTGAGCCAACGGTTTGTTCATCCAAGGTCGTGATCGGTAGAATTTCTCGAACTGAACTGGTTACCCAAATTTCAACTGCCGAACGTAATTGTGCTTCAGTAATAGCTACTTCTTGATAAGGTAGTTGATTCGCTTGCATAACTTCTAAGATTAAGTCGCGGGTAATACCCGGTAAAATGTACCGACTTTTAGGGGGTGTCATGGTAATGCCATCAATAACCACAAAAACGTTACTGGCGGCACCTTCCATAACATAACCATCGCGAATGAGGATAGCTTCTACCGCGCCAACATCAACTGCTTGCTGACGTAGCAATACATTGGCTAATAAAGCAACCGCTTTAATATCACACCGTTGCCAACGAATATCTGGGCAAGTAATCGCTTTCACCCCGGGTGAAGGGGGTTGAGCTTGAATCGCTTCACTCATCATGAAAACGGTTGGCTGGATTAAGTGGGGAAAATTATGTTCACGCTTAGCTGGACCACGAGTGACTTGTAAATAAATCGATTGATCGCCGCCGTGATTGTGAGCAACCAACTGGGTTAATAAGTCGCTCCACTGCTGACGAGATAAAGGATTAGCTAAGCGGATTGCTTGCAAACTGTTTTCTAAGCGTTGTAAATGTTCTGCTAACCGAAATAGATGTCCATTGTAGACCGGAAGTACTTCGTATACCCCATCACCGAAAATAAAACCCCGATCAAGTACTGATATTTTAGCTGATTCTACTGGTAAAAATTCGCCATTAAGATAAACGATCATAATTGTGTTAATTTAATAAAAAAATAATAGAAAAGAATCCGTTAACTTTTTCCATAACTGACCCGGCTCTACTGAAGCCAGTGCCACGAGAGGACGTTTAGTAATCACTTGCTCACCTAAGTTGATTTTTAAGGTACCGTAGGCTTTCCCTGCTTCTATGGGTGCCTTCAAGTATTTATCGACTTTGATGCTCGCATTTAATTGTTTCTGCTGATCTTTAGGCAAAGTAACGTATAAGGTTTCTCCTAAACCGAGTTGAATTTGATTGACTTTACCTTGCCAAATGCGTTCAGTCGTCAGCGGTTGTTTTGCCTGATACAAAGGATAAGTTTCAAAAAAACGAAATCCATAATCAAGCATTTCTTTACTCCCTTGAGTACGTTCCTTACGACTTTTATTACCCATGACGACCGAAATCAACCGCATATTACCTCGTTTCGCCGAAGAAATGAGACAATAACCAGCACTGGCTGTATAACCAGTTTTGACACCATCGACCGTGGGATCTTGCCATAATAGCTGATTGCGATTCGGCTGAGTAATATTATTATAAGTAAATTCTCGTTTTGAATACCAACGCTGATAATATTCTGGAAAATCTTGAATTAACCGTCTAGCCATCAAAGCGAGATCACGGGCCGTGCTGTAATGCTGTTCATGAGGTAAACCGGTGCTGTTAGTAAAATGGGTATTCGTTAAGCCTAATTGTTGAGCTTGTTGGTTCATTAAACTGACAAAAGCGGCTTCAGAACCGGCCACAAATTCGGCTAATGCCATACTGGCATCATTACCAGATTGGATAATCATTCCTTGGAGTAGCTCTTCAATAGTGACACTGGTGCCAACTTCTAGGTACATTCGTGAACCGGTCATACGCCAAGCGGTTTCACTAATTTTAACGGGTTCGGTCAGTTGAATTTTATTAGCACGTAATTTTTGAAAAATTAAATAAGCGGTCATCAATTTAGTCAGACTCGCTGGTTCCAGCCGCTCATCGGCATTGTTGGCCATCAAAGTCTCACCACTGTGAAAATCTTGCAAAATATAAGCTCGTGCGGTAATCGGTGGTGCTGGGGGTACAACGAAGCCAGTGTTAGCTTGAATAAGAACGGAATAGAGTAAAATGAAGCTAAATAATAATGAATTGAATTTTCTCTTCATAATGTTGATTTCGGTTAAAAACGGAGAAGAAATAGCGGCGTGAACTAAGCAGAATTAAAAATAGTTTTAATCAGAGTTATTGCAGTGAAATAATCACTTAATGAAGTCATTGCTATCTATATTAGGTTGGTGGTAATCCACGTATTTCGACCGGTGAATGGTTGGTTACCAAGCCTAACTGGGAGGCTGCTGCGTAAGATAACTTAATCGATGCGCTCCTATCCGAGAGACGATCATTGATAGTGACTATCACACGCTGACCGGTGCGAAGGTTAGTTACTCTGACACGGCTTAACAGTGGTAACGTAGCATGAGCGGCTGTCATTTCATAAAGGTCATAAATATCACCGCTGGCCGTTTTGGCACCATTTTCGGTCACATCATACCACCTTGCTATCCCTTGCTCAAGATAACCACTCAGGTTGGGAATAGACTGTGGTTGGGTTTTTTGGGGCAAAGACTGGTTTGCTTCTCTTCTGGGGATGGACGGTTGAGGCGTTGCTTGAACCAATGGTTTATTCGTTTCCCCCGGCTTTTTCTCTGTCCACATAGAGCAAGCGGTTAAAATTAACAAAAAAACGATATTAATTTGATTCCAAAAGCGAATTTTCTTGAGCATATTGATGTGCAATCTCCTGGGCCAGTTGATAGACTGCCATGGCATAATTTTTACTATGGTTGTAACGCGTAATGACGTAATAATTTTGAAATCCCAACCAGTAGGCTGGACCTTGTTCGGTTTCTAAGTCAATAAACAGACCCGAGGTATTGGCTAATTCATCACCGTGATACTTTAAGCCAAATTGTTGTAGTTGTGTTAGCGTATATTTCGGTTCAAAGGCTAATCCCAGTAAAGTGTCTAGGGCAGTGGGGTTAATTTGGGTGGCTTTGACGATGGGTTGTCCGGATTGCCAGCCGAAACGATGAAAGTAGTTAGCCACGCTACCAATAGCATCGGCATAATTATTCCAAATATCACGTCGGCCATCACCATCAAAATCAACGGCATAGCTGCGAAAACTACTGGGCATAAATTGACCAATTCCCATCGCACCGGCATATGAACCTTGTAATTGTAAAGGATCAAATCCTTCTTCCCGAGTTAATAATAAGTAATGTTCTAATTCTTCACGAAAAAAATCGGCTCGTCTTGAAGAATGAAAACTCAGCGTGACCAAAGCATCAATAACACGAAAATTGCCTTGATTTTGCCCATAAAGGGTTTCGACACCAATAATCGCTATAATAATTTGAGGAGGAACACCATAAGTCGCTTCGGCACGTTTCAGGATTGAGGCGTGGTTGTGCCAAAAGGCAACCCCGTCGCTAATTCGCTGATCTTGGATAAAAATCCGTCGATATTGATACCAGGGTTTAGCTTTACCGGTGGGATGAGGAGTCATCGCTTTAATAATACTTTTACGTACTTTAGCGTGGTTGAATAGGTACTCTAAATAGGATTTATCAAACTGATGTCGTTCTACCATATCGGTAATAAATCTTTCTTGAGTAATCGTTTGTGCCATCGCATTGACAGCGTTTAACAACAGAACGCTCACAACCAGGATAGTTCTATTCAAAAATATTTGTATAACATTCAATAAGTTTAATTGGTTACTCATGTTGACCATTGATCATTGAGTGAATGATTTGTTTAATTAACCCGATAAAAATCGTCGGTGAGTATGTACTGCCATGATTAATCCAAAGCCGGCCATTAAGGTCACTAAAGAAGTTCCTCCATAGCTAATCAGCGGTAAAGGTAAACCAACTACCGGTAATAAACCGGTAACCATTCCCATATTAATAACGATATACACAAAAAAAGCTAAGGTTAAACTTCCGGCTAACAAGCGAGCAGCAGTGCTTTGGGCTTGCATAGCAATATATAAGCCACGTGAGATAATAAAAAGATAGATACCCAATAAGAGTAGTATTCCCAATAGACCTAATTCTTCACTATAAACTGCAAAGATAAAATCGGTATGTCGTTCTGGTAAAAATTCCAAATGCGATTGTGTGCCATTAAGCCAACCTTTGCCATATAATCCCCCTGAACCAATCGCAATTTCAGACTGAATAATGTGATAGCCAGTTCCTAAAGGATCTTGTTCTGGATTTAAAAAGGTAATGATGCGTTGACGTTGATAATCATGCATAAAGAACCACATGACCGGGGCACATAAGCTACTTAAAGCGAGAACCCCAAAAATGAGTTGCCAACTCAACCCAGCCAAAAAGAGAACAAACATCCCGGATGAGCCGATCAATAAGGCGGTTCCTAAATCGGGTTGTTTAATCACTAAAGCCACTGGAATAATAGTGATAAGTATGGCAATGATTACTCGTCCATAACTCGGTGGTAAAGATTTGCCGGTCACATACCGAGTAACCATCATGGGCACAACTAATTTCATCATTTCTGAGGGTTGAAACCGAAACAGTCCTAAATTGAGCCAACGTTGTGAACCTTTACTAATTTCCCCGATGATCAACACCAGGATCAATAAAAGCAGCCCAACGAGATATAACCAAGGTGTCCAAGCCATGACCTGTTGGGGACGAATTTGAGCCAGTACGAACATAACCACAAATCCCATCAAGAGTCGAATGATCTGGCGAATGATTAAATCCCAATCTTGATTACCAGCACTATATAAAACGACTAAACCAATTACTGATAAACTCAAAATTCCTAATAACAACAGTTTATCTAAATGAAAAAAATGGTTACTTGTCCAGTTGGTTTGCATTTCAAATTTTGCTTAATGAGGGGGTTGTTACTTAACCATAAAATAAACTCTTCATTCCGGTCTATCTATCCGGAAGTATTAGGGAGAATTTTTAGTAGCCACTTGTAAGGATGGTTTGCGTAATAGGTAATAATCCATCACTTGTTTAGCGATAGGCGCAGCGGTTTTACTTCCCCCACCTCCATTTTCCACAATGATGGCTAGGGCAATGCGTGGCTCATCTAAGGGTGCAAATGCTACAAATAAAGCATGATCTTGAAATTTTTTAGCGATTCGCTTGGCATTATAGCGTTCATTTTGCTTGATAGTGATCACCTGCGCGGTGCCGGTTTTACCCGCTAAGTAATAAGGTGAGTGCAACCCGATTTTACCCGCAGTTCCTCTAGAACCATGCACAACCGCTTTCATGCCACCAATAGCGGCATCCCAATAGGATTCTTGTTTGAGAGAGAGCGTTTCTTGGTGGGTCGGTACTAAACTGATTTCATTGAAGCTTTCTTCTTCTTCCATAGCAAAAACCACGCGCGGTTGTTTAAATTGACCACGAGCGCTTAGAGTTGCGGTAGCTACCGCTAATTGCAGGGGAGTCGTTAACATATATCCTTGCCCAATCCCAGCGATAATCGTTTCACCGGCATACCATTGTTTATCAAGCACAAGTAATTTTTGTTTCCATTCTGGAGAAGGAATTAATCCGCTTAACTCACCACTGATATCAATACCCGTTTTTTTACCGAAGCTAAATCGGGTTAAGAAACTATATAACCGGTCTATTCCGAGATCATAAGCTAAGTCGTAAAAATAGACATCACAAGATTGTTCTATCGCACTATGTAAATTCATACTACCGTGTCCGCTTTTTTTCCAATCTCGATAGCGGTGACTTTGACCTTTGAGGCTATACCAACCTCGGCACCAAGTTCGACTTCGTTCGGTTCTGACACCATATTCTAAGCCGGCTAAGCCGGTAAAGGGTTTGATCGTCGAACCCGGTGGGTATTGTCCACGGATAGCGCGATTAAATAAAGGTCGATCGGGAGAATCTCGGAGTTCTCGATAAGTTTTAACGTCAATCCCATCGACAAATAAATTCGGATCATAGTAGGGCATACTCACCAAAGCTAACACACCACCACTATTGGGTTCAATGGCGACTATTGCAGCACGGTGCTGCGCAACCAAGCTTTCCGCATATTGTTGTAAATCGATATCGATATTGAGATAAAGATTTTTACCGGGAACCGAAGGCATACTTTCTAAAATCCGAACGGTACGCCCTTGAACATTGGTCTCAACATGTTGAAAACCCGTTTTACCATGAAGTTCTTTTTCATAGTATCCCTCTACGCCGGTTTTACCGATATAATCACTACCCATATAATTAGATTGATCGATTATCTCCAGTTCATGTTCGTTAATGCGACCCACATAACCAATCATGTGAACCCCAATGGGTCCTAATGGATAATAGCGATTTAGATTAGAACTAATTTGCACCCCATTAAAGCGATAATTTTGCACGGAGAAACGATCTTTTTCTTCTTCAGTTAAGCGATAACGTAACGGAACCGGAATAAAACTTCGAGTTTGCTGCAAGCGTTTCTTAAACTGAGCGATATCGGTTTCATTGATGGCGATAATTTGACTTAATTCATTGAGTGTTTTATCCATATCTTTGATTTGTTCTGGAATAATTTCCAAACTATAGGAAACTCGATTATTCGCGAGTAATACCCCATTGCGATCATAGATAAGACCTCGATTTGGCGGTAATGGCCTTATTTTTAAACGGTTATTTTCGGATAAAGTGGTATAGCGTTCATGGGCAACGACCTGTAAAAAAATTAATCGTCCTATAATAAGCAAAATCGCTACAATAACGGCTATCCACGCGATGATGACTCGATGGTAGAAAATTTGATTTTCATTAATTGAATCTTTTAGTATGAATCGAGTTGATAACATTTTTTAACAACCGGGTGGCTCGGTAAATTGATGGAACCCATGGCGGTTAGATTTCCTCAACCGGCTAGCCGTTAAGAAACCTGGTAAAATCGCCGCAGATCTCGTAATAAAATAAATACCCATGGCCATAGCAACATACTCGTTAACGCCGGATAAATAAATGACCCATCTACCAGTGGTTGACCCTGAATACCGCGTATCCAGGCTATAAGTAATTGATCTAAAGTAATGAGCACCAATACACCGATGGCTTGTTGCCATAATGGAAACAAGCGAATGCGACGGTGTAATTTCACACTAATATAAGCAATTAGGCATAAGCTCAAGGCCTGTTGTCCTAATAAAGTTTCATTGAGTACATCACTGGTCAGGCCAATTAACCAACCGGTGGCTATCCCGATACGTTGAGGAATAGCTATACACCAATAGATCAGAACTAAAGCGACCCAATCTGGGCGCCATACACCTGCCCAACTGGGTAGCGGCATAATCGCCAGCATAAAGCTCACCACAAAACTGAGAATAATAATCCAGCCACCATGATGTCGTTCTAAGCTCATATCATCGATAGTTGCAGAGTTAAGAACTGAAAATAACTTGTGTTAATGAGTTAATAGCGTTTCTTTACTTTTCTCACAAGTTTTAGCATTCATTTGCTCTTCTGTCCAAACCAGTAACACTTCACGATTACGTTCTAGGGCTGAACTAGGAATAGCTTGTACTTGAGCATGTGGCGTTCCTATGTCAGGATTGATTTCAACCACAGTGCCCACCGGGTAATCTTTAGGAAAGTGTCCCCCGGAACCAGAGGTAACAATTAAATCACCCACTTTAATACCCATATTGAGTCCCGTATTAGATAAATAGAGTAAAGACAAACGATTAACCACCCCCTCGCCTTTAGCTACACTTCGTAATCCCGTTCCTACAACTTGGACGGGTAATTCATGGCTTGGATCAGTGATCAGCGTCACCACACTTGTAAAAGGGCCTAAACGGGTGACTTGCCCTACTATCCCATAGGCATCTATAACCGGTTGATTAAGACAAACTTTATCCTGTTCACCTTTATCAATGAGTATTTTTCTTTTGGAAGGATCTAAAGAGTCTAATTCAACCGCCAATACTTCTGCTACTTGGGTCTTTTCACCCGTTTTCATTGAAGAACCGAGTAATCGCCTCAGCCGAGCATTTTCATTTTTTAGGGCTTCAAATTTTTGTAAAGTGGCTTGTAAATATAAATTTTCTTCATGTAATTTATTTCTTTCATTAATGAGTTGAGAGTGACTACTGGCGGTGACCGATAACCATTGTCCGGCTCTTACCGGTAAATCCACTAAATATTGAACCGGATAAACTAATGCCAATAAATGAGCACGTGCTATTTCTAAATAACTCCATTGGTAGCGATCCGCAAACATTAAAAAAATGGAAGCCACAACCAATAAGCTCAATTGTAAAGAAAGTGGTTGCACGTTTTTAAGTAAATATTTCATGGTTTACCAAACAATTTTTTGAAGATAACCACCGATTTCCTGGTCTTAGATGATTAATTCCCTTCTAAAGCAAATATTTCCGGACCATGTTCTTCAATCATTTCCAAGGCACGTCCACCGCCACGAGCGACACATGTGAGCGGATCATCCGCAATAATGACCGGTAATCCGGTTTCTTCCATTAACAGACGATCAAAATCCCTCAGTAACGCACCACCGCCGGTTAATACCATACCTTTCTCAGCCACATCAGAACCTAATTCGGGTGGAATTTTTTCTAAGGCTTTCTTGACGGTACTCACAATACTACTTAATGGTTCTTGCAAGGCTTCTAATACTTCATTACTGTTGATCTTGAGGCTACGAGGAATGCCTTCGGATAAATTACGACCCCGTACATAGGTTTCACGTAATTCTCTCCCGGCGTAAGCTGAACCAATTTCATGCTTCACTCGTTCCGCAGTGGCTTCTCCAATCAAGGTGCTATAATGACGACGAACGTAATTGATAATCGCTTCATCAAAACGATCCCCACCCACTCGAATGGATTCCGAATAAACAATCCCATTAAGAGATAAAATGCCTACTTCCGTGGTTCCGCCCCCAATATCCAGTACCATAGAACCCGTCGCTTCACTCACCGGCATACCGGCACCAATGGCAGCCGCCATCGGCTCCTCTATCAAGTAAACCTCCCGAGCACCGGCACTTAACGCTGATTCACGAATCGCTCGACGCTCTACCTGAGTAGAACCACATGGTACACAAATCAGCACGCGCGGTGATGGATGCATAAATTTATTTTCATGTACTTTTTTAATAAAATACTGCAGCATCTTCTCAGTGATGGTAAAATCGGCAATAACACCATCTTTCATGGGTCGTATCGCTTGAATATGACCCGGCGTGCGACCCAACATCAGTTTAGCTTCTTGACCAACTGCTGCAATGGTGGTGGCTCCACCGACACCTTGTCGAATCGCCACGACTGAGGGTTCATTGAGGACAATACCTCTGCCTCTAACATAGATCAATGTATTAGCTGTCCCTAAATCAATAGAGAGATCATTGGAAAAAAGTCCGCGTAAGCCTTTTAACATGGAATTTAGTCAATCCTATAATTAAGTCCGTATAGATGGTTATTTTGATCCGAAATAGCCGGTTCACTATTGAGAACAATGTCACTCAAAATCAGCCGGTCGGTTGAGAAGCCATAAAAGTATGTCACCGTGCTGCTCATGAGTTAAGTTTTTTGTTACTATAATAAGCCATAATTAACTCTACCAAGCGGGTCGAATTTGGGCAAGCATGACAGCCTAATTTTTAATCGATTAAAATGGATCTTCACAATGAGAACACTTATATTGTCTCTAATGTAAGACCAAGAGAGCAAGCACCTTGCCAAAATTTTTTAGCTTAAATTCTCCTTTTTCAGTTTAACTGCCAATCAACCTGGCAATGGAGTCTAAAATGTCTCTGCAAAAAGCAGAAGTCGAAAAAATTGCTCATTTAGCGCGTATTTCTTTAAGTGAAGCGGATATTCCGCTTTACACCCATCATCTTTCTAATATATTAGCTTTTGTTGAACAAATGAATCGGGTTGACACCGATTCACTTACCCCCATGGCACATCCATTGGAGGCAACCGCTAGACTACGTCCTGATATTGTGTCGGAAACTAACCAACGCGACCATTTTCAAACGATTGCACCTCAAGTTGAAGCGGGGTTGTATTTAGTTCCCAAAGTGATTGAGTAAGCCATTATCGATTAGCAATTTATTTTGCTGACCTTATTAATTGAGTGACGATTGATAATAACAGCAAATAGGAATAATTAACTTGACTGACTATGCATAATAAAACCCTTACTGAACTTGCACAGGCATTACAACAACGTCAATGCTCAAGTGTTGAATTAACACGTTATTTTTTAGACCGAATTGAACGCTACAATGCCCAGTTGAACAGTTTTATTACCGTTACGGCTGAAATCGCTTTGGCACAAGCTCACACCGCTGATCAGCGGTTACAATCCGGGAAAGCTGACTGGCTCACGGGTATTCCTATGGCTCACAAAGATATTTTTTGTACTCAAGGAATCAAAACTTCCTGTGGCTCTAAGATGTTAGACAATTTTATTGCTCCTTACAATGCGACCGTCGTAGAAAAATGTCAAGCGGCTGGTTTAGTCATGTTGGGTAAAACCAATATGGATGAATTTGCTATGGGTTCTTCTAATGAAACCAGCTATTATGGCCCCGTAAAAAATCCTTGGGATTTACAAGCCGTACCCGGCGGTTCATCGGGAGGGTCTGCCGCTGCAGTGGCTGCCCGCCTAGCACCGATTGCCACCGGTACCGATACGGGCGGGTCGATTCGGCAACCCGCTGCTTTGTGTGGGTTAACTGGCCTAAAACCCACTTATAGCCTAGTATCACGTTACGGTATGATTGCCTTTGCTTCAAGTCTTGATCAAGGTGGGCCAATTGGATTGACTGCTCAAGACGTCGCTTTATTATTAAATGTGCTAGCGGATTTTGATCCCCGTGATTCGACTTCGCTGGCTCATCCATCCGAAGATTATCAGAGCCATTTAAATGACAGTATTGCCGGTATAAAAATTGGGTTACCTCAAGAATATTTTGGTGAAGGTTTATCAAGCGATATTGGCCAAGTATTAGACGTTGCCATCAAAGAACTCGAACAAGCTGGCGCCACTTTCCATGATATCCATTTACCGAATACCGCCTTAGCCGTTCCCGCTTATTATATCATTGCGCCAGCAGAATGTTCTTCTAATTTATCCCGTTTTGATGGAGTACGGTTTGGTTACCGTTGTCAAGATCCAACGGATATTATTGATTTATATAAACGTTCTCGAGGCGAAGGTTTTGGTGCGGAAGTGAAACGTCGAATTATAATAGGAACTTATGCGTTATCGGCCGGTTATTATGATGCCTATTATCTTCAAGCCCAGAAAATTCGTCGATTAATTAGTCAGGATTTTGCCGCTGCTTTTAAAGAAGTGGATATTATTTTAGGACCAACTTCACCGACCACGGCTTTTAATTTAGGTGAAAAAACCGATGATCCTGTTAAGATGTATTTATCTGATATTTATACAATTCCAGTTAATTTAGCGGGGCTACCAGCTTTATCGATACCGGTCGGTTTTGTCAAGCAACGTCCTGTGGGCATGCAATTAATCGGTAATTATTTACGCGAAGCGCAATTGTTAAATATTGCTCATCAGTATCAACAACGCACCGCTTGGCATAGACAAATACCACCCCAATTTGCTTAACAATGATTGAGTGGTTGGTTGATGAAACCTAACTAAAAAACCCTCCCTTCCTAAAAAACTCAGGAAAGCGGAGGGAATAGCTAATCAAAGGTAAAGAAATCAAATTCAATGAGTATCTTAGTGATTCACACTGGCTAGAGTTAAATACTTAACAGTGGATATCAGCGCTTGATACAAACCGTAGCTAAACAAACTTAAAAGCGCACTGTAATTCACTATCATAATCAAATAAGGAAGGTTTTCTATTAACGTTCTCATAAATAATTCCTCTAATAAATGTCAAGTTCGATTATGATAGTGTGTTATGATGACAAATGTATGACAATTCTTAATTAAGTACTCATTTTTAAATTTTCGTGACCCATTCAGTAATAATTAATCAGTTAAATTAAGAGGAATTTATATGGCATGGGAAGTGGTGATTGGCTTAGAAGTTCATGCGCAGTTAGCTACCAAAAGTAAAATTTTCTCTGGTGCGGCAACTGCTTATGGTGCGCCTCCCAATACTCAAGCCTGTGCAGTTGATTTAGGATTACCCGGTGTATTACCGGTCTTAAACGCAGCCGCTGTCAGAATGGCGTGTAAATTTGGGTTAGCTGTTGGCGCAACCGTCGCAACCCGTTCCGTATTTGCCAGAAAAAATTATTTTTATCCTGATTTACCGAAAGGATATCAAATTAGTCAATATGAATTGCCAATTGTTCAAACCGGGCAATTAAAAATTGAAGTCGATGGGATAGAAAAAATCATTGGCATCACTCGCGCTCATTTAGAAGAAGATGCCGGTAAATCGTTACATGAAGATTTTCATGGCTTAAGCGGCATTGATCTCAATCGTGCCGGAACTCCTTTATTAGAAATTGTTTCTGAACCCGATATGCGTTCGCCTAAAGAAGCCATTGCTTACATGAAAAAGCTGCATTCTTTAGTTCGTTATTTAGAAATCTGTGACGGCAACATGCAAGAAGGTTCCTTTCGCTGTGATGCCAATATATCCGTTCGCCCGTTGGGACAAAAAGAACTCGGTACGCGTACCGAATTGAAAAATTTAAATTCATTTCGCTTTGTGGAACGCGCCTTGAACATCGAAATTGAGCGCCAAATTGAACTCATAGAAAGTGGTGGTACCGTTAAGCAAGAAACTCGCTTATACGATGCCGATAAAAACGAAACCCGTTCGATGCGCGCTAAAGAAGAAGCCAATGATTACCGCTATTTTCCCGATCCAGATCTCTTGCCATTGACCATAGAACCCAGCTTTCTAGAGCAAATCCGCACCGAATTACCTGAATTACCCGATCAGAAAAAACAACGGTTTATGCAGGAATATAGCTTATCTCTCTATGATGCCAGCGTGTTAACCACCAGTCGTGAACTCGCTCATTATTTTGAAGAAACGGTGAAATTGTCAGGCAGTGAAGCCAAATTATGTGCTAACTGGATTATGGGTGATTTAGCGGCGTTTTTAAATAAAAGTAATTTAGAAATTGAAGAATCCCCTGTCAGTGCTAAACAATTAGCCGGCTTATTACGTCGGATCAGTGATAACACGATTTCGGGGAAAATAGCTAAACCGCTGTTTGAAGCCATCTGGAATGGTGAAGGTGAGGCTGACACGCTCATAGAAAAACGGGGTTTAACCCAAGTAACCGATAGCGAAGCGATTGAAAAAATAGTTACTGAAGTTATTGCGCAAAATCCAGAACAATTACAAGCATACCGTAGCGGCAAGGAAAAATTATTTAGCTTTTTCGTGGGACAAGTCATGAAAGCCTCCAAAGGCAAAGCGAATCCAGCACAAGTCAATGAGTTACTGAAAAAGCGACTCGCTCCATAAATCTCTTGGCAACTATTACCCCAATCTAACTAGCCATTTTATTAAAAAATAACAACTTATCATGTCAACCGTGGTCGTCGTAAAAAAACAAGGAATAGTCTGTATCGCCGCCGATACTATGACTTCTTTTGGCAGCAATAAACAATTGGCTACTTATGATGCGTATCCAACTAAAATAGTAAACTTGGGTAACTCCGCTTACCTGGGTTTAGTCGGCAGTGCGGCACATAATTTGGTTATCGAAAGCATTTTTGCGCGGAAAAAGCAAATACCGCAGTTTGAAAACCGCTTAGAAATATTTGAATTTTTTAGAAAACTGCATCCCCGATTAAAAAAAGAATATTTTCTTAACCCGCAAGAAGATGAAGAAGATCCTTATGAATCGAGTCAAATCGATATGTTTATCGCCAATCGTTATGGCATTTTTGGCATTTTTAGCTTGCGGGAAGTATTTGAATACCTTAAATTTTGGGCCATTGGTTCTGGCAGTGAATATGCGCTAGGAGCGATGTATGCCGTTTATGATCAATTTGATTCAGCCGAAGCTATCGCGCGCATGGGCGTAGCCGCTGGGATTGAATTTGATGATAGTTCCGGTGCGCCAATGACTGCTTATTGTGTGGAATTGCTTGAGAAATAATGATAATCCTGTGTAGATCGGTAGTCTGGTAGGGTGGACAACGTGATTTACCGTTGCCCACCCAATCCCATCAGCAAGCGTAGGAGGGGTAGAACGCATCAGCGCGAAATCCATCAAATTAAGTACCTTGATTTCTTGGATATTGGGTTTCGCTTGGCTCTACCCAACCTACGCACTTCATACAGGTAAATCACAAGCATACTTTATCAAACTTAATACCTCTGGTTTTAGCACTGACTGTTGCAAGGTTGCTGAACAAGTGAGTACTGGACCTTCGATTAATTGTGGTGATAAATAGCGGGTAACTGCTGTCACTTCCAGAAAGGGAATTGTTAAGGTACCGGTATCGGGCGTGAATATAGCGTGACAGGGATCGGAAGTCGCCGTTGTCTGGATGAAAGTTAATTCCTTCACTTCAAAGTCGGAAAAACCAAACGGCATTTCCAAGAGAGCCGAATATAAACCGATCAGGTTAACAGCTTTACCATCTATTCTAGTGAAAAAAGGCATTTCTACAGCAGGTAAGTAGGCTTGATCAGTTTGATTGGAATAAATAGCCGGTTCACAGGCAACAGATACACTTTCAACTGCTACCTTAAAAGCATATTTTATTGACCAACCTTGACTATCGGTCACACGTAAAGTAACTTCTTCACTCCCTCCCGCTACCAAAGTCAGCTTGAGTTGGGGTAATTGACTCTGATCGAACTCAACGACAGTATAATTCCCTAAAATGGCATAGGTTAAATTGTCTCCATCCTCTGAATCTTCAAAATAATCGGCTAGATTGAGGGTAAAGGTATCGCCTATTTTACCGCTAAGTGGATTAATATCGGCTTCTACTAACGGTTGGGTATTATTAGTTAGAATACTGCCCCATGAACCGACAACAATACACCCATGATTTAGGCAATTGATACCCGAAAGCCAATTGTTTGCGCCAGTAGATTGTAAAGTCCAGTTAATTCCTTTATCGGTACTGGTCAACACCGTACCAGAATTTCCAACCGCAACACAGAAAGTCTCGGTCGGGCAGCTGATACCAGAAAGCTGATTGGTTGTACCGGAAGATTGTAGAGTCCAGTTAATCCCTTTATCGGTACTAGTCCACACCGTACCCTTGTATCCAACCGCAACACAGAGATTTTCGGTTGGGCAACTAATGCTATTGCTGTAAAGTGAATTGTTCGTACCAGCAGATTGTTGAGTCCAGTTAATTCCTTTATCAGTACTGGTCAATATCGTACCAGGATATCCTATCGCAACACAGAGATTTTCGGTTGGGCAACTAATGCTATAAAGTGAATTGGTCGTGCCAGCAGATTGTTGAGTCCAGTTAATTCCTTTATCGGTACTGGTCAATACCGTACCATCGTCTCCTACCGCAACACAGAGAGTCTCGGTGGGGCAACTGATGTTATAAAGCCTATTACTTGTACCTGAAGATCGTAGAGTCCAGCTAATCCCTCCATCAGTACTGGTCAACACCGTACCAGAATATCCTACCGCAACACAGAGAGTCTCGGTAGGACAACTAATGCTATAAAGTGAATTGTTCGTACCAGCAGATTGTTGAGTCCAGTTAATTCCTTTATCAGTACTGGTAAATACTGTCGGATAGTATCCGACAGCAACACAAAAATTTTCTGTCGGACAGCTTACGCTCCGAAGCGTATTTTCCGGTAGTAGCGGATTACGCCAAGTCCATTTAGCAGCGATGACTGGGTAAGAGAAAAATAAACTGATTAAAACGAGAAATTTTAGAAGAAATTTTAATGCGTTCATTGGCCTACCTATACAGCTTCAAAATAATAATTCCTAATCAATTGAGAAAATTATTTTTTCCACCTTATTACCACATCTTTATTCAAGCAGTTTGATACACACCTTTCTACAATTTCGATATTGTATAAAAAAGTGACTTTATTGTCACTTTTAACTAGATTAAAGCCGGTTAAACCTAAATTATCCTAATAAAAAGTGACATCATCCTCACTTAATTTAACAAACTTGTTACTTTAAATGACACTTATATATAAAAAAGTGACAATTTTGTCATTTAAAATGACACGATTGCTATTTTTAGCTGTAATAATTAGATTAAAAGTCAAGTTATTTTGGTTTAGTACTGCGTTCGCTTAATTCAAAACGCTTCTTTAAGTCGTCTAGAGCGGCATTAGCATCTGGATCATTCATCTGTGCTGCTTGTTTTAAAACACGATAGAATACATGTGAAGCTGATAATATGTCAGAACCAGCCGCCATTATCGTATCTTCCAAAGCAGCTTGGAGTGGAACAAGTCTTTGTTGTAATTGTCGTAGTTGTTGATAAGCCGTCATGTCTTTTTTCATCTCGTCGTAATTGAAATAAGGTGGATGAAATTTGGATAATTGTCCGGCATATTCGAGTGATTTGACAGCAAATTGTTCATTAGCATCACCCATTCGTAGTAATTTTCGCCGTTGTGCCTTGGGTAAGGTGATTAACTGCGCTTCTAACAGTTGGCGGAGTTCGTCAATCAAGGTGAAAGCTTTTTGAATATCTGCTGGGGAGAATTCAATACTAATGAGATCAGACATCATTATCTCCTGATTAAGTCATTGTTCGGATTGTTAACGAATTATTATAATCTCGATGTTGGCATAAAGCGAAGTGAAATTTAATCACTTGTCTTACATCCAGCGTTTTGAACAACATTAAACGGATTATCAGGATGGACAGGAGAGGATATGGATTGGGTCTTAGAAGCGGTGGGTGCCAAGTAGATAGTAGAGTAGGTATTGCCTACCCTACGTTGCTAAAAAGTAGCTAAATAAAGGGGAGTTATAGTTAACACACCTAACTTGACTACTTCGCCTTTGCAGCTAACAGCGCTTTTAAGTGAGCAATTTCAGTTTCTGCAGTCTGGGCTCGTTGTTCTGCGGTCTTAGCTCGTTGCGTTTCCACTTCCAGTTGTTGTTCTACTGATTTAACACGTTGTTCTGCTACTTGAGCTTGTTGTTGTGCGATTTGAGCCCGTTGTTGTTCGGCTTCCTCCGGTAATAATAATAAATCACCGGCTAAAGTCGCCCACCGCAACCAAGTCGTCTCGACACCTTTATAAATGCCTTGCCAACGAACGAGGATTAAGCCTAATTGTTGACTGACAAACCTATCTGATTCTAGCGGGATAGCTTCATAACGGTTACCGCTGAGCCGAAATCCGGCCCAATCGTCGGGATTAAAGGGATCAAACCAAAAGTATTCAGCCACTTTCAGTTGATTTTGATAAATCAGTTTCTTTTTGGTTTTATCTTCTTTAGCCGTACTTTCGGATAAGAGTTCAATGATGAGATCCGGTGTCTTGCCTTCTTCCCATACCACCCAGCTTTTTCGTTCACCGTGGGGTACGTCCAGGACCACAAATACATCTGGACCTTTAAAATCTTGCTGACGGATTTGCTTAAAGCTGTAGTAAACAAACATATTGCCACCAACATAGCCGCCTTGCGGATGTTGAATTAGCCACGGTTCCAGTGAATAAACCAGTAAATCCATTTGTTTCTTATGTCGTTCAGTTTCCATCGGGACACCATCATCGCAAGGGAGGTTATCTTGGGTAGGGAGTGATAAATTGGATTCGACAATGAGATTATTTAACATCGTTTTGACTCCAGCATGAATACCAGTTAGGTATTTTATATTTTATACTGACTCTAAAGTCAATCATGACCGTTAGAGGCAGGTTACGATTTCATAACTCGCCATACGCTGCCTCGTTATTCAGGGTAAAACTTCTTATCTAAAAGCCGTTCAAGCGGATAGGGACAAGTTTGAGGAAAAGTCGATTCCAGTAAGTTAGTTTCTTCAACCGCGGACTCTATAGCATCAGGGTATGCTTCTATAACTGCATCATGTAGATAAGATTTTAGACTGGGCTTGTTTCTTAGCTGTCTTAAAATTTCATTACGTTGCTCAATGATAGATCGGCGCCAGCTTCTCCCATCAAACTCTTTCCATCGTTCACTTAACTGACCCAGTTGAAATTGCCATTTTAATAAGTGCGCAATTAATACGACCAGACGGCTAACTAATTCATCTCGGTCACGTCTGCCCATATCCTCTAACTCCTCAATGAGATGGTCAGTATCAATTTCGTTAAACCGACCTTCACGGAGCAAGGCGATATGGTGTTCAATCCATTGGTGAAAGTTTTGGTCATATTCGCGTTTTAAATCCATTGTGACCTCTTTTATTTAAGCTTTAGGTAAAGTTACCCCGGTTTGTCCTTGATATTTTCCCTTGCGATCCTGGTAGGAAGTTTCACACAGTTCATCTGCGCCTAAAAATAAGAGTTGAGCAACGCCCTCATTGGCATAAATTTTAGCGGGTAGGGGCGTGGTGTTGGAGAATTCTAGCGTAATGTGTCCTTCCCATTCGGGTTCAATGACCGTGTTGCTGACCACGATACCCATTCTGGCGTAAGTACTTTTACCAGAGATAAGACCTAATACCTCGCGTGGGATCCGAAAGTATTCGACGGTGCGCGCGAGGGCAAAAGAGTTAGGCGGAATAATGCAAATGTCGGATACGATATCGACGAAGCTAGTCGCGTCAAAGTTTTTCGGATCCACGATAGTGGCGTTGATGTTAGTAAAGAGTTTAAATTCGTTCGCACAACGCACGTCATAACCGTAACTGGAAGTCCCGTAGGAAATGACCACCCCGCTGGTATTTCGACTCACTTGATAGGGTGTGAATGGTTCTATCATCCGAGCAGTTACTGCCATGTGTCGGATCCATTTATCTGATTTGATACTCACAAGTTGATAATTTTATGTTATTTGGGCTGATGCTGTGGTTGGAGTTTTCTTAGCTGTCAGCGGTTGAGCAGCTAAAAAACCTCGGTTTGACCCATTCAGTATGGATTAACTATTCAAGATCTTAATTGTTGGGAATTTGGTGGTATAGTCTTTGGCTTGCAAGGAAAGTTTAGCGGCAACCCGGCGTGCAATTTCACGATAGATTTGCGCAATTCGTCCATTGGGGTCAGCGATAACAGAAGGTTTACCGCTATCGGCTTGTTCGCGAATGGTAATGTCTAAGGGTAAGGCGCCCAGGAAATCAACTTCATTCTCTTGTGCCATTCGTAAGCCGCCACCTTGACCAAAGATGTACTCTTCATGACCACATTGGCTACAAATGTGAATGCTCATATTTTCGATGATACCCAGGACGGGCACATTGACTTTTTCAAACATTTTGAGTCCCTTGCGGGCATCGAGTAGCGCAATGTCTTGTGGTGTGGTAATAATGACTGCTCCACTCACTGGAATTTTTTGTGCTAAAGTCAATTGAATATCCCCAGTACCGGGCGGTAGGTCAACGATGAGGTAATCCAGATCGCGCCAGCGGGTATCTTTCAATAATTGTTCTAGCGCTTGGGTTACCATGGGTCCTCGCCAGATCATCGGCGTTTCTTCTTCGATCAAATAACCAATGGACATGGATTGCAGGTTATGGCTCATGACCGGTTCCAGTGATTTACCGTCTTTTGAGTCTGGTTGTTGTTTGACCCCCAACATGCGCGGCTGACTGGGACCATAAATATCCGCATCTAATATCCCAACTTGAGCACCCTCTGCCGCTAGCGCTAAAGCTAAATTGACCGCAGTGGTCGATTTACCCACACCACCTTTACCAGAAGCCACCGCAATGATATTTTTAACGCCGGGTAAAGGGGTAATTCCTTTCTGCGCTGCATGAGCAACCACTTTATGTTCAATACGAATATTAACGCTATCGATTCCCGCTATGGCATTGAGTTTGGCTTGTAACTGTTTGGTGAGTACCTCATCATAACCTTTAGTGGGATAACCAAAATTCAAATCAACTGTGACCGCATTGCCTTCAATTTGGATATTTTTAACGGTTTTAGCCGAAACTAAATCTTTTTGTAAATAGGGATCAATGTATTCTTTGAGTGCGGTTTCAATTTGTTGCTGTGAAACACCCACCATAATATTCCTCCAATTGTCAGTGCAATAATAGTTTACAAATAGAATAGGTAAATAAGGGCATATTATCTAAAATTCAATAGTTAACTTTTAAGAAGATGCTCGCTATAAACAGATAGTTTCTATCACTTAATGGTTAATATTTTCGTGTTCTGCCATTTTTTTAAGTAAAAACAGTGATAATCTCACAAAATCGGCTTCAGTTAAAATACCCACCAATTTAGATTCCCTCATCACCGGTAAACAACCTTGTTTAGTTTCTAACATAAACCGAGCGGTTTCAACTAAGTGGGTGTTTTCTTCAGCAATAACGACCTCTTTGATCATAATTTTGTCGAGAGGAATATGAGATTCAATTTCAGCACGCTCATTTTCTTGCAGTTCGGCTAGCGTAGAAACCGAAGCAGCTAGGACATCGCGTTTACTGACTAAACCGAGTAATTCATTGTCTTCATTAACAATAGGAATATGTCGTATTTGTTGCTTTAGCATTAATTCACGAGCTTGTTGGACCGTATCGGTGGGTTTAAGCGTGTATAATTCATGACTCATCAAATCTTTGACGATAAGCATTGTCAATTAACCTCTTATGTGAATAAAGTATTTTGTTTATCATGTTGAGTTGTTCGGCTTCACATTATACAGACTATCCATGAATACGATTGCTGAGATTGTACAAAAACTAGGGTCACCCGCTAAACGGTTGTATCAAGAGGGTATTTCTTATCATGCTTATTTGACAGAACTCACTTGGTTATGGTTGCTTAAAATTATGCCGACGGTAAAACCAGGAAATACCTTCTCACCCGCTCACCGCAGTTGGGAAACTTTAACTCAAAAACAAGGTTGGCAACAATTAGAATATTACCAAGAGATTATCTCACAGTTACGTCAAGTTAACGATCCTCAGATTGCGGGGATTTATGCTCATGCACGGACTGTTTTTAAACATCCAGAACAATTAAGGGGAGTTATTTCAGCACTGACTAGTCTTGATGAGGTTATGCCGGAAGATTGGGGAGAAATATATGAAATCTTATTGGAGGAGGAATCTCATCAGCAAGGCGGTTACCTCCAAATAGTACCACGTTGTTTAATTGATCTCATCGTTATCCTAACACAACCTCAGTTGGGCGAATTGATTCAAGATCCCCTCGCGGGTACAGCCAGTTTTATCGTCGCCGCCGACCAATACATTCAAGTGACGAGCGAAATAGAGGACTATGAAGGTAACCCATTAAAAACGAGCGATTTTATTGCGTTAGAACCCGATTTAATCCGGCAGAGATTGGCTGTGATGAATTGTTTACTACATCAAATTAATTCATCTTCAGCGGTATCGGTACAATGGGGTGATAGTTTATTATCTAATCAAGCAGTTGGGTGTTTGGCTGATGTTATTTTTAGTGTGTTAGTTTTTACCCGTGATCCGAATCAGGAACTGGGCAAACAAGATACGGCTCTGGCACTATTACAACATATTTATCAATCACTTAAACCAGGTGGTCGAGCCGCCGTCATCTTGTCTGATAATGTCTTAAGAGCTGCCGGACCTGCCCAACAAGTTCGTACCACTTTACTGAATACTTGCGTGTTACATACGGTATTGCGATTACCTCACGGTATTTTTTATCCTTACAAAATACCGGCTCAGGTGTTATTTTTCCGGCGAAGTCACTCGAGTCAGGAACAAACCGAGCAAGTTTGGTTTTATGATGCCCGAACTGGTTTTCCGACCTTTGGGCAATATTTACGGTTAAATAGAGAACATTTACGACCATTTGAAATCGCTTATGGTGATGACCCGCTGGGACAATCGGCTCGCTACGATGAAGGTGAAGGTAAACGTTGGCGTTGTTTTAGTCGTGACGCTATAGCAAAACAGGGGGATAGATTAGACTTGTGTTGGTTACTAGAAGAAAAATCAAGCTTAGGTAATAAGGTCTCTTCTCAAACTATTTGGGAAGTGTTAGATGAAACCGTAGAAGAACTCGAATTTTTAACCACTTTATTACGAAGCTAAAGCTAGAAAAAGTAATCACTTTGCGATATCAAGCGCTTATTAAAAAAAATTCTGTGAAGTTATATTCTCTTCACAGATTCTATATTGATGAGGTCAACAACTTTATCTCAGTTTTTATTGAGATGATACGCTTAACGGTCTTATACCTAATGCAGTTATGGGTTACTTGATGCTCAATAACCATTCTTAATAGCGAGGCGTTAACGGGTTAGATTTTAAGAATTGATATCGGCTGGCAGACCAACTGCGCCGGTGACATTGGCATCTTTAAAATTGGCACCCTTGATTTCTGCTCCTTTAAAATTAGCACCACTGACGTCGGCACCGCGGAGATTAGCACCACCTAAGTTAGCACCACTTAAATTGGCTCGGCTCAATTTAGCACCTCGTAGGTTAGCTCGACGTAAACTCGCGCCCGATAAAATAGCACCTCTTAAATCTGCACCCCGTAAATTAGCACCTTTGAGTTTAGCACCCCGTAAATTAGCGCCTCGTAATCTGGCACGTGCTAACCGAGCGCCATTAAGTTTAGCATCTGTTAAATTACAGTGATCACATTTTTTAGTGTCTTTTAAAGTGTCAACATGTGCTTTGTTAGCAGCATTAGTTATCGGGATGGGACCTAGTAAACTGAATCCAAGTAACACGATTAATATCGGTAGTTTTTTCATAGCATTTTCCTTCCTTCTAAGGTAATGTTATAATGCACTTAATAATATAATTTAATTTCTTAGACCTTATCGGTAATAACCGGAGTGGTTATAAACTCAATGAGTGATCTCACCCAAAATCAATGTTTACAGTTATTGCCGATAAAGTCTACTTAACTAACTACCTCTAGGTAAGAAGGTTTTTAATTCAAATTGCTTCTTTGCAAACGCTTACTGATAAATAAGACTTATTAACACCTATTTTACCTTCAGTAATGACTTGCTATTTTAGTTTCCCTTATCTATAACTCTAGCAGTTAATTGTGGGAGATACTAGCGATATCCCAGAAGAATAAATAATAATATCTGCTTTCATAAGTCGTGAAGCAGTCGTCTATAAAGGTTTTCTCCTACTCATAGAAGAAGTAACGCTGATAAGCTTAAAGTAGCTTAGAATAAATGGTATAAATGTACCTAATTTCAGTCAAGCGATTGTTGTAAAAAAATTCTGCTATAAAAATAAAATTAATCGAATAATACCTTTGAAGTAAGTCCAGCATTCGGTTTACCCCTGAGTACTATTATACCCGCTGTTATCAAAAAAAGTTTTAGTGTCACTGAGAGAACTATTTTACGTGAATTTCGCCAGTGGGTGACAGAGCAGATAAATCGTTCGTGAACACCAGTTATTATTAATACAAACTATCGGCTAACACTTTGATAGCTTTTACAATATATTGTGAAACAGCCAATAAATAGCGATTATCCACAATAATAATTCTACCCGCTTGACCCGCTTCGCTAGCAGCAATCGCTGGATTATTTAACAACTGCTGATAAACTTGGTCAAATTCACCGAGTTGAGCATAGCTAATGATAAATTGAGGTTGCCAAGTTAAAATTTGTTCGTCACTCACTTTGGCATATTGTTCAATTCCTTGTTCAGCAGCGATATTAATCGCACCAATCAACTTGACGATATCATCAAAAGTGGTATAACGACCGGCAGTATAATGGTCTAAACTGTATGATATTACTCGGGGTGGTTGAAGAGTCGTTGGAATTTGAGCCAGAATCGCTTGAATTTCACTGGACATTTGAGCAATTAAATCAGCAGCCCGTTGTTCTTCGCCAATCGCATAACCGATGAGACGGATATTATTTTTAATCTCTTCAATTCGCTGAAATTGAGTGAGACGTAAAATCGGTGCCGCTGAAGTTTTTAACAATTCCAAGGTTTCCGCACGCGTGTAACTCGCCACTAAAATTAAATCCGGTTGAAGACTTAAAATACGTTCAACATTATCACCCATAGATTGAGCGACTTGGCGTGCTGGTATAATCACATTACTGTATTGAGGATCGAGAGCTAAAGTACTTACGGCAATAATCCGTTCTAGCGGGCAAATCGCCAATAAAATTTCATCAGTTGCCAGGGTTTGCGAAATAATGCGTTGTGGGCGTTTAGGAATGAGAAGAATTTCGCCGGTAGCCTCATATAATTTTCGAGGAAACGGGGTTATCTCGCTAGGTAGGGTGATTACGGGTGATGAAGACGGGTTGTGTACCAGCAGTTTACTCTGCATTCCCCAAAAAAACGCTACTAACAAAATAACTAATAAGACTAAAATAAATTGAGAACGTCCCATGCTCTGAACTACTTACTAATAAAATCAACGTTTTAAAATCGCAAGCCAGCGCCATAAATTCAGCAAACTCGCTAATGAAGCAGAAGCATAGGTTAAAGCGCAAGCGGTTAGAATCAATCGAGCCGCACGTTGATCTTTAACAGCAATATATTGACCTTTCGCTAATAGCGGGAGTGCCCTCCTAAAGCTAGCATCCCATTCAACCGGTAAAGTGATTAAATGAACCAATGCGGCGGTACCCAAACTAGCAAAACCACCCAAAAACATCAAGACACTGGCGGCAGGAATCCTGATGACCAAAGCAACGACCGGTATCATGACCATGAGCCCGGCGCCAAGCTTTTCTGCCGATTGGGCGATTTCAACTAATTGGGTACGCTGCTGTAAAGGTTGATAACCAATATGATCCTGAATAGCATGTCCCACTTCATGTGCCGCAGTGACCACTGCAGTCAAAGATTTACCTTCCCAATTTTCCCGACTTAATCGCACGACTTTTTGAATCGGATCATAGTGATCACCCAATTCAGTCAGTTGAACTTGAACCGCAGATAAATTCAATCTATCAAGTAGATGGCGAGCAAGTTCACCACCCGTACCGGGAAAATCGTCACGGGATTGACTGTAGTGGGTCAGGATTTGTCTTGCCCAGAGTTGCGGACCAAAAATAATAATGATGAAAAACAATAAAATAAGAATATACATTGTTATGAATAAGTTAACGAATTATTTATAATTTCAGTTAAACAAATACAATGATAATTAGCAATCATAACCACGCTCTGCGAGGTTAATTCCAATTAATTGACTCGTTCTTTGATTACTGTCACGAAAATAATTGCCAACCTGTTCAGCAATCGTTTGTTCTAAACGCTTTTCTACTTTATTATGAATAAATTGTGGAGTAACCCATTCAATGATTCTTGTCAATTTTCCAACTATATTCCATGCTAATCGACCGAGTGAACTAGAAGAAGGGTGTGTACAAAAAATATTAAGATGTCGTCGAACAGCGAAGGTAACACCCTTAATACCAATATTTCTCCGCAGATGTGATTGAATTGGAATCACTTTGGCGCCAGCGAAGTTGATGATCTTTTGCGTAACAGCTTGTTGATCTATTTTTAATAATTCCATTGGTAATACCAGCACGTTATCTATACCAAATAAATTTTGATAATACTTAATTGGTAGATCATATTCCAGATGATCCAGACGACAAATAGCTCCCAAGCCAAGCCTCCTTGATTTACTTGAGCCAATAATGTACTGTCGAATCGTTACGTTACCTGCCCCGATAAGATATTGTCCATATGAGGATTTTATCATTGATTTTTGTTCACGGATGAAAATGAGAATCCGAGCTTTCGGGAAAACGGCACAGAGTCGATCAGCCACTTCTTTAGTCCAATACCTATTATTAACATGATCGCTCATTAAAAGCTCATCTGATATGACTGGAATAAGTCCTCTCTTGTACGCCTCATACAGACCCGGTTTAAATACTTGGCGTACTGCTTCAGGAGAAAAACGAAAAGGATTTTTAATAATAAATTGTTCACTGGTAAATCCTTGATATGGTCCCCAGGGACTTATAAAACCAGCTTGTTCTTGGCTGAAAATTTCATATTGTAGCCAGGTTGAAGCGGCTTTGGGATAACCAACATGAATAAGTAACTGATAGTCTGACATGACTAATTTTCCATTAGAGATTTACAGTAAGTAATTATTACCCATTGAGTTGTGGTAAAGCAAACGCTAAAGCCAATGGTAAACTCACAAAACTCATTAAATTCCCTAACATCACAATCGCCGCAACTTGGTGAGGTTCTTGTTGATATTGTTCCGCAATGATGTAATTGATTATTGCCGGCGGTAATACCGCCAAGATCAGTAAGCCACTCGACTGCAGCGGGGTTAAGCTAAACCAGGGTCGAATAAGCAAATACATCAATGCACCAGAAAGTGGACGCAAAACTGCACCTAGTAACCCAATTTTCCAATGAGTTAAATCGATATCGACCAACCGTGCGCCGAGTGAAAGTAACATCACGGGGATAGCACACAAACCTAACATTTCGATGGGTTTAAGCAATAATGTTGGCACTTTTACCGCCATCAAACTGAGCATGAGACCCATAAAAGTGGCTTGGATAAGCGGCAATTTAATTAAACTAAACCAAGAGGCGGATTGATTGACCATATAAATTCCTAAAGTAAAATTTAAAATGGTGGTTATCATGAGAAATAAGATGGCTATGGGTAACCCTGGCTCGCCAAAAGCAAATAAGGCCACCGGAATGCCCATATTCCCAGTATTGACAAACATCATCGCGGGCATGAAAGTCTTATAATTAATACCGAGCCAGCGAATGAGTGGCCAGACGAGTAGTCCGGAACCCAATAAAATAAGCGTTGCTGCTAAGGTTAACTGTTGGTAATCTACTATATTAAAAGATTTATCTGTTAATACCGTAAATAGTAAAGCCGGACTGAAAATTGCCAGGTTAAGTCGATTAATAGAAGTCATCTCTATGGGTCGGAAACGCGCATAGAAATAGCCTAATGTTACAATAAAAACAATCGGAAAAATAACGGTAAAAATTCGAACCACTAACATATATCGATGTTAACAACTCATTCTTAAAAATATTGCTATTCGGATTCAAATACACTGTATGTCAAAAGCATTTTTTAGTAAAGATCTTATTCCGAATAAATTTCTGCTGTGGAGCTTAGGAATTCTTATTTTAATGGGCTTGTTTGGTATGGCCACTATTAAATTCAAAACGATTGTTTACTATTTTCCCTTTATTAAAAGATTTATTTCTGTTTTACTGATTGTTATAATTATTTTAATCATCGGTTTTTTTTTAGCCTTGTATGTTTCTGATAATATTAGCCAATTTTTAACTAGAAAAGTTCAAATTAAAATAGATATCACTGAGTATTTGCAGAAAGGTCTTCGGATTACCAGGGAAGATAAACAAGATCGGCTTAGTCAGTTTGAAATAGAAAATATTAATAATTTAGCTAAAAATTTTGCTACTCAGGAAGTAAGAAGACATATAGGGAATATCAGTAAAGAATTTTTGCTGTGGCATCTATTTACTTTTTTTATACTCGGTATATCTTTATTCGTTATCATCATCGTGTTATTTTTTCATAAACCATCGTTGCAATCCATTATTTTGTATATTTTTCAAGGGAAGTGTCCTTAATTATCATTTAACCAAGCAGAAGGTATTGCAAAACGCTATTCATCCCACCACACTACAAAATTGGCTCTATTTTAACGGAAGGAAATCTATTATGCGCTGGGAAAATGGTCGCAGAAGTGAAAATGTTGAAGACCGTCGTGGCAAAGGTGTTTCACCTACTTTTGCCGGCGGGGGGTTGGGTGCCATTGTTATTGTTCTTATTGCCATGTATTTCGGTATTGATCCGACTATTATTCTCCAACAAATGGGTGTTGGTAACAGTAATACCGAATCGAGTCGTCATGAACCAGTGACTTTTTCTCCGGAAGAAAATGCCTTGGTTGATTTTGTTTCCGTTGTTTTAGGTGATACAGAAGATACTTGGCAAGCTTTATTTAAATCGGCAGATCATACTTACCAGAATCCGGTTTTGGTGTTGTTTTCTGGCGCAGTACAATCCGCTTGTGGTTTTGCTCAAGCAGCGGTTGGACCATTTTACTGTCCCGCTGATCATAAAGTCTATATCGATCTGAGCTTTTATCGAGATCTGAAGGAGCGGTATCAAGCGCCGGGAGATTTCGCTCAAGCTTATGTTATTGCTCATGAAATTGGACATCATGTGCAAAATTTGCTCGGTATTTCTGAAAAAATGCATCAACAACAACAAGGACTCAATCAGGTAGAGGCCAATAAATTATCAGTTCGCTTAGAGTTACAGGCTGATTGTTTAGCGGGTGTATGGGCACACCATGCTAACAAAATGCGGCAACTATTGGAAAGCGGTGATATAGAAGAAGCGTTGAATGCAGCCAGCAGCATTGGTGACGACCGCCTACAAAAACAAGCTCAGGGTCACATTACGCCAGAATCATTTACTCATGGTACCTCAGCGCAGCGAATGCGTTGGTTTAAAGCGGGTTTTGACAGTGGTCGCCTGGCTAATTGTAATACTTTTGAAGCCACTAATTTGTGATAACTTTCCCGTCCCCCTTTGTCGAAGGGGGAAATTCCTCACTTAATACTGGGGTTGTCAGCAGCAGATTGTTGTTGCCAAGTCGCATACTCCTTTTGCCATTGCTGATAGCTTTGCTCAGTGATACAGGTATTAATCCCATCAATCAGGTTACAAGTTAACGGTACTTTAGCCGATTGTTTGAAAGTTTCCAAGTGGTTAGGATGAATAATGTAAATAGTATCCGATTTAACTTGACCTTCTCTCACCGCTTGAAATAATTGCTGACAATATTGCATCGTTTTTTCTACTTCAGCCCGCGCTAACCGACCGGTGTTGATGGTTAATCCGTATTGACCGGCGAGGAGAGAAACCGGTCCAAACGGAGCCGCTTCCTCACCGCAGGCAATAGGCGGAATAAAAGTAATATGTTGATAGTGAGGCAAGGCAAATTTCCACCAAGCGGATTTGAGGGGATTCTCCCAAGCGAATTGTGCTTGAGGTCCATGTGATAACTGATGATAAACTAAATGTTTCGGATAAAAATCAATTTCTTGAATGATTAAACCGAGACTGAAGTAAAATAAGGTTAACTTGAGAAAATGGCGATTTCTGCGAATCAAGAGTTGGAGAATGAGAAATAACAAGGCATAATTGACCGGCCAAAAGAAGCGACCAGAAGATCGAAACACGGCTAAGGTGTTTAAAAAGTCAGCCTTGAATTCCAGGAGAACTAATGGACCGACGGTGACTTTATTACTGATAGCCAATAAGGTAAATCCTAAGCAGATAATTCCTAGGAAAAATAGCCTTTTAAGCGTGGTCTTAGTGGGTGGACGTTGGCTAAGTTCATATCCGCTCCAAGCACCCAGTAAGAGTACCCCAGCACCGAGATAATTAAATCCCTCATATTGACCCGCCGTCGCTACCGGCAATTCACGGAAAAATAGTGACCACTCTTGTTGAGGCAGCAAGGGTGCAAGTAGATTCATCGAGTAATAGCCGAAGGATTGACCTGACAAATCCTGGTTACTCTCAATAACAAAATAGCCGATTACCCACCATAGGAACAGGATAGTAATACCGAGGGAAGCCAGTTGCAATCCGGCGGCTACTAAGGTGCAACGTCGTTCAATCAGCCACCAGTGAGCATAAAAAGCCATTGCCAATCCCATGACCATAACAGTGAGGTAAGGATGAATAGTCGCCGCTAAACTAATCAATATCCACCACAGTTTCAAGGGTGTGAACGCAGTGGCATTAGGCCAGGATTTAAAGGATAACCATAATCCGGCTAACACGAGCCAATGAGCACATAAAGCGAGATGAGCAAAGCGGTGCAGCAAAACCGGATGAATAATAAAAAAAATAATTCCCAACGTTTGCAAAATGAGATGGGGAGTCAATAACCGAAGTAAGAGCGCCGCAAATACCCCTTGCAGAATAAAGCAACTGAGTAACCACAAACCGAAGTATTGAAAATGGGTAGGTAATAGCAAAGACCAAGGTTTTAGCAGCAACGCTAGTAAAGGAATAGAATCAGTATAACCAATGGTAGTGCCAATTGGAAACCAAAAATGGGTCAGCTTACCTAAAGGAAAGTGCCAGGGTTCGCTGCGGAAGATATGCCAACCCATAAAGTGCCATTCCCAATCACTTTGCATGAGCCAACCAATCTCGGTAGGAACAAGTATTTTTAGGTTAAAAACCTGGATAAAAAAAGCTCCCCCTAAAATGGCGCCGATGGTGAGAGAGAAACTGAGAGGGTTTCGCTGAGTCCATTTAGCGATGAGTAAGAGACTGATAACGATTGTCAGCAAGATCAAGGTGCTTGTTATTTCTATTCCCGTGTAATTCATAGTCACTGCTTATATCCGGTTAAAGTTTTTCATGCTGAGCCAAACGGTGCCAGTTCACTTTCACCCGGCATTTTATTTTACCAGTAACCCCCACAGAACGGTACTTGCTTTTGACCAAGTAAACTGGAACCCACCCACAGATGACGACCTCTTTAGCATTACCCAAATTTCAAGTATTATTAACCAAAATCGGTCTGCCCTTCCTGGACAACATAGCGTATAGTCAAGACTGTACTTATCTTTTAAAACCAAGGTGATATCATGCAACCGTTCTTAAAATTAAGTCTTTTTTGCTGCCTTGTTAACACCGTATCTTGTTTTGCTAGCGATTTGTGGGTCGATACCCTTCAGGGTAAGGATAATCAAGACGGGTTAACGCCAGCTACCGCTTTACACACTGTGCAAATGGCAGCAAATTTAGCAACGCCGGGTACAACAATACATATTCAACCCGGTATCTATCGAGAAACCCTTCATCCCATGAATAGTGGTACCGCAGAAGCGCCGATTATTTATCGCGCCGAACAAGGTGTTGGTAGTGTTATCATTCGCGGTTCAGAATCAGCGAGTAGCTTAGTTTGGACTCCGTTGATAGCCAATAATATTGGTTTACCAGCGGCGGTTGAGCCAAAAAATATTGTTTGGACTGATTTATCTGCTTGGAACTTGACCCAAGCACCTCGTTTCGTGATGCAATTGGATGCTGCCGGTAAAATATTAGCACAGTTACAACCGTCTCGTGAACCCGATTGGCCAGTCCAAACCGAGTGGAAATATCATGAGTTTTGGTGGTCTGCTGAAGGTGGTTCGGAAGTGGCTAGCTGCGATCCACCGACCGATAAAAATCCTCAGCAATGTGATAATACCTCACGTTCTCTTACCCAATTAACTGATTTGCATAATGATAGTATACCGATTGGGGTTGAACCAGGTAATTTAACGACTTTAGGTAATCTCACCGGTGCCACATTAGTTGTCATGGACGCCTTGCAAGGACATTTTACCTATCGTCGTACCATTACTAACCATGAAATCAACGTTGGTCGAGTCACTCTTGACCCAGCAGCGCCATATAATACCTTGGCTAATCCTGGTTTAGGTTGGGGGAGCAAATATTATCTTGAAAATCATCCGGCTTTGTTAGATAACCCAGGTGAATACTGGTTTGATGCCGCAACCCAGCGGCTTTACTTATGGCCACTGACCACTGATTTATCCCAGTTAGAAATTTCACGGCGTGATAGCGGTTGGGATTTAACCAACTTATCCTATTTGAGATTAGAGGGGTTAGTCCTTGAATTTTTTAATGATAAGGCGATTTTGATCCAAAATGGCGCCGGACAAAGTAGTTATGGTAATCAATTACGTCATTTACAAGTCCGTTATGCTAATCATGGCTTGTTTGCTGAACAAATGCTGACCACCCAGTCACCTTTTAGCAGTGTTATTAGCGGGTTAGTTATAGCGGATTCGGAATTTGGTTATTTAGACACTCGCGGTCTTAGCTTACTGATTACCGGGGATAACAACATCGATACCTCGTGGTTTACTTACGCGCCGATTGTCAACACTTTAATCAATAATAATGAATTTCATCACCTTGGCTTTCGTTCGCAAAATAATCGCGGGATAGGAATCTTATTTGAGTTTGCTGATCATTTACGGTTTGAAGCGAACCATGTTCATCACGTTGCTCAGGATGGTGTCGTGTTTTCCGGTTCAATTATTCAAGCGGCTAAAACTTTTGATTTCACCCCGGCGGAAATCAAAACTGGTGATATCCTCTTATACAATAATTTAATTGAACACACTTGCCAAAATGCCGATGATTGTGGCGGGGTCACGTTTAGCGGCACAGCGCCACAACGTCATGTGTTTCACAAAGTGGTAATTATGGGCAATACGTTTCGTTATATCTATGGTTGGAGTTTTGTTGCTGAACAGCGGAAACGTTGGGCAAATGGTTATTTTGGCTTTGGACTGTATTTGTTAGATGTGAGTGGGATCGATGTTTATCGCAACCTCGCTTATAACAATGGCTGGGCGGGTATCTTTTTGTTAGGTCATTGGCGAGATGGTTCGATGAGGTTATATAACAATCTAGTTGCTAATTCGACTATCGGTATTAATATCTGGAATTCCAAAGAGATAGAAACACATGACAGTGTAGATACTCAAATGGTGAATAACATTCTTATTAATAACGAATATCATGGCATTAACTTAACTGCCAATCCCCAAGATACTCATCTACGCATTGATCATAATTTGTATTATGCCAATAGTTGGGGTTCGGGTTACGGGGTTGGCGTGATCAAAGTCGAGCAAAAATCTTATCCTTGGCTTGAAGATATTCAAAGTCAAACGGGATGGGAACTGAACGGGATAAGTGAAGAAGATCCCAGGTTGTTTAGTTATGATTATCGTGCTCAACGCCAACGGGGTGATGATAGCGTGCTCGATTGGGAAATTAAGCGGGGTAGCGCTGCGATTGATAAAGGCACCGCTAGTTTACCAGCGTCGCTACCCGTGTTGCTAGCTCAATTTAATATTCAAGATAATCCTCAAGTGGGTATCGCTTGGGATATTGGACCATTTGAATATTTAGAAAGTCACCAACCGCTACACTACCCAGGTACAGCAACCGCAATGGCAACTCAGCAACCCCAAGATACCCAAGCTCAATTTACCGGTTTTGTGACCACCGGTTTTGTAACTCATTCATTAGATCAGCGAGGTAATCACCTCATTCTAGCTCAATCAGATAAAGCCAAAGTGATGGCTGAAATTGACATTGCCCCGGATGATATTGGACAACTCGGACAATTAGGAATGGTTGCAGCCTACACCCCGGCTGGGATTAACCAAACAGTCTATTTCATGCGTCAAGGGACTCAATGGATACCTTGGGATGAAAATTTAAGTACCTTGGTACCGGCGCAGATAGACGCTAATTTACCGCTCCAATTTAAATTATTTAGTCCCATTGAAGTGACCGTCTATGAAGGTCGGTTGCAAGATTTACCCGGTCATTTCACTATTTACGTGGGTTATATTCTCGCTAATGAAGTGGTGTTTAATGGGCAGCAACCGCTGGAGTTTACGGTACAGTAATCTGTGAAATCAATAGTGAATAGTTAGGTAGAGGTTATCTGGATCGGGTAGGGTCAGTGCTATTAAGTTAAGCCATAACTTCCCCCTTTAGCAAAGGGAGGGTCAGCAGGGGGATTTTCTGGGAGGTCAACCGCTTAAAATCCCCCCTCCTTTTTCAAAGGGGGGAATCCTTAAACTTAATGGCAGTGCATCAACGCGTGGGAACGAAGAAAAATGGCGGGTTTCACTGCACTCCACCCACATTAAACAACGGGTAACTGAAGTTAAAGTAAAATTTCTTCTATTTGCTTTACCCATCTAAGTGGATCATCTTGATCTTCAGGACTACCATAAGCCGGTACAATAATATAATTGGACTCTAGACCGTGTTTTTTAGCTACTTCCCAATGGTATTCATCATCGTCAATTAGAAAGTCGGCGTTAATATTACGAATATCTTTCCAACTTTCCTCAATATCATCCCACGAGTAAGTTTCTTTAAAATAATCTTTTAATCCAAAACTCAACACCTTATTGAGATAGGAGCGACTCGCCACGGTCCATAAGACTAAGTGATACTTTGATTTCAAACGGTTAAGGAGTTCGGTACAGCCATCTCTAAGACGAAAGCCAATGACGGAAGTCGAGTCCGTTACTGTTACGCCCAACGTTTCATCTAGATCAATAGCAATTCTTGATTTTTTCATGTTTCAATTTACCCTTTCAAGGCGAGCGCCTCTGACAAGTAACGACCTAAAGGTTTCACTTTGTGAGTATCACTATAACTTAATGGATTAGAGATAATTTGATAATCCTTTTGACTGTATTGCTGCGTTGCCAGTATAAGTTGCCGGTACCAAGTGAAGTAACCGATTTTTCTCGTCTGCCGGTAACGGTAATTCATTGATAAATTTTTGTAACCGCATGGGTTCAATACCTTGTCCGCGGGTTAAGGTTTTTAATTTTTCATAAGCATCCGCTATCCCGTAGCGACGCATAACAGTTTGGATTGGTTCTGCCAATATTTCCCAAGCGGAGTTGATATCGGCGTCAATGACTTGGCGGTTGATTTCTAATTTACTGATGCCTTTAAGACAAGCATCATAAGCAATTAAGCTATGAGCTATGCCAACACCGAGATTACGTAATACCGTTGAATCACTGAGATCGCGTTGCCAACGAGAAATAGGCAACTTGGCGGCTAAATGATTGAACCAAGCATTAGCTATTCCTAAATTGCCTTCCGCATTTTCAAAATCAATTGGATTCACTTTGTGCGGCATCGTAGAGGAACCCACTTCACCCGCAATCGTCTTTTGTTTGAAATAGCCTAACGAGATATAAGCCCAGGTGTCACGACAAAAATCAATTAAAATGGTATTAAACCGAGCCAGCGCGTTAAATAATTCTGCCATATAATCATGAGGTTCAATTTGAGTCGTATAAGGATTCCATTTTAAGCCTAATTGAGTGACAAATTGTTCTGCCAAACTCGCCCAGTCCAGGTGAGGATAAGCGATTAAGTGCGCATTATAATTACCCACCGCCCCATTCCATTTACCCATAATCGGTACTTGACTGATTTGCTGATATTGACGATGTAACCGGTAGACAACATTCGCTATCTCTTTACCGACCGTCGTGGGTGAAGCCGGTTGCCCATGAGTACGTGATAACATAGCTACATCCGCATATTGTTGGGCTAATTGGTTGAGGGTGGTGATAAGTTGGGTCATTTGAGGTAAAACCATTTGGCTCATTCCTGCTTGTAACATCAAAGCATAAGCTAAATTATTAATATCTTCGGAAGTACAGGCAAAGTGAATAAACCCAGTCACTTTAGCTAATTCTGGATTGGTCATCAGCTGATCGCGGATAAAATATTCTATCGCTTTGACATCATGGTTAATGCGCTGTTCAATGGCTTTGATTTGTTGAGCCTCGTTCACTGAAAAATCGGCAACTAAATGATTTAATTGAGTTTGTGATTCCTGACTAAACGGGGAAATTTCCACAATGTCAGGATGACCGGCTAAAAATTGCAACCAACGAATTTCAACTAAAACCCGATAACGCATTAAGCCAAATTCGCTAAAAATAGGTCGTAATCCAGCGGTTTTATTCCCATAACGACCATCAAGGGGAGAAATAGCAGTCAGCGAAGATAATTCCATTTTTTAGGTTCCTATCGTGTGGCTCACCGATAAATCCTGAGAAGTTGATAGCAAGGTGGGTATACGGAAAACCGTAGTTTCAATCTGACCGTTCATCGTTTCAACCTGTGCGACTCCAAAACGATGCAACCGTTGTAATACCTCTGCAACTAACACCTCTGGAGTAGAAGCACCTGCAGTAATACCCACAATAGGATTATCTTTAAACCATTCAGCTTGTAAATCTTCTGCGCCTTCAATCAAATAGGCTTTTACCCCGGCTTGAATACCCACTTCCCGCAAGCGATTAGAATTAGAACTATTATGGGCACCAACGACTAATAATACATTAATCTGCAAAGCTAATTGGCGCACTGCATTTTGGCGATTTTGAGTGGCATAGCAAATATCACTGAGCGCCGGACCTTGAATATCAGGAAAACGAGCCGTTAAGGTGGCAATGACTTCACGGGTATCATCAATACTCAAGGTGGTTTGAGTAACATAAGCTAAATGTTGCGGATCGGCAACGACCAATTCATTTACCTCGGCAGAATTACATAACACATGCACTCGCCCAGCGACACAACCCCGGGTACCTTCTACTTCTGGGTGTCCCACATGACCAATAATAATCAATTCAAAACCTTGTTGTACATAACGTTGTGCTTGTGAATGAACCTTTTTAACTAAAGGACAAGTCGCATCAATCACCTGAAGTTGACGTTGTGTCGCCTTAGTCACGATAGTGGTTGCTACACCATGAGCACTAAAAATACAAATCGCTCCCATCGGTACTTCATCTAAGGTTTCTACAAACATCGCCCCCCGTTTTTTCAAATTATCTACCACATAGCAGTTATGAACGATTTCATGGAGAACATAAACCGGTGGTTCATAAATTTCCAAGGCACGTTCGACGGTTTCTATAGCACGTACTACCCCCGCACAAAAACCACGTGGTTGAGCAAGTATGATATTCATGGTAGATGTCCAAATAAGTTAAATCCGGTTAAAATTAATTACTTTCTAATATTAAAATATTTTTTAACCCTTAAATAGTAATACTAGCCAGTTTAATCTAAGATTATTGATTATTAAGAATACACTAATACTAGACATGATAACATACGATACCCATTAACTAGAATAATCCGTTAGCGGTTATTAATTATCATAGCGGTTTATACTCAAGCGTTTTTAAATGTACCAATAACTGATAACTGGTAACTGACAACTGACTAAAGGAATGCAAGCTTATGTGTTTAGGTATCCCCATGCAAATTACCGCTATCAATGGTTTTAATGCACGCTGTTCTGCTAAAGGAGTAGAGCGGGAGGTGAGTTTATTTATGTTGCAAGAGGAACCCATAACCGTTGGAGATTTTGTCATGGTGCATGTCGGTTATGCGATTCAAAAAATGACATCTCAAGAAGCCCAATCGACGTGGGAATTATTTGACGAATTATTACAGGCAGAGGCAAACGCAACGATTCAATCTCATGCATGAATTATCCATTTGCCAAGATTTATTAATGCAAGTAACCGCACTCGCGGCACAACATCAAGCTCAAAGTGTGTCTCTGATTATCGTTCAAATGGGTCCGTTGTGTGGTGTCGTTCCAGAATTATTAGAACAAGCGTTTACCATAGCCAAAGCAGCAACGGTAGCAGAACAAGCTGAATTGATTTTAGAAACTTTACCAGTACGAGTTCGTTGTCAAAGTTGTGGGGCGGAGAGTGAAGTGGTTCCTAATTGTTTGATATGTAAAACTTGCGGTAATTGGCAGACGCAATTAATTAGCGGCGATGAGATGTTATTAGCGCGGGTGGAACTGGTCACTTAATCAGTTATCAGCGTAGGGTGGGTAGAGCGAAGCGAAACCCACCTTAACATCTAATAACTGACAAGTATTTACTGACTAATCAGTGACTCTGATCATGAGCGGATCTTCATTAAAGATCAAAAAGACCGGAGTACCTTCACCTTCGGCTAAGGTTCGATAACCCATGTAAACGCATACATGTCCAGTGCCATCAATTGTACCTTGATACATTACCATCTTGTTTTGTTCTGACAAGATCAGTGAGCCATTTTCATCAGGAACTACAGTATACAATGGTTCGAGAGTAGCTAAATTTTTATCCCATTTCTCAACGTAATGTTTTGTAGCTTGCTCTTTATCACGGGTTTTATGGTCTACACACCAACCTCCCTCTGCGCCACCATCGACGATCCAATCGCAGTAATCTTGCGGATTATCATTCTTCACGATGTAATAACCACCTTGCTCAACGTTGGTAACCAAACTCGGATCACAATTTTCCGCACTCGGAGCATCGGCTTTTTTCAAATCAGGTTCTCTGACATAATAGCCAATAGCAATAATGTCTATTTCCTTCCCAATATCTTGTTCGGGTAAGGAAGAAATCATCGCACTAATTATAATAGGCTGATTTTTCTTGACCGTTAGACTGGATTTAAAATCAATTGGATCAGCTAGTGAAACACCGCCATTAATTTTAACAGTAGTCTCAACTGGATTACCTCCTGTGGCGGTGAGATCAATAGCAAGTGCTTTTAGGCTAGGATATTCCACACCCATACCCATCAGAGGTACTTTGACCAAGCTAGTTTTGCCAGAAGCCACATTCAAAGTTGCTTCTCGTTTCTCAACTGATTTGGGCATAAAGGTAATCTCGACTGCACAACTCTTTCCAGCACCAAGAGTAGACCCGCACGTGGAAGAAGTAGAAGTCGTTGTAAATTCACCAGTTGCATCTGCAAGGGTGATTTGAAGGTCTTTCACATCATCTTTACCTGAATTGGTTAAGGTAACTGTTTTGTTAGTAGATGTCTTGACAATAACATTGCCAAAATCAGGTTTGGCAGGATCGGCTGTAACCTTGCCGGCTGTGGTAGTAGGAGTGCTATCGCCACCGATACCGGTTAATTCGACTTTACCGAGACTGGTTTTGTCACTCTTAGCTTCTAAAGTCGCTGTTTTATCCCCGGCGGTTTTGGGCGTTAAACTGATATTAATCTTACAAGTCTTGCCCGCTGCCAAGGTAGTACCACAATCGTTAGTCGTCGTGTAATCTTTATCACCCGTTATACTGATACTCAGCTTGGTCAAATCAGTTTTACTCGTGTTTTTCAAGGTAACTGATTTTGCCGCACTGGGTTTATTAACGGCTTGGTTTTTGAAGTCAACAGCGGCGGGTGTCAGTGTAGCAGTTGTAGATTGCGCTACTTCGGTACCGGTACCGGTTAACTCGGCTTTATCAAGACTAGTTTTATCACTCTTGACTTCTACAGTGGCTTTTTTATCTCCTGCAGTTTTGGGCGTTAAACTGATCTTAATCTGACAAGTCTTGCCTGCTGCCAAGGTGGTACCACAATCATTAGTAGTCGTGAAATCTTTATCACCCGTTATATTGACACTCAATTTGGTCAAATCAGTTTTACCCGTGTTTTTCAAGGTAACGGTTTTTTCCGCACTGGGTGTCTTAACCGCTTGGGTTTTGAAGTCCACAGCGGCGGGTGTCAGTGTAGCAGTCGCAGCTTGCACTGCTTCGGTACCGGTACCCGTTAAATCAACCTTATCTGGACTGGATTTAGCATTAGAAGTCACTTCCAAAGTTGCTTTTCGAGCACCGGCAGCCGCTGGAGTACAAGTGATTTTAATCTGGCACTTTGCTTTAGGTGCCAATGTTCCACCACATGTATATTTTGGTGGAGCAACGGATATATCTGCTGGATCAGTGGTAAAAGCAAAATCTTTACTGTTATCACCCGTTATCTTGAGACTAATTTTTAGCAAATCCGCTTGACCAGTATTGGTCAAAGTAACTATTTTTTCCTTACTGGGGGTCTTAACCGGTTGATTTCCAAAATCGACGGGATTTGGCTTGAGGTCAACAGTCGGTCCAGCCGCATCTGTGGGAGTAGCGGTACCCGCCGTGCCAGTTAAGTCAACTTTGTAGGCAAACTTAGGATCATCGGCAGCAACGACTTCCAAAGCGGCTGTTCGAGCACCGGCGGCTTTGAGATCCGGACTAAAAGTGATTGTAATCGTACAATCTTTTCCCCCAGCCAATTTTCCACCGCAATTTTTGTCCGGAGCGGTGCTAAATGTAAACTCTCCCTTGTTGGTACCCGTTATCTTGATACTAGTTATTGTCACCTCTGTGGTACCGGTGGTTTTTAAAGTAGCTGTTTTTTTATCACTCGCTTTAAAAGAAAGCTTCGTTGGCGTTAGATCTAAGGATTGTATGGCTTCCGCCGCCGATAACGAAAAACCCCATAGAAAACTACACAACACGACGGTTGTTTTTAGCCACTGATTTTTTTGAATATTGATACTCATTTTACATATTGCTCCTTGAACACTTGAATCAATACCCTCTTGTATTTTTGTCCCTTGGTTGCTACATAGGCATGAATGTAAACTGACAGTCATGCTACTATTGACGAATAGTAAAGCTAAAGGTTAACAGAATTAAGAGGATTTTGTCTATCTTTAGAAGTTGTTAATTTTAATTTATCTTTTTTTCCCAACAAAGGAGTTTTTATGCAAAAGTTTCCGGTTCACCTTTATTGGATAATCCTTTTCATGTTATTCATCGGACAGCCTACTCATGCCAAACTACCGGTGAATGTTGGTGAACAACCGGTTCCCAGCCTAGCACCTATTTTAGAAAAAGTCACTCCAGCGGTCGTCAATATATCAAGTGCACACACAGTTAACAATCCCCTTTTTAATGATCCTTTCTTTCGCTATTTTTTTAATGTGCCAGAGCAAAAACGCTCGGGGAGAGGCTCCGGTGTCATTATTGATGCCAAGAAAGGTTATGTGGTAACTAATAATCATGTTATTGATAAAGCAGATGAAATTTCTATTACCTTACAAGATGATCGCACTTTCAACGCCACGGTGATTGGTACGGATCCGGAAACTGATGTCGCTTTATTACAAGTATCTGCTGATAACTTGATGGCATTACCCATGGCGAATTCTGATAAACTACGAGTAGGTGATTTTGTCGTCGCTATCGGTAATCCTTTTGGTTTAGGACAAACAGTCACTTCAGGAATTATCAGTGCATTAGGACGAAGTGGTTTAGGAATTGAAGGCTATGAAGATTTTATTCAAACCGACGCTTCAATTAATCCGGGTAATTCTGGTGGTGCCTTAATTAACTTACGGGGCGAATTAATTGGCATCAACACCGCTATCCTAGCACCCGGTGGTGGGAATGTTGGGATTGGCTTTGCGATTCCGATTAACATGATTAGTCAAGTTATTCGCCACCTAGCCGAATTTGGTGAAGTACGCCGTGGTGTCCTCGGTATTGAGATGCAAGATCTTACCCCAGAATTAACGTCGGCTTTTGGCTTAACTGAGAAAAAAGGCGCAGTGATCACTAAAATTGGCTCAAATACCCCTGCCGCTGCAGCGGGTTTAAAAGCGGGAGACGTTATCACCACTCTTAATAATCAACCCATTAAAACCGCCAGCGATATTCGTAACCGAGTTGGCTTATTACGAGTCGGTGAAAAAGTTAAAATGACGGTTATTCGAAGTGGGCAGACACTCAATTTAACTGCGGTTATTGCTGATACTAAAACAGTTAAAGGCAAGGAAGTAAGCCAATATCTAGACGGTGCTACTCTTAGCGATAGTGATAATGGGATAGAAATACACGAAGTCGACCAAGGTAGTACGGCTTGGAACGCGGGTTTCCAGAAGAGGGATACCATTGTGGGTTTTAATCGGCGGAAAGTAAAAAATATGGAAGAGTTAACCCAACGCTTTGCCCACAATTCTTCACCCTATCTCATTCAAATCCAACGGGAGGATAGTATTTTATCGCTTTGGTTAAATTAATTTTTTCCTAATAAAGTGAGGCGGAAATCCTTTTTTGCCGGTTCAACTTGCTCTCATGTTAACGTCATTCCCAGGTAAGCGGTAATCTATAAATTAAGGATACTCGCCGTCGTGGGAATGACAAATTCAACCTGATGTTGAGGGCAGTGGGTTATCATCTAGAATCTGGTGTAGCCAGCCATAATGAGAATGGCTAATCTTCTATTCTCTTCGTCAATTTATCGACTTATTTGATATAATCTACCTCAAATTTAAAAAGTATTTTTTACTTTACTACCAAAATCTTAAGTTAAATTAGCGTTCATATTATATAATTAACTAATTATTTTAATTTTTTTTAAAAAACCGAATGCAAACATTAAAGTAACTTTAGTTTAACGTAAAAATTTTTATATTAGTTATTAATAATATAATTCTAAACCTTATTCAAAGTTATTGGTCAATATCGATCGATTTCTTACTTCTTGCTTTTACTCAGTATCTGCAAAAAATTGAGATAAATTGAATTATATCATTACGGTTTTAGTACCGATGGCTCCTAAATTATATTATTGTATTCTGCTTTCATTATTAGTTATAGGATTACATTTATAAAAATGATGGATATTACCGCAATCCAAAATTTAATTGACCAGGATATGCAAGCAGTCAATGCTCTGATTCATAAGCGGTTACGTTCTGAAGTCGCTTTAGTGAATCAACTTGGGTATTATATTGTTAATAGTGGCGGGAAGCGGCTACGTCCCCTCTTATTATTATTAAGTGCTCATGCTTTTAATTATCAAGGAATACAACACCTTACTTTAGCAGCGATTGTGGAGTTTATTCATACTGCCACGTTATTGCATGATGATGTAGTTGATGCTTCGGAGTTACGACGTGGGCAAAGAACCGCTAACTACGTGTGGGGCAATGAAGCGAGTGTATTAGTAGGGGATTTTTTATATTCTCGTGCTTTTCAAATGATGGTTGAAGTGAGAAATATGCGGGTAATGGAAATTTTATCGGCGGCGACCAATATTATTGCTGAAGGAGAAGTTTTACAATTACTCAATTGTCATGAGCCGAGTACCACGGAAGCGCAATATTTACAAGTCATCCGCTCCAAAACCGCAAAATTATTTGAAGCAGCAGCACAATTAGGCGCAATTATTAGTGAACAACCTAACCAATATGAACAGGCGATGGCAACCTATGGAATTCATTTAGGTACGGCTTTTCAATTAATTGATGACGTGTTAGATTATAGTGCTAAAAGTGAAGCGATTGGTAAAAACGTGGGTGATGATTTAGCTGAAGGTAAGCCCACTTTACCCTTAATTCATGCTTTACAGCAAGGTACACTGGCTCAACAACAGGTGTTACGTGAAGCGATTATTCACGGCGGTAGAGACAACATCAGTGAAGTTATTGCAGCACTTGAATCTACTGACGCAATCGGGTACACTGCGCGTGTTGCTCAGAGAGAAGCGGAACAAGCCGTTATGGCAATAGCGGAATTACCTGATTCGCCTTATACTGAAGCGCTTCGAGCCTTGGCTCATTTTTCTATTCATCGCAGTTATTAATCGGGGTGTAGCTCAGCCTGGTAGAGCATTGTCTTCGGGAGGCAAGGGTCGGAGGTTCAAATCCTCTCACCCCGATCACCTATTCTGGCTTTCAAGTCAGACCTTTTTCAGGGTTATCCTACCACTGCTAAAATGATTAAACAGTCAATTGTTATCGTTATTTTGTTAATCGTGGGTTTATTTATTGACCAAAAGATGGCATGGTGGGGACAATCCTTAACTAATTTAATCATATGGATTGTGTTGTTGGCTTTCTTGCGAACCGTAACCCCAGCGATGCAAGTCAGTTTAGTCCTTTGTCTTGGGTATGCCACCGCCGGTGAGATGTTTCTGTCTTTGGTGTGGGGACTTTACGAATATCGTTTGCACAATGTCCCTTTATTTGTACCCCCAGGTCACGCCTTATTATTCACTTTAGGTCTATTAAGTGCTCAAAAAATACCCGGGTGGATTGTTTGGTACGTACCGCTTGTATTTACGCCTTATATGATTTTTGCCGTAGTAACCGGCGTCGATACTTTGGGGGGAATTTTATTTGTCACCTTTATAATTTGTTTGGTGTTGGGTCAGGCGAGACAGCTTTATGCAACGATGTTTATTTTATCGCTACTTTTAGAAATTTATGGTACGTGGTTGGGTAATTGGACTTGGTCATTAGAAGTGCCGTGGTTAGGCTTAACCAGCACCAACCCACCGATCAGTGCCGGTACTTTTTACTGTCTGTTAGATTTGCTGGTGGTTTCAACCACGAGTCAAATTCAAACCGTCTGGTCAAAAATAATGAATTCCAAACGACTAGCCACTAGCAGTGAAGGCTCGCTTTCTTAGAATTCCACCGCCAGTTGTAAAGTTGCGGTTTTTGCCGATTCGCCAGTTCCTCCCTCTGCTAGGTCATAATCCTCATCAACAGCATATTCCAAACCTAGCGTGGTATTATCATCTATCGCCCAGGAAAGCGCCGCTAAAATGCGCGATTGCGGTAAGTTTAAAGCAAGTGCTTCCTCCGTTGCTTGGTAACCTGCCGCTAAAGTTAATTTTTTGCCGGAAATATTAAACCGATAAGCGGCTTCTAAGTTCCAAGCTTGTGGTTTGGCACCATGACCCGCAAAGGCAAAATGGTTGACTTTAAATTCATTCAAGGCGGTAATGTATTCTCCAATCAAGCTGATATCGCCTCGGGTTAAAATCAAGTGAGCACTTAAACCATCAACATAGTCGTATTCTGTAGGGTCTTCTGGGAGGACTCCGGCGATTGCGAAGCTAGCACCGATATCATTGATATAACCGATTCCCATATCATAACTATGAGAGTCTGTTTCTTGAGCTAAACCCAGATTACCACCATAATGGTCAATGGTATCGTTATTGTCATCGTTGGTATCACCATTAAATCCATAAATTGAACCAGAGATACCAGCTAAGTTAAAACCGAGTTGGATGGCTTGTTCTCGAGTGATGGCCATCTCATAAGTGAGCGGATAAGAAACGAGGTTAGATTCAAACCGACCAAAAGGAACGTACATTTGCCCCATAGCGAGATAAACTGGAGCAACTGCCGAATTACCCAGGGTAATGAAAGCTTCATCAGTTTCGAGAGGAGTTAATACCCCCTGCAAACGTTCTTCATAAAGTAATGAGAGGCGTGCCGTAGACCATTCATGAACATGAGCAGTTAGACCGAGAGCGACCGTGTGAGCGATAATATCACTCGCCTCATGCTTTTGGTAATCCTGATGGTGAACTCCCTGAATTTTAACTAGCCCATCTAAGGACACTCCCTTAATCCATTCATTTTCTGCTTCGGCTTTAAGTGGAGAGTTATTGATCCAGCTTATCAAACTGACAGCGACTACTAATGATCTTAATCGGAACGCCATTCATGAATTCTCGCTAAAGAAGCACACACCACCCAATTATTTCCTCACCTTCGTTTAAAATCCGCTATTTTTTTACACCAAAGTTAACTAGAATTTAAGGGCTAACACCAAACTCGCACTTTCAGCATCTTCACCGGTTCCGCCCTCTTCGACATCATAATCACTATCAACCGCGTATTCTAAAGAAACTGTGGTATTTTTATAAATATCCATCGCTACTGTTCCTAAGATACGTGATGCCGGTAACTGCATTCCAGAGCGTGGATCCTTAAGTCCTACGGCTTCATCAGTACCTTGGTAACCGAGGGCCAAAGTAAGATTTTGACCCATCGTGTTAAAGGTTAAACCCGCTTCCACGTTCCAGGCTTTAGGTTCAGCACCTTCACCTTTATAAGCAAAGTGTTCCGCTTTAAAATTATCTAATGCCGTAATATATTCACCAATCAAGAAAGCCGGTCCCATGTTGACGATAAGATGAGCACCTACACCACTGACATAATCATAATTCGTATTGGGGCCATTCGGTACCTTTTTGCTAATCGTAGTGGTATCACCAATATCACTCAAGTAACTCGCACCCACATCAAAACTCATTGTTGCCATTTTTTTGGTAAAACCAGCCTTCGCGCCATAATGATCGATAGTATCATTCATATCCTCATTAGTAGAGCCATTGAAACTATATACGGAAGCATAAGCACCATTCATTTCAAAACCGAGTAAAGCGGCTTTTTCCGGTGTTTCAGCCATGGTTAAAGTCAGCGGATCAGAATTCATATGTGAAGTAAAGTTACCAAATGGCACCACAAATTGCCCTATTTTAAGGTAAGCCGGCGACTTATCAAGATTACCTAAAACAACGTAGGCATCATCTACCGCCAAAGGAAACTTATTTTCTTCGTACTTATAGGTTAAGCGCCCAGTTGCCCATTCATTGGGTTTAGCCGTAATGCCCAGAATAGCTTGGTGTACAGTAATATCGCTGGCATCCTTATCCGCATAATCTCTGCTGTAACCTGCCGCTATTTTCAGGACACCGTCCACTGCTACGCCAGAAAGCCAATCATTTGCAGCGAATGCAACTTCATTGCTCACTAATCCAATCATGGCTATCGCTGTAACTAAAGGTCTGAGTTGAAACATCGTAGATTTATCCTCCTGATTTTCCTAAAAAATTAACCAAGGAACCACACATCCATCAAAATAAACTCTCTGCCGAGATTAGGGAGTATGATAAATGAATCAAATAGAATATGCTACTATCCGATCAGTTAGCTATTTTAACTTGTTTTTTCTATCCATTCGTAAATCTCTAAGTAAGCCACTTCAGTTGGACAGCAACATCCTTGTTGACACCGACTCCCTTCTAAGCAACGCACTTTACCTTTGCGGATCCAATGTTCCAACATTCCTTTCATGGCGGCTGGCGCGACATTAAAATGGTTAGCCATATCTATTAATGAGGCTCTGTGGTTAATTTGTAAATAGTTTTTGAGTGCTATCAAAATCACCTGACTTTGTCCTCCGGGTAAATGGCGAATCTTGGGGCAGAGGTATAGACAGAAGATAGACCCACTGGCTTTAAATTACTTATCTTCAAGTAAAATTTGTGGTGCCTTCAAATTACTTCTTTCTTTTAATCCATAGAGATAGAAAAAAATTACCGTGAAAATAAACCCGAATAATAACCCACCACTCCAAGCAATAGAACTCACTGGATGTTGTGAGAAAGTGGCTAATTGATAGAATAGGGTTGCCCATAAGTAAGCGAGCCCGGTGGTCCAACTCGCTATAAACACGGTCCAAGATAAATTCGTTTCTCGATAGATAGCCGCTGTTGCCGCCGCACAGGGAAAATATAATAAGATAAATAATAAATAAGCAAATGCACCGACTTGACCATCAAATCGAGCTAGCATTGCACTGAAAGTCATGGAGTTAACCGCCACTGCAGCGGTCTTATTGACATGGCCAACATTCACATTGAAAGGCTCCAACAGGCTGTCTTTGACTTGAACCAGATTATTTGGAATAGTAGCAACCGCCGCTGCCATTCCTTGCCAAAAATTGAAGGTTTTTTTCACTGTTTTAATACCGGCATCGGTTTGAGCTAACTGCGCATAAAGCGCATCCAAAGTGCCTACTACCGCCTCTTTGGCTAATACGCCGGTTAAAATACCCACTGTGGCTGGCCAATTCTCTTCGGTTATGCCCATAGGACTGAAAACCGGTGTTAAAGTGCGTCCAATTTCACTCAATACCGATTTATTACTATTTTCATTACCAAACGAGCCATCGGTACCCCAGGAATTCAAAAAAGTTAACACTAACACCATGGGTACAATCACCTGCCCAGCTCGAAACATAAAACTTTTTAACCGCTCCCAAGTTCGCAAGACGATACTTTGTAGCGTGGGTAAATGGTAAGGCGGTAATTCCATCACAAAGGGAGCTGCTTCACCCTTGAGGAGGGTGTTTTTCATAATCAGTCCGGTCATAACGGCAGCGGCAATTCCTAATAAATACAAGCCAAATACCAAATTTTGACCACCGACCGGGAAAAAAACCGCAGCAAAAAGCGCATAAACCGGAAGTCGGGCACCGCAAGACATAAAGGGATTCATCAAGATAGTTAAAATCCGATCGCGCTGATTTTCTAAAGTGCGGGTAGCCATAATCGCCGGCACATTGCACCCAAAGCCAACAATAAGTGGCACGAACGATTTACCCGGCAACCCGACAAAACGCATAAACCGGTCCATGACAAAAGCGGCTCTAGCCATGTAGCCCGAATCTTCTAAAAAAGACAAAAACAGGTACAAAAAACCAATCACCGGAATAAAGGTCGCAATGACTTGAATGCCACCGCCAATCCCATTGGCCAGTAGTGTAATTAACGCGGGTGGTAATCCAAGCAACGCTAATAATTCACCAAAACCCTCTACGGCTAAGGTACCAACAAAAATATCAAAAAAATCAATGAAAGCTCCCCCTAAATTAATGGTAAACATAAACATTAAATACATGATAACCAAGAAAATAGGGATACCTAAGGTACGATTAAGGACGATTTTATCAATTTTATCAGATAAAGTACGAGTGACTTTACCCGTTGTTTTTACTGTTGCCTCTACCAAATCAGCGATAAAAGCATAACGACTATCGGCTACTAAAATATCAACTTCTTCATCATCTAACTCGTCAGCAATTTGCTGTTGCCACTTCGTTATTGCTTGCTGAAGTGGTTCAGCGATAACCGCTATTGCTGAGGTATCATCCTCTAATAATTTTAACGTTATCCACCGGACATGCGATTGTTTGTGCTTAGGTAAGTGCGTGTGAACCGTTGGGGATAACTGCGTAATGCCTTGTTCTATTATCTCCGGATATTCTACTTGAACTGGCGGAATAGCGCCGGCTTCAGCGGCTTGGTTAATGACGGTTTTAAGTTCTTCAATCCCCTGGCGGTGAGCCGCACTGATAGGAATGACCGGAACCCCCAGTTGTTTAGCTAAACCCGCCAAATCAATTTTAATCTGACGTTGTTTAGCGATATCCATCATATTGATGGCGATGACTAAAGGGATTCCAATTTCCAAGAGTTGAGTGGTGAGGTACAAATTTCTCTCTAAATTAGCGGCATCAATGATATTCACAATCAAATGCGCCTCACCGGACAGAATATAATTCTGCGCAATTTGCTCATCGAGCGAAGTCATACCCGGGGTAATATCCAGCGAATAAATACCCGGTAAATCAACTAATTCAATATCATGACCCTGGTGTTGGTAATAACCGACTTTGCGATCAACCGTCACCCCTGGCCAATTACCCACTCGTTGTCGCGAGCCAGTTAAGACGTTGAATAATGTCGTTTTACCACAATTGGGGTTACCAACCACGCCAATGACAAGGTGATTCATCGTTCAATTTTCTCCACCAATAAAGTCGCCGCTTCATCTTGTCGTAAACTCATAGAATAACCACGGACCTTGATTTCAACTGGGTCACCGAGTGGTGCATAACGGGTAATGCTAAATTCGGTTCCGGGTGTTAGCCCCATCGCCAGTAACTTTTTTCGATAACTTTTGTTCCCTGGTTGAAAACCAACGACTTTTCCATTATCACCCAGTGCCATATCACGTAAGCTGAGGGTCATTAAGACAAGTTCTCCACCACGGGAACCACCAAAATTTTATTCGCCATACCGGCACCTAAAGCCAATCTAGATTCTCCACGGGCGATAACTAAGCCAGTACCTTTCTGACGTTGTAAGATTTGTAATTGAGTATCCTCTACCATTCCCATTGCCATCAAACGTTTGGCTAAGTTTTTTCCACCGATAACGCTCACAATTTTGACAATTTCCCCTTCACTAGCCATTCCCAAAGGAAATACATGGCTGGTGTTGCTGCTATTCATTAACATCGTATTTTAAATTCCTCGGTTGTGTTCTTTAAAAAATAGGCTTCGCTTAATTGCATAATCTAAATGATAATGGTTTTTATTTAACTTGAAAAGCATTGTTTTAAAAAAAACTTTAATACTCAATGTTCAAGTTTTTCACAGTATCATTATGTTATGAAATTGGATATTTTAATAACAGACAACGAGGGTCATTTTGATCAATAATAAAATCTTTATTTGAATTCGTAGGATGAGTAGAGGCGTCAGCCGAAATCCCTCACATTGAGTAAAGTTTTATGAAACAAGTGGCTTCATTACGTTATGGTGTTATCTTCAAAAAAGCCTTTTCGCAACCCGATATTTTTAAAGCGTTTGTGAAAGATTTCCTCAATATTGAATTAGAAATTGACCAAGTCGAAACCGAAAAATCTTTTTCACCGCCGATTGGTCGGGTGGATTCCCATTTTGATTTATATGCCGAAGATAAACGCAATCGCGTGATTGTGGACATTCAACATGTTAAGTTTCCCGACCACTATGACCGATTTTTGCATTATCACTGTGCCGCCATGTTAGAACAAGTGGGCAGTGCTGAAAGCTATAGCCCGAATTTAAAAGTCTTTACCATTGTGGTCTTAACCTCGGGTGATAAGCATCAAGTACCGATGGCCGTGATTGACTTTGACCCCAAGGACTGGTTCACCGGTAAACCACTGGGAGAAATCGCTCATCGGGTTTTATACCTTTGTCCCAAGTATGCTGATGAAATGACACCGGAACCGTATCGACAATGGCTCCTGGCTATCGATGACAGTCTTGACGGCGAAGTGGAGGAATCGCATTATACGCATCCCCGTTTACGCCAAGTCTTTGAGTTGATCGAAAGAGATGAAATTACTCCCCAAGAACGCGCCCGAATGAAAGATGAATATGGCTATGAACAACTCCGTCAGGAAAAGTACCAAGAAGGTTTAATGGAAGGAAAAATAGCGATTGCCAAGAATCTATTAACAATGGGTTTAGACACATCGATTATTGCTCAAGCGACGGGATTGTCAGAACCAGAAATTGAAAAATTAAGAGGAATATAAATCAGCAACGGGTAGGTTAGACCAAGTGAAATGGATTTAACCTACCTCGCCTAGGTAAAACATAAAAATTACCATAAAATTATTTTTTTGGCTTTACTTAATTTAACCTATTAAAACATAAATAAATATTCGTTTGGCCAAATAAAGTTTAAATGTGATTAAGAAAAGCATATACTAACTGAAATTTTGGTCAAACATGCTCACTCTCAGTGAGTTTTCCAATTTGGAGGAGTACGCCGATGTTAAAATACAAGTATTTGTTACTATTGGTTAAAACAATAATAGGTGTATTACTCTATCTGCCAACAATTACTTTGCCCGCGAATACTTCCGATCCGCCAACGGTACCCGAACCGCTACAATCTTGGATACCTTGGGTATTACATGAACAGCAAAATAAAGTCTGTCCTTATTATTACAATCAACCGCCGGTTTCAATTGCTCAGCAACAACAACCTAATGAACCGATTTGTTATTGGCCTTCTTATTTAGAATTAAAGGTAACCAATCAGCAGGGCCAATTTCGGCAAATCTGGCAAGTCTATGCCCCCGGTTGGATTAATTTGCCGGGAGATAAAGATTATTGGCCGCAGCAAGTCAAGCTGAATGGTAACCCCGCCTTAGTAGCTGATAGAAATGAAATTCCGAGTGTATTTGTTACTGAAGGTGAATTCATTCTCGAAGGTCAATTTCGTTGGGATGAACGACCGAAATCTCTCTCTATCCCAGTTCAAACTGGTTTAGTTAATTTAATGATAGACAATACTGCGGTTGATATTCCGCAATTTGATGAACAAGGACGCTTATGGCTTAACCAACAGGGGAAAGCACAAAGTGCCGGCGCAGCGAATGAAAATCGTCTCGATCTCAAAGTATATCGGCAAGTCATTGATGAAATTCCTTTACAAGTCGTTACCCGCATTGATTTAGAAGTGGCTGGTCATCATCGGGAAGTTTTACTCGGTCCAGTCGTGCTCGCCAAACAGCATCCCCTGTCTTTAGAAAGTCCGCTACCCGCTCGGTTAGAAACGGATGGACGTTTACGTCTGCAAATTCGACCGGGGTCTTGGACGATTGTTCTCAGAACGAGACAAGATGGCCAAGTTGAACAAATTGGTTTATCAACCCCGCAAAGTCAATGGGTAGACGAAGAAGTTTGGGTTTTTGAAGCCCGTAACGATTTGAGGATGGTCGAAGTGGAGGGCGTTGCCGCTATAGATCCTCAGCAAACGACTTTACCAGAAGAATGGCGTTCCCTGCCAGCTTATCAAATTCATCCCGGGGAAACATTCAAGTTAGTGGAAAAACGTCGAGGTGATCCGCAACCGATTCCGGATCAACTGCAGTTAGACCGCCATTTTTGGCTCGATTTTGATGGTCACGGTTATAGTATTCAAGATCACATTACCGGCACGATGACCCGAGGCTGGCGTCTAGAAATGCAAGCTCCGGCTGTGTTAGGTCGTGTCGGTATTTATAATGAAAATCAATTTATTACTCGGTTAACTGCCGCTAGTCAAATGGGCGTAGAGGTTCGCCGGGGTCAAATTGAACTGCTGGCGGATAGTCGCCTAGAAGATGCTTTAAATCAACTGCCGGCCACCGGTTGGGATCATGATTTCCATCAAGTTGGCGCTACTTTACATTTACCCCCCGGTTGGCGATTATTCAATGCTCAAGGGGTTGATAAAGTACCCGATACTTGGCTAGAACAATGGACATTGTTAGATTTATTCATCGTGCTAATTTTAGCCGCTGCGATGGGTAAATTATGGCGGTGGTGGTTGGGGGTGTTAACTTTAATGACGTTGGGGTTGATCTATCATGAACCGCAAGCGCCGCCAATGTGGGTGTGGTTAAATATCCTTGTCGCGATGGCACTGTTGCGGGTATTGCCTACTTTAGGACGGTTAAGTGCCGCAGTCCGTTTATATCAGAATTTAAGTCTTATCACTCTGGTTATCTTGGCATTCCCTTTCATGATTCAGCAAGCCCGGCAAAGTATTTATCCGCAATTAGAATATTATTGGAAATCGCTAGAAGGTTATGGTGTTGCACCATCCGGTGACGTTGCTCAATACGTTATTACTGCTGAAAAACCGGCGGTGCCGATAAATGCACCAATGGTGTCTTCTGAAAAAGCAGATACAGACCAAATAGCGGGAGCACAAGTAACAGAAGCACAAGTAACAGAAGCACAAGTAACACTAGAAAAGAAGCAAGATGCCTATCAAGAAAGTGGTAGTAGTGAGTATTCTTATTCTTCAAGGATGAGAGGGGAAGGAAAACGTAAGCAACAAGTACTCGTACAAATTGATCCCAACGCGCAAGTCCAAACGGGGCCAGGGTTACCACAATGGGGATGGCGTGATATTCCCATGTATTGGAATGGACCGGTTACTAAAAATCAAACTGTCCAATTATGGCTGATCTCGCCAACAGTAAATAGCTTATTGGGATGGTTACGCGTGGGATTAGTCGCTCTTCTTACCGGATTTTTACTATGGCAAGCGTGGAATAGCACAGTACGCAGATTGTTGCAACCCCAACCTTTGTTACCATCGTCAACCTGGCTCATGGTGGTTAGTTTAGGAATTGTTTGCCTAACATTTTCTACCCATAGTTTTGCTGAAGAAGAAGCCACTCCTTCAACTCGAGCGTCATCCATTATCGAAATTCCCATTTTTAAACCCTATCCGCCGCGATTTTTACTAGAAGAATTACAAGCGCGTTTATTGGCATCACCCAAATGTTTACCCACTTGTGCCAGTAGTCCACGCTTATTATTAAAAATTGATCGGGATCAATTGAGTGGTCAAATGGAAATTCACACGTTGGCAGCGGTGGCGGTACCTTTACCCGGTTCGGCTAAACAATGGTTACCTCAGCAAATCGTGGTTGACGGTGAACTGGCTACCGGATTACGGCGTGATGAAAATGGTCAACTATGGCTTAACCTGACTCCAGGGATTCACCAAATTCAATTCGCTGGCATTTTACCTCATCACCAAACGGTGCAATTAGCTTTACCGTTAAAACCCCATTTCGTGGCTATTCAGAACCAAGGATGGCATATCGAGGGTATTCATGAAAACGGCACCGTGGATGAGCAATTGCAATTTACGCGCACCGATGAAACGCAATTGGCTACTTTAGAAGTGGGTCATCTTGATCCGTTTGTGCGCATTGAACGGACTTTGCGACTGGGACTAGATTGGCAGGTGGAAACCAAAGTGGTTCGCTTAACGCCAATCGGTTCGCCAATCGTCTTAAAAATTCCCTTACTGCCAGGAGAATCTGTTACGACTGCGGAAGTCAGAGTTGAAGCGGGACAAGCTTTAATTAATTTATCACCGACTCAAGCAGAAACCGAATGGGTATCGGTATTTAATAAACAGGAAACCCTTAACCTGACGGCGCCGATCAATCCGTTTAGTACCGAAATCTGGCGATTGGACACCAGTGCGATTTGGCATGTTGAGATTGAAGGTATTCCGATTATTCATCATCAAAATGCCGAAGGACAATGGTTACCCGAATGGCGACCTTGGCCAGGAGAACAAATTACTCTACATTTGACTCGTCCTCAGGGAGTCACCGGCCAAGTATTAACGATTGATAGAAGTCATTTATTAGTTAATCCGGGTCAACGTATTACCGATAGCACGCTCACTTTAAATTTACGCAGCAGTCGTGGTGGCCAACATCCGCTGATGCTTCCTGAAAATGCGGAATTACAAGCGGTAAAAATTAACGGTGAAAGTCAACCGATTCGTCAAGAAGGTCGTGCTATCACGTTACCCGTCAAACCGGGTGAACAAGCGGTTGAAATCGCTTTTCGTCAACCCATCGGTATCCAATCGCGATTAACCACGCCGACTCTCGATTTAAGCTTGGAAAGTGTTAACACCAACATTCAAGTGAATATGCCAGATAACCGTTGGATTTTATGGGTTGGTGGTCAGCCAATTGGGCCGGCGGTGATGATATGGGGGGTTCTGATTGTCATTGGCATAGCGGCTATTGGTTTGGGTCAAATTTCGCTAACACCTTTAAAAAGTTATCAGTGGTTCTTGCTCGGAATGGTACTTAGTCAAGTTTCAGTACCGCTGATGTTAAGTGTAGTGGCTTGGTTTATGGCTTTAGGTTGGCGAGAACAGCTTGCAGCAGATACGCCCGCTTGGCAATTTAATCTTATTCAAGTTGGATTGGAAATTTTAACAATGATAGCGTTGTATGCGCTTATTCTGGCGATTAAACAGGGATTACTCGGTAGTCCGGAGATGCACATCGCCGGTAACGGTTCTAATGCAAGCCAACTATTATGGTATCAAGACCGCACGGATAAAGTACTTCCGCAAGTCTGGGTGTTGTCATTACCCCTCTATGTTTATCGAATCGCTATGTTATTGTGGGCATTGTGGTTGTCATTAGCTTTATTACAATGGTTAAAATGGGGGTGGCAGTGTTTTAGTTCAAACGTTTTGTGGAAAAAACCACTCTGGGAGAAAAAATCTCTGGTTTCTTAAAAAAATTAACTCAGTTAAGGGATTAATCAGATTAAAGTTTTTTCTTGAAATAATCTGGTCCTTAGGGGGAGAAAAACTAAGATGAGAAAGATTCTTTACGGAAATTGCTTGCAGAAATTGGAAATTTTAGATGGTTTGGAAAGTTATATTTTTAACGATGTATTAAGATTTTCTGATAGAGCTTCAGCTTTCTGTTGCCTTTTGGAGTTATCGCGTAATCACTCAAATATGGTTGCCTTGCGAGAAGTTATTTTCGCTAACGAGCGGACTTGTTTTAGTAATGATAGCATAACTCTTGAACGACTTTCATGGAAGTTAGTCAATGGTTCCATCAAACTGAGATTACTAACGGAAGTTCCTCAACAACTATCAGCAAACGAAAACGAATATGATGCGCTAATCCAAAAATACGTCAAACAACTCAATGACAAAGTTGCTGAATTAAATAAGAAATATACTCAATGGGATAGCAAGTACCAAAGCAACTTCAGCCCTTTAGATTGGCGATAGATAAAAGCCATGATATTTTTAGAAACTCAAGGACCTTACACTGGTAAAGATGCTTGGCGAAAAAATGAAGCTTGGCAATATGATCCCATGCAGGTGGCCAATCAAGGGGATTTTGCACTGGATACAATTAGAACCGGAAAAGAAAATACCGATCTCCTCTCTACTCAGACGTTGCCTAATAGACTTGCTGGAGTAAAACACACCTCATTTAAAAATGGTAGTCCAAATTACAGCGATTATGGTCGTCGGAAGGAAACTGAGAAGATGACACCTGAACTGAGCATAGAAACTGGTGTAATTTGGTTGTTTAGGAAAGCAATTTCCAAGGTAGATGTGGTCTCAGTACCTAAGGGTGAACAAATTTTTTCTTATACGGTAAAAAAGGGTGATAACGGTTATTCTAAAATAATTAACAATATTAAGACTACCGTGACGGAACTTGAAATTCAAAATGGCAAGAATAAAGTGATTCATGAAAATGACGTCCTCAAGTACAGGGAAGCTTCTATAGAAAGACGAATATCTTCTTGGAAAAGCTGGAGTCAAACAATTCAGGCTTATAATAGTAAAGACGGCTATTATGAGCGGGTGAATACCTATTATCAGAAGTTAACGAAAGGTGCACCCTGTTTTGGAGTGAAGAAATGAGTAAGGTCAAAACACTCTTATTATACTTGTTACTCACTGTGACCTACGCTCAAGAACAAGAGCAATCGTTCTCTGCGGGTAGCGATCCTAAGGCTGAACAAAAGGCATTTTATCGTGCTTGTACTTCTCCAGACCAGGTATCGGCGGAAGTGAGGTATACTATGAACCTGATGAAGAATTATTTTGATACGATAGATTGCTATTGGGATTGGGAAAACCTTTATCATGAAAAAGAACTGGGTTGGGCTGATGATAAAAACATTGTTGATATTTCTCCTTTTGCCGGGTTAGATAATTTGGAATCCCTCTACCTTTACAACAACAATATAAACGATATCACTCCTCTAGCGGGATTGATTAATTTAAAGGAATTGAAATTGCGGCAAAACCAGATTATCAATTTGCAGCCTTTAAGTGAATTGATTCATCTGGAGTATTTAAGTCTTAGTAGTAATAAAATCACCGATATCTCACCACTGAGAAAGCTAAAGAATTTAAAAACTCTTTATCTACACGATAATCAAATTAAAGACGTTACTCCCCTGCGGGGATTAAAACAGCTTGAAAACTTGACGTTGTGGGATAATCCCATAGATAAAACTCATTGTCCAATTGGATCAGAGGTACCAAAAGAGTTAGATTCATTTTGCCGGGAATGGAGGGAAGAGGACCAGAACCCCTAATTCCATAGTTAAAGCAGTAAACTTATTCTACGATTAACTTGAGCAAGTAGCCTTCCTGAAACGAAGTGAACTCTAGAAGAGAATTCGGAGTTAATAAAATGGCGGGAACGAACTCCCGCTCTGCCGATAGCTTATTCAGGTTCAATCCCTAACGCTCGTAACTGTGCGGCTAACCGTTCAGCGCGTTGTTTCTCCTGCTCGGCTCGCTGCCACTCTCTTTCCACGGGAGTCAAAATCCAGTGCCGCTGTTTATCACTCCAACGTAGCCAATGACGATGCAAACCTTCATATTCTCCTAGCCACAATCCGAGCCCTAACTCTACTTCAGGTAACCAGACCCAATTATCTTCTAGCCGCAAACTCTGATAACGACCTTCTACCCATTTGAACACGCGACAATTCCGTATAACGATCAAACACAACATAGTAAGGTACTTGTAAAATCTGCTCGTACACTTCCCATTTAACCGGGGGTTGATTAACCTCACGGATAGTTTGCCCTAAATCCTCTTTTTCCGTTCCTGGAGAAAGCAATTCCACGACGATAAACGGGATAACCTTTTCATCCCATACCACATAACTTAAGCGTAAATCTTGCTGTTGGTATAACCGCGCTACGCCTAATACGGCAAACCAATCGGGGCGTTTGTGCCAGAGCGGATGATGGAGGTCATAGTAAAGGTTCAAATCTCCCGCTGCAAAAATTTGTTCTGGCAGATAATGCGGGGGAACGAAAGTATCTTGCAATAAATGGGGTTGAAAGTAATGAAATATATCCGGCAAACCAAGCTCCTGGGGATCTTCGCTGGGCAAGTCGTACATGGTTGGTCGCTGGTCCTGAGAAGGAAACTTGGCTTTCAGTACGGATTGCTCTATCAAGGTTTCTGCTATCATTATCAATCTCCCAAATAATTTAAAAAATTGTAGCCTACTACCCATCTTACTCAAGAACATTATTTTTAACTTAACTTAATGGCATTGGGGCAACGGTTGCTCACCCGACGCTCTACTTCAATGCTATTAAGTTCTGGAAATAATCAGATTAATCATTTTTACGGTCGCTTCAATAGCGGCCATATTTTGATCGGAATTAACACCGCGAGTGGTTAAAGTAATTTTTTGACCGTTGTTCTCCACTTCCCAAGAAATAGCAGCTTGCACTAAGGCATCAGTTTTTCCCCCCGGTGGAATGGTAACCACATAATCGACCAATTGCGGAACCGGAATATTGAATTTCTTCAATAGCTCTTGCAGCGCATTCATAAAAGCATCGTAACCCCCGTTGCCATGAGCATAAGCATCTAAAACTTGCCCTTGATAAGCGCATTGAATCGCCGCTATCGATTTCAATTCATAGGTTGAATTAATAGAACAATGTAGTAATTTAAACGGAACATTGGCCGGGGTTTCAAAAATATCACTAATTAAATAGGGCAGATCTTCAGTGGTAACGACTTCTTTCTTATCGCCTAATTCAATGATTTTTTGCAGTAAAATTTTTTTCTCTTCGTCGCTCAATTCAATGGCTAATTCTTTCAAACTCATTTCTAAATTGGCTTTACCCGATAACTTACCCAGGGCATATTTACGTTTCCGACCAAAACGTTCCGGAGCGAGTTTGTTGCCATATAAATTGCCTTTTTTATCACCATCGGCATGAATACCAGCAGTTTGGGTAAAAACATTTTTACCATAGATCGGCTTATTATTAGCCAGCCGCTGTCCAGAAAACATTTCAACATATTGGGAAACTTTATGCAGTTTCTTCTCATTAATATTAAAATGGACTGCTAAAAAATCTTTAATAGTGACCACTACTTCATCTAAGGGCGCATTACCGGCTCTTTCCCCCATCCCATTAACCGTTGCATGAATCCCTCTGACGCCGGCTTTAGCGGCTGCCATCGCATTAGCGGTACCCAAACCATAATCGTTATGCGGGTGAAAATCAAAATGAACTTCTGGATAACGATTAACTACCGCTGATACGTATTCGTAAGTTTCCCAAGGATTAAAGACGCCCAACGTGTCTGGTAGCATAATCCGCTTAACGGGTAAAGTGAGTAAAAAATCAATGAGATAATAGACATAATCTGGCGAAGTTTTAATCCCATTAGAAAAATCTTCTAAATAGACATTGACCTCAATCTCATTCTCAGCCGCATAGTTAATTGTTGCTTGGATATCTTGGGCATGTTGTTCGGGCGTTTTTCGCAGTTGCTCAGTACAATGTTTGTATGAACCTTTAGTTAATAAATTGACTCGTTTAACGCCAACGGATTTTGCCCAATCAATCGATTGATTTTTATCAACAAAACTTAAAATTTCAAATCTGTCCACTAATTGTGCTTCTTTAGCCCAGTCTAACATTTTTCGCACGGCTTCTTTTTCCCCGGCAGAAACTCGAGCAGAAGTTACTTCTAGTCGATCCACTTTCACTTCGGTTAATAAAATCTTTGAAATCGTTAATTTCTCTTCTGGAGTATAAGAGACATTTTGCATTTGCTCACCATCTCTTAAAGTGGTGTCCATGATTTCTAGAGTTACTTTTTTATCTTTTTTCAAAGCATTATCCTTTTTAATCTCAGTTCGGCTTTTTAAGGGTATTATGAAAAATGGCTCCGCCGCCAACTCCCACACAAGTAAGCTAACACCGTTTAGAATGGCTGATATGCTTGCAATGCACCTTCTAATTCACCATTTAATTCAAGAACTTTATCCATGAGCGCAATAATGTAAGTATTAGGAAATGCGTTCTTACGAACAAAAAAAACCTGTTTGAGCGCTTCGGCCGGTGACAAACCATGTTGGCATAAAATGCCCGTCGCCACGGCTGTAGAGCGAGAAATACCAGCGCCGCAATGGACTAACAGTTTATCATTAACCGCTAATCTGCCGGTAAAGTCTAAGAGAGCCTGTATATCTTCTAATGTGGCTAAAATTAATCCAAAGTCAGTTGCTGAAGTCACCTCATTTTCTGGAGTCACATCATCAAAATAGCACCGGTAAAGCGATAATCCATCACGTGGTTTAGGAATCTGCTTTTCATAAAATGTTTCCGTTACCAGTAGCATTCTTGCGAAAACGGTATCCAGTATGCTGATAGTATGCGTTGCCCAGGTTTGTGAAATTTCAGCGGCATCATCTAGGCCAGAAATGCGTAGTTCAAAAAGTGAATGGTTGTTTATCATAGATAGAACGACTTAATGTGAGTTCAACGAAACTTTCTCGTATTTAAAATGAGCGAGTTATCAGCTAATTCTAAACTATTGTAATAAGATAGATTAACAAAATGATAACATAACGCCAAATCGGATGAAGTTTATCTTTTTGGCTCATGGCTTCCATTTCACCCCCTAAAATGAGCACATCTGTAAGCGTTATTGTTCTATCACCATTCGTCGTTCTTTGAAGTTGGCTTTGCTTGGCTAATATCTCCAGTTGGTTAGCCTGATCAACCAAAACTGCTCTGGTGGTTTGGCAACCCCGGACATTTGCTTTAAAATAGTTATTACTCTGTTCCTGGGAGTCTTAAGGTTGGGTAAAATGGTGTTATGGAAAACATCTTTGCTCTCAAAAAGATTCTCATTTGAATATTTAAGCCATACTATTACTATAATGATAACTGTAAACTGATTTAACGGTCGCAATATGTTAACAGAGTTGTATTTAACCCAAGATAAAGAAATCCATACTAAGAAACGTTGGTTTCAAGATGATTACTTCGATTTATTTACATGGGAAGATGAAAGAGGTCAACTAACGAGTTTTCAACTTTGTTATGATCGGCTGGGGAGAGAACGCGTTATTTCTTGGGATTGTCAGCGTGGATTTGGACATCACCGAATTGATGATGGCGAAGCTTCTCCCCATAAAAATATGACCCCGGTCTTTGTCAAAGATGGTACTTTCTCTTATGACGAAGTGATGCCTAAATTTATGAAATCAAGTAACCAAATAAATCAACAGATTAGCCATTTTGTCATCCAGAAGGTTAAAGAATATATCCAACAGCATTCTAAATAACGAATAAGCGACGGGGAATGGGCTGTTTTAGTTGAGCTAATAACGAATTTTATAACCCAGTTGGATTAACCATAAACACCAAGCGCTAACGATGAATAAAAACAGGCTAACGACGACTAAGCTAATCCCAATATGAAAATCGGCTACCCCTAAAAAACCGTAGCGAAACCCATCTACCATATAGAAAAAAGGATTGTAGTAAGACACTTTTTGCCAAAAAGGGGGTAAAGTATCTATTCGGTAAAACGCCCCGCTTAAAAAAGTCAGTGGCAAAATAACAAAGTTCTGAAAAGCCGCAATGTGATCCCACTTTTCTGCCCAGAGTGCCGCAACGAATCCCAATGCACCCAAAACGGCACTCCCAAATACGGCGAATACCAATAATACCCAAAAGTGGTGAATCGGCAAACTGACAAACCCAAGTACGGCTACCCACACCCCGATACCCACCAACAAGCCGCGTACTATCGCAGCCAGGATAAAAGCGAAGTAAATTTCCCAGTTTGCTAATGGCGCTAACAGCATAAAAACTACACTGCCATTGACTTTGGCTTGAAACAGGCTAGAAGAACTATTGGCAAACGCATTTTGAATAATGCTCATAATCATCAAACCAGGAACTAAAAAAGTAGCATAGCTAATTCCGGCGTAAACTTCGACATGTTTCGATAATACCGATGAAAACACCAGTAAATATAATAAGATAGTGACAACTGGGGTTAATATCGTCTGGGTAGTGACTTTGAGAAAACGCCAGATTTCTTTGTTAAACAAGGTGTATAATCCATAGCCATTCATGGTTACCGCCTCGCCGTTAAGCTCAGAAACACTTCTTCTAAACCTGGCTCTTGTGTATGTAAATCAACAAATTGGATATTGGCATTGCGTAAACAATCTAAAACCGCACTAATGGAATCTTGTTCGCGGTGTAGGCGCAAGATTAACTCACCCTCGGTAAAAGATTGTATTTTATCGCGTAAAGTGTCTGGTACCGTCACTTGGGAATCAGTCAGGTTTAAACGGAGTAGACGGTAAGGATAACGGGCTAACAGAGCGGTTTTGCTATCCAGTGCCACTAATTGACCTTGATTTAAGATAGCAATTTGTTCACAAAGTGCTTCAGCTTCTTCAAGATAGTGAGTCGTTAACACGATGGTGTGACCCTTTTGATGTAATTGCTGAGTAAATGTCCATAACATTTTCCGCAATTCCACATCAACGCCGGCGGTGGGTTCATCTAATACCACGACGGGCGGTTTATGAACCAATGCTTGAGCAATCAGTACTCGCCGCTTCATCCCCCCGGATAAGTGCGCTAGGTTGGTATGCGCTTTATCAGTTAACCCGAGAATATGAATTAATTCTTCTAACCACGGCTCATTTTTCTTCCCATAACCAAAATAACCGGATTGCAATCGCAGTAATTCACTAACGGTAAAAAATGGATCATAAACCAGTTCTTGTGGAACAACCCCTAAAGTATGGCGCGCTTGACGCCATTGCCGCTGCACATCATATCCCATAATCTGGACATGACCTTGGCTCGCACGGACTAAGCCCGCCATGATATTGATTAAAGTGGATTTGCCAGCACCATTTGGTCCCAATAAGCCAAAAAAACTACCCGGCGGAATATCAAAATCAACTTCCCGCAGGGCAGCTAATTGGCCATAGTATTTATGGACTTGAGCAATACTAACCGCAGCAACCATAATTATGAGGCAACTGCCACAGCCTCAGTCAGTAATGATTCTACCCCACAAACCTCGGCTAAAATGAGCATTTGCTTGGGGATATGACGGAAAATAGCGGAGGCAATCAAGGGTTGCTTGCGCATTTCAATTAATAAAGCTAGCCCGGCACTATCGGCACGAGTAACTTCACTCAAATCGATTACTTGCGGTGGGGTTTGGGCAGCGTGTTGCAGCAATTCGCTTAACAACGTGCTCACGGTCGCAAAGCTCAATTCACCGGATAATCGCCACGTATGTTCATCTACTACGCTCAGTTGGCTCACGATTTATCTCGATTTTGGGTCTTGATTTTATTAATTAAACTGTCTATTCCCATGGTCCGAATATCATTGGTAAACTCAGTACGATAGTTAGTGACCAAACTCACCCCACCCACATTGACATTGTATACTTGCCATTGGCCTTGGTAATAATACATCGCATACTCAACTTCAAGGGGCGTTGCCTTACCGATTTGATAAATTTTAGCCGAGACAGTTGCCTTTTTAGCATCTTGACTGATAGAAGCATAAACAATTTTACCGACTTGCTTAGCCGTTTCGACTAAAGCAGCGGCATAAGTGCGAACGAGTAACCCTTTAAATTCATTAGCAAAGCGATTTTGTTGGTCTACAGTCGTCTGTTTCCAATTTTTTCCCAATACCAATTTGGACATGCGATGAAAATCAAAATGAGGTAAGACGATTTTTTCTACTAACGTATTGACTTGGCTAGAATCGGTTTTTAAAGCTTGTAGTACTTTATCAGTGGTTTCCTTCACTAAAGTTTCAGCGGCACTACTGGCCCACACTTGGGTTACTGCTACTATCAACAGGGTAGTTAATGTCATACTGACAACGAATCGCTTCATTAAATATCTCCTTTAACTGATTTATGGGTTGCTTGCTTTGGGGTTAACTTTACTATTAGCGGCGGTATTATATAAAAATTGCCCAATTAATTGCTCCAAAATAACCGCTGATTGTGTCAATCCTGGATCTAATTCCTTATTATCGCTTAGATATTCTTCTGCTGCTCCGGGTACTAAACTAATATACTGTTCTCCCAGTAAACCGGCTGTAAAAATACTCGCTGAAGTATCTACTGGAATTCTACTGTATTGGGGATCAATGCGCATAGTGACAAGTGCTTGATATTTTTCATCGTCAAACCGAATAGCACTCACTCGACCAATACGTACTCCACCCATCTTCACTGGTGCCCTGACTTTTAAACCACCGATATTTTCAAAGCGGGCGATTACAGCATAACCGGTATCAGCAAAAACATTGCCTAAATGGCTTACTTTCATGGCTAACACCACTAAGGCAGTTAACCCCAGGGTCACAAAAATACCCACCCATATTTCTATCTCTTTTGATCGTAACATGTTGCTATCCTGCGCTGATTATTTCGACTATTCATCCCATTTTATTTGCTGGAAATGGCATTTTTACTAGGGCGTGTCATCAATTAAAGTAACTCATTAAAAAATGAGTCAACTATCCCAAAATAAATCAATTATCTACTATGTAGGTCGGACAAAGTGTCCGACCAGCTTTTCAAAGGAATCCGTCGGACACGCTGCGCTTTGTCCGACCTACACGATAGATGGATTTGAATTGATTTCATTGGAACCATTGACCGGTTGTTCAATGAGCAACCTGAATTGATGACACGCCCTAGAAGAAATAGTGATATTTAAAAATTATTATAGCGTTTTTTATTCAATATTTATATTAGCTAGTGATAATGAGTATTATAATGCTAATCAGTTAATAAAATTAACCGATATGATGAATTGATTAAGGCATTTTTCATTTAGAATTCACTTTTACTTATTGGTGTTCCCAAACGAATTAATTATCTCAGTATAACGACAAGGAATAGATTTTAATGCGAACCAGTGACTTTTAAGATGCGCTTTATTTACAATATTAAAATAACCCGTTTAGGACTCACCGATCATGCGTGATTATACGGTATCCACTTCATCAGTCGATAGTGTCAGTAGTTATCTCCCCGCATTAATGTTACGTCGATTTGCTCATGACCCTCGATTACCCACGGAGCCCACTGTTGAACATCTGTTTGGAGCAGTATTGTTTGCGGATATGAGTGGTTTTACCACCCTCGCTGAAACCCTGGCTGAACAGGGAGCGGCTGGTGCAGAACAATTAACTCAAATTATTAATAATTATTTTAGTCAATTGATTGGCGTAATTCACGCTCATGGTGGCGACGTGGTGAAATTTGCTGGTGATGCTTTAGTCGCTTTATGGCTCACGGCAGAAGAAACCTCATTAAAAAATTCGCTGATTTCCTCTTGGCAATCACCTCAGGAGGATTCTCATTCAGAACAACTCACTCTAGTCACTCATCGCGCCGCACAATGTGGGTTAGCGATTCAAGAAACGCTGAAAGATTATCACATTTATAATCAGATGACTTTGTCCCTGCATGTCAGTATTGGTGCGGGTGAAATTGCGTTGTTACATTTGGGCGGTGTATTTGGACGTTGGGAACTGTTAGTGACCGGCAACCCTTTGGTGCAAGTGGGTTTAGCGGATAAACAAGCCAAGCCCAATGAAGTTTTATTATCACCTCAAGCTTGGCAATATTTACCAGAACGAGCCCAAGTAGAATCTTGTCAAGGGGGTTATGTTCGGTTAGTGGGCATTAAACCTCTGCCACTACGTCCTTTACAATGGCCAACTTTACCACCAACGGCTTTATCCGTATTATGGTCATGTATTCCACGGGCGGTTTTAAACCGTTTAAGGGAAGGGCAAAGTCAATGGTTAGCCGAATTGCGTTGTTTGACTATTTTATTTATTAATTTACCCGATTTAAACGAGACCACCCCCACTCATCTCGCTCAACAAGGGATGCACATTCTTCAAAAATCGTTATATCACTATGAAGGTAGTATTAATAAACTGAACGTTGATGATAAAGGCACCACTTTAATTGCTGCCCTCGGCTTACCGCCTTTATCTCATGAAGATGATGCTTTGCGTGGCGCTCAAGCGGCTTTAACTATCCAAAAAAAATTACAGGAAATTGGTTGGCAATGTGCTATCGGGGTCGCCACCGGCCGCGTGTTTTGTGGCGCAGTGGGTAGTTTAAGTCGGCGTGAATATACGATGTTAGGTGATACGGTCAATTTAGCCGCCCGGTTGATGCAAGCCGCACCTAAAAATATTCTCTGTGATACAGTCACTTACCGAGCAACCCTCAATGAGATGCGTTATGAACGGTTACCCGATTTTCGAGTTAAAGGGAAGGCGGAACCGGTGGCGGTTTATCGTCCTTATGGTCTGAAAGCGCTCAATGCCCCACGTCGCCAAGCGAGCTTAATTGGTCGAGATCACGAAATTGGCTGTTTAGCTGACCAGTTACAACGGTTACAAGCCGGTTATAGTAGTGTCGTTATTATTGAAGGTGAAGCCGGCATTGGTAAATCACGGTTAGTGGCTAATTTGTTAAACCAAGCTCAACAAGCTGCCATTCCTGAGTTATTCACTTCTGGAGATTCCATTGAAAAATCAACTCCCTACTACGCATGGCGTCCCATAATCTGTCAGCTATTGGGTTTAGAAAACGAAACCGAGGAAACTATTGCGACACAACGCGAAAAAATTTTTAACCGCCTACGTGATCTCAAGGAATGGGAACGAGCTCCTTTACTTAACACCATCTTACCGCTCAATTTACCGGATAACCTCTCAACTTTATCATTGCAGGGGCAAAGGCGAGCGGAACAAACCCTAGATTTACTAGTCAGCTTATTAAAAGCCTTCGTCACCCAATCCGGTAAATTAATTTTAGTCATAGAAAATGCCCAATGGCTGGATTCGATCTCGTGGAAATTATTATTGCAATTACAACAAGATGTCCATCCTTTGTTACTTACCTTAGCACTTCGGCCGCTCACTGAGCCGTTACCGAGCGATTTTCAGCCACTCTATTACAGTCCTAACACCCATATCCTCCATTTGGAAAACCTCTCGCCGGATGACACGATTGCACTAGTCTGTCAACGTTTAGGTGTTAGTAACCTGCCGGACTCAGTCGCTCGACTTATTTTAGATAAAGCCCAAGGTCACCCTTTATTTAGTGAAGAACTCGCTTATGCCTTACGTGACAGTGGCTTACTCCAACTACGCCAAGGTGAATGTCGACTGCTCTCCGATAAGGAATTAGCGACTTTTACTTTTCCGGAAACGGTACAAGGGATGATAGCCAGCCGCTTAGACCGGTTAACGCCCGAACAACAACTCACTTTAAAAGTGGCTAGTGTGATTGGTCGAGTATTTTCATTGCCTTTATTACAAGCGATTTATCCCATTACGGCTGAAAAATCCGCGTTGCCAGAAAATATTATGGCACTCCAACGGCTCGGTATCATTGCCACTGAAACGTCATTACCGGAATCAAATTATGTTTTTAATCATGTGATTGTCCAAGAAGTGACCTATAATCTGATGCTCTTTTCCCAACGTCGTGAATTACACCACCAAATTGCCCAATGGTATGAACAAACTTACCCAGCCAATTTAGCGGCTTTCTACCCGCTACTCGCTCACCATTGGAGTAAAGCCGAAGTACTGAGTAAAGCCGTTGAATATGCTGAAAAAGCCGGGCAACAAGCCAGTTATAAACATGCTAGCTTAGAAGTCGTGCATTTTTTTAATCAAGTTTTAAGTCTAACTCAAAGCGCTGTGAATCAAGTATCCGGTCATGAAAAAACGGTCAATCAACTGCCAATAGCTAGCCAGCGGCAAGCCGAGTGGGAACGACAACTCGGGGAAGCTTACACTGAGTTAGGACACCTTTTCCGAGGTAAACAACATCTTCAACAGGCGCTGCGTTTATTAGCTCGTCCCTTACCAACCAACCGTGTCCAATTATTGCTGGCGATTACTCAACAAAGTTTTTGTTACTGGTGGCGATATTTGTGTTATTCCAAGCGATTTAAACTTGAAAGCCAGGAAAAATACCGGCAATTAATTGATGTTTATGAAAGAATGGCACATATCGCCTATTATAACCAAGATATCAGTCTATTTCTTTATGCTGGTTTAAATAGTTTAAATCTAGCTCACCGTGGTCATTTGCCAACGATATTAACCCGAGCTTATGCCAATCGCTGTCTGGCGAGTGCGTTAATTTCAATACCAGGAGCTGCTTATTATAATCAGCGTGCCCAACGTCTTATCAATACCATCGAGACCAGTGACAACCCAGTTAATGAGAAAACCGCTCACGAACAACAAAGAGATTTGGTCTGGGCATACCAACTGCTTGGAATTTATCACTTTATTATCGGCGAATTAGAACAGAGCCAATTCGCCTTAGAAAAAGCGATTATGATAGCTCAACTGGTAGAAGATAACCGTCGCTGTGAGGAAAGTTTATCGCATCTCTCGTTATTAACTTACCATCAAGGTCACTTTCAAGACAGCCTACAAAGTAGTGAAAATGTCTATATTATCGCTAAACGTCGCGGGGATATTCAAGCCCAACAATGGGGACTTTGCGGTCAAGCCATGAATTATTTACGCTTAGGACAATTACCGCAAGCGAGCTTGGCTTTAGAGAAGGCTTATCGGTTATCCACTGAGGAAATTATTGTTACCGAGAAAATTTGGATACATGGCTTATTGGCTGTAGTACGTTGGCAACAAGCTGATCCGCAAGCCGCGATAGAAGAAGCTCGACGTGCAACCAGATGGATTGCCAAATCAGTGCCCATGAATATTCGCTGCTTAGAAGGTTATGCGGGCGTTGCAGAGGTTCATTTACGCTTATGGGAAAGCCTACTATTGCAACTACCAAAGGAACCCATCAATTCTGCTGTTGCCAATATCCATGCTCGGATCCATATGGCTAAACAAAGTGCTCAACAAGCTAATCACAACTTACAGCGTTATGCCAAAGTTTTTGTAGTTGCTCGTCCACGGGCTTGGTTATGGCAAGGTTTATACGATTGGTTGCTGGGTAAACCACATCGTGCTGATCAAGCCTGGAAAAAGAGCCTAACACTCGCCCAAAAGTTTAACTTACCTTATGAACAAGCCTTAACCCACGCGGAAATAGGACGACATCCGGAATTACCTCAACACAGTGAACATCAGCAAAGTGCCCAAGCTTTATTTAAACAATTAGGAATGGTGATACCCCATCAAGAGTGAAGGGTGAAGACTGCGATTCTCCACACTTTACTCTTTACCTAATGATAGAGTTTTATAAATCGATAGGTATCCAACCAAATTTCTCCACCGTGCGGAATACATCGGTGTAGGTTACGATACCAATGGGTCGATTACCTTGCTGAACAACCACCCGGCGAATTTGGGCGTTAGTCATCACCCGAACACACTCATATAAAGAAGTATCCACCGTGACTGTCTTAAGCGGTTTAGTTGCGATATCAAGTACTTTTACCCTCGTTAACGAGAGATTTTCATTAATGACTTTAGTGAGAATATCTTTTTGCGTTAACATCGCCCATTCATCGCTACCCTCAACGGGTTCAACTAAAACACCACTAATGTTGTTTTCAGTCATTAGGTGCATCGCCTGTTCAACGTTATCGTGCGGACTCACTTTGAGCAAATTAGTGGACATAATTTCGATTACCGTGTGAGGGGTACGACCAGACTCAATCATCGCTGCCATGGGTTCCGATACCCGTAACGCTTCTCTGACTTTACGCTGTTGTTTAATCGCTTCTTCACGTTGTTGATGAATATGGGCGAGATCAAGATTACCTTCCATTTGCTGGATTAAAGCATCAGCAAAGCCACTAGTGGAAACTTCCGTAGCATTTTCCATTTGTCTGGCAAAGTCATAAGTCACAATTTTTTGCCGAATCACTTCAACATAAGCGCCAGTGATCAAATTGGCTGCTTCCCTCCAGCCCAAATACTCCAACATATTAACACCACTAAACAGGAGTGAACCCGGATTCACTTTATCCAAATTAGCATACTTTGGAGCACTACCATGAGTCGCTTCAAACAACGCCACATGGTCACCAATATTCGCCCCTGGCGCAATACCCACCCCGCCAACCTCAGCCGCGATCGCATCGGAGAGATAATCACCATTGAGGTTCATGGTAGCAATAACATCAAATTCCTCTGGACGTAATAACATCAATTGGAAAATAATATCGGCAATCCGATCTTTAACAACAATCTTACCTTCGGGTTGTTTACCACCATATTGACTATATAATTCTTCTTCAGTGATAGTATGATCGCCAAATTCCTCGCGGGCGACTTCATAACCCCAATTGCGGAAAGCACCTTCCGTGAATTTCATAATATTACCTTTATGAACGAAAGTTACACTTTCACGCTTATTGTCAATCGCATACTTAATTGCTTTCCGAACTAGTCGTTTCGTGCCAAACGGACTAATCGGTTTAATCCCAATACCGCTATCCTCAAAGAACTTAGCACCCATTTCCTCTTTGAGAAATTTTTCTACTTTCCGCATTTCTGGCGAACCAGACTGATATTCAATGCCGGCATAAACGTCCTCGGTATTCTCCCGGAAAATAATCACATTGACTTTTTCTGGATGAATTAAGGGAGAAGGAACCCCGGGATAATAGCGAACTGGGCGTACACAAGCATACAAATCCAATTCTTGTCGTAAAGCTACGTTAAGCGAACGAAAGCCACCACCCACTGGGGTTGTCAACGGTCCCTTAATCGAGACCACCAAATCCTGTAAGGCTTGAAGAGTTTCATCCGGAAAAATATTACCCTCATATTTTCCCGCGGCTTTTTCACCCATAAACAATTCAACCCAGTGAATTTTACGCTCACCACGATAAGCTTCCTTGACAGCGGCATCCCAAACCCGTAGACAAGCTCTCATAATATCCGGACCAATACCATCACCCTCGATATATCCTAACATCGGATTATTGGGGACAATCATTTGGTCATCTTTAATAACAATTCGACTACCACCTTCGGGAAAATGAATTGATTTCATTAGCAACAATTACACTCCTTGATGACAATAAAGATTACAAAATGATTTAAGCCAGTAATTATAACCCATGAACTATAAAGCAGATATACTTTCAAAAAAAATCTATATACCATTCATATAAAAAACTTAATCATTTAGCGAGTAGCGAGTAGCGAGTAGCCTGGATGAAACGAAGTGGAATCCAGGAAAAATGAACACAATTTCCTAGATTTCGTGTAGCGTAGTCTAGGCAACGCTTGCTGGTTTTATTGATTATCAACAATGTGTTGTAACACGCTTAAAATTTTTCCCACTTCACTCAGATAGTAACGTTGGCTATCCACGAAAATGGTATTACCAGCCAATTTAAGAAACTGCCAATCCATGCCCGTGGTGATACCGCCAAATATCGTGTCAATATTATTACCTTCCGTTTGGTTATAAACTCGTGCCCCCATCATTTGGGCGGCACATTGGCCCAATCCTTCTCCGATATCATTTTTCTTAGCTTCTACCAGTAGAAAGATAGGCGCTTGAATCGTGTGTGACAGGTCACTTTTAGCTAAAATGAAGTCACATTCTCCTTTTAAACCCAGGTCGGCATCCACATCCAATCTTTCACCAGAATAAATCGCCACAGTATTATGGTTTCTCCGGCGTAATTCTAGAAGAATGGGCATCACGATAAGTTCCGATCGCGCTTTCTCACTAGAAGAAGATAAAGCCAATGGTAATCCCAGATCAAGCGTTTGAATTAACCAACTCCCGAGTTCTACCGGTTCTAATTCATTAAACAACGCGATGATTTTTTCGTGTAATTGGAAGCGTTTGAGCAGATCTTTTAGAGTAAAGTCCCCGTAAGCCATGTGGTTCTGTTCCTAAAATTTTGAATAAGATTCGCGCCATGTGTTTCCACGCTCCAGCGTGAGAATGTCGACTGGGACGCTCCAGTGTCATAGTCACCACGAGAAATCCTACGTAGGTTGGGCTGACAACCGAATACCCAACATGATTGGTTAGTACGTCTTTCTCGATGGTTGAACTTCGTAAACTCAGCCCAACCTACACGGACTGTGTCGGACACGCTGCGCTTAGTCCGACCTACTTGACTACTTGACTGTTTTCATTATTGTTAAATCCACCGCTTCCATTTGAACAACGTAAATACCCCGATACCGATTCCTATCATACTCAGCAATAACCAGTAAAAACCATAAGGTTGTTGTACCAAGGGTATATGCGCGAAGTTCATACCAAATATCCCAGCGAGCAAATGGAGCGGTAGAAATGTGACTGAAACAATAGTCAGTATGCTCACAATATGATTGGTCCGTTGGGCAGCGGCTGCAAATTGTAACTGCATTAGAAAATCAATCTCGTTGAGCAAGCCTTGTACATAATGTAATACCCGAGCAATGTGTTCTTGTAAATCATTGAAACGCACAATCAGGTAGTCGTCCATGGGACAATGGGTATCTTCGCGCCAAGCGGAAAGTGCATCGATTTGTTGCTCGCATAAAATTTCTAATTGGCGCAATTGACTACGATGTACCGTCAAATGATGCCAATCAGCGAAGGCTTTCTCAATTCGTAGTAATTTATCACGCCACTGATCTAATTGTTCCGAAAGCGGTTGGTGCATCAGTAAAAAACGATCTACCATCGCATCCAATATCAAATGCATTAAACCTTCCGGTCGAGCCGGTACTCGCCCAGATTCATCTAGTAAATGTTGGCGGATATCAAGAATCGAGTGATTGCCGGCAGAACGAATGGTGATTAAACCCGATTTGAATAGAAAAAACGCGACCGGCGTGGTTGCCAATTCATTATCCGGGTCGTCTGAGCAAAATCCCCGAAAAATGAGCATCTCGTAATGCGGCATGGTATCGAAGTAGGGCGGATGTGCAAAATTAAGACTATCACGCACATGACGCTCGTGAATCTCGAAGTCATTTCCCAGAGTCGCTTTTAGCTTCTCCACCCAATTCGGTTCCAGATGGCGATCAAAATCTAACCATACAAAACCATCGGTAGAAATTGGTTGCGGAGAATTTACTATATAAGGTGCTTGGTTGGTCGGAAAAAATATTAATTCCATAGTCACTCATTGGTTAATTAAAAGGGACAACATCCGGAAACGAGTGTATATTTATTGTGTAAAATCATACAATAACTTTGGAGATTATTATAGATATGGATCCAGAACCAAATGAGATCTTCCAAGTAAAAAAGCTTAAATTAGAAAATTTTCGAGGCTTTGAGCAAGTTGAATTAGAATTTCATCGAAATTTAACGGTTTTAATAGGCGACAATGGTACTGGGAAAACAGCTATTTTAGATTGTCTTGCTATTTTGTTAACTAATTTTTCAAAACGGATTCTTAGAATAAAAAACGATTTTGAAGAAAATATTAACATTTTAGATATTAAACAAGATAAACTTAAAACCACTGATGAAATTTATTTGTTAATAGAACATAAACAAGAAAAAGTAGAAATGAAATGGAGTATCAGTTTTAATAAAAACTACGGATCTGATAGTTACCTTCAAGGTCTTGATATTTTACAAGGTGTTCCAAAACCATGGTATACAAATAATGAAGAAAACCTCCCTATTCTGATTTACTACCCTACCAGTACGGCTGCACTAATTAACTTCATTGATTTCAAAAATGCCCGAGATGATTTTAGAACTGACATCTTGACCATTTATGACCATGCTTTAGACAAAAAAGCTTTTAATTTTACTTATTTCTTTGAATGGTACCGTTGGCAGGAAAATATTGAAAAACAACTCGGTAAGAATCCGACGCTTGACCAAGTACGCCAAGCTATCTATAGCCTACTTAGTGATGATCATAATCAATTTACTAACTTGGCTATTAATTGGCTCAATAATCCGAGTGGAGAAATGCTCATTCAAAAAAATGCGACGGTTTTAAATATTAACCAATTATCATCTGGGGAAAAAACTTTACTCGCCTTAGTTGCTGATTTGGCACGGCGTTTAGCGATTGCTAATCCGCATCGAGAGCAGCCATTAACTGGTAATGGTATTGTTTTAATTGATGAAATCGATTTGCATTTACACCCACGTTGGCAGCGGCGTGTTATTCCTCAATTAAGCAAAATTTTCCCCAATTGTCAATTGATTGTGACGACGCATTCGCCGTTGGTGCTAAGTCAGGTAAAGCCTGAAAATGTCGTTATTTTGGAAAATTTTCAGGTGGTCAAAAATACACCTCATACTTTTGGCAGAGATAATAATTCTATTCTTTATGAGTTAATGGCTGTTAAACAGCGTCCGGATGACATGCAAAAACAGCTTGATAAAGTTTACGAATTGCTGGATGAGGGTAACAAAGCAGCCGCTCAAGAATTATTAAAACAACTTTCCCAAGATTTAGGTGAAAATGATACAGCTATAGTAAGAGCTTATCATCATTTGGCTTTTATGGATGAGGCAGATGAAACAGATTGAGAAAAGTAAAGAGCCAGCTTCATTATTAGCCCATCGCAAAAAAATTCATTCGAATTATGACAATTATCCAGAAAAGGATGAATTGCGGGATTATTTATTAAAAGAACAAGGTCAGATCTGTTGTTATTGTATGCAACGTATTAGCAAGGAAAATATGAAAGTTGAACATTGGCAACCTCAAAGTAAATATCCGGAGAAACAATTAGATTATCAAAATTTATTAGCGGCTTGTCGAGGAAACGAGGGTGAACCAAAACATCTTCAACATTGTGATACCCATAAGAGTGAACAAGAAATGATTCTTAATCCGCTTGATAAATTAATAAAATCTATAAAATATAGAAAAGATGGCAGAATATACTCTGATGATCCCAACATCGATCAAGATCTCAATAAAATCCTGAATCTAAATACACAAACCTTAGTCAATAATCGCGCAGCAATTATGGATGACGTGATACAAAATCTTACCAACCTAAAAGGCAACAAAGCCGATTGGGCGGTTGCCCATGTCAAAAGAAAAATTCAACAATATGAAACTAAAACCGCTGGTAAATATCATCCTTATTGCCAAGTAATCATTTACTTTCTTAACAAACGCTTTGCTCAAGAATTAGGTTATTTTTAATTATGTGCGGTATCTGTGGCGAACTTCGATTTGACGGTAACCTCCCCGTTTTCAATACCCTGTCTACCATGATGAATAAACTGGCACGACGGGGACCAGATGATTTTGGACATTTTATTCAAGGAGCTATTGGCTTAGGACATCGACGCTTAGCCATCATTGACTTATCTAATCGTGCTCATCAACCGATGGTAGATGAGGAATTAGGACTGGTTTTAGTTTTCAATGGCACCATTTACAACTATCGAGAATTACGGCGAAATTTATTAGCTGAAGGTTACTCTTTTCACTCAGAAAGTGACACTGAAATTATCCTGAAAGCTTACGCTCGATGGGGTGAAGATTGTGTGACTCATCTCCAAGGCATGTTTGCTTTTGGCTTATGGGATTCTCATCAACAACAACTGTTACTCGCCCGCGATCGGCTGGGTATTAAACCATTATATTTCAGCCAAACGGCTCACTTTCTCCGTTTTGCTTCTACCTTACCGGCGTTATTAGCGGCTGGGGAAGTTAATACTCAAATTGATCCGATTGCGTTACATCATCATTTAACCCTCCATGCCGTGGTACCGGCGCCACGCACGCTATTACAAGGTGTCCGCAAAGTTGCGCCAGGAACGACTTTAACCTGTAGTCAGCAAAATCAAGCGGGGCGGTCAAAACGTTATTGGCAATTGCGTGCCACTCGTCCAGAACAACCGAAAAATGAAGCTGAATGGCTAGAGATGACGCATTCTAGCTTGCAAGCCGCTGTTAACAGTCATCGGCTAGCGGCAGATGTCCCCGTGGGAGTGTTACTATCGGGGGGATTGGATTCTAGTTTGTTAGTTGGATTATTAGCAGAGCAAGGCAATATAGAAAACCTCTTCACCTTTTCAATCGGTTTTGAAGATACCCCAGAAGAACGAGGCAGTGAGTTTGAATATTCTGATCAAGTGGTCGCCCGGTATCGTACTCATCACCATCGTTATAGGATACCCAATCATCAAGTTTTAGAACGCTTACCCGAAGCGATTGCGGCGATGTCTGAACCGATGGTTGGGCAAGATGCGGTCGCATTTTATCTGCTGTCAGAATACGTTTCCAAAACGGTAAAAGTAGTTCAAAGCGGACAAGGTGCCGATGAAGTCTTTGCTGGCTATTTTTGGTATCCATTGATGCAGTCGGCGCTAGGTTCGGATTTAGAACGTTTCCGACCGTATTATTTTGATCGCACTCATACTGAATTTCTACAAACCGTCCATCCAGATTATCATGGCGAAGATTATACCTCACAAATAGTTGCTGAGTTGCTAGCAGAAGAGGGCGCTGAAACTTTTTTAGATAAAGTCTTGCGGATGGATGTCACTACTTTGATTGTCGATGATCCGGTTAAACGAGTGGATAATATGACGATGGCATGGGGTTTAGAAGCACGCGTTCCCTTTTTAGATCATCATTTAGTTGAAATAGCGGCGACTATCCCACCTGAATTAAAATTGCGCCAACAGGGTAAATATCCCTTAAAAGCAATGGCTCGTCGTCTGTTACCGGCGGCGGTAATCGATCGTCCCAAGGGTTATTTTCCAGTACCGGCTTTAAAATATGTGCGTGGTCCCTTTTTAGAATGGATGCGAGCAGTATTAAATTCAACCGCTTGCCAGCAACGCCAACTATTTCAACGCGATTATATTAATTTATTGTTAGCGGCACCAGAGCAGTATATGACGCCATTGCAAGGCAGTCAGTTATGGCATTTAGCTTTATTAGAAAAATGGTTACAAATTCAGGTTGATACCTAATTAAGACGCTGGTACAGAATTGCTTTATGAAGTGAAAAATATTTTGTCGGACATCGCTCATTTCGATTATGCTATTGAAAATGGCTATTAATGCCCAAATCAATTTTCTGAATTAGAAGGTATTTTGTTATGAACCGGCAATTTTCGGACTACACGACTGAAATAGAAAAAGCGAATCTTTCCTTACTGGCAGATAAGGCGACTGATTCCACTACTTATTCTCATGCGTTGTATGAATTAGGTCGGGAATTAGGGCGCGTTTTAGCCGAGCAGGTAAATGATAAGAAAAAAAGTGTCTGCGTTGCTTGTAGCGTTGAAGATGCTGATTATTTAACAACCGGTGTAATAGAAAGCTTAACCAGCGCATCATTAGAGGTATCGCTAGCTTGTTTTTGGAATCAGAGACAGAGACAACATGGTTTATCAATGGCACCCATTGTGAGGAAATACCGCGAACCCAATGTTGATCATGCCAAAATTCTTATCATGGTAAAATCCGTGATATCCGGTACGTATGTTGTAAAAACCAACTTAACTCATCTTATTCAGACTTTACAACCTGACAATATATTTGTGGTCGCACCAGTTATACATAAAGAGGCTCCTCATAAATTAAGCCAAGAATTTCCTCAGTCTATTACCAATAAGTTTCACTATGTTTATTTCGCAACAGATACTGAAAAACAAGCAAACGGTGATCTCATTCCAGGGGTAGGCAGTCATGTTTATCAGCGATTGGGTTTTAAAGATCAAGCGGATAAAAACAAATTTACCCCTAAATTGGTTAAAAGTCGTAGCGCTTTGTTAAAGACGGGTGTAACACGGTAACTACACCATACGCTAGCTTTATTAGAACAATGGTTACAAATCCAGGTTGACACCGAATAACGGGTCAGTCAGTTACGCTTTACTCACAGCGATTTGGAGGACAACTCGACTATGGAAGAATTATTAGAACTACGAGCGGCAATAGACCAACAACGTTATCCCGATGCGCTCATTTTATTAGGCGAAATGGAAGAAATAAGCCGGGAAGATAAACTTCATAAAATTCGCAGTTATGTTATCATTTTATTAATTCATCTTATTAAACAATCTGCTGAACAAAGAACGACTCGTTCCTGGGATTGTTCTATTGCGAATGCGGCTGAAGAAATTCAGTATGTTAACAAACGCAGAAAATTAGGTGGTTACTATTTAAATCAAGCGGAATTAAAAGAGATCATTGCAGAAGCTTATCAAACTGCTTTGAGAAAATCAGCATTAGAAGCTTGTGAAGGTCAATATACCACTGAACAATTAGCTAACCAAGTGAACCCTCTCATTATTCAGAATAATGCTTTGAAAATAATTGCAGAAATTGAAAAATAATGGCGGTTAAAAGGGATTATCGTCATCTCCAATACTCCATTAATTTTGCTTAGGTACTTCAGATTTAATTCGTCATACCTGCACCTCAATCCTAGTTCAGAACTTTATGATGCTAGAACGATTTTACCAATACGCCTTATTAATGCGGTTACACCGTCCGATTGGAATCTACCTATTATTATGGCCTACTTTATGGGCATTATGGATAGCGAGCAACGGTTATCCGGACATTACCGTTGCAATGGTATTCATTTTAGGGGTTATATTAATGCGTTCAGCGGGTTGCGTGATTAATGATTATGCTGATCGCCACATTGATCCCCATGTTGGTCGTACTCGAGAACGCCCATTAGCAGCGGGACAAGTGAGTGAACGTGAAGCCTTAACTCTATTTATTATCTTATGCTTACTGGCATTAGCTTTAGTTTTATTAATGAATTGGTTGACGATTGCGTTATCCGTCGTAGCCGCGTTGCTCGCCGCCACTTATCCTTTTACTAAACGGTATACTTATTGGCCTCAAGTTTATTTAGGATTTGCCTTTGGTTGGTCAATTCCAATGGCTTTCGCCGCTCAAACCGGAACGGTACCCCCTTTAGCTTGGTTATTGTTTATAATCAATGTACTATGGACAATTGCTTATGATACTTTATATGCGATGGTTGATCGAGAAGATGATTTAATGATTGGGGTCAAATCAACCGCTATTTTATTCGGTCAAGCGGATAAAGTGATGGTAGCGGCTTTGCATATCACCGTCTTAGGGTTATTATTATGGGTAGGACAACAACTTTATTTCGGTAAGCTTTATCATTTGGGACTATTAATCGCCGCTAGTTTAGCTATCTACCAACAATGGCTTATCAGAGATCGCCAACCGACTCACTGTTTTCAAGCTTTCTTAAATAATCATTGGTTGGGTGCTGCTATTTTTATGGGTATTGCTACCGATTATTATTGGGGATAAAACCATGCGTCTACTTTTCTCAATATCTTTTTTACTTATTTTAAGTGTACAAACAACTACCGCAGCCACGCCACGCATTATCAATGGCACCAGAGCAAAAACCGGGCAATGGCCATGGATGGTTGCTATTCTCGAGAGTGATAGCTCGTCTCCGTCGGAAGGGCAATTTTGTGCGGGTAGCTTAATTCATCCTGCTTGGGTACTGACTTCAGCGCATTGTACTGAGGGGGAAACGGTTCATAGCATCAAAGTACTATTAGGTAGAGATACACTGAGTGATAAACAACCGGGTGAAATTGATGAACAACCGGGTGAAATTATTGAAATTAAACAAATTATAACACATCCTGATTATGACCATGATCCAGAAAATCCCTCTGCGGATATCGCCTTATTAGAATTAGCCAAGCCTTCTACTCAACCTATCTTACGAATAGCGGAGCGTTATAGCGATTTAACTCAACCTGGCAAATTAGCCACCATCATCGGTTGGGGAGCCACCAAAGCTAGCCGCTATAATCCAAAATATGCAGACAGTTTACAACAAGCAACCATACCGATTGTTTCCAATGAAGTCTGTAATTCACCTTGGTCATACAATGGTGATATTCAAGAAACGATGCTTTGTGCTGGATTTAAAGCCGGTGGTATAGATGCTTGTACTGGAGACAGTGGTGGTCCGTTAGTAATAAAAACAGACTTGGGTTGGCAACAAATCGGCACGGTCAGTTGGGGAGAAGGCTGTGCTTTACCTAACTATTATGGTGTTTATAGCCGGGTACCCTTATTTCAAGAATATATTACTCAAACGATATGCAAAACCGAAGACCTATTACTGCCACCGACCTTACAAATTGAAGTAACCGAACAGCAAGTAACCGCCTCCTGGACAACCGTCAACCATGCTGAAGGTTATCAATTTTACTATGCGCCTTATTCTGCTCCAGTCACTGAGGTCACTTTCAATAACATCCATAGCTTTGATATCGGTAAACAGACTTCTTTCAGTGCCATTTTAAAAAGTGGAACTCATTTTTACATTGCTATCCAAGCGTATCGAGGTAATTGTTATAGTGCTCGTTCTAATGTGGGTACGATTCTTATTCCTTAACTCACGTTACTTACCCATTGAAGTTTCTGGATTAAAAGTTTTTAACTACGACAAGCCGCACAGTTTGAGTATATCTTACATTGATTATGATAACGATTAGGAAATTTAGCCTTTAATTGATATTCAATCACCGCACATTCATGCTCTTCATACGTGGTGGAAAAATGGTGACTGCCATCTCCTTTGGCTACAAAAAATAGCGTATCTCCTGGTTTGGGCTTAACCGCCGCTTCGAGAGCGGATTTGCCAGGCATAGCAATGGGAGTAGGAGGTAACCCTTTGTTAATATAAGTGTTATAGGGACTATCCATTTTTAAATCTTGTTTACGAATATTGCCATCAAAGGTTTTGCCTAAGGCGTAAATCACCGTTGGATCAGTCTGTAATAACATGTTTTTTTTTAAGCGGCGTATAAATACCCCAGCAATAAGGGGACGTTCTTCAGCAACCGCCGTTTCTTTCTCAATAAGGGAGGCTAATACCAGAGCTTCATCTGGACTTTTCAAGGGTAAATCTTGATCTCGTTGCTTCCAAGCCGCTTTTAATTTTGCCTGCATCACTTTATAAGCCCGTTGCAAAAACTCAACATCGGTGGTTCTGGTTGGAAAAAGATAAGTATCTGGATAAAAACGTCCTTCCGGATGTTGTTTCGGCCAACCCAGTTTTTCCATAATGGCATCATCACTACTTAATCCAGCGAGCGTTTGGATCAACTGCGGGTGGGCACGTACTGCAGTCATGAGTTGATAAAAATTCCAACCTTCGGGAATAGTCAAAGTGTATTGTATCGTTTTACCGCTAATCATAATATCTAGCAGTTGTTGTGGCGTGGTCCCGACGGGAACTCGATACTCACCGGCTTTGATAAGATGTGCCCTTTTTTGGAAACGAGCTAAATTTACCCAAGCCAAAGCGGTGGGATAATCCAATAAACCTTTATCCATTAAATCTTTAGCCACTTCCGATAAAGTTATATTAGATTCAACGACATAGTGAATGTCGTTAAAAAGAGGCAATGGGACAGTGAGGCGATATTTATACAGCCAATATCCACCTGCACCGACGATTGTCATAAACAATAATAAGAGGAGAAATAGGATTCTAAACATTCATCAAATTGCGCGAGAAACCTCGTTCTTCCGGGCGAGGAGGGATAGCGCGTCGGCTCAAGCCGACCCTATTCTCGCTCCTCTGGTTGTTAAGCTATCTCTGTAAAAATGAGGTGCTGGTCTTTCCCAGCAGTCCGGCGGTTAAGCCCTCCCCTTACGGGGCTAGTGACGCGGCGGTTTCCCGCCAGCTCCCTTCGACAAGGTCACCCCGCGGCTCTTGCTATTGCCAGCCACGACTAAAACCTTCGGGGCTTTACCTTTCCCCAGCTTGATTAAAGCCTTTTAGAGCAGCAGACTCAGGAAGCATCTGCTGGTAAGTCTTAACGACCTCGGGGTAGCGTAGCCACTATGATTAGTGGCTTAGTCTGGTCAACCTCGCTTTTATAAGCTCCGCCCTTGAGGGCGGGGTAGTTGACCTTATTCTAAACGCTTGAAAATTAAGGTGCCATTGGTTCCTCCAAAGCCAAATGAATTAGACAACGCGATGTCAATCTTCATTGACTTTGCTTGATGAGGAACATAATCTAAACCTTCACATTCGGGGTCCAGGTTAAATAAATTAATGGTGGGTGGTGCAACTTGGTCCCGAATACTTAATATACTAAATATCGCTTCTAATCCACCAGCCGCTCCTAATAAGTGACCCGTCATGGATTTGGTAGAACTCACCGCTAAACGTTTAATATGTTCACCAAAAATTTGTTTAATCACTAGGGTTTCAATTTTGTCACCGGCTGGGGTAGAAGTACCGTGAGCATTGATATAATTCACTTGTTCTGAATTGAGGTGAGCATCTCGCAAAGCATTTAACATGCAACGCCGTGCGCCACTGCCATCGGTCGGTGGTGAAGTCATATGATAAGCATCGCCACTCATCCCATAGCCAATTAACTCAGCATAAATACGGGCACCTCGTCGCTTGGCTAGCTCATATTCTTCTAACACCACCACGCCAGCACCATCACTCAGAACAAAGCCATCTCGATCTTTATCCCATGGGCGACTCGCCAATTGCGGTGAATCATTGCGAGTCGACAAAGCACGAGCGGCAGCAAATCCACCAATTCCCATCGGCGAAGTGGCCATTTCGGCACCACCCGCGATCATGACATCGACTTCTCCATATTGAATTAACCGCGCTGCATCACCAATATTATGCGTCCCCGTTGCACAGGCGGTAACAATCGCGTAATTAGGGCCTTTGATCCCGTATTTAATCGATAAATTACCGGCAATCATATTAGTAATGTTACCCGGAACAAAAAACGGCGAAATTCTGCGTGCGCCACCTTGGAGATAAGTTAAATGACCTTTTTGAATACCCGGGAGACCCCCAATTCCAGAGCCAATAGCGATTCCTATCCTTTCTGCATTCGCATCGGTAATTTCCAAGCCAGCATCTTCAATCGCTTGAATACCCGCAGCCATACCATAGTGGATAAACGGATCCATTTTTTTAGCTTCCTTGGTGGACATATATTGAGTTACATCAAATCCTTTCACTTGTCCACCAATTTGGCTAGAAAAACTGCTGACATCAAATTCAGTAATGTGGGCAATCCCGCTTTTACCTGCCAATATAGCTTGCCAACTTTCCAAAGCCGTTAAACCGACTGGAGAAAGCGCACCCAGGCCGGTAATGACAACTCGTCTTTTCATCACTGTTACAAATACCCTGGAGAAAAGGCTAACGTTGTTTGCAATTCATTACACCCTATCATGAAGTGATTTCACTTACCGGTTATTGTAAATAATTCGTAATATAGTCGATAGCTTGCTGTACAGTAGTAATTTTCTCTGCCTCTTCATCTGGAATTTCACATTGAAATTCTTCTTCCAGTGCCATCACTAATTCTACTGTATCAAGAGAATCAGCACCTAAATCATCGACAAAAGAGGACTCATTACTCACTTCTTCCTCCTTGACGCCAAGTTGTTCAACTACAATTTTCTTGACACGTTCCTCGACGCTACTACTACTCATAACAAGTTTGCCTCTCTCCAAAGTGAAAAATAGCAAGTGCTGTTAGTTAAATGGGTTAACAAAATCAATCCTTCCTTAAAAAAATATTCCCCTAATGGTTGTTCAATGATCACTTGAACCCAGTATTCAGTTTTATCTCCAGTGTGCTCACTGTAAAATAATAGCCTGCTCTTAAGTTCAATTGACTGAACATCCGCTAAAATAAATTACATCAAAAAAATACTGAAAAATGTTGTCGTTATTCTGATTGGAACGACTTCTTCTTCAAAGGCTAAACGTTTTATGCTCATGGCATATACATCCCGCCATTGACATGTAACGTTTCTCCCGTAATGTAAGCGGCTGCCTTAGAGGCTAAAAATACCACCGCCCAAGCCACTTCCTTCGCTTCTCCAACCCGATTGAGTGGAATTTGTTGTAATAAGGTAGCCCGGTGTGCTTCGGGTAAGTTACGGGTCATATCGGTGTCAATAAAACCAGGTGCAATGGTATTAACCGTAATGCCACGACTACCCACTTCTCTCGCTAAAGATTTACTAAAAGCAATGACACCGGCTTTAGCGGCTGCATAGTTGGTTTGTCCCGCATTTCCCGTCAAGCCAACTACACTGGTTATCGTTATAATCCGTCCCTGCCGAGCTTTCATCATAGCACGAAGACAGGCTTTAGATAAACGATAAACCGTCGTTAAATTCGCTTGAATTACCTTGTCCCAATCCTCTTCCGACAGGCGCATTAATAAATTATCACGGGTGATCGCGGCATTATTCACTAAAATAGTCGGCATTTCTGCCTTTAAACTGCCGATTAAATTATCAATTGATTCGGATTCAGTGATATCCAGTACTTGACCTTTGCCAGCAATATTTTGTGCTTGTAAAGTTTGCGTAATTGTTTCTGCACCGTCTGGCGTAGTTGCTGTGCCAATCACTTTAGCACCAGCTTGTCCGAGGGCGGTGGCAATGGCTTGACCAATACCGCGACTCGCACCCGTAACTAGAGCAATTTCGTTAGTGAGATCTATATACATACCACGGTTTTTTCTATCATAGCTACTGCTTCTTCTAGGTTACGGTGGCTATCTCCTATAGACAAGGTTGTCACGGTTTTAGCAATCCGTTTGTTTAATCCCGTCAATACCTTGCCCGGTCCACATTCAAACACGATATGGGTACCTTCAGTTACCATTTTTTCAATGGTTTCGACCCAACGCACCGGCGAGTAAAGTTGGGTAGTCAAGACGCTGCGAATAGCCGCCGCCTCAGATTTAACCGCCACATCCACATTATGAATCACCGGGATGTTAGGAACCGTAACCGCTACTTGAGCCAAACGCTCAGCCATTTTTTCGGCGGCCGGTTTCATCAACTGACTATGTGCCGGAACACTCACCGGTAACAAGACTGCTTTTTTAGCACCGCTTCGCTTTGCTTGTTCAATTGCCCGATTAACCGCTGGCGTGTGTCCAGCAATCACAATTTGACCGGGCGCATTGAAATTCACCGGTGCAACGATTTGACCTTGAGCCACTTGATCACAAATTTCAGTGACTTGCTGTGGTGATAGTCCGATTAAGGCAGCCATAGCACCTTCACCAGCCAGCACGGCGGCTTGCATAAATCGACCTCTATCCTGGGCAAGCCCCACCGTATCTGTAAATTTTAACGCACCGGCACAAACTAAGGCGCTATACTCTCCAAAACTATGCCCAGCCATCATGGCTGGTAACAACACGCCCTGTTCTCGCCAAACCCGCCATACGGCCACACTGGCTGCTAATAAAGCCGGTTGCGTTTTATCCGTTTGGTTTAAATCGGCTTCTGGACCGGCTTGAGTTAATTTCCAGAGATCATAACCTAATAATTCAGAGGCTTCTGCAAAAGTTTGTGTTACCACCGGATAGCTGGCATTTAAATCAGCCAACATGCCGATGGATTGTGAACCTTGACCTGGAAAAACCAATGCGTATTTCATCATGGACTCAATATATTAAATAACCATTCAACTTTAAACAAGTTTTTTAGTGTATACCTAAAATGGCCTTCAATGGAGAGGGGTTGTTAACCGGGTTAGTATTTTACCAAGATTGAACCCCAAGTAAATCCACTTCCCACTGCTTCTAGTAGCAGTTTATGACCCCGTTGAATTCGACCATCACGGATCGCGATATCTAAGGCTAATGGAATAGAAGCCGCAGAGGTATTACCTTGTTCTGCTAAAGTGACGACCACTTTTTCCATTGGCAGTCCTAACTTTTTTGCCGTTGCGGTAATAATACGCAAATTGGCTTGGTGAGGAACTAACCAATCAATATCCTTGATATTCAATTGATTAGCAACCAATGCTTCTTCAACGACTTCAGCGAGTGCTTTGACCGCAAACTTAAAAACTTCACTGCCTTGCATCTTGGTAAAACCGTCACCTTGAAGGCGTCCTTGCGCAACGGTTGCGGGAACGGTTAATACATCTTTGTAAGCACCGTCAGCATGTAAATGTGAGGATAAAATGCCTGGTTCCTGACTGGCTTTCAGTACGACTGCCCCGGCGCCATCGCCAAATAAAATACAAGTACTTCGATCCGTCCAATCAACCAGTCGTGAATAAATGTCGGCACCGATAACCAGTGCGGTTTGGATTGCACCCGTTCTAATAAATTGGTCAGCGATACTCAACGCATAAATAAAACCACTACAAACGGCTTGAATATCAAACGCCATCGCACCATGATTACCTAAACGGGCTTGAAGTAAACAAGCGGTGCTGGGATGAATCCGATCGGGTGTGGTGGTACCTAACACAATTAAATCAATTTGTTGAACTTGACAGTGAGCGGCATCAAGCGCACGGCGTGCAGCTATTTCAGCTAAATCACATAGGTCTTGATCTTCCGCAGCTAAATGGCGATTACGAATACCGGTTCTGTCAACAATCCATTGATCGCTGGTATTAACCCATTGTTCTAGTTCTCCATTGGGAACACACCGTTCTGGAAGATAACCGCCCGTGCCGATAATACAAGAATAATTCACCCGACACACCTTTTTTCATTGAGCAAGCCAGTTAATTGATTATTCATGGGTGTCGGTCGATTGGAAGCGATTTCAATAACGACTTCTTCTCTTTTTTTAGTGAGTAAAGTCGTTAATTGGCTACTAATTTGAGCCGGTACATTCTTTTGTACCTCAATAATGGCTTCTCTAATAGCATAAGTAAACGCTAATACATCGGCGCTACCATGGCTTTTAATAACAATACCCCGTAATCCTAATAAGCTGGCACCATTATAGCGACGCGGATCAATTTTTTGCCGGATATTTTTAATAATCGGTAAAGCCAACAAACCGGTAAAACGGGTCCATAAATTTTTATTAAAACTTTCTTTGACGTAATGACTGATCATTTTCGCCACACCTTCCGTGGTTTTAAGAGACACATTACCAACAAAGCCATCACAAACGACGACATCAACCGTGCCTTTATAAATATCATCTCCTTCTACAAAGCCAATATAGTTAATTGGACTGGCCATCAGTAATTGACCGGCTTTCCTGACCTGTTCATTCCCTTTAATTTCTTCTTGACCAATATTTAATAAACCAATTCGTGGATTAGGTAAATTATCAACTGCTTGGGCTAGAACGGTTCCCATCACTGCAAATTGAAACAAGTGTTCTGGACTCGCATCGACATTAGCACCGAGATCCAGCACATGGGTACACCCACCCAACATATTAGGTAAAGCGGTGATAATAGCGGGTCTATCGATACCAGGTAGCATCTTAAGGACATAACGAGCAGTTGCCATCAACGCACCCGTATTGCCAGCGCTCACACACGCTTCCGCCTTGCCTTGTTTAACTAAATTAATAGCTATTCGCATAGAAGAATCTTTTTTATTGCGTAAAGCATGGGAAGGTAATTCATTCATTTCGACGCGCTGATTAGCATGATAAATAGATAAACGTTGTATTATCTTCGCTGGTTGTTGACCTACTGCTTGCGTCAGAAGTTTTTCATCACCAACCAAAATTAAGTGCACATTTTCTATTTCAGATAAAACTTGCAGTGCAGCTGGCACAATGACCGGCGGGCCATAATCACCACTCATCGCGTCCAATGCAATACACGGTATCAAATTTTATTCATCCTTGGTAGTGAGAATTTTACGCCCTCTATAATAACCATTAGGGCTGATATGGTGACGAAGATGGACTTCTCCTATCAGTGGTTCAATTGATAAAGTTGGCGGTGTTAAAGCATCGTGAGAACGACGCATCCCTCGTTTAGAAGATGTTTTACGATTTTGTTGTACAGCCATATTAATTCCTTGTTTCTATCTAGATTTTTTAACAGTCAACCCTGAACTGTTAACTGTAAATTATTCATTATCCTTTTTCAATTTGCAATTGAATTTCTTTCCGTTAGCTCATTATAAAACGTTATACTGATCGTTATTTTTGCTAGCAAAAGTAACTCATTCTCATGAATTAATAGGATTATTTATTTGAAAGCTGGTGTTATTTTAATTCTAATAATATCTGAAATGGATTAGAACCAGCATTATTCGCAAGTGTTTCTGCCGATAATTGATATTCATTAGCAATACAAGTGTCGTGTTTGGCTATAATGGGTAAAGCTAAAATAATTTCGTCTTCGATTAAATTCCACAATGAAACCGGATTCTCATTGAGAATAATTACTTCATATTCCATCAGCAGTTCTTCATCCGGGTGTGGTTCATTATCGAAAATGACTAGGGCAACTTGAGTATCCATGGTCCATTGCAATGGTTGTAAACAACGTTGGCAAAGCATCGGCAATTGTGCTTGAATCGATCCCTGTATGGTAGGATGCTGTTTATCGTCAACTGCAAATGTCCACTCAATCTTAACTGTTCCTTGAACTTCACATAGACTATCATGTAATCTTTCGAATTGCGCTAATGCCACTTCCCCTTTCAAATGGGCGTTTTGAAGTGCAAGTTGCTTCGGATCAATGAATCGAGGTAATTCTTCCAACATAGATTAAAAATATTATTATAGTGACTGATTTATGTCAAATTTAACCACTGCGAACCCCAACTGAGAATAGCATGACTAATATCTCCATTCCAGCTACTTCTACCGCTTTATTGGTACTCGCTTCCACTTCACCGTTTAGAAAAAATTTGTTAGAGCGATTAGGTATACCCTTTGAAACTTATGCCCCTCACGTTGATGAAACGCCACTATTGCAAGAATCTCCGGCGGTATTAGTTATTCGGTTGGCAGAATTAAAGGCACGTGCTGCACAATCGACTTATCCTAATGCCTTGATTATTGGATCTGATCAAGTAGCTGTCAATGATGGCATTATTTTAGGTAAACCGCAAACACATGAACAAGCCATCCAACAACTTATGGCTGTCAGAGGCAAATCGGTTGATTTTTTAACCGGCTTATGTTTATTTAATACCGTAACTCATTCTGCTCAAATTGATATGGTACGCTTTAGTGTAACGTTTCGCCAACTGACTTTATCACAAATAGAAAACTATTTACATCGTGAGAAACCATATCATTGTGCCGGTAGCTTTAAATCAGAAGGCTTGGGTATTGCACTCCTCGAAAACATGAGAGGGAATGATCCAACGGCATTGATTGGGTTACCTTTGATTCGATTAGTGCAGATGTTAGAAACTGAAGGAATGTTAGTTATTTGAAGTATTATCATGAAGTTAACTATTAACTTGAAAATTTTTAGTCGCTAACCAGTTTTACTGGAGAAGGCTGTTTAGTAACTAGTGTGATTCCCAAAGCAGTCAATTCCTGAACGATTCGATTAACCAGAGGAACCAGTTGAACAGCAACCACCGGCGTTAACTCCATACCCAGTTCTAAACTCGCGGGAACCACACCCAATAAAGTGATGTAACTCGGTAAACTATCCGTTAAGATGGCTGCTGCCAGTACATCAGCGAGTCCAACTTGGTGAGATGACAATTTAGTGCGGAAAAAAGCCGGCAGATCCGCGTGAGCAATTTGTACCACCGTTCCAGGTGGCGCTTGGGTTTGGACAGCGTCTAGGATGATCAAGTGAGTCGCACTGGTAATGGGGACCAGTAATTCCATACCGGCTGTACCTCCATCGAGTAATTCGACTAGTGGTGGCCAACTATAGTTTTGTTCTAAATAGCGAAGTGCATGGATTCCTACCCCTTCATCGCTCAGTAGTAAATTGCCTATTCCTAATAACAGCAGTTTCATTTTATAGTTCGATTGCTCTCAAATGAATAAATTTTCACTGGTTGACAACAGCAAAAGTGAAGCGAAAACTCATACACAAGCGGCTGACAAATTAGGACATTGCTTTTTGGGATCCAACCATCCTTTTAACAGTTTACCATCTAACATTTTACCTTCAGTCAATATCCATTGCTCTTGACAATCGAGAATATTAATAAGCTGATTTTCTGCATCAAGTTGTCCTAACAACGGTGATTCTGCCGCCGGCTTTTCATGAACACCGGCAACGAGGTGGGTTGTCGCACCTTCGGGACCACCATAAACTTTGATATTTTCATCGCCTTTTACCGAAACAGCGACGAGTTTGCCATAAATCCAAGCTTCCCCCGCAAATTGACCGGTAGTTAAGCCATCGGTCCAGCGATCAATTTTTAACCAACCGGTTTTAACATCCACAATATGAACGGTAATCGGTTGTTCCGGTTGATAACTTTTATAAGGAATTCGGGAAATGACGTTTTTATCCGGTGCTGCTCTCACATTTAACCCTTTGGGATCTTTATCGGTAATGAAAGCAAATACATCGCATCGATTGGGCGGATTGTTTTCTGTAGCAAAACTGACTGTTAATAAGCTGGATATGATCATTGCCATCATCATGATGAGGTAAAAATATTGTTTTTGCATATTAATATAACTCCTATTATTCAGCATAGGGTATAAGAGATTGTCCATAAGGAGACAGCCAACCTTTGACTCGTTTTCCTTCAGTAGATTGACCTTGAACAAATAACCATTCATTCCCACAATCTAACACGTTAACCACTCGACCGGGTACAAATTGACCACCTTTACGAGCCGTGTGAACGGCAGCTGCATAAATGTTATTATCTCCACCTAGTTTAACTAAAGTGGCTACTAACTTGCCATAAATCCACGCATTACCAGCAAAAGTAGTTATAACCGCACCATCAGTCCATTGACGTAATTTAAGCCAACCATTTTGAGCATCGGCAATATCCACTATGCTGGTGATACTGTAATCATTATGGGGAATTTTGGAGATCACTTCCGCTTTGACATAAGGTTCTGCTCTGATATTGAGACCATTGTGGTCTTGGTCAGTAATATAGCCTTTGGCGTGATAACAACGTCCTTCGGTTTTGGGTTCATCGGTTTGATTCAGAGGCGTTGCGGTTGCTCTGCTCGGTGATTCGTTATAAGGAGGTAACCAACCTTCTAGTTCTTCCCCTTCAGTGGAGATACCCTGCGCGAATAACCAACCATATTCATTACAATTCAGAATCTTCACTTTAGCATCTTCACGTAACTGACCTATCTTTTTGGGGTTATCACAATTTTGACAAATGGGCTTATCGTAAACCGCTCGTGCAGTAGCTATTAAACTACCATAAATCCAAGCTTGATCTTTTAAAGTCGCTGTCACTGAACCATCAGACCATTCATCAATTTTTAGCCAACCTTGTTTAGCATCAATAATATGAACGGTTGTAGTAGCCGTATAATCGCTGTAAGGAATTTTCGAGATGATATCTTTCATCGGATCGTTTCTAATATTCAATCCTTTGGGATCTTTATCAATAATCGGTGCGATGACATGGCAAGCCGGAGCAGCTTGGCTTATCGAAGAAGTGGCAACTAAATTCCCTACTATCGTAATCGCTAAAATAGAATAAATTAATTTTCTTGCCATCATGGTTTCTACCTAATATAAAATCAAATGCGGTTTTCTAGTTCTTGAAAATTCAGCTTTATCATTTAAAGATTAATATTTTATGTTATGCCGGATGGTTTTTATTCATCCAGTTCTCCGTTTGAACCAAGAGGGTTAGGGGAAATCTTCCGCAATCTTGTCGGTCGGACTAAGCGCAGTGTTTCGACCAATGCGGTTAAATTATGTTATCCACTCGATTAATTAAAGTGGGTACAATTACCGCTGTCGGTTTATCCGCTTGAGGTAACCAGTGAATATAATAGCGTATTGGTGGTGGTAATACCAAAGACTTCTTGGATGGTGCTGGTTAACAATGACATTGCCCCTAACCCTCCTTTACCAAAGTAACCGAAGTGTTAGTTAAAGCGCTTCGATCCCCAGAGGTAATCGAGGTGCACGGCTTAAGTAACCGTAAAGCATTCATAACGACCAATAACGAACTGAGTGACATTCCAATAGCAGCTAACCACGGTGCCACCCAACCGACCGCAGCGGCGGGTAACGCTAACAAATTATAGCCGATGGCCCAAATAATATTTTGGCGAATAATGCGGAGGGTTTGGCGTGCGGTCTTAATGCCAATTAATAAATTCGCTAATTGTTCCGTTAATAAGATCATATCGGCACTCGCCCGTGCCACTTGAGTACCACTGCCCATCGCAATAGAAACTTGGGCTTGTGCTAATACCGGCGCGTCATTGACACCATCACCTATCATGGCAACGATAGCGCCAGTTTGCTGTAGATTTTTCACGCGTTGTAATTTCTCTGCTGGGGAAAGCGCATAAGCTATATCATTAATACCAACGGCTTGCGCCACGCGTTGAACGGCTAAAGCATGATCGCCACTCAATAAACTAATCGTTTTACCTTGTTGTTGTAAGGCTTGAATTAATTCTCGGGCACCGGGACGAATTTGATCACCCAAGATCAAAGCGCCGTATAAGGTATGGGCATCAGCGAGAAGCACTAAGGTATGTCCTGGTTGTTGTAAACTTTTTAATTGGTCAGGCTCGAGCGTCAGCTGAGTTTGTTGGGCAATGAACGCGGGGGTACCGATAAAATAGCGATTATCCGTGATATCACCTTGTATCCCAGCACCCGGAACATTACTGACATGGTAAGCGGTGAGTTCAGGTTGCTTTTCGCCGTACTCGCTTTGTTCAGCCGCAGTGATAAGCGCACGAGCGATGGGGTGTTCCGAATGACGTTCTAATGCCAGTGCATATTGTAAGCATTGTGTTGGAGTAAACTGGGCAAAAGTATGAATGGTTAATAGTTGTAACCGTCCTACCGTCAAAGTACCGGTTTTATCAAACACAAAATGCGTAGCACGGGCTAAAGTTTCTAAAGCATGTCCTCTGGTCGTGATTAAACCAACCCGGGTCAAGGTACTCGTGGCAGCGGTAATCGCGGTAGGCGTTGCTAAAGACAGTGCACACGGGCAAGTAACGACTAAAACCGACAGAGTAATAGTAAGCCACAGGGACGGATTGACTTGCCACCAATAAATGGCTACGAGCAAGGCTAGCAACAGTACTCCCAGGATAAACCCGGCGGCAACACGATCAGCCAGTTGAGTTAAAGCCGGTTTTTCCGTTTGAGCCCGTTCTAACAGGCGCAAAATATGGGATAACACCGTATCAGCGCCAATTTTGTCCACCCGTATTTGCAAAGGACTATCTATGTTAATCGCCCCGGCGATAACCCCTTGACCTGGATTTTTAGGAATCGGGTAACTTTCACCGGTAAGTAAAGATTCGTCTATATTGGACTGACCACTCAAAATGCAACCATCTGCGGGAATGGTTTCGCCAGGACGAATTAATACCGTATCGCCAATGGCTAAATCAGCAACTAAAACCAATTCTTCCTGGATTCCGGTCGCGTTCTGACGTAAGCGGGTAGCCGTAGTGGGAACGAGATGCACGAGATTTTCGGCGGCTTGAACACTGCGTTGGCGGGCAATGAGTTCAAAATACCGCGCCGTCAACAGAAAAAACACAAACATCGCAATCGAATCATAGTAAACTTGTCCGTCATGGATAACCGTTGTCGTCAAAGTGGTCCAAACACTCCCCATAAAAGCCAGACTGATAGCCAAGGTCACCGGGACATCCATACCGACTTGCCCATGACTTAAGTCACGCCAAGCATTTTTAAAAAAGGGTTCAGCACAATAAAGTAAAATAGGCAAAGTGAGTATCAAATTGAGCCAATAAAACAAAGCTTTAAATTCTGGTTCCATTCCATACCAAGCCCCGGCATATAATGCGAAGGAAAACATCATAATTTGCATTCCCAACGCGCCAGCAACCCCAATCCGACGCAGTTGTTGGTTACGTTCACGCTCCAAGATTTCTTGTTGGCGCGCCGGATCATAAGGATGAGCTAGATAGCCAATTTGGCTTATCGCTTGTAAAATCTCACTGAGACGAATCCGCGAATCATCCCAACGTACCCGAGCACGATGAGTAGAATAATTTACTTGGACTTCGAGTACGCCCGGTAAATTCTTTAAATGACGTTCATTAAGCCAAATACAAGCCGCACAAGTAATCCCCTCCAAAATCAAAGCCGCTTCCCGTAACTGTTCATTTTCATAACGGACAAACCGTTTTTGAATCGCCGGATTATCATAAATACTGATTTGTTGAAGAAATTCCGGAATTAATATTTGCCCAGTCGGGGCGTTATGAGTACGGTATTTATAAAAGTCAGTTAATTGGGCTGCCACAATCGCCTGAGCAACGGCTTGACAACCCGGGCAGCACATCGGCTGAGCTTGATTATCAATAACGACACTGAGATCGACTGATTCGGCAATCGGCAATCCACAATGGTAACAATGTTTTGATGGCATAATCCAACTATTCTCAGTTTGACTCGTTTGGGGTGTTGATGGCACTTGCGGTAATACCCTTTTATTTCACCGACTGTCTTTAGGTAACGAATCGTCTGCCAAGTAAATAGCGGAAGCCTGTTCTTGTGCTATTACCATCGCCGAGGAATCGAGTTCGCCTTGTTCAGTCCCCATTAATACGTTTAAATATTGAGCCGCTAACGCTGTTCCGGGTATAGCAATGCCTAATTCATGTGCGGTTTGCAGAGCGATTTTGATGTCTTTATGGTGGAGTTTAGTTTTAAAACCCGGTTGAAAATTACGTTCTAACATCCGCTGACCATGCACTTCCAGAATACGACTGCCGGCAAAACCACCGAGTAAAGCAGTACGCACCTTGGTTGGATCAACCCCCGCTGCTTTTGCCAAAATGAACGCCTCACCAATAGCGGCTAAAGTTTGAGAAATAATGATTTGATTGCAGGTTTTAGCAATTTGCCCAGCACCGTGATCACCAACATGAACAATATGTTCACCCAGAATTTTGAATAGCGGTAAAGCACGTTCAAATTGCGCCGTTTTACCACCCACCATAATCGCTAAAGTACCTGCCATAGCGCCTTTGTCTCCGCCGGACACCGGCGCATCTAACATTTCTATTCCCTTTTCAGCTAGAGCAGCCGCTATTCGACGGGTGGTTAAAGCCGCAATACTGCTCATATCAATGACTAAACTTCCCGCTTTAGCACCGTGAATGATTCCCTTTTTACCTAAAATAACTTCTTCTACATCAGGAGTATCTGCAACCATGGTGATGATGGTCTCCGTTTGTTCGGCGACAGCTTGCGGTGAAGAGCAAGCCACTGCACCGGCTCGCAGTAACGGTTCCATTAGGTTGGCACGTCGTGCATGAACCCACAGGGCATAACCGGCTTTGCGAAGGTTAAGCGCCATCGGGCGTCCCATGATACCCAAACCAATAAAACCGATTTTTTCCAACATAGCGGGTCTCCTAACGTAATTTTTCTAATTGGGCATAAGCCATCATGAGCCATTTGTTACCACTGGCAAATTTAATTTGCACCCGCGCATAATCGCCTTGACCTTCATAATTTAATACCACGCCTTCGCCAAATTGGTTATGTTTAACCCGTTCACCTCGATGTAATTTGCCTTTAGATGAACTCATCCAAGATCTTAGCGGTGATACCGTGGAATTCGATAAACGGACTGCTTGAATCAGTTCGGTCGGCATTTCACGAATAAAGCGCGAAGGTGTCGCAAATTCGCGGTTGCCATAGCGATAGCGGCTTTCACTGTGACAAAGATATAAATAGCGGCGAGCCCGCGTAATTCCAACATAACATAAGCGGCGTTCTTCTGCTAACTTGGATTCATCGAGACTATTTTGGTGAGGAAATAAATTTTCTTCTAGACCACATAAAAACACCACTTCAAATTCCAATCCTTTAGCCGCATGTAAGGTCATCAATTGCACGCAATCTTCCCATTCATTCCCTTGCCCCTCGCCGGCTTCTAAAGCGGTGTGCGCTAGAAATTCGGTCAACGTGTCCACTGTCAGCGGGTTTTCTGTGTCGTCGGTAGGTGGCAAATTACTTCGACGTTGTTCAAATTGACGAGCCGCATTGACTAATTCATCCAAGTTTTCCAAGCGTCTTTGCGCTTCCTCTTTGCTTTCTTTCTGGTAATGCGCTACCAAGCCGGTATGTGTTTTAATCTGTTTGATTTTTTCATGAAGGGGTAAAGGTTTGACTTGCTCATTCAGTTGTTCAATTAAATCTAAAAAAGTAGTTAAGGTACTACTGGCGCGCGCTTTTAACTCTTGAGTTTCAATAGCTTGTTTCGCCGCTTGCCATAAAGAGATTTCTTTTTGCCGAGCAATACCGCGTAAAGTTTCTAAAGTTCGTTCACCAATACCACGTTTAGGCGTATTGACAATGCGTTCAAATGCCCCATCATCATCGCGATGGTGCAATAGCCGCAAATAAGCGAGCATATCCTTAATTTCAAGACGTTCATAAAAACGTAAACTACCATAAATTCGGTAAGGAATACCGCGCTGTAAAAATTCTTCTTCAAATAAACGGGATTGTGCCGTAGTGCGATATAATATGGCCATTTCTCGACGCTGACCCGACCAAGCTTGCACCTTTTCTGCTACAAAACGGGCTTCGTCCAGTTCGCTATAAGCGGTATATAAAAAAATGGGTTCGCCGGCGCTGGCTTGAGTCCATAAATTCTTGCCAAGCCGCTGCTCATTACAAGCAATTAAGGTATTGGCGACTTCTAAAATTGTGCCCGTAGAACGATAATTTTGTTCCAACCGAATCAATTGTACCTGGGGAAATTCTTGATTAAAGTGGGCTAGGTTTGCTGCACTCGCATTGCGAAAGCTGTAAATCGATTGATCGTCATCGCCCACGACAAATAATTGACTGCTATGGCCAGCTAATAACTGCAACCAGTTATATTGCACTGTGTTGGTATCTTGAAATTCATCAACCAAAATATATTGAAATCGTTGCTGATAGTAGGTTAACAAACTCGGATTATCCCGCCACAGTTCGTAACAACGTAATAATAATTCAGCAAAATCGACCAAACCAGTTTGTTGACATCGCGCTTCGTAAGCCGTGTAAATGTTCAGCATTTGATTACGCCAAACATCACTTTCCTCAGCCACCATCTCTTTAGCACGTAACCCGTAATCTTTACCGGTATTAATAAAATGTTGCGCTTGTTTGGGGGTCAACACTTTGTCATCCAATTCTAAATTTCTAATAACTTGTTTTAAGACACTGAGTTGATCATCGCTATCAAGAATTTGAAATGTTTGAGGTAAATGAGCTAATTGCCAATGTTTCCGTAATAACAAATGAGCAATACTGTGAAAGGTATTTGCCCATAAATTTTGACTGGAATCATTTAACAAACTTTCAAGGCGAGTGCGCATTTCACGAGCAGCTTTATTAGTAAAAGTGACTGCTAAAATGTTATAAGCCCGTGCTTGTTTAGTGGCCAACAACCAAGCAATGCGGTGAATAAGAACTTTGGTTTTACCAGTGCCCGCACCAGCCAGCACTAATACATGCCCGGGCGGAGCCGTAACGGCTTCTCGTTGAGCTTGATTGAGCGTATCGAGTAAGTGAGAAACATTCATCTATCGGTTAGACCCCGTACAGAATGACTTACTAAGCTTGTTCTTGAGCTAATAAACTATGTTCTCGTGAATAACTAAAGTAAATAACCATACCGATGGCAAGCCAAATGAAGAAGCGTAACCAAGTCACTAGTGGTAAACTCAACATTAAGGCAAGACAAGCAATAATCCCTAACACCGGAAACAGGGGACTAAACGGGCTTTTAAAAGGTCGATGCAAATTGGGATGACGGTAACGCAAAATAATGACGCCACCACAAACTAGCACAAAGGCGGCCATCGTGCCAATATTGACTAATTCTGCCACGATTCTAATCGGCATAAAACCCGCGACAGTTGCCATCAACAAACCACTCACCAAAATAATGCGAATTGGTGTTTGAGTCCGTTTATTCACCGTAGCAAAAACCGGGGGTAACAAACCGTCGCGTGACATCGCTAGGAAAACTCGGGTCAACCCGTAGTAAAGCACCAACATCACCGTGGTCAGCCCCGCAATCGCACCGGCGGCAATTAAGCCAGCCGCCCAATTTTTTCCTAAACGTAATAGCACTTCAGCCACCGGTGAAGGCGTATCTAAGGTTTGATAAGGCGCGATACCGGTTAACAAACCGGACACGACAATATAAATCACCGTACAGATTGCTAAAGAAGCGAGAATACCAATGGGTAAATTGCGCTGTGGATTAGTCGTTTCTTCTGCCGCTGTCGATACCGCATCAAAACCGATATAGGCAAAGAAAACCAGTGCTGCACCGCCCATGATGCCTGACACCCCAAACGGCACAAAAGGATGCCAATTTTCTGGGTTGATATGGAATAAGGCAATCGTAATAAAAATACTGATAGCGGCTAATTTAACCACGACCATAATCGCATTAAAATGCGCACTGACTCGAATCCCGATAGCTAAGAGGATTGATAATAACAGCAGAATCGAAGCCGCGGGTAAATTAATATAGCCACTAATTTCCTCCCCGAAGGGGGGATGTAACAGCGTAGCGGGTAACCCTAATCCGAGCGCCGTTAAGGCATTATTGAAATAACCTGACCAACCAATGGCGACCGTAGGCGTTGCCACACCATATTCTAAAATGAGATCCCAACCGATAATCCAGGCAAACAATTCACCAAAGCCAGCATAAGCATATCCATACGCACTGCCACAACCACCAACACTCGCTGCTAACTCCGCATAAGCCAAGGCACTAAAGGTACAAGCGATCCCGGAAACCACAAATGATAAAACTATAGCCGGACCCGCTTGAGTTGCGGCGGCTTTACCAGTCAACACAAAGATGCCCGCGCCGATAATTGCGCCAATTCCTAATAGAGTTAGATCCAACGCGCTTAAGCAACGTTTAAGTCCCGTATCGCATGATAAATCGGCATTAATCGCTTTGGTACGAAATAAACTCATATGACAATTCCTTAGCCTCATTGGTTAGAGTGATTTTTGGAGGAAGTTATTTGATATCTTTTCAAGATCAGGGTCATGTGACTTTTTTGTCAATTAGATCTTAAACTTGGTTATTATACCACTTCATCTGGTTACATGTAGAAAAGTAGGTGCGTAGGATGCACTCGACCCTCATTTTTGAACAAGATTGCACGGATTTAGGGATGGACAGGATATTAGCACAAGTAGCACAAGTAGGCTGGGTTGAGGAACGAAACCCAGCTTTCATATCTTGATTGGGTATTTTTTTAGTGATTTAATAGCTTTGGGCTTAAAAGCAATTTGGTATTGCATATCCTGACCTTAAAGATTAATGTAGGGTGCGTCCCACGCACCGCGTGAAGGAATAAGTCATCAGTTGAAAAGCCAGAATTTCGCATGATGCGGTGTAATATCACGTAGTATTTGTAGGTTGGAGTGAGCACAACGAAACCCAACAAGGATTGCTACCACAAAGAGATTAATTTATATGATAGATTATCACCAAATTATCACCATCGAACCGGACAAACGCAGTGGCAAACCCTGTATTCGAGGAATGCGAATGACGGTTACTGATGTTCTGGAATATTTAGCTTCTGGTATGACGTATGATGAAATTCTCGCCGAATTTCCAGACTTAACTTACGAAGATATCATGGCTTGTTTAGCATTTGCAGCGGATCGGGAACGCAAGCTAGCAATGAGTAAAGTATGAAATTACTTTTTGATCAAAATCTTTCACCACGCTTACCTCATTCATTAGCCGACTTATATCCTAATAGTTTACACGTCAGGACAATAAATCTTCATGATGCAACTGATACAGCCATTTGGAATTATGCTAAGCAAAATAGTTTTATTCTCGTTTCAAAAGATTCCGATTTTCAACAAAGAAGCTTACTTTATGGCAGTCCACCTAAATTTATCTGGATTCGCTTGGGCAACTCATCGGTTCAGGAGATAGAAAACTTGCTTCGTTCCTATTCCATTTCAATACATACATTTGCTCATAATAATTTGGAATCTCATTTAATTTTACCCTAATCAAACAAATTACCTGCGTTTACTGGAGCGTGGGAACGAAAGAATGGCAGTTACGCTCCCGCGTGGGAACGAGAGAAAACCAAAGTAGAGTAGTAGAGTAGAGTAGGCTGGATTGAGGAACGAAACCCAGCTTTCATATATTGAATAAGCTGGGTTTTTCAACCCAGCCTACTCGTGCTTCGATATTTTTGTCTTGGTTGTTCACCCCTTTCTTGATAAAGTAAGGTTTTTTTTACGGGTTATGTTCAGTTTTTTAAAGCGACTGGCTATTGCTTGAGGGCAACAATTAAAATGTTGCGCATATTCTGCTAAAGTCCAATCTGGCTCGGTTTTAACCAGGTTAATTAGCTTATTTTTGCTTATTTTTCGAGTCTTATACTCTTGTCGCGGTGGATCCGACAAATTACCATTTTTTGCCATATTCATCCACTTAGACAAGGTGGCACGGCTTAGTTGGAATAATTTTACCGCGTCATCCCATTTCATACCTTGGGTAAGGTTATTTACTACGCCTTTTCGGAAATCTGTACTGTAGGTCATAGGGTTGATATTATGACATAATATGGTTCGTTTATAAACTATATCTACTATAGTAATAAGTCCATCAGCATCAGAAGGTGTTTTGCCATAATCTGCAAGCGTGTTGGGATGAACACCAGCAGCGTCAAAAGTTGTTCCCTTTATGCTCAGCACTGTACCTGCAAGAGCAGCCAATCCTCCACCTAAAGAATGACCGGTCACAGTAAGATTAGGTCCGTATTCATCCAATACTTCTTGGGCTACTAGAACTGCTTGATCGTATTGTGCTGTTCTATATCCTAGTGCTTGTTGAATGTTAGTTACCCAATCCTTCAGGTCGTCTGTACCCCGAAACGCAAGAATCATACGACCATCAATTTCAGACTTAAATAAAGTTGCATGAAATCCAGTTCGAGGATCATCCCAATCCTTTACACGTATAAAACCTATGGGTGAACCCTCGTCTTTGTAAGCAAACTCGCATGCTCTGGCATCCTCTACCGCACTCATGTCTCTTTCCAAAGTATCGCAGGCTTTTTTTAATTCTTTCCGGGCTTGATTTGAAAGATTATTATTAGGGTCATTTGCTTTAGCACGTCCTTGTTTAATTAAATTTTTCCGTTCTTCCCATCGTTTTTTCTTTTCTTCTAATTGCGAAGTGTCAGCACTCCCATTATCATCCCAAATAAAGGTATTGGGACTATCAACATGGGGATTGTCTTTAGTTAAATTGCCTAGCTTCTCAATTAAATTGCCTAGCTCCCCACAAATAAGACTTACTTTTATCCATTCTTCCCATCGATTTTTCTTTTCTTCTTGACAAGTTTTAGCATTCCCACCGCCATCCCCCACAAATACATCAGGACTCCCCTCAATTAAATTACCCGCCCCCCACAGTGAACCGTGTCATCACCAAAACGATGCGCTGGTATCCCATTGATAAAAACACTTTTGCTGCCTTTCGTGGCTTGCCAAGTATTCGGTCCACAACAAGCCGCATGCACACCGGGATCGCCAACTCGTAAAGCTGCTTGGCTATTGACGAATACATTGGGTGAACCTTGAATGGCTGGACCCTCAACGGCATGTGGACAACACGGTTTCCCATGAGCATCTACCGGTGCTTTCGATTTATCGCCGACGCGACCTTGTTTAGGCATAATGATTTTCTCCTATTATTCAAACCTTTAAACAAGATTACACGGATTAAAAGATTACCCAGATTGAATCCTGTCCATCCTTGAATCTGTTTAATCTTGTTCAAATAGGCATTCCCACGCCAGAGCGTGGGAACGAGAGAACAAGATCGTAGGATGCGGTGAGTTGGCGAATCGCATCAATCGAGAGATCACTTACTGGATATCGTCGAGAATCCATCGCGAAATGATGCGGTTCCTTCGTCACCACATCCTACGAGCTAAGGATTCAAATGAATTTCTGCTCCCTTGATAGTGACTTTTCCAGAAGCTTCTATCGTCACATCTCCCTTAACTTTCAAAACGTAATTGCCACCCACCTCTTGATTCAAATTAAGAGCGGTAACATTGACTTCTGAACCCAACACCATCTTTTGAACATTGGCTTGGAAAAGTTTAGTAATGTTGCCAATTACCGTTTTGGTCAATTGACCGATGACTAAGCTGGTGACCGCACCTTTGACTTGTTCCATCAAGTGTCTACCAATAGAAATCGATTTATCATTTTTAACCTCTTGGCTGAGATCATTTTTAACGACTTGGTTGAGATCTTTTTGAGCATGAATAAACAGTTCCTCACTTCCCGCCTTATCTTCAAAGCGAATCTCGTTAAAACCACCACCACCTTTACTCGAGTTACTTTTAATCGAGCTTTTAGTTTGTTCATCGGGTAGTTTGTAAGGCGGTTGTTGTTGGGCGTTGTACACATTACCAATAACTAGCGGCATATCGGGATCACCATTTAGGAAACTTACAACAACTTCTTGTCCAATTCGTGGAATCCAGAGATTTCCCCAACCTTGACCCGCTGAAATCTGACTCACTCGTATCCAACACGAACTTTTATCATCATATTGCCCCTCCTGATCCCAATGAAATTGGATTTTGATCCGACCATATTGATCACTGTAAATCTCCTCACCAGGTGGTCCAGTGACGATAGCCGTTTGTGGGCTAATAATTTTAGGTTTCGGTGTGGTGATAGGCGCCCGAAAAGAAAAATGCGCCGGAAAAGCTTGAAAAGCATTGGTGTAATGCGTCAGTGATAGCGAATGAGATACCCAACGTAACACATATTTAGCATTCAATTCACGGCGCGGATGACCGCTTAAAGTAAATTGATAACCCGTGGTGAAGCTAAAAACATGGCCTTGTCCCTCTAATAATTGATATTCAATGGCATGAGATTCAATGCCGGTTAGTGACTTTCTGTTGACCCTGATCGAGTTTTTCAAAACCGGCGGGGTATTCATATATCCGCAGATCACTGCCTTTTTGGAAAGACAGGGCATCTATAGAATTTTTCAAATCCAGCCGCGGGTTTTCAAAATTGAAGTCATCTATCGCATATTCTCCAGTGGTCATTTGTTGGGAAAATTGACATTGGGTAATGACATCTTCGGGTTGAGTTTCATTACTCATTTGCCAAAACCGAGCTTTATCAATCCCGGGACAGGGTTGGTGTACTACTAAATCGTCAGCGATGACTAAAATGTGTTTATCTTCAGTATGTTCAAAAAAGTAAAAGAGACCTTCATCTTCCATCAGTCGCGAGACAAAATTAAAAGCGGTTTCTTCGTATTGCACACAATAAGTTCGCTGATCATAAGGAAAAATCAGGGAAAACCGGTAATCTTTGAAACCGAGATCATTAAAGACTTGTTTGATAATTTCTGGAACAGAACGATTTTGGAAGATACGGCAATTTTGGGTGAGAGTCAGTTGCCACAGCCAGGGGCGGATTTCGGCTTGATAAAGGGTAAACCGGGCATCCGAACCCGCTTGAGTAAATCGGGTGACGATACCCATTGAAATAGCGGACATGCTGCGGTGCGAATTCAACTTGAATGGTAATCGGTTGGTTAATAATATCGTTAAAATCGATGGTGCTCGAATGGGAAAGCATTTCTACTTGGAAGTGAAATAAATCCGAGAGTTGTTCTGTTCCTTGTAGGCTTTTAAATAACTAGTGGAGTTAGAACGGTAAACAGTAAATTATCTTGAGTGTAATCGGACATTGTGATACCTACCTCGTGTCAATTAAGCCCTGATAATTGTGGGATAATCGGGTTAACAAGTCAATAGCCGGTTCAATCGATAGCTGTTTCTCCAGCTACTTAGGAATATTCCAGTGCAATTCAGGGGTTTTATCCGCAAATCTTCTAAAAAGCGGTAACACGCTACTTAACCAATCGCGAATAGCTTGTAGGGGTTTGGGTTCTAAATAAAATTCGGCGAGCGGTTTTTTAACGGCGATGACCAACCAATTTGGCATTTCTTCAATCACTAAACCGGGGAAGTTGGCAAATAGTCGTTGATGTTTTTTAATGAGTCTTTTCAACAGTTCATATTGGCTATGGGTTCTACCACACCAATACCAAACAATTAATTTAGTCGGTTCTTCATTATAGGCAAAGCTGATACGAATATCTGACCATCCCCACTCGCCATTACCACCTTGCAATAGCGGATTTTTACTCATATGGTATTGTTTAAAGGTGCCTAAGTCACGTAATCGTTCTTGATGGTTTTTTGGGGATCCGATAGTGGGATTGCCAAATAATTCGGTCATTTCAGCCGCTATTGAATCCAGACAGACATCCATTTTTCCAAGGGTTTCATGTAAGTTACTAATAGCAACCAGATCTTCAGCATTCAACTCAGTTAAGGAGTTCATATTTTTTTCCTTAAGAAAATCAAGAAACAATTGAACTAACAGATTAGTTGAGTAAAATGTTTCCAAGAAAGTATAGATATCTGACCAGAAGAATTGCTTGAAATTAATATCTTTAATATTTTTCTTTTCGTAATATTGAGTACAATATCTTAAATAAACTTTTAAATCGGCGGGTTGATCTTGCAGAAAAAATTTATAAGTTTCTAATTGTCCATTTTCTTCAAAGGATTCAACTTTATTTTCTAGAAAACATAATGAATCTTTATTAGAAAAACTCATACTGGGCTTGACTTCACCATAATTTTGGTCGGTTTCAACTTTAAATTGAGTTCCTTTAATATTTAAGACCGTATTAACAAACTTATCTAATAAATTTGGTTCAGAACGCAAGATACCAGCGAGTATTTCAGTGATAAATTTTTCCATCGACACGGGCGAGGTGTATAAACTTAATAGTCGGCTAAACAAAGCATTTTTCATCATGAAACCCTTTCTAAAGGCACGGTACTGATAAATTTGACCTCCTCCCGGTTCTGGAATCTCGTCTGGTTTTATATACCACCGCTATTATTTTGGCGATTAAGTGGGCAAGTTCCACTTGAGTTGAGGGGTTTTATCAGCGAATTTTCTAAAAACCCATAAAGTTTCAACGAACCAATCATGAATAGCTTGTAACTGATGGGGTTCGTCCTTGAAATCAGTTAAGGATTTTTGAATGAGCATTCTCAAGCCGATAGGTCTTTCTTCAAACAAAAATCCGGGTTGAATAGCGAAAATATGTTTATGTTGCTTAAAAAGTTCTTTTAAGGTTTCATACTGGCTATGAGAACGATCACACCAATACCATACGGATAACATGGTTGAAGGGCTGGTTAATTTTTCATAATCAAAGCAAACAGTGATTTCAGACCACCCGCCTTCACCACAAAAAATATCTTGTTTCATCATTCGATAAGAATTGAGTTGCACTAATAATTTCAGGCGTTCCAACGTTTCCTTGGGTCTACCTCGGGTTGGATAACCAAATAGCATGGTAAATTCAGCCGCAATCGAGTCTAAACATTCATCCATTTTGCCAATGGTGTTATTTAAGGCTGACATAGCCAGCAAATCGTTAGTATCCAATTCAGTTATCCCCTTCATTTCCCTTTCCTTAATAAAATCTAGAAATGCACTTACTAATGGATTGTTGGTATAGGTTTCTAAAAAAGTACACACATCTGCCCAGCGAAATTGGGCAAAATTAATACCCTTGATGGGTTGGGTATCGTAATATTTAGAACAGTACCTTAAATAGGGATTTTGATTATCACGTTGTTCTGTTAACAAGATAGCTTCACATTTTTCGAGATGAGCCATTTGCTCTCTCATAAAAGCATCGATTTTATTTTCCAAAAAACATAAAGTTTTTTCATTGTAAAAAACCATATCGATAGTTAAATCATGGTAAGCCGCCTGTGTTTCTACACTAAACTGATTACCTTTGATACCCAATACTTGGTTAACAAAGCTATCTAATAAAGTTTGATCAGAACGTAATACTCCGCCCAATATTTCGGTGGCAAAATCTTCTAATTCATAAGCCTGGTTAAATAATCTACTAAACAAAGGATTTTCCATAATGACTTCCTCTGAATAAGGTTTTATAATGATCTTTTATATACTCACTAGCAGAACTGAACAACCTAAAAATTTATCGGGTTAATAAAGTATCAAGCGTAATTGGTGAGCGGTAGATGGATTGGTTAAGATGAAAAAATTACTTTAGGGATGATACCTTTATTTCATAATATTTAATTTCACTTCTAGAAAGTATAAATGGCACTAAAAATGATGTTACAACTCCTCGTGTTTAGGTCAATCTTTTCTAATCAGAATAGACATTACGCTCCTTATTGTTAATTATATCATTGTAAAGTATTTTGTAGATTAAATATAGGATTGAAGTATGATGAAATCAAAGGTATTTTATTAATTAAGAACTTTTCTTAGCAGTGAATTACTACTCTCCAATGGCAAGAAAATTGCCCCAACTCCCATTTAAAGCCATTAAATTGGACTCAGTCATTGCTCTGATCCGTCAGCACTGAATTCAGCTAACCTATTCATTATCCAGAAGGATAGATTAGTATGCCCGGATGGGCAAATAGGGAATGGTAGGTTATTCCAGTCAGGTAGTTTTCAAGGGATATTGATATCATTGACCTATTTTTAATCAGGAGGTGTTCGATGGAACAAGCCTTTAAGCATCTGGTGGCGTTGACCGGATTATCTGCACAAGATTATAAAATTTTGCAAAGTACTGCCGCTCAAACTCAACCTTGGGCAGATGAAATTGTCAAAGTTTTTTACGATATTTTATTTAACTATGCACCCACCGCTCATATTTTTAAAACCGGTGAACGTACCGAACGCGAAACCGTTCTTCATACCTGGTATTTAACAGTAACGGCGGGAACACTTGAGCGACAATTTTGGCGTCGAATCTGGTTAGTGGGTTCAGTACACATTGCTCGAGGAGTGACTAATCCACTGATGTTAGGGATGATGAGCCAAATTCAACAACGGTTTTTGCATAAATGTCTACAAACGTTTGACGTTAGGCAAGCAGAACAAGTTTATAGTGCTTTCAAGCGCATAACCGATATCGTGGCTGCATTGATTGCGGATAGCTATTTAACCAGTCATCGTATCGAAGCGATAGAAAAGGTCAAAACTAAAAAGCGAATGGAAAATTCACTTTTGCTTTGGGACCATCTGATAAAACCTCAAGATTTAGATGAAGAAAATAACGATGCCAGATTAGAAGCGCCTCACTAGGAAACCATTAATAGCCCTACAGTCAGAGTTGTAGGGCTGGTTTAGGTGAGTTAGCTAATTAAACATTTAAACAAGGCTTCTGATTCAATGGGATAGAAAAGCCAATCCACTTTGACCATATCCGCATAACGTTGATGCAATTTTTCGAGATGATGCACTTCGGTCTTATCAACAAAGAGAATTAATTTCGTCTCGGGATGTTTACTCGCCAACATCGCTAATAAGGAATCTATATTACTCACCACAAAACTATGCGTTGGGCCGAAAATAAATTCAGCGACAATAACCGTGGGATGATTTTTATTTAAGATAGATAAAGCTTTACGCATGGTATTGGTTTTCAACACTTGGTAACCGGCTTGTTGATAAAGTGCTGAAAAATCTGGATATCCACCGATTTCAATAATTGCGAGTAAAGTTTTTGCGGATGACATAATCATAATCGTTTGAAATTAGGTCGTTTGAAGTGACTCACCTGACACAATTCATTTAGCCAGATTGAAAATACAAATAGCCATTTTAGTGAGCATCCTATGTTACTTGCTGAATTTAATCAAGAAAAATAGCTGTTAAATCGAAAATTAAACCCGCTATCGTTTCAATCTTCTCAGCGTTTTTATAAATCTGTACCACTTGATATTTTCCATGTTGAGGTCGGCTATAAACCTCAATTTGCTGTTGAGTTGGGATCACTATCCAATATTCAGGAAGGTTCGCCAGTGCATAAATACTCGTTTTTACTCGATCTATTTCTAATGATGATACCGCAACTTCTATCACCAATTCCGCGTAACTCGGATGTGCCGTTTTAAAATCGACCAATCGACCTTTAACGATAGATATATCGGGTTCCGGTTCAGAATGGAGCAAGGTTAACGGATCTTCTTTCCGAACCAGATAATCTTCCGATAAATGCTGGACAAAAAAATCATGGAGTAACTGAATAAGATAAGTATGTAGCGGTGATTTGCTCATTTTTTCTAAAATGACACCCTCAATCAATTCGGTTTTAGTTGAAATAACCCCGAGTTCATTCATCCTATGATATTGAGCCACTGAAATGGGTATGATTCTTTCTCGAAAAGAGCTATTGTCCAAAACCGCTATAGACATAAATAATTCTCCAGTTGCACCAGTAAAGGCTTGAGGAAGTATTTAAATTTTGTCTGTTGCTTGTAAAACCGCCTGAGTGACTTTTAAGGCATCAACGGTGGCGGCGACATCATGGGTACGAATGATTTGAGCACCTTGACTGACAGCGAATACAGCCAAGGCTAAACCACCATATAATCGTTCAGTTACGGGCTTATTTAATAGCTGACCTAATAAGGATTTACGTGATACGCCAACCACTACCGGATAACCGAGTTGGGTCAATGCGGATAAATGCTTTAGTAACAATAAATTATGTGCTACCGTCTTCCCAAACCCAAAACCGGGATCTAGCCAAAGACGGTTAGGGCTAATACCAGCCGCTAAGCAAGCTTGAACCCGTTCGAGTAAAAAAACCTTAACCTCATGAACAACATTGTCATAATGGGGATTTTGTTGCATGGTGCGCGGTTCACCTTGCATGTGCATGAGACAAATTCGCACTTTATCGGCAGCGGCAACAGCGGCTAAACTGCCCTCGTTACGCAGGGCTTTGACATCATTAATGATATCAGCGCCAGCCGCAATGGCTTCACACATAACCTCTGCTTTGCTGGTATCAACGGAAATTAACACCGGCCATTCTTGACGGATCTTTTCCAAGACCGGCATGACTCTATCAAGTTCTGCTGTTACAGATACCGATGGTGCCAACGGACGAGTCGATTCACCGCCAATGTCAATAATATCCGCACCGGCTGCGATTAAACGTTGTGCTCGTTGTAAAGCGGCATTCAGCGATAAAAATTGTCCTCCATCCGAAAATGAATCTGGGGTGACATTGAGAATACCCATCACTTGAGGAGGTGCTAACATCGTGGTTACGAGCAAGTATAAAAAGATCGGGAACTTTTTAGTCTATCGAGTGAGGAAGGATAAATGAGAAATGCTGGCTTCATTAATCCTTCTCTCGGTTTGCTTAAGCTACTTTTTTTTACGCCAAACAGCCGCTGTCGACACTACGCCAAAAATATCTCGACTGGGATAATCTTTGTGGCGTAAGGTAATCATTTGACCCTCTAGTTTACGAAGTCGTTTGATTAATTCATGATGCAAATCTTTAAAAGGAGTTCCGTTTCCCATATAACTCGCTAATGCACCAACATATTCTTGTTGATGGTCATGCGCTAACCTTAATAGCAATTCGTGCGAGGTGAATTGCCAGTTCATGTTTTGAATCACTTCTGCAAAAAAGCTTTCTAATTTATCAACATCAGTGGATTGGCCTACCATCTTAATTTGCTCTCCAAAGATAGAAATAACAATGAAAATTCCGATTAGTTAAGCACCGACTCTCATACCTACTCAATGCGGGTATTTTTGAATTTATTGAAAAATAGCGTGGTTGGGTTTCGCTGCGTTCTGTTCTACCCAACCGACACGACTATTCGTTAATGCAAACTCGCTGGTCCACCTATTTTACCGTTCTTTTTCGGTTGCAGTTCCGACACGGCTTTATCACCATTAGTGACATTTTGGATAGGATCAGAATTATCGGGTTCTTCCCAATCTTTCGGTGGCTTAGGTGATTTATCATTCATAACGTCATCGATTTGCTCACTGTCAAGGGTTTCATATTTAATCAGCGCTTCTGCCATTAAATGGAGAATGTGGATATTCGTTTTAAGCAATTGTTCCGCTCGCTCATAGTTGCGATCAATAAAAGAACGGACTTCTTCATCAATAACATGAGCAGTTTCATCAGAAACCAGTTTGTGTTGGGTAACGGTATGACCTAAAAAAACTTCACCGTCATCTTCACCATAGGTTAGCGGTCCTAAACGTTCTGATAAACCCCATTTGGTGACCATATTGCGTGCAATATCAGTGGCACGTTGAATATCGTTGCTGGCACCGGTCGTAACGGCTTCGTGTCCGAACACCAGTTCTTCAGCGATACGCCCTCCGAACATACTCGAAATTTGGCTCTCTAGAAATTCTTTGCTATAACTCAGACGGTCGGTTTCCGGTAAAAACATCGTCACCCCTAGGGCGCGTCCGCGTGGAATGATACTGACTTTATAAACCGGATCATGTTTAGGGACCAAGCGTCCAACAATAGCATGTCCCGCTTCATGATAAGCCGTTAGCTTTTTCTCTTCCTCACTCATGACCATCGAGCGACGTTCGGTACCCATCATGATTTTATCTTTGGCTTTTTCAAATTCGACCATTTCAACTAATCGTTTATTGGCGCGAGCAGCAAATAAAGCCGCTTCATTAACTAAATTAGCTAAATCAGCACCCGAAAATCCCGGGGTACCTCGAGCAATCAGGGTGGGTTTCACATCGTCTGCAATCGGTACTTTGCGCATATGTACTTTAAGAATTTGTTCTCGACCGCGAATATCGGGTAACGGTACCACTACTTGGCGGTCAAACCGACCGGGACGAAGTAAAGCGGGATCGAGTACATCCGGACGGTTAGTGGCAGCAATGACAATCACCCCTTCATTACCTTCAAAACCATCCATTTCCACTAAGAGTTGGTTAAGCGTTTGTTCTCTTTCATCATGACCGCCGCCTAACCCAGCGCCACGGTGACGCCCAACGGCATCAATTTCATCAATGAAGATAATGCAAGGCGAGTGTTTCTTAGCTTGCTCAAACATATCGCGTACCCGTGAAGCACCAACCCCGACAAACATTTCTACAAAATCGGATCCCGAAATCGTAAAGAAGGGAACTTTGGCTTCGCCGGCAATCGCTTTAGCTAATAAAGTTTTACCGGTTCCGGGAGAACCCACCATCAAAACGCCACGTGGAATCTTCCCGCCTAAATTTTGAAACTTGGCGGGATCACGTAGAAATTCAACCAATTCGGTCACTTCTGCTTTGGCTTCATCGACACCGGCTACATCAGCAAAAGTCACTTTAATTTGGTCTTCTTCAATCATGCGGGCGCGGCTTTTACCAAAAGAGAGTGCACCCCGTCCACCTCCGCCCTGCATTTGCCGCATAAAGAAAATTAACACGCCAAATAACAACAACATCGGAAACCAAGAAATAAAAATTTGCATCAGTAACGATTGTTGTTCCGGGGGTCGAGAAACGATAACCACATGATTATCTAATAAATCTTTCATTAAACCCGGATCATCGGGGTTATGCGTAACAAAAGGTTGACCATTTTTAGTTATGCCGCGAATAGTATGCCCTTCAATTTCGACTCTTTGTATATGTCCTTGTTGAACATCAGTAATAAATTGTGAATATTCTACCGTCTGCGGAGACGGATTATGTGGACCAAAGTTATTAAAAACCATCATGAGGATTAGGGCTATAACTATCCATAATAACAGGTTTTTTGCCATATCATTCATTCAGGTGTGCCTCTTAGTAATTTAAATATCTATTGTAGAATAGCTGAAGTATAAAAAAGTAGAAACCAAGAAATTAATTTAATTGATTAAAAGATTTATTGTGGAATTCTGTTGTTAATAGCTCGGTCATGACTCAGTTAATTAGATTAGCTCTAACCCATTTTAGCTTAATAGCTTAATTCCTTCACTCTATTTTGGGGTTGATAACCACTGGCCAAAACGTAGATTTCTGCTGACCGAGCACGTGAGGCATCTGGTTTACGAATAACGACTTTGCGGAAATGAGATTTTAACACTTTGAGGTAAGCATCAAAGCCTTCACCTTGGAAAATTTTACTGAGGAAATGTCCTTGCTCTACCAGTACTTCTAAAGCCAAGTCTCTAGCCAGTTCGGCTAATAACATAGCACGTGGTTGATCAATCGCTTTGATACCACTGATATTGGGTGCCATATCCGACATTACAAGATCAACGGTTTGTTCGCCTAAGTAAGAACGTAACTCATCTATTATCTTAGATTCTTGAAAATCACCTTGAATGAAGGTAAGCCCTGGCAAAGGTTCCATTGGTAAAATATCTATCGCGATGAGTTTGACCTGATGGTGTAGACGTTGTTGAACCCATTGAGACCATCCCCCTGGCGCTGCACCTAAATCAATCACCATCATGCCGGGATGAAATAAGTGGTCACGCGCATCAATTTGAGCTAATTTATAAACGGCTCGGGAACGATAACCCGCATGTTTAGCTTGTTTAACATATTTGTCCGTATGGTATTCTTGTAACCACCGTTGACTGCTGTTAGTGTGGTGATTTTTACTCATGATCCGTTTGGGTAGACTGCAGGTGAGGAATCGTTCCAATTAAGAGTTGTCGTAATTCGGTCATTAATTCGTCTCGATTATAAGCACCTTTTTGGAAAATAGTATTAACGCGGTTATTAAGCCACGTTCGATCTTCAACGCTCAGATCTTTAGCGGTCAATACGACGACTGGGGTTGAAGAGTAAACTGGGTGTTGTCGCAAGTGAATAATAAATTCAAAACCATCCATTTCTGGCATCATTAAATCTAACAAAATTAAATCGGGTTGATATTTTTCTAACCGTTGCAGAGCCATTTTCCCATTTTCCGCTTCAATCACTTGCCAACCCACGCGGTGGAGTAACCGTACTAATAATTCGCGGGCCGCCGGATCATCTTCAACCACCATGACCATATTGGGTGCATTGGCGGTTCGGTATTTACGAAGAATGTTGATTAATTGATGACGGCTAATTGGTTTGGTTAAATATTCTGAGGCACCCAGAGAATAACCCATCTCTTGATCTTCCATCATGGTTAACATAATGACCGGAATATGGGCTAAGTCGGGATCCGCTTTGAGTTGAGAAAGGACTTCCCAACCATCCATTCCCGGCATCATCACATCCAAAGTAATTGCAGTTGGATGCAGTTTTTTGGCCAGTTTTAATCCTTCGATACCATTACTGGCGACAACGACTTGGTAACCCATCTTACTTAAATAGGCTTCTAACATTTGATGCACCGTTTCATCATCGTCAATGACTAACAATACGCCTTCCTGTACAGGTATTTCTGGTTTTCTGACCGAATTATCTTGTGTTATATTTTTAACGGGTTCAACGGCTAAATAAGCCGGTAAACGAACCGTAAAACGACTGCCTTTACCAAACTGGCTTTCGACATGAATGGTACCACCCAACATTTCGGTGAAATGTTTGACGATGGCTAATCCTAAGCCACTGCCGCCATACTGTCGAGTGGTGCTAGCATCCGCCTGAATGAAAACTTGAAATAAATCAGCTTGTTGCTCAGAAGTCATGCCAATCCCTTCATCGCTAACCCGAAAAATTATCCATTCATGTTTGGCTTCAGTTAAACGTTTCACTTCGAGCGTAATTGTTCCTTGTTCAGTAAATTTTGAAGCATTACTCAGTAAATTGAATAAGATTTGTCTCACTTTAGTTAAATCAGTATGTACTTCACCTAAATTATTTTCACCCAGTAATTGTAAATTATTGGCTCGATTTTCTAATAGCGGTTGGATGGTGTTGATTACGCTCTGAATCATGAAATTTAAATCGAAATCTTCGGCAAATAATTGCATTTTACCAACTTCAATTCGAGAAATATCGAGGATACCATCAATAACACCGAGTAAAAGTTTAGCAGCAGCATGGACACTTTTAATATCTTTAAGCAAATTAGGACGCTCGAGTTCTTTAATTTCCTCCTCTAACATCTCGCTATAACCCACAATCACATTCATGGGCGTCCGCAGTTCATGTCCCATATTGGCTAAAAATTGGCTCTTAGAGAGACTCGCTTGTTCGGCTTTTTGTTTGGCTTGTTGCAACTCGATAGCAGCCCACTTTTGTCTGGTGATATTTTCCACATGGGACCAAGCATAATAAGTTCCCTCTCTTTCGATGATGAGCGCAGACAATCTAACGGGGACATAATAGCCATCTTTATGCCGATATTCTTTTTCATAAGGTCCATAGCGTTCACCGGGTTTCAAGGTTTGTAATTGGGCTTTCTCAGCGGCGATATCTTCCTCGACGACAATATCGTTCCAATAATTTAGTTTTAAGGTCTCTGCAACATGGCGACCAATAATTTGGGCATAAGCGGGATTCACGGTCACTAAAGTGCCATCCAAACGCCATAATCCAAGACCAATCAAAGCTGCTTTCAATAAATCTTGAGTCTCTTGTTTGTTTTCTTGCAGACTTTTATAAGCTTTTTGGAGATTAAGACGCAGTTGATTAATAGCAATAACAATCTGTTCTAATTCATCCGCCGGCGATTTATTCTCCTCAGTCCGATCTAAAACGAGCCGCTGCTCTAATGGTTCAGACTCCAGATATTGAACATAATTGGCAATTTTATGCACATGCCGAATAATCCAATAGTGAGAAATCCATAAAATAATCAGCGCAAAACCACCCATAAGAAGCGCGTTGGTCGCTAATAGGATTAAACCTTGATTGAACAAGGGTTTATTAACATTGGCCCGCTCAGCCATGACCTGTAAGGTACCGACATAATTTTTGGCTTTTGATGAGAAAATAGGAAAATCTTTAGTCAAAACAGCGTGGTTGGGGGGTTGTCCTTGGGCGGCTACAATTTGATTATGAAAAGTAATCGAGATATATTGCACCTCTGCCAACTGCAAAATCCCTTCAAGCAGAGCATGAAGTTGTTTTTGGTTATTTTGCCATAAGTGATAAGAAATGACTTGTAAATAACTGTCACTGATTTGCTGGAGACGCCTTTCAATCTTTTGGAGATCCTGTTTATAATCGAGGTACAATTGTAATGTAGTGATAAATAAAGTCACTACGATGCTAAATAATATGACATAAAGATTAAAGCGATCAGCAATCTTATGTTTAACAGAAAAAATTTTTGAGTTAATCATCTCTATACAACTATGCCCATCTTAAAGCGACAAAACATTCTTAACACCCAAATACGTTACCCCCACCCTAATCCGATTTTTGTCCTCATAGCTATTAATGGCATCTAATAACATTATAAAATATCTAAATGATTGTAATATGACAACCCTTTTAGAAAAATAAGTCAGAATAATATGGGGTATCCTCTCGAAGAAAATCCATTTAACCTCAATAGCCTTAGTTTTAATTAAAAATTCCTCTTTTTAAAGAAATTGATTACCAAACTAGCAAAATATAAATACAATTAATTTATTAGTGTGACTTTAAACATGATAACATATCGCCCTCGGACAAAAATAGACTAGCCAACCATTCTTCATTATTTAATGGATGAAATCATGTACGTCGCTAACTACATTGATCAACAACTTTTTAATTCCCAACAATTTGAAAATGAGTTAACCGCGAATGGTTCTAAGCTAAACATTTTTCGCAATGCGTTGCAACAAGGACAGCGTATTTTGAAAACCCGGTTTCAAGCAACTCATAATGCGACTGAATATGTTAATCAACGTACTTGGCTAGTGGATCAAATGATCTTGCAAATCCAGCAGCAATTGTGCACTTGTCCGGATACCAAACAAGTCGCCATTGTGGCAGTCGGCGGTTATGGACGTGGGGAACTTCACCCCGGTTCTGATATTGATCTCCTGTTTTTATTAAGTCAACCACCCAATTTGGCCACTCAAAACTGCATTGAACGCTTTATAACCTTTTTATGGGATATTCGTTTGGAAGTGGGGCAAAGTGTTCGCACCTTAGCTGAATGTGAGCAACAAGTGGCTAATGATATCAGTGTGGCAACTAATTTGATGGAAGCGCGTTTAATTACCGGCTCAGCAGACTTATTCACAGAAATGCAGTTCCGGTTATCTTCGGATAACATTTGGAGAAGTAAAGATTTTTTTGCCGCCAAATTAGCAGAACAGAAACAACGTCATCTAAAATATCATGATACGGCTTACAATTTAGAGCCCAATATTAAAGAAGGTCCTGGTGGCTTACGTGATATTCAAACCATTGCTTGGGTAGCTAAGCGTCACTTTAATGCCAGCACTTTACATGATTTAGTCGAGCAGGGTTTTATCACTGAAAAAGAATATCACTCGCTGCTCAAAGCACAAGCTTTTCTATGGCAAATTCGCTGCTTTCTCCATCTGATTGCGAATCGACGTGAAGACCGCTTATTGTTTGATTATCAACGGACTCTCGCTACTGCTTTAGGTTATACCGATGATGAAGCTGGCTTAGGGGTCGAGAAATTAATGAAGCAATATTATCGTACTGCTAAAGAGATAAGCAGTCTTAATGAAATGTTATTACAATTATTTCAAGAAGCGATTTTATATGCAGATAGTCCCACCACCCTTTATTTCTTAAATAAACGCTTTCAAGTTCGTAACGATTTTATCGAAGTGACCCACGATAAGGTGTTTGCAAAATATCCCTTTGCCTTGTTAGAAATTTTTTTATTCATGCAACAGTATCCCGAAATTAAGGGGATACGCGCCACGACCATTCGGTTAATTTTGCACTATATCCATTTGATTGATAAAGCCTTTCACCGAGATTTGCGGGTACGTAGTCTGTTCTATGAAATTATTCATCAACCACAGGGACTTACTCATGCGCTCCGCCGCATGAATAGTTATGGGATTCTATCGGCTTATATTCCGGCCTTTGGTCGAATTGTAGGGCAAATGCAATATGATTTATACCATGTTTATACCGTGGATCAACATAGTATTTTTGTGGTACGTAACCTAAGACGGTTCAGTATCTCCCAATATGCTCATGAATTTCCTTTATGTTCCAAAATTATTCAATCGCTTCCCAAACCAGAATTACTTTATCTCGCTGGATTATTTCATGACATTGGTAAAGGTCGGGGGGGTGATCATTCCGAATTAGGTGAAAAAGAAACCTTAAATTTTGCTCAAGCCCATGGCTTAAGCGATAATGATGCACGCTTAGTTGCTTGGTTGGTTCGTTATCATTTATTGATGTCTATCACGGCACAGCGTCAGGATACTTCTGATCCCAAAATCATTAAAAGCTTTGCGCAACAAATTGAGGAACCGATACGCCTAGATTATTTATATCTATTAACCGTAGCGGATATTCGGGCCACTAATCCTAATTTATGGAATAGTTGGAAAGACAAGTTACTGGCCGATTTATATCATAAAACCCGTGCCGCTTTGTTACCAGGAAATACCCTGACTTTAGATAAGCAGATTCATATCCAGGATATTAAAATCAAGGCATTACGATTACTCAATGATCTCGAGCAAGAACACCCGTTTTTATCTTTATGGGAAGATTTAGGTGATGATTATTTTCTCACTTCTTCACCCGAAGAAATTGTTCGAGAAACTCAAACGATTTTAAACCATTTACCCTCAACGGTTCCTCTCATTTTAGAACGCCAAAATGTACCTGGTAGTATGGCTTTTATTACGCTTTATCCTCAAGATCGAAACGATCTCTTTGCTAAAACCACCCATTTTTTAGAACAACAAGGTTTAACGATTGTTGATGCTTATATTGTCCCTACCCAGCTTGGGTACATTATGAGTGGTTATACCGTGTTAGCGGACGAAGGGACTCACCTCGATTTGCAAGGCGATTCTCCAATGCTCTTACAAAGTCTCAAAGCGGAATTAACTTGTGAAGCTAATTCGGCTTTTTCTCCAATTCAACGCCATTTACCCAGACAATTGAAACATTTTCCGGTACCCACTCGGATCACTTTTACTCAGGATCAGATGAATGATCATACGGTATTGGAACTAATTACCACGGATCGTCCCGGTGTTTTATCACGAGTTGCCCAAGCTTTTATGAGTTGTGGTGTATTCATTAAAAAAGCTAAAATTGCCACTTTTGGTAGTCGAGTTGAAGATATCTTTTTCATTACTGACTATAAACATCATGCTTTATATTCAGCTGATCAGTTGGATTGTTTACGTGAAAAGCTTTCTCTATTATTGGATGAAGACATGCCTAAGCAAAGTACTATTTCGATAACTTAATTAGAAAATTGGCACAAGAGTTAATTCAATTAACGATTGGTAAAGTCGACTAATTGGCAACCGCTGGGGGTACAACTTAAGAGCATTGCCCCTTGTTGATGCCACTCTCCCACAACCCAACGACAAGCGGGCAGCCCTTTAACTTCCAAGGGATACTGACCGGCACGATGAGTATGCCCATGAATGAGTTGATAAACACCTTGAGTTGCTAGAGCCGCAATAACAGCCTCGGTAGTGACATCCATTATGGCTTCAGCAGTTGTTTGCGTTTTCGTTTGACTGTAATTACGTACTTGTTTTGCCAATAACCGTCGTTGTTCTAGAGGTTGAGCTAAAAATTGCTGTTGCCAAATCGGATGACGTACTTGTTGCCGAAACTGCTGGTAATCAACATCCCGCGTACACAGCACATCTCCGTGCATTAGCAAAGTTGGCACACCATATAAATCGATCACACTCGGATCCGGAATGAGCTGACAACCGGTGCATTTAACAAAATCTTTCCCTAATAAAAAATCCCGATTGCCAGGCATAATTGAGACCACGACACCCGCCACTGTTAACTGATGTAATGCAATTAATATCGATTGATAACTCGGCTCATCATCATCATCTCCTAACCAAACTTCAAATAAATCACCTAAAATATAGAGTTTTTCTGCTGGTCGAGCACGGTCGGCTAAGAATTTTAGACACAGATCAGTTTTAGCTGGCCATCTGGAGTCAAGGTGCAAATCAGCAATAAACAGTGTTTCAGGCATAACGTCATTCAGAAATACATTCTCTTAATTTCACTAATTATGCTAAGGGAATATTAAAATCGAAATCGATTTCACGTTCAATCTTTTCTTCCCTGAACAAATCTTAATAAGAAAGAGAATCTGGTTTATCTGGATTCGATGGTGCGTCCGGTGGTTGAGCCGACTTATTGGCCGGTAAATTTTTAGAGAATTTATTTTCAGGTTTAGAGGTCTTATTTTCAGGTGATGTTGCCCCATTTTCTTTCAGTTTCACTGCTGATTTGACTTTATCATTATGAATCTCGATCTTTTCTGCCTTTGGGGCAAGTTTAGGTTTATCATGATTAACTGGCTTTGCTATAGACTCTTTTTTATCATCGCTGGCTTGGTCTTTTTTATTCGTTGCTGAGGGTTTTAAAGATTTTTCTTTTAAATCTTTTTTGCCCTCGCTGGCTTTATCCGCCGGTAGTGGTAGATTATTTTTATTAGTTGGCGCAGGTATTCCTTTTGGAGGTGCTTGCTCTATAGTCATTTTAGCGATTAAAATCGAAGTTTTAGGTACATTTTTTCTTAGCGGGCCAAAAGAACCGGTTTCAGTGGCTTGAATTTTATCCACCACATCCATGCCACCAATCATTTGACCAAAAACAGTGTAACCTAATTCTTCTCTTAATTCCTGATAATCAAGAGAATAATTATTATTAATATTAATAAAAAATTGCGAAGTGGCTGAATCTGGATCATCAAAATTCCGTGCCATAGCAACAGAGCCACGCAAATTTTTTAACCCATTCTTGCTCTCATTAGCAACGGGATCATGTGTTGGTTTCTTAGTATAGTCTGTTGTATACCCCCCCGCTTGAATGATGAAGTTTTTAATAACACGGTGGAATAGAGTTCCTTCATAGAAACCTTCTTTAGCATAACGAAGGAAATTTTCTACGGTTTTTGGTGCCTTATCCGGATAGAGTTCCATGATAATAATGCCCATATTGGTTTGTATTTTAACAACCGGAACTAATACTTCGCTGTACACAGTAGTCGTTAATAGTAATAATAAACACGTCGTTAAGTATTTCATTGCGATTCTCAGATTCAACCCAAATTAAATGATTAGAGATAAATTACTTCGTAACGAGACAAGAAATCACTTATTTATTAATTTGATGTGCAACTTTTATTATCAACCCATTGATTATAAAAAATATAACCATGTGCTGAAAATAGCCCACAGCATTTATTAATATTATCTTTATTGTGAATTCTAACAATTTTCCTTAACCTTTTTTTATTGCTATCTCGTGCGCACGCAACAAATCCTGTTATTAGGTTAAACGAAGGGAAAGAATATTAGGATTAGGATGTAGATTTAAATTATACCTTCTTTAAAAATAAATAATCAAATTGTATGTAACAGTTGAGGTACTTTTTCATTAGCAAGCCCCCGGTTACTCTACTTTACTGGCTAATCAGGTTAAGCAATCGATTGGCTTTCCAATCCCAAGGTGAGGGGGGACTACTGACTAGTATCGCACTCCCGAAATGAATCGGATTATTTCAAACCGGACCGGTCTTGAAGACCGGTCAAATTTACCGGCGTGAATAATCGGATTTATTTGCAGCGCATGGTACTAGGTCTTTAAATGCTAAACCTCTCGATCACTTGCATTTCACCTAACACCGCGTCACCGTGAATTTTTCCTCGGGCAAAAACCGCCATTTCTTTGATAATTTAGGCAACTCCGGCGCTATCGCTGCATGAAATTGTCCGAACTAGGTGTTAATAATACCTTAAAAACCCCTGCTTGATTGGCACGTTCAAAAGCACGTAATCCTTCCTGGAGAGAGAAATAGCTATCAATCAGCGGCAGCGGCGTAATGAGTTGTTGTTCTAATAATCGTAATGCGGGTGCCAACGGACCACACCGTGAACCGACTAATCGAATTTCATCCACCACCAGAGAGGAGAAGTTAATTGACATATCGCCTCGATAGGTACTTTTTAAGACAATGGTTCCGCCTGGGCGAATGATTTGACGTGCTAAGCTAAAACCGCTGGCTGAACCCGTCGCTTCAATGACAATATCAACAGTCTGTTGTGGAATAGTGGGTTCTTCTAACCAGGTAATTTGTTGTGCGGTTAATAATTGTTGCTGTTGTTCATGACGAGCAACCACTTGGAGATGACAACCGGTGAGTCTTAAAGTTTGAGCAATTAGTTGTCCTAACCGTCCAGCACCAATCACTGACACTTGGTGGGAAGGACTGATATGAACTTGTGCTTGAATGGCTAAGGCAGCGGCTACCGGTTCTGTAAAAACGGCGATTTCATCGGGTAGTGAAACCGGCACCGGTAAAAGATTTTTTAAGGGTAGACAAAGGTATTCAGCAAAAGCACCTGGTTGATTGCGAATACCCAAAACCCGACGTTGTTGGCAATGTTTGGGATAGCCGCTCAAACACCGATCACATTGACCACAAGTGACATTAATTTCACCCACCACTCGTTGTCCAATTCGTTCTGGCGCCGTGGGTGCTTGCACAATTTCACCCACAAATTCATGTCCTAAAATGCCCGTATAAGGATAATACCCGGTTACTAATTCTAAATCGGTAGCACAAATACCAGCCAAACGAACTTTTATGAGTGCTTCCTCTACTGATGGGGTTGGCAGAGGAATGTCATAGCGATAACTTAACTGATTATTTTCTAACCATAATGCTTGCATTGGTTTTATTGCATGAGATGAGCAAAGATAAAAAGGAAAAATAAAGGGACGATAGAGCCAAGCATAATCACCTTAAACAATGAAGGAGAAAGTTCTGATATTAATTCTTCTTGTCTTAAAATAGGTTCTGATGCTTTAATATAGGTGATTCCATTAATAACAATGGTATTTCGGGTTGTTTTAGGGATTAACATCGGGTTAGCTTCTCCACTATTGGCAATATTCGTTGATCGATAGCCCGTCTTATATCAAAAAGAATGCCTAATTTTCAGTAGATGCAACCCCTAACGATGACTTGATGAATTATCGTCATTGGTTAAGGATTTAATCCTAACGGATAACGCTTTTATTAGTGATGGCAACCGCAAGGGTTGTCCCTACTGGTGTAATTCTTGCTCAAGTTGCTTATAAGAGTGATGATTTTATGTCAGTGATGAAAATATTTCATAATCACTCTAAAAAAATATTTTTTTACCTAGAGGAAATAATTTATGTTGAGAAATATGAAACTCGTTACTAAGTTAGCGCTGGCTTTTTTCAGTATAGCGCTCATATTTTTTATAGCGAGTTCATTTTTTTTGCTAGAAAGCCGTCATGCCCTGTCAACGGCTGCGTTTAATCAATTAGAAAGCATTCGCGAGGATAAGAAAGCGCGAGTGGAAGATTTTTTCGCTGAACGCGAAAGTGACATGCACGTTTTGTTAAATATTATCAATTTTTTCCAACAAAATTCCTTTCAACAAGTTGAAACGATTAAAAACAATAAGAAATCTCAGCTAGAACAATATTTCCAAGAACGGTTGTATGATGTGACGATGGCTTCACAAAGTTCTACGATAGCAGAAGCGTTACAGCAATTTGATAAAACTTTACATCTGGCAGAGGAGGAAAAAAAAGCAGCTTGGCCAACTTTGGAGAAGAAGTTCGCAGTTGAACTGAATAAATTTAAGGAAAAACAAGGTTATTACAATCTGTTTCTTATCGCCAAGGATGGTGATATCGTCTATTCCGTTTCTGAACAGTTAGGTGTCGGTAACAATGTATTACAGGGTAAATTGAAAGACAGTTCCTTAACTCAAGCTTTTCAAAAAGGTTTGAAAGACGTTAGCATTCAAGATTTTTCTGCTGATATTAGTTCAGAAAAAAAGCCTCCCGTTCTCTTCTTGGCAGCACCGATTGTTTTAGACACGGACTTGTTGGGCGTGATAGTGCTGGGTATCGTTCCTGACTCCATCAATGCCATGGTAAGCAAGCACAATAACCTAAAACAACGGGAGGAAGTTTATTTGGTTGGTGCTCAAAATGGTCTGGTTAGCTATCGTAATGATAAAATATTATCAGAGCAAAAAATCTATGGCGTTGGCTATGAAACTAAAGGCAAAGAGATTGACCAAGCCTTGGCTGGACAATCGGGCACTCAAATTCAAATTGATGATAACAACCAGGTAAAAATAACCGGCTACGCACCTTTGGCTCTTCCTGGATTGAATTGGGGGATTATTGTCACGGTCGGTTTAGCAGAATCGATCAGCCCAATCCAAAATGGCGAAAAAGGAGATTTTCTAGCGAATTACATCAAGTATTACGATTATTACGACTTATTCTTAATTCATCCTCAAGGGTACATCTTTTATACCGTTAAACATGAAAAGGATTACCATAGCAACATTCTTACGGGTGAGTATGCCAAATCGGGATTAGGACAATTAGTTCAAACGGTATTAACGAGTAAAGCTTTTGCCATGAGTGATTATGCGCCTTATGCACCGAGTAATGGTGAGCCAGCGGCATTTATTGCTGAACCGTTAATTAATGGTGAGCAAGTGGAGGTCATTGTCGCTTTACAATTAGGTGATAAAGGCATGAACCGAATCATGCACGAGCGAACCGGGATGGGTGAAAGTGGTGAAACCTACCTGGTTGGTGGCGATAAGCTGATGCGTTCTAATTCTTACCATGATCAAGTTCATCGTTCCATTATTGCTTCTTTTGCTAATCCCGCTAAAGGTTCCGTTGATACCGAAAGTAGCCGTGCGGCTTTAGCCGGTGAAACTGGCACTGATATTATTCAAGATTATCGCGATATATCCGTATTATCTGCTTATACGCCAGTGAAGGTGGGTAACTTGATTTGGGGATTATTGGTTGAAATTGATGAAGCCGAAGCTTTTGCGGCTATTAAACAATTGGAACGAACGCTGGGAATTATTGCCATATTGGGTATTATTGCGATTATCGTTATCGCTTGGTGGATCACCAACACGATTAAACATCCTTTAGCTCACCTGATTGATATTTCCAAAGCCATTGCGGCCGGTAATTTAAACAACGATATTCAGATCAAAAATCGAGATGAAATTGGTCAATTACTCCAAGCCTTTGCGGCTATGCAAACCCAATTAAGAGAACACCTAGAACAAGAAATCAAGGAAATTATTTTAGCGATTTCCCAAGGGGATTTTGACAAACGGATTAGTCTTGAAGGTAAAGGTGGCTTTTTCCAGACTTTAAGTGCCAGCATTAATCAAATTATTCAAATCAATCAAGAAATGATTACGGAAACCATGCGCGTATTTGCGGCACTCTCTCAAGGTGATCTCACTCAAATGATAACCGGTAATTATATGGGCGTGTTTGAACAACTCAAAAATGATGCGAATGCCACCGTAGCACGTCTGACTGAAATTATGACCGCGATTCAACAAATGGCTAATGAGGTCAATGTCGCAGCAGACGAACTTTCCCAAGGGAATCTCAATTTAAGTCAACGTACCGAGCAACAAGCCGCTTCTTTACAACAAACTGCCGCGAGTATGGAACAAATGACCAGTACCGTACAACAAAATACCGATAATACTAACCAAGCAGCACAATTAGCGCATAGTGCCACTGATCGTGCTAAAACCGGTTGTGAAATAGTCAATTCCGCTATCGCAGCGATAACAGCCATTAATAAAAGTAGTAAGAAAATTAAAGACATTATCACGGTTATTGACGAAATTGCTTTTCAAACTAATTTACTCGCACTCAATGCCGCAGTGGAAGCCGCTCGCGCCGGTGAACAAGGTCGTGGCTTTGCGGTGGTAGCTACTGAAGTACGTGCTTTAGCACAACGCAGTGCCGTTGCTGCCAAAGAAATTAAAGAATTAATTCAAGATAGTGTGGTCAAAGTTGAAGAAGGGGTGCAATTAGCTAATCAATCGGGTAATTCGCTAGAAGAAATCGTTACCGCCGTGAAAAAAGTCAATGATATCATTGCCGAAATTGCTGCTGCCGGCCAAGAACAATCTGCTGGGATTAATCAAGTCAATAAAGCCGTTTCACAAATGGATGAAGTGACCCAACAAAATGCTTCGATGGTAGAAGAAACCGCAGCAGCTAGTGAATCGCTGAGTAGACAAGCACAGAACTTGAAACGACAAATCGCCTTTTTTAAACTAGATCAGCAACCGGTACCTCAACTCAATAAAGATAAGCCTAAAACAATTAATCGGTCGCGATCACCATCACCAACTCAACCGACCCCATCGACTACCACACCGCATACTCGTCACTATGATACTGAATGGGAAGAGTTTTAACACTAACTTAGCTCGCATTTATTTAGTGGTAAAAGTATAGACCCCGTCCCAATTTTTAGCGGGTGGATTTTCCATAAAATATTCTACCCGCTCCGCATAGAGTCGGTATAACACTTGCTCGGGAGATTGCTGGTGTAATTCGGTAAATTGGGTTTTAGCCTCAGCCCATTTTTGTTGTCGGTAACTGGCTAAGGCTTGTTCATAACAACCAATTTCTACCACCGTTTGGACATCCACTTTATTACGTAAGCCAATGGGTTCAAAAATAGCCACTGGCTGATCTTTCCCTTTGACTCTAACACGGTCCAGTTCACGGTAAAGATATTCCGGCACAGTCGCTTGAGTTGCTTCGCTCACGATAATTTGTACCCCATATTGTTTAGTTAACCCTTCTAAGCGTGAACCGAGATTGACTGAGTCACCCAACACCGTATAGGCTATCCGGAATTGTGAACCCATATTGCCAACACTCATGACACCGGTATTTAAGCCAGTGCCGATTTGGATTTCCGGCCAACCTTTAGCTTTGAATAGTGGCTGCATTTCGGTGAGATGTTGAATCATTTCCATAGCGGCATCCAAAGCATGACGGGCATGTTGGGCATCGTGTAGCGGTGCGCCCCAAAACGCCATAATCGCATCCCCCATATATTTATCGATAGTACCCCGATGTTCATGAATAATTCGCGTCATGGGTGTTAAGTATTCATTCATTAATTCAGACAATTCTTTCGGATCCAGACCTTCGGAAATCGTAGTAAATCCTCTGACATCAGAAAACAAGACGGTCATTTTGCGACTTTCACCTTCCATCGAGAAAGTATTACCCAGATTTTTACTCATCTCATCGACTAATTCTGGCGGGATGTATTGTCCAAATAAATTGGTTAAATGACGCTTATTACTGGATTCAACAAAATAGCCATAAGACATGTTAAAAATAAATAAGGATAAGATCAGCAACAGTGTCATGGCTAATGGTAAAACCAAATGATGATCGGCCCAAATAACTAAGTTTACCCAAACTAATAAACCTGATAATCCTAAGGTACCTAAAGTAGCCATGAGCGGACTAAACAGCGGGAGTAAAGTAATCATGACTAAACCAATCAAAAGAAAGAGCCAAAATTCGAGGATATTCTGGTGAAGTAAAGCGGACATAATACTGTTATCTAATATCCCCGCAATAAGATTGGCATGAATTTCTACCCCAGGATAAATATTTCCCATTGGGGTTACGCGGAGATCAGATAGACCCTGCGCAGTGGTTCCCAGTAAAACGATCTTGTTTTGGAGCAAGGCGGGATTGTTAATTTGTCCCTTCAATACATTGGCAGCAGAGACATAAGGAAACCGAGGCGATGTGCCGCGATACGGTACCAAAGTTTGCAAGTATTCATCTACCGGAATTTTACGATTACCGATGATTAAATTTTTTAAGTAACGTTGTTTACCTTCTATACTGAAATCCAGTTCGAGATGGGATACACCTAACGCGATTCGGGTGACTGCTAATGAAAGTGATTCATAAAGTTGTCCTTTGTAACCGTACAGCATCGGGACTCGCCGAACAATGCCATCGGAATCCGGTTCCATATTAAAATGCCCAGCGGTTAAGGCACTCGCTTGAAATTCCGGTAAATTAGCTGCAAAACCACGACCTTCGATATACTTTAACCCATGGGTTTGAACTTCTTGACGAGTAAAAGCCGGTGGGGGAAGTTGTCCGGTTTCAATATTCGTCATGGCTTCTTGAGCAGTAGTAAAGGCATAACTTAATACAATCCGGCGACTTTGCAAGCTCTTAGAAAAAACTTTATCGTAATCAAGGGTATTACGCAAACCCGTTAAGATATCTAAAAATGAGGTGGCTTCTTTTAAAGGTCCTTGCGCTAATTCCTCCAATTTTTTTAATCCGGAACTGTTATCGTGCTCAGCAAACATCGCATCCATACCCAGAACGTCAATTTGATAAGTATTAAATAATTGATCGACTAATTTGGCCATGACCGCCCGATTCCATGGCCAACGACCAATTTCCCTCAAGCTGGGTTCATCAATGTCAACAATAACAATACGAGGATCAGTTGTATTGGGCAAGGTTAATTCTAATCGGGTGTCATAGACCTTATGTTCTAAAGCATAAATGAAATCCCATTCAATGACTTTAAAGGCATGTAACACAAAGAATAATAAAATAGTTAAGCTCAGCACAGTTCGTAACGCATGGCGTTTAATGACAACAATAACAGGTTGTGACATGATTAAGTGACCTTTTCTAGACAATCCTTTGGTGGAATAGTCAAATGAAAAAATATTAGCTCACTCAGCCGAATAAATTGGCCAACGCTATGCCCGGGTCCGCTGATTTCATCAAAGCTTCACCAATTAAAAAAGTGTGAACCCCAGCCTGACGCAACCGATTCACATCTTCAGCGGTATGAATACCACTTTCACTGACAACAATATGCTTCTTAGGAATTTGTTTTAACAAATCTAAAGTGGTTTGTAAGCTGGTGTTAAAAGTATGCAAATCACGATTGTTTATCCCGATCAAGCGCAAATTCAGTGCTAATGCTCTCGCTAATTCTTCTTGGTTATGGACTTCAATTAAGACTTCCATCCCGAGGTGAAGAGATAATCCCGTTAAATCTTGTAACTGGGCATCACCTAATGCGGCCACAATCAATAAAATGCAATCGGCTCCTAAGGCACGTGCTTCATAAACTTGATAAGCGTCTATAATAAAATCTTTGCGTAAAATAGGGAGCAAACACGCTTCATGAATTTGTTGCAAATACTCATTAGCACCTTGAAAAAAATCTTTGTCAGTTAATACGGATAAACAAGCAGCACCATGTTCTTCATAACTTTTAGCGATAGCAACCGGATCAAAATTCTCCCGCAATACGCCTTTACTCGGCGAGGCTTTTTTAATTTCCGCAATGACAGCCGGTTGTTGCAATTGTAATCTCGCATTAATCGCTTCGATAAAGCTTCGGGGTGGCGGACGATTAGCGACGAGATGACTGAGATGACGAAGTGAAATTTGGCGCGCATTAGCTTCGATTTCTTCTGCCTTACGTTGGAGAATTTGTTTTAAAATATCGGGTGTTTTATTCATAACTGATTTACGTTTGAAAAGATTTTTAAACATAGGAGGTGTGCCGCTCATCGCTTCTTACTTTCGTTGGGGACGACAAGTGAATAATTGACACAATTTACTTAATAAATACTCCAAACTAACTCATCAATTTATTTATAATCATAACCTAAAAATGATAATCCCTTTAAATAACCTGAGTCTGATGTCATTGTTCATCTAAGAAATAAGCTTAATACTTAATAAGTTAATTGAAATATTTCCTAATTAAAAGTAACCATACTTTAATAAACTGTTCTATAAAGCAGTGACCATTCTTCTTGATGGGGTTCATTTATTCACTGATAATTTTTTTGACAGTAACCCGAAATAACCTGAAATCTTTAAATCTTTTGCAAAATTTGGGCAATGCTAAAGTGATTTCTAGTGTAACAGTGAGTTGCAACCCCGGGTTGCGATATGACTAACCTAACTATCAATTGAGCACTACCCAAATTGTTAATAACACCCCGCTGGTTTACTTGGTCGGATTGAATAATTCATTTTCGTTCAATTGAGGTGTTTTATCCAGTTGCTAATCAATACTTCAAAAAGATTGCGTTAAATTTATCCACTCAGTTAGCTTATTGCGTGCCGCACCCTGACTTAATACCGTTTGCGCTTGAGCGATGCCACCGGCTAAGGTTTCAGTCAAACCGGCGGCATAGATAGCAGCACCCGCATTCATTGAAACAATATCTCGTGCTGGACCAGGTTGATTATCGAGTACCTGATGTATAATGCTAACACTTTCTTTGACAGAATGAACTTGGATCTGACTTAACTGAGCACGTTGGAAACCGAATTTTTCTGGAGTAATGGTATAGGTAATAATAACTCCATTAGATAATTCCGCCACTAAAGTTGGAGCCGCAATACTGATCTCGTCTAAACCATCTTCAGAATGGACGACTAATACATGCTGATTACCTAACTGTTTTAATACTTGAGCCAGTGGTCTAACCCATTGGGGATCAAAAACACCCATTAATTGATTAGGTACATTGGCCGGATTGGTCAAAGGCCCCAGTAAATTAAATATAGTACGTACTCCCATTTCGCGGCGTGGTCCGATAGCATATTTCATCGCATCATGATGCTGTGGTGCAAACATAAAGCCAATCCCAATGGTATGAACACATTGAGCAACTTGTTCTGGAGTCAAATCAATTTTAACGCCAAGTGCTTCCAACACATCAGCACTTCCGGATTGACTTGATACCGAACGATTGCCATGTTTAGCAACCTGACCACCGGCGGCGGCTACCACGATGGCACTAATAGTAGAAATGTTAAACGTATTCATCCCATCACCCCCGGTACCCACAATATCGACTAAGTGAGGGGCATTCACTCGGACCGGGGTCGCTAATTCACGCATGACTTGAGCAGCCGCTACAATTTCCTCCACGGTTTCTCCTTTCATCCGTAGCGCCACTAAGAAACCACCAATTTGCGCTGGAGTTGCTGCACCAGTCATAATCAACCGCATCACCGAAGACATTTCGGCCATCGTTAAATCACGGTTTTCTATAATTGTTTTCAAAGCGGTTTTGATATCCATTTCCATTCTAGGATGCTCTCTTTCTTTAAAAAAGGATTAAAACATGGTTGGTTGTTTATGCCAAGTTTAATTTTAACTCATGTTACGTATCAAACGATTTTTTTCCGTTCCCCCTTTTAATAAACTAAAGTTAGAGGGAATTTGAGCGGATTTAAAATACCAGCCAGTGTAGCCTGGATGGAATGCAGTGCAATCCAGGACAACGATTTCTAATGGCTAAGGGTGAGTTATCCTGGTATTCCACTTCGGTTCATGCGGACGATCGGTAAGCTTAGTTTCTAATTATTAAAAAACGATGTTCATCATCGTAATGAGGATGACCAAGAATAATAGGGTCATAATGCTACCGGCGCGGAGATAATCGGCTACCCGATAACCTCCAGGTCCCATTAATAACGCATTGACTTGATGGGTAGGTAACATAAAAGAATTGGAGGTAGCGAGTGCCACGGTTAAAGCAAACATCGCGGGATCAGCATGGCTTTGAACAGCGATATTCACGGCTAAGGGGACTAATAAAACGGTTGTACCTACATTAGACATCAGTTGGGTAAATACGGTTGCGAGAATAGCCAATACGGTTTGTAATACCCAAGCCGGCATTTCACCTAATAAATTTAAAGTTTGTTGTGCTAACCAAGCGGCTGTACCGGTGGCTTCAACGGCATGACCGACGGGAATTAAACCAGCCAGTAAAAATACCGTTTGCCAACTAACCCGTTGGTAACCTTCATCAATAGTAATTACCCCGGTAATGACCATACCTAAGGCCCCAATAAGCAAAGCAATCGCTAATCGTAAGTCAGTAAACAAAACGAGTCCAATCGAGAGCGCAAAAAAGCCAATAGCCCACCCCATCTTATGAGGACGTTGTTCTTTATCCTGAGTATGTAAGGTAATCGTGACAAAATTTTTATTATCTTTTAATGCCGCTAAATCTTCCCAGGTCGAATGAACGAGTAAGGTATCTCCACTTTGTAATACCAAGTCACGTAACCCTTGCTGTATCACTTCATGGTGACGAAATACTTCTAGCACACTGAGTCCATAGGTTTTACGCATTCGTAATTCTAATAAACTATAGCCAATTAATTGCGAATCTTCGGGAATAACTACTTCGGAAACGCCGGCTTGGGTGGGTACTAACATTTCCGTAAAAATGCCAATTTGTGGTCTAATGAGCAAATGAAAGCGGTGAGCAAATTCGGTAATAGCCGATTCATTCCCTATCATGGCAAAGCCGTCGCCCGGTTCAAGCACAACATCACGCGCTGGAGAAATCCTTAAATTTCTACCTTTTAGCAGGGCAACAATCACCGCAGGATGGTGAACTTGTTGTTCATACTCTAATATCGATTTTCCAGATAAAGGTGAATGGGGGGTGACTAACAGTTCAAATACTTCACCGTCTACGCCATAACGTTGACGAAAATAGTCGACTGGCGTAATGGAACGAGTTGCCGCTGTTTTAAGCGATGGCAATATCCAACGTCCCGCTAAGAGAAAATAAATGATACCGGTACTGACTAATATTAAGCCAATGGGAGTGGTATCAAACAAAGCAAAAGGTGGCATGGGAGCGACATGAGGTGGTAGTGTTTTGTTGGCGCTCATGATCAAATCGTTTAGTATAATCAGAGAACTACATCCAACTAAAGTCAACGTTCCACCGAGTAAAGTGCAAAAACCCATTGGCATCAGGAGACGTGATAACGGAATATGAGTTCGTGCCGAAATTTGATTGATAGCCGGCAGCAATAAAGCGGCAGTGCCCACATTCTGCACAAAACTGGAAATGAGCGCGGCTGTGCCTAATACCGCTGGTAAAACGCGTTTTTCAGTTTGACCACTCATTTTGAGAATCAACTGCGCTAACTTCGCCATTACCCCCGCTTTGTCTAAGCCGGCTCCAATAATCATAATAGCAATGATAGCAATAACGGCGTTACTGCTAAATCCGGCTAACAATTCTTGCGGCGGAACTAATCCAAGCAACCCGACCATAACCATAACGCACAATGCAGCGACATCAACCCGAACAATCTCCGTCACCAATAATAAGATAGTCAGAAAAAGTACTCCCAGCACGAGTACCATGTCAGTCGTTAAAGTAAGCGTTTCAATCATACTGATTCCATTCATGAAAAAATAACTGCAACTATAAATACTTATAAAATATGGGCCGGTGCGCAGAGCACACCCTACACTATTTAATTGTATTCTTCTTTTCCAAGATGTGTATAGATACCTATGCTTTGATAAAAAGGGGAAAACGGGGATTTAATAGGCTGGAATCCTAGTTTATTTTACTTCAGCTTGAATAAGCGAAGTAAAGGAGTAATGGCTTAAGTTAGTTGATGGCAGTGACCCTACGCTTCACTTTGACAGTGGTGATTTAACTTGACAAATGAGATTAAATAGTACTTAAATGGCTAACTGAAATTTCAGCATTTAACTATGGTATTCCATTTTCAACTGGAGAAATAAATTATGCAATTACATCCCACTATCGAACCCATCGTTGCCATCATCGCCGGTATTCTTATTCTGGCACAACCTCAACTGTTGAGCTACATTGTTGCTATTTACCTCATTGTCGTAGGAATATTACAACTTACTCAAGCAACAAAATTGCTCTAATAGTGCTTGGTCAAACCCATGTCAACGGGTAACGTTTACTGTAGGGGCAGATCGGCCTGTCTGTCCCAATAGGTAATGCAAGCGATTGAACCCCTATCCATTTTATCCCCCATTGTTCTTCTAAGTTGAGTGAGGAGGAATGAGAAAAGTTGTAGGGGCAGACCGATGTGTCTGCCCTTGGTGCCGCTGTTATGGGCAGACACATCGGTCTGCCCCTACTCGTCAATATTCACTTATATTTCGTTTCTGATACCAGATGAAGTTATAGTTAGTAACAGCACGTAGATTGTACCTTAATGCGTTGTCAGTTATCAGTTATTAATGAACGTTTAGCCGTTATCAAGCAACAGATATCCGTTATCATGTAATATGGAATTATGATCAATTAATATTAAATCCTTAATCAATTACGATAACTGATATATGACAATACTTAAACCCGAACTAAAAGAAAAGGTTCATATTTTTTGGTTAGCGGCGACAGCAGAAGTTTGCCAAGTACAATCGCGCCGCTTTTTGCAAAATTTGATGGCACAATCGTTTCAACACCGAGAATTGCACCAAACCACTTTGGCTCTGGTAGTGGATGCGAGTGTAACCATTCAATATGCGGTCTTAACCGGTAAGATTAAAGCGAGTCAGCCTCTGGATGCTATTCAAGCCTATTGCCTTAAAGTGTTATGGCATGAGCAACCCGCCGATTATCATGAATATCTTAATCATATTATTCATGTTGCTTGGTTATTATTACAAGAATGTTTTGAAGAAATCGCTCAGTTAGCTCAAGAGAAATTGTCCGCTTATCTGGATTCCGAAGAATTTAACAGTCAGTATTATTTACCACCGGCGGATGGTTACTTGGAAGATGGTACGCCGGTTTGGTCGGTGGCGAGTTTCGCTAAACAAACCGGTCAATCGATTGAAGAAGTGAACGAACAGCTACACCAGTTATTAGAGGAAGAAGAAAATCCACCCGTGATTATTCTGTCAACGGAAAAAGTTTTTACTCGCCACTAACCTAACTTAATATGACCGGAAATATTAATAGACGAGATTACCTTGACAAAAATACCCCCCTGTGGGAATGGTAAAAACATTCCCGACAACCACTGAGCTTCTAGTTATGATTTAATACTTGATCTTGTGTGGTCAATAGCTGACGAATACCTTCTTTTGCCAAATTCAGCATCGCCTGTAACTCATGGGGGTGAAAAGCATGTCCCTCTGCGGTTCCTTGGATTTCAATATAAGCACCCGCTTCATTCATGACGATGTTCATGTCCGTTTCTGCCTCGGAATCTTCTTGATAATCTAAGTCTAAAATGGGTATGCCTTGATAAATACCGACTGAAACCGCCGCCACTGCACCATGAATAGGATTCGTGGTAATGAGGTTCTTACTCAGTAAATAATGGATGGCATCGACTAAAGCTAGGTAACTGCCGGTGATGGCAGCGGTTCTGGTGCCACCGTCTGCTTGAATCACATCGCAATCTAAAGTAATCGTTCGCTCACCTAAAGCGGCTAAATCGATTACCCCTCGCAAAGAGCGTCCAATTAAACGTTGGATTTCTAAGGTACGTCCGCCTTGCCGCCCGGTACTGGCTTCACGTTGCATCCGGTCATGAGTAGATCGAGGCAACATCCCATATTCTGCGGTTAACCAACCACTTTTTTTGTCTTTGAGAAAGCGAGGCACACGTTCTTCAACACTGGCGGTGCAAATTACTTTAGTTTTACCAAATTCAGCCAATACTGAACCCTCTGCATGTTGAGTATAATGACGAGTAAGATTAATTTGACGAAGTTCATTAGCTGCTCGACCACTGGGACGCATAAAAATCCTTTTAATATTCGAATGGTATTCAATCGGGGTTATTGAGCGTTTGTTTTAATAAAACGCCCGAGTTGTTTTTCAAACTGGTGTGGTGCCGCTATATTATAAATTTTAATGGCTATACCGCCTACTCCCCTGCTGCCTTTGGTTCCTCTCAATTTAAGGGTACCAAAGCCGAAAATTTTACCTAAGCGACTTTGTTGGATTTCAAGATGTTCAAATTGCTCGGGTGTCATACTGATGGTTTGTTTAAAAATAAGGCCCATGCTGGCAATAATTTGTTGTGAAGTGATCATTAAAGTGGTGGTTAATTGTATCAATAAGGTCTGTAATAAAAAAAATATACCTAGCCAAAATAGACCGAGCAAAGTCCATTGCAGATATAACCGCTGATTGTGCCCAAATGGCATTGTTCCTATGAATTTCTCTAAGAGGGGATCGCTAAACCATAATAAATAAGCCGCTATTCCGCTGAGAAATAATGCTTTAACATAACCAAACCAATGAATATAAGCACGGTAAATGATCTTTTCTGATTGAGTAAAGTAATGTGGTTCAGATTGATTTTTAGGTGGTAAATCGGCAGCGGTGGTTGGAGAAAAAATCGGGGGTGGTGCGGTGTTAGATTGGGGTATGGTTTTCTCCAAAGTCGCATCATAATCGGCTCGTTTTTGTGGATTAGCCAACGTATTATAAACCCGTTTAATTTGGTTAAACCGGGCAACGACTCTTGGATTACCCGGGTATTTGCTCGGATGAAATTTTCTGGCTAACTGTTGTGCTGCCGCTTTAATTTCCTCTGGAGTGGCGTTAGATTCAACGCCTAGAAATTCGTAGAGTGTTTTTTTCATCAAATTGCGCGAGAAACCCAGTCCTTCAGGGCGGGGAAGGATAGCGCGTCGGCTCAAGCCGACCCGATTCTCGTTCCTCTCTTGGTTAAGCTATCACGGTAAAATTAAATTAGGTGCTGGTCTTTCCCAGCGGTCAACCGGTTAAGGTGTCCCCGTAAGGGGCTAGTGACGCGGCGGTTTCCCGCCATCTCCCTTCGACAAGGCCACCCCGCGGCTCTGGCTGTGACCAGCCACGACTAAAACCTTCGGGGCTTTACCTTGCCCCAGCATGATTAAAGCCTTTTAGAGCAGCAGACTCAGGAAGCATCTGCTGGTAAGTCTTAACGACCTCGGGGTGGCGTAGCCACTCTAACTAGCGGCTTAGTCTGGTCAACCTCGCTTTTTCAAGCTCCGCCCTTGAGGACAGGGTAGTTGACGATTCCTTAAAGCACAACGGGTAATCTACTATCAGTTATCTTTTTATGGATATAGCCTAAACTAAGGTTGGACTAAATTGCTTAGCCCAACCTTAATTTTTAAGTTGCTTTACTTAAAATAAATTATAAAACGCCGATTTTCCAGGATAAACCACGTTGATACCTAATTCTTCTTCAATCCGAATCAATTGATTATATTTGGCAATTCGATCAGAACGTGATAATGAACCAGTTTTAATTTGCCCAGCGGCAGTCGCCACAGCGAGATCGGCAATCGTACTATCTTCAGTTTCGCCGGAACGATGCGAAATGACAGCGGTATAACCGGCGCGTTTGGCCATTTCAATCGTGGCTAAGGTTTCGGTTACGGTACCAATTTGATTGAGCTTAATTAAAATGGAGTTGGCGATACCTTTGGCAATGCCTTCTTTCAAAATGGTGGTATTGGTCACAAAAATATCATCACCGACGATTTGGATTTGTTTACCTAATTTTTTCGTCAAGATTGCCCAACCTTCCCAATCACCTTCCGCCATGCCATCTTCAATGGAAATAATCGGATATTTATTGACCCAATTAGCTAAGTAGTCAGTGAATTCAGCCGAAGTCAATTTTTTACCTTCGGAAGCGAGGTTATATAAACCATCTTGATAAAATTCCGAACTCGCAGCATCTAAACCTAACCAAATATCTTGACCGGCTTTAAAACCCGCTTTATCAATCGCTTGTAAAATAACTTCGATAGCGGCTTCATTAGAAGATAAGTTGGGCGCAAAACCGCCTTCATCGCCAACAGATGTGTTCAAGCCCTGACTTTTAAGTACGCTTTTTAAAGCATGGAAAACTTCGGCACCATAACGGACTGCTTCAGTTACCGAATTGGCACCAGTCGGTAAGATCATAAACTCTTGCAAATCCACATTATTATCGGCATGAGCACCGCCATTGATAATATTCATCATCGGCACCGGCATTTGCAACTGACCGGCGCCACCCAAATAGCGATACAGAGGGAGTTTATGTTCTTGCGCCGCCGCTTTAGCAACCGCCATAGAAACGGCTAAAATCGCATTAGCACCTAAACGCCCTTTGTTGGGAGTACCATCTAAGGCAATCATTCTGTTATCAATTTGAGTTTGAACCGTGACTTCTAAACCTACTAAATTTTCACGGATCTCGTTATTAATATGCTCAACCGCTTTCAGTACTCCTTTACCCAGATAGCGATTTTTTTCGCCATCACGTAATTCAATGGCTTCTCTAGAACCGGTCGATGCGCCGGAAGGCACAGCGGCTCGACCAAAGGCACCCGCTGCGGTAATCACTTCAGCTTCAACCGTTGGATTACCACGTGAATCTAAAATTTCCCGAGCATGAATATTAACAATATTTGACATGAGTTACTCCTGTTATAATTCCCTTGGATCACGTTGGTTGAGAGGGTAAACTTAACTTATTAACTCACTTTTGATTTAACCACCCCCAGCCCCTCCTTAATAGTAACCCAGGGTGTGTATTATTCCCCCTCCTTACCAAGGAGGGGTTAGGGGTGGTTGCGTCAGGTGAATTACTCAACTTCATTATCCTCAAGTTCAATAAAACCATACATTTTAATTTTATCATCAAGCGCTTTTAACGTGGCTAATAAGGCAAACATTTTACTTAAGGGCCACACATTAGGACCATCACTTAATGCCTTGTGTGGATCCGGATGAGTTTCTATAAATAAACCCGCTATGCCAACGGCTATCGCAGCGCGTGCTAATACCGGCACAAATTCTCGTTGCCCACCGGAAGAGTGGCCTTGCCCACCGGGGAGTTGCACTGAATGAGTGGCATCAAAAATCACCGGGCAACCGGTATTCCGCATCGCTGCCAAGGCGCGCATATCCGCAATGAGATTATTATACCCAAAAGAGACACCGCGCTCACAGACCATAATATCATGATTACCCACTGCTTTGGCTTTATTGACCACCTGAATCATATCCCCAGGCGAAAGAAATTGGCCTTTTTTAATATTAACTGGCAATCCTTGACGAGCCACGTTTTGAATAAAATTAGTTTGCCGACATAAAAAAGCCGGGGTTTGTAAAACATCAACTACGCTGGCCACTTCCGGCAAAGGGGTATCCTCATGAACGTCCGTTAAAACTGGTACTTTGATTTGTTGACGAACTTTTTCTAGAATGTATAACCCTTGTTCTATTCCGATACCCCGAAAACTTAAATGTGAGGAACGATTGGCTTTATCAAATGAGGATTTATATATAAAAGGAATCCCTAATTCTTCGGTAATCGTTCGCAATTGTCCAGCCGTTTCTAAAGCGAGTTGTTCTGATTCAATGACACAAGGTCCAGCGATAAGAACAAAAGGGTGTATTAAACCCACTTCAAATCCACAGACTTTCATGACAATACTCATTTCCTCTATTTTATAAAAGTGATTGAAATTAAACAATAAAACGAGAGACAATATTTTTGTGGCTAAACTGAATAGATCTCCAATTCATATAGGATTATTTTAATGAAACCGGCCTCAGCGGCTTTCTTAGGCTTAACCTTGTGGTTAATTATGGCATTGGTAGCTGGATGGCGTCCATTGCTAATCCATTTTTGGCAAGGAATCAGTGTTATCTTACTCTTACTGGCTTTATTTGATGCTTGGCGTGTCTGGAGAATGCCAACGGTGCGAGTGCAACGTCAAGTTGCCGGTTCATTACCCGTCGGGGTTTGGAGTGAAGTTATTCTCCAACTGTATAATTCCTCTACCCAATCCTCCCGGGTAGAAGTTTTCGATGATTACCCTATCACGAGTAATTTACAAGGGCAACCTCAACCATTGCAATTACCCGCTTCAGCCGGTATAGAAACTCAATACCGTATTTGTCCACAACAACGGGGTGCTTGTCAATTTGCTGGGGTTCATTTGTTAATTGAATCACCTTGGCGATTTTGGAAACATTATCGTTATATCCCATTAATAACGCCCATTCGAGTTTACCCTAATTTTGCGACAATCACTAAATTTGCCTGGTTTGCTGCTGAAAATCGACTGGGACAACTCGGTATCCGCCAACTCCAACGACGTGGTGAAGGGTTAGAATTTCATCAACTGCGAGAATACCGTTCGGGTGATGCCCTGCGTCAAATTGACTGGAATGCCACTTCACGTTATAAAAAACTTATTTCTAAAGAATATCAAGATGAACGGGATCAACAAATCATTTTGTTAATTGATTGTGGGCGCCGAATGTTAACTCAAGATAGTACCTTATCTCATTTTGATCACATGCTGAATGCTATCCTGTTGTTAGCTTATGTCGCTTTGCGGCAAGGTGATGCTTTGGGTCTCATGACTTTCAGTGGTGAACCACGGTGGTTGGCGCCACGTAAAGGCATGAATACGATCAATGTGATTCTCAATACCGTCTATGATTTACAACCCAGTACCCACGCGAGCGATTACTTAAATGCGGCTATTCAACTCACGCAGCGCCATAAAAAACGCGCCTTAGTGGTATTAATTTCTAATTTACGTGATGAAGATAATGATGAACTCTTACCGGCTTTACAATTACTGCGTCACCAACATTTAGTTTTGCTGGCGAGTTTACGAGAACGTATTCTCAATGAAGTCTTAGAGCAACCGATCTACACTTTTGAGGATGCTTTACGTCATGCCGCCACGCTTGATTATTTAAATACCCGCCGTCAAACGCACGACGCCTTAACTCACCAGGGAATTGTTTATTTAGATACCGTCCCGGAACAATTACCGGTGAAGATAGTTAATCGTTATTGGGAGATTAAGCGAAGTGGAATGCTTTGAATAATGAGTAATAAGTGTCCAAACCAAGTCAATTAATTAGGTATTTGACAAATGAAAAATCCCCCCTAGCCCCCCCCTTTTTTCAAAGGGGGGAATAAGAAAAAAGCAGTCGAGTGCGTAACTGGAGTATTTATATTAATTCCCCCCTTTGAAAAAGGGAGGCTAGGGGGGATTTTTCAATGGTTGATTTGCCCCAATCCCCTTATCCCATTAAGGTTCCCTGCATTCTACCCATTCTTATTTATTTTTTTCTTCTGAAATCACACTGAATACGATAATATATTGCAACAATAAATAAACACTTTTACCTGAGATTAAACTGATTATAAATATCAATCTTATTAATTAATAAAAGGAGGAACCATGAGTGTCAAAAAAATATTAATGCTCGTAGGAGATTATGTTGAAGACTACGAAGTGATGGTCCCATTTCAAGCATTATTAATGGTAGGACATCAAGTGGATGCAGTTTGTCCGGATAAACAAGCGGGTGATACGATTCGTACCGCTATTCACGATTTTGAGGGAGCCCAAACTTACAGCGAGAAACCGGGTCATCTTTTCATGTTAAATGCCACTTTTGCGGAAATTAAAGCAGAAAATTATGACGCTTTAGTTATTCCCGGGGGACGGGCACCCGAATATATTCGTCTTAATCCGGAAGTATTAAATATCGTTCGCCATTTTGCTGAACAACACAAGCCGATTGCCGCTATTTGTCATGGCGCTCAAGTGTTAGCGGCTGCCGGTGTGTTAACCGGCAAAACGTGTTCACCTTATCCAGCGGTAGCACCAGAAGTCAAAGCCGCCGGTGGTTATTGGCAAGAAATTCCTCTAGATGCGGCTCACGTTGATGACAACTTAGTAACAGCCCCCGCTTGGCCAGCACATCCACAATGGCTGGCGAAATTTCTACAATTGTTAGGCAGTAAAATCGAACCCTAAAAATCCGGCTAATTTTACTCAAAATTTTGATCTAAAAGGAATAATTCCATGTGTGGTATTATTGGTGCCATTGCTAAGCGTGATGTCGTACCTATTTTGATGGAAGGCTTAAAGCGGCTTGAATATCGGGGTTATGATTCAGCCGGTCTCGCTGTTCTTGATTACGCTTCGCACCAACTCAAAAGTCAGCGTGTTACCGGTAAAGTTCAGCAACTCGAAACTAAACTGAAAAACGCCCCTTTTTCCTCTACCATTGGGATAGCCCATACCCGTTGGGCAACGCATGGCAAGCCCAGTGATGAGAATGCCCATCCGCATATTTCCAGAAATACGGTTGCCGTAGTCCACAATGGAATTATTGAAAATTATCTGGCTTTGCGTCGCCAATTAGAGCAACAGGGTTATCAATTCCTTTCTGACACCGATACCGAAGTCATTGCCCATCAAATTCACTTCTTTCTGCAACAAAATAACGACTTAAATTCAGCCGTTCGAGCCACTTTACCGTTACTCAAAGGCGCTTATGCCATAGCGGTGATGAGTTCGTCGGCACCGGATTGTTTAATTGCCGCCCGGCTCGGTAGTCCATTAGTGATTGGAATTGGGGTTGGTGAACATTTCATTGCTTCCGACGCCGCTGCCCTGGTGCCGGTGACTCAACGAATTATTTATTTAGAAGATGGCGATATCGCTACGTTACAACGGGATCACTTTCAGATAACGGATATCAGCGGTAATTCGGTAACTCGTGGTGAACAGATTAGCCGCTTAGCGATAGACACGATGGAACGGGGTGAACATCGCCATTTCATGCACAAAGAGATTTTTGAACAGCCCCGCGCCATAGCAGAAACGTTAGAAGGTCGTATTTACCAAGAACGCATCTTATCGGCGATATTGGGTCCCCAAGCAGATGATTTATTAGCGCCCATTACCGCCGTTCAAATTATCGCTTGTGGTACGAGTTATCATGCGGGTTTGGTCGCCCGTTATTGGATCGAAACTTTCGTCCGAATACCTTGTTTTGTGGAAATTGCCAGTGAATTTCGTTATCGTCAGCCGTTGGCTAATCCCAGAACTTTAATCGTTACTTTATCACAATCCGGTGAAACTGCGGATACCTTAGCCGCTTTACACGAGGCAAAACGGTTAGGTTTTGGACCGAGTTTAGCTATTTGCAATGTGCCGGAAAGTGCTTTAGTGCGCGCTTCGGATCTCGTGTTAATGACTCATGCGGGTGCGGAAATTGGGGTAGCTTCCACTAAAGCGTTTACGACACAATTAGTTTGTTTACTCATATTAACGGTTCTACTGGGACGACATCGTGGTATGTCAGTAGAGGTAGAAAAAAAGATTGTCGCGGCATTATTATCCTTACCTAGACAAATTGAAACCGTCTTAAAACTAGATGCCCAAATAACCCAACTGGCTGAGCAGTTTGCGGATAAACAACATGCGTTATTTTTAGGCAGAGGCATTCATTATCCCATCGCCTTGGAAGGGGCACTCAAACTCAAAGAAATTTCTTACATTCATGCTGAAGCTTATCCGGCGGGTGAACTTAAACATGGCCCGCTCGCTTTGGTCGATGCCACGATGCCGGTGATTGCGGTAGCACCCAATGATGCTTTACAAGAAAAATTAAAATCCAACCTGCAAGAAGTTCATGCGCGCGGTGGGCAATTATTTATTTTTGCTAATCATCATGCCATAATGCAACAGTCTGATTACATTAAAGTTATTGAATTGGGAACGCTAGAAGAAATTATTTCACCCATTGTTTACGCTATTCCTTTACAATTATTGGCTTATCAGGTGGCTTTGATTAAAGGTACCGACGTTGATCAACCTCGAAATTTGGCTAAGTCAGTGACGGTTGAATAGCGTTGCAGTCATTCGCTATCAAGAAATCTCTCCATACGACGTTTGACGGCGCAACCAGACACACCTTATCCGCCTGACGAGTTTCATGTTTCACCATGCTTGAAACAGAAGTTTTCCCGGAATTCCTGTCCGTCTTGTTTGGCTTGACTCACCTATTCGCCTAGTGAAATCGGATTTTCCTGCACCCGGCGAGCCAGCTTTGCCCAAAACGTCTTTTTGTTTACCCACCATTTCCTCGTCATAGCCAATTTATGCTGGGCAAAATGCCGTGTGAGTCCCGTGCCAATAACAAGCACATTGGACGGCATTTCCCCCTACCCTACCGAGCTATCTGGTTTGTTGGCGATATAACATAGCTAGACCACTAATTTCTTCAACTGTCTTGTCTGACCACAATTTTCTCTGCCAAACGGTATAATCAAAAGGTTCTCTTATGATTAAACTGATAAATCGTTCCGCTTGAACCTCACCTAATGCAGAGATGAGTGCCTCAAGTCCTTTCAATTTAATTTCAGTATCCGTTATCATTGTCAAATACCTTAATAAACTCTATGGGAGAAATCACTTGGATTTTATTAAATCCTAAAAGTTTTTTCATCATTTTATCATCTGTGGTTAAAAAATATTGAGCTTGACCCTCTATCGCAGAGGCAACATGAAGCGCATCTTTTCCATTTAAGCCCAACGTAATTAAGCGATTAGCTTGATCTAAAAGAGCAGCAGTCTCACTGACATCAACCAAAGCCCATTTTTTCCACCGTTTAATAGCCTCTCTTCTTTCGGCAAATGGATTTTGTTCGTTTTCAAAATCCATCATATATGACCAAACTAACTTGAGATTGCCGACTTTAATTGGTTCTTGTAGGTATAATTTTGCTTCCGATTCCAATCGGATACGAATTTGTTTTTGGTCATCAAACGGTCTATTGAACATGCAATTATCTAGGTACACTTTCATGTTGGTTTTCTGATAGATGTTTGATTAGCTTAATTGTTCGTGAGAAACGCAGAAAGGTGTGTTATGGCGCAGACAAGGGTGGGCAAAAAGCGAAGCATTGCCCACCTTTTCCCCGCCATACCCCATTTATGGTGTGCAAAATGCCGTGTTAATCCTGCGTCAACTCCCAACGCATTGGACGGCATTTCGCCCACCCTACCTGACTACCTGGCTCCCCAAAAGGCGTTATAATCAGCTTTTATATTTCATCACCCAGAAATCATTACCCTTAGAACCAGAGGCATCAGGGGCGACAGCTATCTCTTGGCATCCATCTCCATCAAAATCTCCTACTACCGCAAATTTAGCAGGATATTCCAAGCCACTGAAATCAATATCCGCTTGCATGGGATGACCAGGGTTCTGGGAGAGGTGGAAAAACATTCCTGTTGCTACCTGTTGTATAATTTCTGTAGTCAGAATATTCAGGTGATTTTGAGAATCTCGTCCTGTCCATACTATCCCAAGATGCCCATAACATGTTGTTAGCGCGGGCGTGTAATCAGAAGTATCAGAATAAATTTGTTTATTCCAAAAATTGATACCATCATTAGATGATAGAATATTAATTCTGTGGTTAACATCAGTGCCAACCCATCCTAAATACAACACTCCTTTTTCCTTTTGATAATCCAATTGCGTAGTGCAATTTGGCAATTTCTAGACGGCTTAGCGGAGATTTAGTTAGTATTGTTCGAGAATTAAGATTCAAATTGTCTTCCATATCTAATTTCCTCTTCAGTTATGGTACGCACAAACATAATAAATTTGTGTACCTATGTTTTAGCAGGTAGATTGAGTTAGCGTAGCACAACCCAACATCTATTCACATCATGGTTGGGTTAAAGACGTGCCTAACCCAACCTTACTTTAAATCTCTTCCTTTGTTCACTTTCACATCATCCGCTGACATAAGACCCCACTCTATTCTATGGGTAGTATTGGCCACTTTCGCTTAGGTAAAAAGTTCACCAAATCATAAATTGTTAATCGTTCTAGCCAAATAAAGCCACCATGACCCGCCCCAAGGGCAGGCAATCCTCAACTACTTCTCCCCACCCATTTCCGCCTCACAAACCCGCTCAACCCTCATTTGCGTTGGGCATTTAAACGAATTCACCGGATACGGCAAAAAGCGTATCTCCCCTTTAACCAGGATAGGGACTGACCCAGCCTTCTTACGATCTTGAACACTCTGGTGGAGTTGTGCACCTTCAGGGAGAAGCCGATCCTCGCATTCACTGCCCGTATTCGCAGGAGAATCGCATATTGAGCAATGCGCTAATCCTTTGGCGTTTTCTTTCACTTGAGGAAGCGTATTGAATGGGTAACTCTTAGCGAGCAAGCCGAGCATCCAGTTTAATGAAATACCGGGAAGTTCATTGGAATCCTCGTAACCGCTGCCAACATCCGCATGGGCCCCTGGAAACCACATTTCATCTATCTTCGTGTATGCTGGATTGATGGCTGGGCAAACAAGCAATGGTTTGAATTTACTCCGTTTCTCGTCTAAAGAGACGGCATGGGCGATTTGGCGAATTACCGGATATGAATCGGATTTATATCGTTCCCCTTTTGAGACAAGAGGCAAGAAGGATAGCCACTTTTTAACGAAACCTCTTTTCTCTTTACAAACATCAAAATTTTTGAAAGACGACCCTGGAACTGTATCCCAAACACCTAAAAAAGTGATTTCCGCTGATTGCATCTCTAGCTTGAATTTATTTTTAATTTCGTTTGCCAATACCGGGGGTTGTCCAGGTTTCCATGAAGTCCACTGATTTAAATAATCTTCGTCACTTTTATCCTTTGTCCAATCCAAGATCTTATTCCAGATTCCCACGCGCTTCTTCTCGTCTGTTTCTTCAATAGAGGTTACTGGCACACCTACGTAAGCCAGAAATCCAGCCAGAGAGCGAGCTTCGTGTGCACCTCTGCTGAATCCAAACAGGTAGATGTCATCGCCAGGATTGTAATGACTTGCGATGAAATCGTAACCTTTTAAAATGCGATCTTGCATGCCCAGTCCAAGTGCCTTCTCGGTAAGTTCACGCCACGGTGAATTATCAATACTGCCAACGCCCTCTATGTAAAGAGCGGTCGTTTGAGGGTCGTTGTTTTCGAGTAGCTTAAATAATCGCCATACATTCGTCCCAGATTTAGGATTGTTGGTAGTGCCATCCAGAAAAACAAAGAGGCTTTTATGCTGATTGGGGTTGCCGGCTAGTTGTAGCACTTCTCCAGCAGAAGATAAGGTGTTCATATAGAAAATTAACGTGTTGGTAAATAATTTTGTTAGTTAGTAAGTTAAAATAAATGAATTTGTTTATTTTGTGTTGGTTAATAGAGTTGGCAAGCATTTTTTTTGCCAATCATTTGATAATAAATTTTCCCCATAATTAGACTAAATCTGCTGATTCAACAACTTAAAATCATTCACCTCCTCGCTATCCCCATTTAGAAGTGACGGGGGAAATTAAAATTATCAACCGCTTTATTGTCATATTTACAACAGATAGCTGTCATTCTATAAAGATTAAATCCACTGTATTTCATTAATCGAATTCGAGAAGGTACCGACGTTGCTCAACCCCGAAATTTAGCTAAGTCAGTGACGGTTGAATAGTGAAGTATAGCCGGCAGATTCATTGGCAATGAACCACATTTCATTTCAATCATCCCATTCCCATTAGTTGGAGAGGGAATTTTTATCTTTTTGAGTAAAAAAAACTTTTTCAGGTTGTTGAAGAGTTTATTTTCGAGTATATTCTTTACTTATCTATAAATCTCCTCGATTTTAGAAAAGCTGACTTAAACTCAACCAGAAAATTGATATTCGCGTGGGTAAAATAAGCTGAAAATTTTTCCTGATTAGGGAAAAATCACCCTGATAAAGAATCCCTTTCATTGTTTAAACTAAGCAACTATTTGTTTTTTCTATTATACGGTACTCAAAATGAAACGTGCTGCATTTTGTTATGTAGGACTGTGGTTAGGATTTAATTTATTCGCATCAGTAGAACCGCTGACTGCGGCTACCGCAACCGATCCCCAGATTCAGGTCATCGAAGCACCTCAGCAGTTTGGTTTTGCCGAAGTGCGTCGGCGTGCCGAAGCGATGGCCGCTGAATCTTTTCAAGAAGAACCAGATACCCTCCCAGAATTTTTTCGCACGATTGGTTACGACCAATATCGTGATATCCGGTTTCGTCAAGATAAAATGATTTGGTTAAGCGAAGGCTTGCCTTTTGTGTTGCGATGCTTTCATCGCGGGTTTCTGTTTACGCGCCCAGTACACCTTAACCTGATAATCGATGGTAAAAGCCAACCGATTAAATTTAGTAAGGATTTGTTTGAGTACGGCCCAACTCAATATACCGGTGAACTTCCAGAAGATTTCGGGTTTGCGGGGATGCAGATTCTTTATCCACGAGTTCAAGCACAACGTTATGACGAAATTGCTGCCTTTTTAGGAGCGAGTTATTTTCGTGCCGTTGGCCAAAACCAAAATTATGGTTTGTCCGCTCGTGGTCTAGCGATTGGTAGTGGAAATACCGGTGAGGAATTTCCATTTTTTCGGGAATTTTGGATTGAAAAACCCAATAAAGATACCACGACCTTGACTGTTTATGCCTTATTAGACAGTCCGAGTGTGACGGGTGCTTATCGGTTTTTGATCACGCCAGGGAGAGAAACGCGCTTTGAAGTCAAGGTCAATCTCTTTTTACGACAAGCAGTGCAAAAATTAGGCATTGCACCGCTGACGAGTATGTATTACCACGGCGAGTTAAGTGAACAGTTCTATGATGATTTCCGCCCGGAAGTACATGATTCCGATGGGTTATTGTTATCGCTAAGTAGCGGTGAATGGCTATGGCGACCCCTGAATAACCATCCACAGTTACATATTAACCGTTTCGCTGATGCCCAATTGCGGGGTTTTGGGTTAATGCAACGCGATCATCATTTTAATCATTATCAGGATCTAGAAGCCATGTATCACCGACGTCCCAGTGCTTGGGTCGAGGTCTTAAACGAGTGGGGTAAAGGTGCAGTCGAATTAGTTGAAATTCCAACAGAAGCCGAACGCAATGATAATATTGTTGCTTTTTGGGTACCCGATCCCCCCCCGCAGGCGGGTAGTGAATTAAACTTTGAATACCGTTTAGCCTTTGGCGACGAATATTTAGATCAAGTCCCGGGAGCCTATACTCAAACGACTCGTGTCGGTAGGGGTGGTACGGATAGCCGCGAGGATAAAGCTCGTAAATTTATGCTCGACTTTGTGGGTAAATCACTCGAAAAACTATCTCCAGAAACACCCGTAGAAGCAATCATTTCTAACTCTGCCGGGGAAGTACCTCCAGCAACCACCATTGTGTTGTACAACCCTTATACTAAAGGTCGACGGGTGTTTTTCGAGTTATTGCCTCATGATGAAGCCAAGGTGGAATTACGCTGTTTCCTGCGCCGTGGTAATAATGTGCTCAGCGAAACTTGGAGTTATCAATGGTTCAAGAAGTAATGACGTTAGTTGCACCGGTCTCATTGGAAGTAGCAACTAAACGAATTGCTCATTACTTACGAGCGAGTGGGTTACCCGAATCGCTGGTGTTGGAATGGACGACTGAACTCGTAGCGGCACAACCTGAACCAGAAAAAGTGAATTTACCGGGATTACTGATGACTGCCTCTCGACGATTAGATGCCTGGTTGGCGGAAAATTTATCGCTCTCTCCCAACGACAGTCGATCTTTGCTAGCGATTCGGGCCCAATTACCCCGTTGGCAAAACCAAACTAACTGGCCGACGCAATTTGCTATTTGGCAAACTGCGCCCGCTCGACTGAGGGCTACCCCACCGCCAGCAGAATTATCGATGCCAATTCAAGTCATTGCCTTGCGTTCACTCCGACGCTTCCTCACGACGGCTTGTTACCACTGTTTACCCATGGGGCAAAGGGTACTGACTTGGCTACGGGGGCTTTAAGATGAAAACCTTTGAATACTGTGGCCTAATTTCACCCTGGCGACGGATCGTCTTTTTTACTTTGGTGGGAATAACTACGTTATTTGCGCTCGCCTTACTCACTAGTGTTTATCAGAAAGAAGGGTTAAATCCACTGGAGATCGGTTTATTGCTGTTGTACGCCGTACTGATGCTCTGGATTTGCCTGTCTTTTTGGACGGCTACCTTAGGTTTTATTATTCAATGGCGCCAATCGGATCGCTTTGCGGTTCACACCACGGCGGGTAAAGCGCCGCTACCCCAAAATGGCCGTACCGCTTTGATCATGCCCATTTATAATGAAGATCCGCATCGGGTATTTGCGGGGGTACGCGCCATTTGCGACGACTTGATCGCCACTGGACAACATCAACATTTTGATTATTATGTGTTGAGCAATACACTTGATCCTGAACTGTGGATTGAAGAAGAACTGCGTTGGCAACAATTGCGCCAAGAGTTGAATGAGACTATCCACGTTTATTATCGTAACCGCCTGAACAACAGTGAACGCAAAGTCGGGAATATCAAAGATTTTTGTACTCGATGGGGTGGTCACTACCGTTATGCCATTGTGTTGGATGCGGATAGTTTGATAAGCGGAACAACCCTGGTCGATATGGTGCGGATCATGGAAAATAACCCGTGTGTAGGGCTATTGCAGGTACCGCCCGTCCCGATTGGCAAGGAATCGCTGTTTGCACGCATTTTACAATTTTCGATGAATGTCTATGGGCCCATTTTTACGGCTGGTCTGAATTTCTGGCAACTCGCCGAAGGCAATTCTTGGGGACATAACTTGATTTTCCGAGTGAGAGCTTTTACTGAACAGTGTGGACTGCCCCGATTACCGGGAAGTGAACCGTTTGGGGGTGAAATTCTCAGCCATGACTTTGTCGAAGCGGCTCTGTTACGGCGAGGTGGTTGGGAAGTGTGGTTAGCCTATGATTTAGGCGGTAGTTACGAAGAATTGCCACCCACGTTAATTGATTATGCCAAACGTGACCGTCGCTGGTGTCAAGGGAATCTTCAACATGCTCGGTTGGTATTGGCGCGTGGTTGGCATCCCATCAATCGCCTGCATTTGGCCATGGGCATTATGTCTTATTTAGCTTCGCCTTTGTGGTTTTTATTTCTACTGTTGACTGGCGTGGATGCCTATACTCGTGCACAGAGTGAACCGGCGTATTTCTTTGGTTATACTTTGTTTCCGGTTTGGCCAGAATCTTATACGGTAGAAATGATCACGGTATTACTCGTTACCCTAGCGATGCTGTTTTTACCCAAGGGATTAGCGTTACTCCTACTATTTCGCCAACCGGAAACAGTGGCTTATTATGGCGGTGCAGTCAAAGCGAGTCTCAGTATGGCGTTAGAAACACTGACCTCGCTGTTAATCGCACCCATTCTGATGTTGTTTCAAACCAAGTTTGTCATGGCCATTTTATTACGCCGCAGCATTAATTGGTCCAATCAGCGCCGCGCTGATCACCAAACCGGTTTGTTAGAAGCTTTATCGACCCATGGTGGGCAAACTTTGTTGGGAATCGTCGCGGTTTGGTACAGTTATACTTATGTGAATGACTTTTTCTGGTGGTTTATTCCGGTGGCTTTAGGTATCGTACTGGCGGTACCGATATCGATACTGCTCAGTAGTTTAAAGCTGGGATTACAAACCCGTCATCATGGCTTGTTTTTGATTCCAGAAGAAATCCAACCGCCTGAAGTATTAACCCGGTTAGAATATTATTTACAGCAACCCGATACCTTGCCATTATCCCCAGCGAGAAGCCGCTTCCTCCAAGTTATCGTAGAACCGTCGGTGTATGCGCTACACGCTTCATTGCTCCCAGAAGTATCTTACAATAAACGCTACCAACACTATTTACAAGGATTGGTTTATCAACTGTTGGAGGAGGGTCCCAATCGGCTCACTGCGGCAGAAAAACGGGCACTGTTAACCGATTACTCGACCTTGCAAACCTTGCACGGGTTGACCTGGAGCCTACCTGGTATGAGCGCAGATTTTGGACGGATGCCAATCTAATGGCTACTCAACTGTTACCACTTAATTCAGCTGAGCAAGAATCGTTAGCCTATTTGGAATTCCATATTAAATCGCTGGCGAGCGACGCACGTGGCCGCAATCATCATTTAGGTAACACCTTGATTCCAGCAAGAACTTACATTACCGAACAATTTCAAGCGGCGGGCTATGAAGTTCTCTTCCAGGAATACTCATTCGCTAACATCACTTACGCTAATATTGAAGTGGAATTATTGGGAAATGAGCACCCGGATGAAATCATCGTTATCGGTGCCCATTATGACTCCGTGATTCACTCACCCGGTGCCAATGACAATGCCTCTGGGGTAGCGGCTGTTTTAGAAATAGCCCGATTACTGAATAGACAACCCTTATCACGGACAGTCAGATTAGTCGCCTTTGTTAACGAGGAACCGCCTTTCTTTCAAACCGAGGCGATGGGTAGTTTCGTTTATGCCAAACGTTCGGCTGCTAGAAAAGAGAATATCGTGGCCATGTTTACCCTAGAAACCATTGGTTATTTCTCTGACGAACCCGGTAGTCAAACCTATCCCCCTCTGGTGAGTCATTTTTATCCGGATAGGGGTAATTTTATTGCTTTTGTAAGTAATCTCGATTCCCGGCAGTTACTGCAAGAATCAATTCGTATTTTCAAAGAACAGGCGACAATTCCAGCAGAATCGGCGGCTTTACCGGCTGTCATTCCCGGCGTGGATTGGTCAGATCAATGGTCTTTTTGGCAATGTGGTTATCCTGGTATTATGATTACCGATACCGCTATTTACCGTTATCCTTATTATCATACGCCTCAAGATACCCCGGATAAAATTGATTATGAGAAAATGACCCGAGTCGTGATAGGAGTGCATAAGATGATTGAGAGGTTATTACTTTAGAGGAGCGGGTTTTTAACTATAAATTGACGGCAGTGCAGCGGAGGTTGGATTGAACTTGCGAAACCCAATCTAACCAGGCTTATTTTGCCAACTTTGGTTGGGTTTCGTTAACCCAACCCACAATTACTTAACAATAGGTGAGCCAGTTTGTAGCTACCGACTTACTCCGTCAACTCCACTTCATCGGTGTAAGAATACACGGTAATTTCTAACTTAGCGGCTACTTCTTGAGCTTTTTTATCTACCATGGGAGAAATCACTATCAGTCGGTGGGCGGTACGTTGATGTCTTCTCTCATAAAATCGGGCTTTACGTTCAAACAGGTACATGTCACCTCGACTCATCGACGATTTAATTTCAGCAATTAATAACTTCCCATTCCGAATAATCAAATCCAATTCGATTTGGTCTGGGCGACCAAAAACTTCACCCGTATCATCAAACTCGTTGACATGAATCACTTCCACCCCGCTGGGAAATTCTTGTAAAATCCCACTAATCGCATTGCGGAAAGTGTCTTCCGAGTGTAAACCCCAACGGGTACCGAGTGCACCGAGCGTTTGATCATATTTTTTATCGAGTTTACGAATAGATTCCAGCATTTGGTTAATCACTTGTTGATTGGCTTCCCATTTCCGTTGGCCCTCTTCCCAGCGTTCATCACTTTTGCGCTCTAGTTCAAGCAACTGGCGCTGATTTTCTTCCCATTTGCGCTGATTTTCTTCCCATTTACGTTGGTTTTCTTCCCATTGACGGGTTTGTTCTTCTCGTGAGTGGCGGTCTTCTTCAATCTTTTGTTGGATAACCCGCATCATTTGATCAAAGCGGCTTTCCGTGATGGCTTTATCAGCAAACTGGGTGCGTCCAATATTCAGTACCCATTCCCGCAAGCTACTATCTTGTTGCATCAGTGCGGGCAACTCTTTTAAAATCAATTCTTTAATTTGTTGAGGTTCCATATTAAATTTCTCATCGTTATATCGGTGACTAAATTGATTATACTGTAGTTTGGGAAATTAAAATGAGCCAACGTACTAATCTAGGTGCTGAAAATGAACCGGTGATGGATCACTGCTAAATTAAATATTTTATAAATTAATAAGATAAAATCTTTAACAATTTTTGTAAGTAAATAATACGTTTCTGTTAAAAAGGAAACGCTATACTTACTAATGGGAAGATATCCACCGGTGGTGGATAATAAGTTTTTTCCTCGTTAACTGGCCTAAAAAAATAACTATGAGGAGCTTTGTTTATGTTAGTACAAGATACGGATATTCGTTTTACTCTCCGGTTGTTAAAATGTTGTCCCGGTTTTTTAATCCTACTTGGTTTTATCCTTGCCTCCGCTGCTTGGAGCGCCACTGATTGCACCAAAGTAACGCAAATTCCCCAACTTGAATGTGAAGTTCTACTGGGTCTTTATAACAGTACTAATGGGCCAAATTGGGAAAATAAGAGTGGTTGGAATAAAACCAATACGCCTTGTAGATCGACACGATTAAGTTAACCGGTCGCCATGCGGATGAATTCGCCATCGAGAAACCAGATTGTTATTACGGTACTTGGCGAAACGACAATTACACCTCGTGCACGTTGACAGCCGCATTTAATCCGACTTCAGCCGGGATTAAAGAGGTGCAACCGGTTATCACCTACACTGATCCGACTCTGCAAACGTCACCGTATCGTTGGAATGCTCAAGCTGTCAGTGAGGGAGCCGCGCAACTTAAATTGTCTGAAACTCAGCATGACTTTGGTACGCTAACGCTCGGTCATGAACTGCCGCCACCGTGGCTACTGACTTTAACTAATACCGGGAATGTTAATCTAGAATTTGATCGAATTGACATCACGAGCGATTTTAAACGGTATGACTACGGCTGTTCTATCCTCCCGCCGCAGCAAAGTTGTCGATTAACCACGTCTTTTATTCCCACCACGCCCGGGGAGAAAGCGGGACAATTAACCCTCATTTATGAAAATACGACCACCACGATTCCCTTATCTGCCAACGTCACTGGACCAGCGGATTGTTCGCCAGACCAAGTGACCATCGAAACGACTGGGAATGCCGCTCTGTGGAATAAAGCCGCTACCTGGCATCGTCTCAATCTCGGAGCGGAGCAACCGACTGCTAGCGATGTGGTGCGAATTAATCCCGGGCATGTCGTAATCGGCTCGCCGCTGATTCAAGTTAAAGCCTTGTGTATTGAAACTGGAGCGGTGTTAGTCAGTCAGGACGATCAAGGCACAGCTTTATCCATTCAAGCCACCGATTATTTTCAAAATCTTGGTCACGTATTCGGCTTACCCGGTCAAAAACAGCACGAGTGAAACTTGTACCGAACCGAATTCAATTGGCACCCCCTGGCTGTGCTATGCCTGGCGCCAGCGTGATAATCAAAGTCGGTTCCCAATTCAGTCAATTCAGTAAACGTGACGACTGGTGGTGGGAAGGTGATGGCGGTCCACTTCTCAATACTGGCGAAATTAAAGGCGGTCGTGGCGGTGACGGTCGCTATTACGCGGCAGCGGGTGGTGATGCCTTAGCGTTAGGTCGTAACACCACTAACCAAGGCTTAATTCAAGCCGGTGACGGTGGCGATTTAACCAGCACCAACGCAGGGCAAGCCGGACGCGGTGGTGTCACCCAAATTTGGGGTAAACTTGGTGGTCCCGGTTACCTTTACAATCAACACGGTGCTCAAGCGCTCGCCGAAAATGGTGGTCATTGTCAGCCCAATGTCGCCTCACAAGTTGGCGGTCATGGCGGGAATCTTTGGTTAGTCTCCCTCCCCGATGTTTATCTGAGTAATGGGATTTATCGCGCCGGTCAAGGTGGTGAGCACTGTCAAAATGCGGCTGGCGATGGTGAAGTGATCATTGAACCCAACATCATTGACATCTCTGGCGCCAAAACGCGAGTCAGTGGTGGAAATATCACGATTTTTGGCGGAGCAAATTGGATCTTAGATCTGCGCAATACCGCTGAGCTAATCCTTGATGCCACTGGCGATATTACCTTAGCTACCGGTGAAGGTGGAATCATTGACTTACGCGGTAACCAAACGACCTTACTTAAAGCCCAAGGACAGGTGAATTTATTCTCAGACACCATTCTCGTTGATGACGGCTTCACTTTTAAAGATTTAATTGCAGCTAAACAAATTGTCGTTGGTCCATCCCAGTTACTGCGTGATGTCTCCCTGACTGCGCCTCGGCACGTCCTTGGACAACCGCAAACGAATTTAGCGTTGAATTTTACCTTGACTAACAACGGTCCTCAAGCGGAAACTTACACGCTCGCTCTCCACGACCCGGCGCAATGGACATCGCTGTTGCTCAGTTCCACGCTAACCGTAGCAGAATTAACCAGTGTGACCGTAAGCGTGCCGGTGATTTTACCCGCTACCAGTGACATCACCAATACGGTCACGTTGACCGCGACTTCCCAAGCGGATCCCATCGTAACTGCGAGCGCCCAGGTAGCTATCATCGTAATAACTCAACCTCCGCTAATCGATTTGGCAACTCTCAATACTTTTTTAACTAGCCAACAACTGCCAACAGTGTCAAGTCTGCTGGTGGCAGAACCCGCAGCGGTGGTTGACGAACCGCTTGCCGAAGCCAATGACCCAGTAATTCCAGCTACAGCGGCTGAGATTGAACTAAGATTGGCTGAAAATCCCCAACCCAGTGCAACTGCAAATAACACCAGTGAAACCATTGAGGAAAGTGATGCGATGGTTAACCCTACAGTTGACGCGGTGGCGATAACAGATAACTTCCCAGTCAATCTCAACCCAATATCTCAGCTTGCACCAACAGTCGTTACCGTTGCGGAACCCGACGATTCCCCACAGTGTCCTTTAAACACCAACTTAATTGATTGGCCTTGCCACAATGAGGGTCAAATTCTCCGGGACGTGACTTTAGGTAGCCATGCGAGCATCAGCGGCGGTTCAGTCGCTGGCACGATTGACAACCAAGGCTGGCTATCTCAGATCGAGGTGGAGAGCGGTGCCAACATCAAAGGCGGTACTTTAGCCGGCGTTATTGAAAACCACAGTTCAATCGATGGAACCCTGACCAACATTTTCCTCGCCGATGAGAGCACCTTAATCGGTGGTGCGGTGAGCGGTCATATCAACGGTCATTGTGAAAATCCGGCTCGACTCGAACAAGTGCTGATCAAATCGCCAAGTGACTTAAATTGCTTAATTCTAGGTGAAGGTGTCCAACTCAGTGATAACGTGAAATTCCAGGCGGTACAAATCGTCGCTTCTCCACCCGTTACACCAAGCAGTCAAGCTGAAATTCTGTTACCGGCTTTAGAAACCGTCGCCCTTGATGAGCAAGCGCAACCGCACACCACGTCGGCATTAATCGCCGGGGTATCTCGGTGAATGAGCAAGCTTTTCAAGCCGTAGCCACCGTAACCCCGGCCGATTGGGTAACGGTATCCGGTCAGATTTTGACTGATCCAGCGCATTGGAATCAACCGGCGGAGATTATTGTCTATGGTCGTTATCAAGCGGATCATTCCGCCCCGGTAGGTTTTATGTTAGTCAAAGACCAAGCGAATGGTAAATCCCAAGTTCAACCTTGGAACGGTGAATTAGCGCAACTCGTGGCTTTTGAGACCGTGACCACTCTGGCGAAAAAGCATTGGATACCAATCTATGAAGATTTCTTAAAATTAGCGGCGGGTCAGTTAGAGCTATTCTTCGGTTATCGCGTGAGCAATGCGGCCAGTGAGCGGTTGTTGGTTCAGAATCAGCACCGGATTGAAATCGCGAATTGATTTTACGCAAAGCTAGTGTAGGATCAATGCTATTAAGTTAAGCTAGATTAAGTCGGGTGCGTTCTACGCACCGTCTTGATTTAATTTGGTTTCCCAACCGGTGCGTGGGACGCACCCTACCCTAACTGATGCCTAACAAACCCTACTTACTCGCGACCAATTGTCATGAATTTTGCTTATCATGAACGACAATTCATTAATAAAATCAAAAAAAATTCTATTCCTTTTGCCAGTAACCAGGTATCATCATGCACAATAACCGCCTAGCGAAACGGATTATGCTCAGAAACCGCCTCGCAAAACGAGTTACCCTCAAAACCAAGACGTCGCTTATTATGGTTGCGACTACGTTGACTTTGCTTATTATCATGTATATTCCGGTACGCATCTATTTTTTGCAGATATTTGCAGATATTGAAGTACAGCGAGGCGAGATAAATGTTCAACGTGCACTCAATGCCATGCCAAACGATCTCTTGGATAGATTGAACCGTAGTACAACTGACTGGTCAGCCTGGGATGATTCTTATCTGTTTATCCAAGGTCTCCATCCGGATTTTGTTGAGTCAAACCTGGTGTCGGATAGGACATTTATCAACTTGGGGTTGAACTTCATTTTGTTCTTCGACGCTTCTGGGAAGATAGTTTTTGAGAGGGCACTTGCACCTATCACCAATGAAGAGATGCCCATTCCGGATGGTTTTCGAGACCATATCCGCCCCGATAGTTTGTTACTCCATCATTCGACCACCCAAAGTAGTCAGCGTGGAATCATTCTCATCCCCGAGCCGGTGTTGGTGGTCTCGCGACCCATTGTCACGAATGAGGAGAAAGGCCCCATTCGTGGTACGCTCATTTTTGGTCGATTCTTGAGCTCAGCCGTCATGCACCAGATCTCTGAGAAGGTGCGCTTGCCAGTAGATATCTATGCTTTTGACGATCCGGAAGCTCCATTGGATATTCAGCAAGTACGATCGAGGCTCACTACAACGGCTATCCTCGTTCAACCGCTGGGAGACGAAACGACTGCGGGGTATACACTGCTCCGAGACGTGTATGATCATCCAGCACTGGTGATGCGTATCACTACACCGCGAAATATCTATCTCCAAGGAAGTAAGACGGTACTCTACATCGGTATAGCACTGGTCATCGCCGGAGTGATCTTCGGTCACGTGACCATGATTCTCCTCGATCGTATCGTCCTGCTGCGAATTGCACGTCTGGGTCGTGACATTAGTCATATCTATGAAAGTGGAAACTCTTCAGATCGGGTTTCAGTGCGCGGCAATGATGAAATCTCAGATTTGGTGGCCATCACGAATACGATGTTGGAAACGATTGAGCACCGAAACATCGAACTGGCCAAAGCAATGGTAGTTGCTCAGGATGCCCGTCTGGCTGCTGAGGAGGCTAATCGTACCAAAAGCCAGTTTCTTGCCAACATGAGCCATGAATTACGCACTCCCTTAAATGCCATCATTGGCTATAGCGAGATGCTTCAGGAGGAAGTTGAGGATCTTGGGTATGAGGACATTACGCCAGACCTTAATAAGATACAAACCGCTGGTCAATATCTGCTGTCGCTTATTAACGATATTCTTGACATATCCAAAATTGAGGCTGGGAAGATGGAACTTTACCTTGAGACATTTGATCTGTCTGATTTGATCGACAGTGTTGTCACCACTATTCAACCGCTGGTTGATAAGAACGATAATAGACTCATGGTGCACTATGATCAAAGAGTTACCACCATGTATTCAGATCAGACCAAAGTTCGCCAGATACTCTTTAACCTGTTGAGCAATGCCTGTAAATTCACTCAAAAGGGGACAGTGACTCTCACAGTCCAGTACGAGACAGCTCAGATCGAACCGCCAAGAACGCCTGATCCGGAGAGAGGTCTATCCTCTCCTACAATGGTACATCATGATGGTATGTCAATACCTACTTCTGATCGTCCGCTCTGGGTGATCTTTCAAGTCAGTGATACCGGTATTGGAATGTCTCCAGAACAGTTGCAGCGCCTCTTCAAAGCCTTCTCTCAGGCTGATGCTTCCACAACGCGAAAGTATGGTGGAACTGGACTGGGATTAGTGATAAGTCAACGTTTTTGCTATATGATGGGTGGGAATATCCAGGTTGAGAGTGCCAGTGGTCAGGGCACCACCTTTACCGTTTACCTTCCGGTTTATGTGCAAGAAGATACACCTGAACCGGAAGGGGTACGTATCAAGGGACAAGGGGACACACTGCAATCAATCCAAGACCATTGTCTTGCGATTCCAGTGTTGTCAGGCAGTCATGGTTGAATTGCGGGGAAATCTACATCTGGAGGCAAGCTATCAGCTAGGTAGGATGGGCAAATGGGCAATAGTTGATGCACAGTTACCCACCATATCATTTAGGCAAGGCATACTACAAACCTTGCAAGTGCTCCTATCTTACACCATGGCCTTTTCCACCATTTCAAACTATTGCATCCATTCCAACTGGCGATGAATTGGTTATAGCATTGGTAGGCTTGGGGAATGGCATGTAATATACAATTCATACATGCTGAAGTGACTCCCCCCCAACAGAGAGGCACACAAGGTGCAGCAACTCTAGCTTCTGCTTTTGGAACAAATACGTCGAAGAGATTTCCTATAAAATGGTTCAATAGCGAAGATTGAGGAGAAAGAGAACTCTGGGCAGGACAACTCTCATTTGTAAAATCAATAGGTTGAATGGGAAGTTTTTGTATTGCTTGAGCACGATCAACACTGAGTATTTTTGCTGCTGCATGGGCTCTTAGTCCTTCTTCTCCCAAAAAATCTCGCACTTCTTGGTCAGGCATCAGGTCTATAAACTCCTTAGTCAATAAGATTTCTCCTTTTTGAAGTTGACTTCCTAGCGTATAGTCCGTCAATGATTCTACTAACTGCATTTCTCCTGAAATATTGGTCATGATGTTTTCGAAAGCCAACATCGCATTGACATCTGATGAAGCAATGGCCAGAGCTATCATTGCTTGGGAACTTAAATTAGTCCCTAATTCTTCAACGGATTTATCCAAGGCTTCCATCTCTGGAGTACCTATTTGCTTTTTTTCATTCATCCCCGTCAAAAGAGCCATAACCTTGGAAGTCAAGGATTTCAATTTATCCAAATCTATCGTTTTTTCCAACACTTCACTTGGATTATCTGAGGAAGCTAATTCTAATCCTCGTTCAGAATTAAATGCCAACACCCCCGTAGAAGTTTCTTGGAGTTTCATTTTAAACCATTGTCCTTGATAGAGGAGCTTAGGGATAGAGATGAAATAAATATTGTCTTTCATGCTCAAATCAACATAACAATCTTTTGAAGCTGAAGCGGGAGCGTCCTCAAGAAACTCAATCTGCATCGTTTGGAAGTTCCATGACATGTTGTTGGTCTCCGTCGGTAAGAATTCCCCGGCAAGCTCTGCACGCAAATACCACACTTTTGGGGAATCAGAAAATGTCAATACCGGAATAGACAACTTCAAATCGGTTGATAGCGTGGGAAAACAATTAACCCTTGGGGTTATCATCGTATCAGACAAAATTTCCTTAGCCTGATGATCTTCTCCAAAGAGAGACAGAGCATCTAATGGAGTCATGGACGATTCTAAGGAGATTGCCAGAGTGGGGTTCGAGAAGAGTAACATCGCAGTGATGAATCCAACGAAGGAAATATCACGAAGAGAAAATTTTAAAAATTTCATTGAAAATCCTCTATTTAGTAATTGTTGAGCCGGGTGGCTTAGTATTCGGTCCGATTGGAGCAGAAGCAAATGAACTAAACATTCCCCAGGTAGGAAGTCCTCCGTCGTAATGATTCAGAATTGCGTGGTTACCAGATAACTCTACCGCAATATCATAGGCATTTGGCCCCAAATTTTTCAAATCTTTGTTCGTGTGTTGGCCTAACGCCGGACGTCCAGCCAATATTGCCAAAAACAGGGCAACATAAATAAAACTGTTCTTTTTAGATAACATAGTTTCCTCATCTAAAAATAGTTGACTATAATACTAGGAAATAAGGACGCTACTCTCTTTTTATTAGAAAGTCAACCAAAATAAATTAGGGGTGCTTCGCGTTAGCGGTGCGCACGGAAACTAGCCGACCTTGTTGTTATCATGATTTCTCCAAGTGATTCGGCGTGACCTTGAACGGTTCCAGGTATGTGCTGCGACGGCAACACGCCGATTAGTCGACAGACAACGGCTTAAGAGGTAAAATTTAATTATAGTGGTGGCTTTTCCACGTGCGCACCCTACCCGACTTTTCAAATTCTTATTTGGTATGTTCCATTTCTACTATCAACGCCACCACCGTTTTATCATGACTGACCGCTGAAAATCCTATCTCGGCAGTAGCAAACTTGATATTTTCAACCGCCACCAGTTTATTACTGAGCACTCGCCTCACTTTTTCTATAAAACTACCGTTAGTTTGTTCTATCTGCTGACGAATAGCTTCTATATCGAGGGCATTTTTGGAATATAAGGCACATAAAAAATCGGTTCCGTCCCCTTGCATAGCGACATAATGGTCTTCATCAGGATAAGCCACTTCATTATTTTGATAGATGAGTGCCGGACTAATCCCAGGCTGATAGGGAAAAATAGGAGTGGTTTTACCCGTGCTTGGATCATAACCAAACGCATAGACATAAGCGGGCTCCTGGTTAGAAATATAGAGTCGGAATCGCGTTCCGGATGGATATAACCGCTGTATTTTATAGGTTTGTCTAACTAATGCGGCTGGCATTTCACCACTAGCTGCCAGTACCAATCGCAGTTTTCCCGATAAATCTGGTGTATTCGACGATGGTTTTTTGAACTGGCCTATCAATTCAAAAGCATAGGGGGTAAACTGAGCAAAATCTTGATATTTAATCCAAATATAACCCTCATTTCCCCAATCGATTCCCCAACTATTTTGAAGCTCAACAGCACCACCATAGCGATTATCATCATAACCAATGACCGTCATGGCATGCCCACTATAATTTTCCTTTGGGCTTTCAGATGGTTGCCATAATTCCTCATCGGGTTCATCAAACGAATCGGGTATATTCATGCCTATCACGACGGGCTTACCTTCAGCTAAACTTTTTTTGACCGTTTTGATTTTGAGGTTGTTGGGATCGGTTAGCTTAAAAATTCGATGGTAACCTTTAATTCTAAAGGGAGAAGCCTGGGTATAAACTCTAGTTGGAATCGTTTCTGGACAGGATTTATTAAAATAGCTGTATTTGGGCACACCCTGCTGTACCATGATGTCAAGTGCATCGCTAATAGAAGAACCTCGAGAACAAGCAAAGTCATCATCTGCTTTGATCAAGTTGTAAATAAAACCTGGGGCAAACGCATTTTGAGTAATTATAGACTTTTCTGTCCACCCATTTTGTTGAGCTTCCAAAATAGTGCGAGCGGCATAAGCAGTTGCCCAACCGACGCAGGTGCGGTATTCTCCCTGACTTTTAGGAAGTGGACTATATTTTTTCAGTGAAGCTTGAGCCGGCAGATGGTCGTACAACCCGCGTGTCAAAGTCGCTTGCAAGGGAATTTGGTTGTAAACGGTATCATTGAAAATTAAGCCAGTGCTATGTTGTTTTTCCGCAGCGGCATTGATACTCAAAATAGTCAGAATGAGGATAATAAAGCGAATAAGTGGTAGTTTCATCATGATTTTTGCTGCGCCTTGCTCTACTGGTTAAAATAAAAATCCCCTTCAAAAGCCGCATTATACCAAGGAATTTGCGCTCCCTGAGTTCGGTTACGCACTTTGGCAAGGACTTGTTTAAATACTTCCTCTAGTTTGAGTCCGGGCGTTTCCATGACTTTTAATAATTCCTCAGTATAAATGCCATTGTCGCCATCACCATCCGCAGTCACTGATCCAGGGGCAGTAGCAAAAGCGACCACGGTACCATATGCGGCTGTCGGTGAGGCTAATCCTTGGCTGCTTTGAGAGCGGAAACTTCTCTCATAAGGACTATCACGACAAGCATCTATTATGACGATGTTCATGCGGTTGTGCGCATTTTCCATACCCGCCAACACTCTGGCGAGGCTCACTGCTTCTAGCTCTACTTCGTTTTCATTGCGAATGTTGGCGTCAATGGGGATAAGATAGTTTTCTCCCTTAACTTGTACTCCATGACCGGCAAAATAAAATAAACCAACCCCCCCTTTGGCTGCCGCAATTTTGTCACCAAACTCATTAACAACTCGTTTCATCTCGTTTTGCCCCAGATTGGTATAAGACATCACTTCAAACGCCAACCGCCGCAATTTACTCGCCATGGCTTTGGCATCATTAATGGGGTTACGAAGTGGCGCCCGAGCATAATCGCTATTACCAATCACTAAGGCAGTGCGTTTTTCAGAAACTGAGGAAGAAAGCGGTGGTTGAAAGTGGATGGTTCTCTCCTCTGCAGTTTTGCCGGCGCTATTACGTGCTACGATTTTAATTTGATTCTTTCCTTCTCGCAGTTGAACTAGTCGCTCTAGGGAGACATCACAACCACTAGTTACGACTTCCAGTTGTCGTACCAAGTTACCCTTTTGCAGGGCATTATTGACATAAATCTGGGCATTTTCTACTAACGGGCCACTGGTTTGGAGACAGGCTTTGATCATCACTCCTTTAGCCGTCACATTAGTTATAGTCGCAGTTGGATAAAGCCAGGTGATAATGGGCGGCTTCGTCGTCGTGGAGATTACCAGCCATTTTTTTACCTGTTTAATCCACTCTGGCCTATTTTCTTGCCATTCTTCATCTACGGCATCGCTATTTATATTTGCTTCCAATTCCAATAATAATTTAGCGATTTGATTGAACGTAGTTGCCGATTCTCCTGCCGCCACCCACGCATCACGACGATATTCCCACTGAGGTGAGACGGCTTCCCACACCACATTGTTTTCAAATTCTAACAGTAACCGAGCGAGTTGTTGTGGTTGCTTAGCTTGCTGACATTCCTTCTCCCAACTTTTATAGCCATCACCCCAGGTTTCATCGAATGCTTCATCATTTAAATTATTATAAAATTCAAAGAGGAGATTATTTAAATTATTGGCTGCGGTTGCGACTGATAGCGGTAATAAATTAAACAACAAAAAGGCGATGATCCATAGAATTTGACGATATTGAAAATATTTCAGCCATTCTCTTGGTTCATTCCCAAAATAATAATCCGTATAGCGAGAAATTTCCAAAACCTCAAATAGGCCAGATTCTCTTTGGTAAATGGTATTCATGCGCATTGTTCTCCTTAAATTCAGAGAGTGACTACAGTTAAAAAACTTCTATAACAATAACAATATATTGATATCACACAACCAGTCTACTACACTAGCTACCGTTATTGATATTTAAAGAGTTCTTTTTTAGGTTAGCTGGAATATTCAGGGGAAAACCACGATGTTGAATTTACTTATTCAAATTCCGGAACCCGTTTTTTTAATTTACTTCACATTGTTTTCAATCAGTTGCATGGTTATCGGGAAGTTACGGATTAATTTTGATGGCTCAACCCAGTATCAACTGCCTGAACTCACTACTTTTACCCCGTTTGAAATGGCTGCTTTACAACCCGATGAGCGAACCAGAATTATTCATATCGCTTTGTTTAATCTCTGGCATCGTCAATTCATTATTATTTCAGGTGAAGGGCGTGAGATTCAAATTGAATCCAGTTCCTCCGAGCCACCGCCAGATAAGATTGAGAAATTAATTTTCAACTTTATTAATCAAAAAGCGCGCACCCCCGCCGAATTTTTTGAAAACATCACCCTGCTTTCGCAATTAGATAAAACCATTGAGCCACTCCACCAAAAATTAGAACAACAACATCTTCAAAAAACTTCACAACAATTACAACAAGATAAGATAGTATTCCTGGTGATATTATTCCTGATTTGGGCGAGCGGTGGAAGTATACTTCTCCTTAATTTATACCGTGGTATGCCCGTAGGGTATCTGGTCATTTTTCTTATCTTCATAACTATAATTACCTTCCCAGTTTTGAATTTTCAAAGAACTACCCGACTAGGACAACAATATCTCCAAAAATTGATGCAACGTTATAACTCGCCAGTAATACAAAAAAATCTTGACCTAGCTTGGCAAATAGCTATTTTTGGAAGGGACGGTATAGCCAGTCATGCGGTTTTTTCGAGATCGTTTCCAAAAACACTTGCCGGTATATTGAGTTTTGGTGAAAGTAAAAAAAGTAAACGGGTGGGAAGATGGGGAGGGGAAGGATGTGGTGGTGGCAGTGGTGGAGGATGTGGCGGTTGTGGAGGCGGAGATTAATGTCTTCCCAAACCGATGTGCCAACGCATTTGCTATTGCAGTGGCATATTACTGAGCGGTGTAATTTGCGCTGTGCTCACTGTTATCAAGATGATTATGCCCGCAATGAACTGAGTTTCACTGACTTGCTTCAGGTGCTGTCTCAGTTTAAAGAATTATTGGCTATCTTTCAGCAGCGCGCCGGTCAATCCATACCCGCTCATATTACTGTCACTGGGGGTGAACCGTTCGCGCGGCAAGATTTTTTAGAGTTATTAGCCGTATTTGCTGACCATCGTTCGCTGTTTAGTTTTGCCATTTTAACCAATGGAACGTTTATTGATGCCGCTATGGCACAACGGTTACGCCAATTAGCACCGCGGTTTGTCCAAGTCAGTATCGAAGGAACCGCCGCGACTCATGACCGTATTCGTGGCCAGGGCAATTTTGCGCAAACGGTAGAGGCCATTAAACAGTTACGCAAACAACGCCTACCTACCCTCATTTCTTTTACCGCACATCGTGATAATTATCGTGAATTTCCCGAAGTAGCTCGATTAGGACGGCAATTGGGTGTCAATCGAGTCTGGGCCGATAGAATGATTCCGTGGGGCAGTGGTTCGCAGTTACAAACGCTGACATCTCAAGAAACTAAAACGTTTTTGGAAATTATGGCCCATACCCGTGCTAAACGCACCTGGTTTAATCGTGGTACTGAAATTGCCTTGCACCGTGCTTTGCAATTTCTCGTCGGTGGTCACCCGTATCATTGCACGGCTGGCGATAGCTTACTGACTGTACAACCTAATGGCGATCTTTATCCGTGCCGACGAATGCCCATTCGCATTGGCAACTTGATGACAACTTCTTTAGTAGAACTTTATGATAACAATGAATTTTTACACCAACTTCGCCATCCACAGCAAGTGAGTGAAGGCTGTCAACCCTGTTGTTATGCGCACTGGTGTCGAGGCGGACTCAAATGTTTGTCATATGCGGTGACCGGAAATCCCTTTCAAGCGGATCCGGGTTGTTGGTTGAGTCAGCCGGTGTAGCGATAAAAGATACCTAGCTAAGCAAGCTTGGTTCAAGGCATTCCCAAACTGAGGGTGCTACTGGCTTTTCCTCGTTCCCACGCTCCGGCGTGGGAACGCCTAGAATTTTTATGTCAGATCCCAAACAACCGAGAGTAGCGTTCCCACGCTGGAGCATGGGAACGAGGAAAACTTCTATTCTTTTTAGTTAGACCAAAAACGAGGTTCTAGAAATGAATTGGCAAGAAATAAAGAGCTAAATGTGGTGATTTAGTGACGATGGAGAAAGTGCAAATTATCAAACACACCCCTGGAGGAAAATAAGATGTTAGAAAATATCTGGTTTGTTGCGGCATTGTGGATGGGACTGGCATTTATTGCTAGCCTGATTTCTATTCGCTTAGGTGTATCGGTAGCTCTGGTAGAAATTCTGGTGGGTGTTTTCGCCGGCAATTTCCTCGGGGTCCATCAAACCACGGAATGGATTAATTTTCTTGCCATGCTGGGGAGCGGTGTCTTAACTTTTCTCGCTGGTGCAGAAATTGACCCAGTTTCTCTCAAAACCAATCTGAAAGCCAGTCTTGTGATTGGCGGCGTGTCTTTCTTCCTGCCATTTGTAGGAGTTTGGCTGTTTGCCCAGTATGTTTTAGGGTGGCCCTTGCCACAAGCACAAATCGCGGGTATCGCCCTCTCTACCACTTCCGTAGCGGTGGTTTATGCCGTCATGATTGAAGGCGGTTATGGCAACACCGCCTTGGGTAAAATGATTCTCGCCGCGTGTTTCGTTACCGACTTTGGCACAGTGCTGGCGTTGGGCATCCTCTTTGCGGATTTTAACCTCTGGTTATTAATTTTCGTCATCGTGACATCGATAACGCTATGGTATATGCCGGTCTGGACCAAATTCGTGATTACCAGTTTTGGTGCCACCAAAGTCAGTGAACCCGAAGTTAAATTCATTTTATTCGTCTTATTTTTCCTGGGTGGATTAGCAACAACGGCTAAAAGTGAAGCGGTGCTACCGGCTTATTTGGTAGGATTAGTGGTGGCCGGTGTCTTCTTACGCGACAAAACCTTGGTGATGAGGATGCGAAGCATTGCTTTTGCTGTATTTACACCCTTCTACTTCATCAAAGCGGGTTTACATGTCTCATTACCGGCTTTATGGTCGGCACTCGGTATCATTGCTGTTCTATTGGCATTAAAAGTAGTAACTAAATACCTGGGCGTTTATCCGCTGGCAAGATTCTTCAAAATGCAAAACGGTGAAGCGCATTACACGGCATTATTGATGTCAACGGGTTTAACTTTCGGGACTATTTCTGCATTATTTGGTTTAAACAACCAAATTATTGACCAGACTCAATACAGTATTTTGGTCACCGTAGTTATTTTAAGCGCAATTATTCCTACCTTAATTGCTCAGAGATATTTTCAACCCTCGCATGAGACCATGATGGCGTGGGGAAAATGGCATGAACATAACCAACCCGCTAAAATTATTACTAACGAATGAGGAACTGCTATATGTACCAGAAAATTTTGGTTGCCTACGATGGTTCTGAAGGTTCCACGTTAGCTTTAACTAAAGCAGTGAAACTTGCGCAGCTAACTGGTGCCACTCTCGAAGCGATTTGGGTTAAGTCCAAATTACCGCACTACCCAGAAACGGTTAGTGAAATTGAGGGTGAAAGGGAAGCCGGTGAAGTTTTTTTTAACCAATTGCAAAACGAGATGGAAACGTACTCACGCCAGCTTAACTGCAATATCAAGCTAGTGGCACTTGCCGGTCATACCGCTAAAACCATTCTCAATCACGCTCTCGAAGGGTATTTTGATTTGATTGTACTAGGCCACCAGGGACATTCCAGTTTATGGGGTGTTTCCTTGGGACATACGACCGACAAAGTGAGTGAGAATGCTCATTGTAGTGTGCTCATTGTACGATAATGTGGATTTTTCCTCGTTGAAACGAGGTAGGGTGCATTAGGCGTCAGCCGTAACGCACCCTACTTAGCCCACTGCCATTAAGTTAAACAGTTTGGTGTTAGGGCGAACACGCCGGTTCGCCCCTACATAGGGGATATTTTGTAGGGGCAGACTGGCGTGTCTGCCCTTAACTTAATGGTAGTGACCCTACACGCTGATTATTGTGGTGACTTCTCTTTAAAAAGATAATAATTAGCATTCAAATAAACAGCAACTGCGTCCACTTCATCATCAAACCAGGGTTTATCTAAGTTAGTAGCACAACGTTGCACCTGTGTCTTTAAGCTCTCATAACTCTTAATCATCCGATTCTTACGAGTGTAAACACTGGTATTATGACAACGGACACAATGAGCACTATATAACTGTTTACCTTGATCAAGGATAGCTGCCTCCGGAGCAGTTGCCGCTGCTGTGGCAGTGGGTTTAGTTGCGGTTGATGACGCTTGTTCAGTGGGTGAAGTCGCCGGTTGAGTTGGTGCGGTCTCCTTTGCTAGGCTAACGGTATTAATTAACAATAAACTCACGAACAAGAGGTAGTGATTATTCATTAGTTGAACTCCTTAGTAATCAGGTAGAAGGTTTTAGTTTACTGGATAAATAAGCAATTCGCACCGGTGCGGGTGGATGTGAATCATAAAAAGCAGAATATAACGGATCCGGTGTTAAAGTACTGGCATTATCTTTATACAATTTAACTAACGCTTGAATCAACGTGAGCGGACTGGCTTGTTGAGCGGCAAAATCATCCGCTTCAAATTCATGCCGACGCGAGAACCAAGCTAATAATGGCTGGAGAAAAAAAGTAAATACGGGCAAAACTAACATAAATAAAAGCAGTGCCATATAGTTCGAGGCTGTGGTTACCCCCAAACCATGATAAAACCAATCTTGTTGAATTAACCACCCCAACAGGGCTAAACCAACTAAACTTAAACTAGCTACTCCCAATAACCTTTTAGGCAAGTGTTTGCGCTTAAAATGGCCAATTTCGTGAGCTAGCACGGCTTCTATTTCGTCAGTATTTAATCCTTCTAGTAGGGTATCAAAAAACACAATCCGCTTACTATTCCCTAATCCAGTAAAATAAGCATTACCATGTCCGGAACGTTTAGAACCATCCATAACAAAAATACCTTGGCTGGTTAGGCCGTTACGGTGTAATAAAGTTTCAATACGTTGTTTTAATTCATCATTTTCTAATGGCTTAAATTGGTTAAACCAAGGGGCAATCAAAGTGGGATAAGCCCAAATCATCACCAGACTAAATCCTAACCAAACTATCCATACATTTAACCACCACAGCGGCCCAGTATGTGCTATTAACCACAATACGATTGTAATTAAGGGGATACCGATTAATAACATCAAGAAGAGTGATTTGAAAGTATCGATAAAAAATAACCGCGGCGTCGTGCGATTAAAACCAAATTGGGCTTCAATCCGAAAAGTACTATAAAAGTGAGCCGGTAAATCGATTAAAGTGGACAATAATCCAAAGCTAATCAAGACAGCTACGCCAGTCCAAAGTTCTGGCCACGCCAAACTTCGCCAAGTTTGGTCAAGCAGATTCAGTAACCCACCCAGTGTCCATAACAGTAAAATGAGTACTTCAACCAGGAGCATTTGTTGTCCAAAGCGGTTTTTTGCTAAGGTATAAGTGGCCGCTTTTTGATGATCAGCTAAAGTGATTTTTTCAGTAAAAGCTTGGGGAACCGTCTGTTGATGTGAGCGAATATGCGCCATATGTCGTCTGGCTAACCAAAATTGCAAACTGGTTCCTAAGGCTAAAACCATTAAAAAAACTATCGTAAATTCGTTCATCATATTTATCTCTTACTTAAAAATGTTACTATCATTATATTAACGTCAATTTAGAATGAAATAGTCTGCAGAGAAGTATTCTCGTAAAGGTAAAGATTAACCTATGCCACAGAATCCAAGTAATTTGATTTGGATAGATCTGGAGATGACCGGTCTTGATCCCGATCACAATACCATTATAGAAATTGCCACCCTGATCACTAATTCGGATCTCCAAGTGATTGCTGAAGGGCCGGTATTGGCTATTCATCAAAGTGAAGCAATACTTACGACAATGGACGAGTGGAATACTCGCCAACATAATCAATCTGGTTTAATTGAACGCGTGCGAAATAGCCCATTCACCTTGGCGATGGCTGAAGAATTCACCTTGAATTTTCTTCAACAACAGGTTCCTCCCAACGCTTCACCGATGTGTGGCAATACCGTGAGTCAAGATCGACGTTTTTTATATCGTTACATGCCTAATCTAGAAAAATATTTCCATTATCGTCATATTGATGTCAGTACTTTAAAAGAACTGGCTAAACGTTGGTTACCCAATTTGCCTGAATTTGAAAAAGCATCCAAACATTTAGCCATGAATGATATTTATGATTCTATTGAAGAACTCAAGTATTATCGCCAACATTTTTTCCGAATGATTCCCTGATAAATTATTAATCACTTGATTATCAAAGTCATATTCTAACAAGTCTCTTGATAGTAAAGTAGGTAAGTCATGTATGAATACCAATAACCTTCCGCTACCGTTATACCGTGCCAGCCAAGTACGTGAACTGGACCGAATAACTATTGAAGATATGGGTGTGCCGGGCATTTGTTTAATGGAGCGTGCTGGTCAGGTTGCTTTTAATATTTTAACCACACATTGGCCCAGAGCGCGCCGTATCATTGTATTATGTGGTACCGGCAATAATGGTGGCGATGGTTATATTCTAGCCAAATTAGCCTATCTAGCGGGTTACGATGTGACCGTATTACAACTGGGGGACACGACTCAGTTAAAAGGCGATGCACGAATTGCTTTTGAAGCGATGATAGCAATTGGTTTAACTGCCCAAGTATTTACTGAAAAAAAATTGAGTATTGTTGATGTGGTGGTTGACGCGTTACTCGGTACCGGACTTGACCGTGACGTATCAGGAGAATGGCGAGACGTTATTGAAGCCTTAAACCGCTGTACTTGTCCAGTCCTGTCATTAGATATTCCTTCGGGATTACATGCGGATACCGGAACCGTATTAGGCGTAGCAGTACGTGCCAATATTACGGTGAGCTTTATTGGCTTAAAACAAGGTTTTTTTACCGGTGAAGGCCCAGACTATTGCGGGAAAGTGTATTTTGATGACTTAAAAGTTCCGCCGGTCATTTATAAACAAGTTAAAACTTCTGTCATGCGGCTAGATTATGATATTTTAAAAACCCGCGTTTGCAAACGCCCACGAACCGCTCACAAAGGCCGATTTGGACATGTACTCATCATTGGTGGCGATAGCGGCATGACCGGTGCAGTTTGTCTAGCGGCTGAAGCGGCTGCTCGGGTTGGGGCTGGCAAAGTCAGTTTAGCAACGCGTCATGCTCATGCTACCTTGCTTAATTTAACTCGTCCCGAAATTATGAGTCATGGCATAGAAACCATTGAAGAACTTGAAGTTTTATTAACCCAAGTGGATATTATTGCCATTGGTCCGGGTCTGGGTCAATCTCATTGGGCACATGGCTTGTTAGAAGCGATTAAAGAACAACAAAAACCGATTGTCGTGGATGCCGATGCCCTGAATTTACTCGCCCGATCCCCGTTTCGCTTACCGCATGGTGTATTAACTCCTCATCCCGGTGAGGCAGCGCGCTTATTAGAATTATCCACTCTGGAAGTTCAAAACGATAGATTTGCAGCCGTGCGGGCGTTACAACTGCGATTCGGCGGTGTTTGTGTGCTCAAAGGTGCTGGTACTTTAGTCGCAACCCCGAATGGCCAAATTGGTATTTGTACGGCCGGTAATCCGGGAATGGCTTGTGGTGGGATGGGGGACGTTCTTACCGGGGTGATTGCCGGCTTATTAGCACAAGGATTATCGACTACTGAAGCCGCTCAATTAGGAGTATGTATCCATGGTAAGGCCGGCGATAAGGCTGCTTTAGAGGGTGAGCGCGGCTTATTACCGAGTGATTTAATGCCTTGGTTACGTTATTATGCTAATCCGGAATTAAATCCCAAATGAATCATTATATTATTTCTAATGCGGCCATGATGGAAGCCTTTGGTAGTCAATTGGTACCTGCTTGTCAGACGCGTACCATTTTACATCTCCAAGGAGAATTAGGTGCGGGTAAGACTACGCTAGTACGCGGTTTTTTACGGGCATTAGGACATACTGGTGCCGTGAAAAGCCCCACTTATACTTTAGTTGAACCTTACCAAATCAGTGGTAAAAAAATTTATCATTTTGATTTTTACCGGTTAACTGACCCGGAAGAGTTAGAATACATGGGAATACGAGATTATTTGACTGAAGAGATGTTGGCACTCATTGAATGGCCGGAAAAAGGGGGCGGATTAACGCCGGCGGCTGACCTGCAAATTCAATTATTTTACCATAATCAAACTGAACGGTTATTGAAATTACAAGCGCTAACCGCTATTGGACAAACCGTGGTGACTCATATAAGCAATCGAGTTGAGTTCTCAACTCAGTCAGGCTGATCTATACTATATCGTTGACCCGATTTAATCGAATTAAATTCTTACTGGGATACCCGCCTACGGTAAAATAACTAATTGATATTCTTATAGTCAGCTTGAGTAAATCAGTGATATAATAAAAGACTTAATCATCAGCGTCTAAAAAAATAGCCATGATGGTGATAATCAGTTAAACGGCAAAATAAATTAAACATGAGTAATGGGTCTATTTTAAAAACCAGAGGTGAAAAAAGTGAAAATTCTTGTACTGGGCGGTGATGGTTTTTGCGGTTGGCCAAACGCTTTGCACCTTTCCTACATCGGCCATGAAGTGGGAATCGTTGATAATTTATCGCGACGCAAAATAGATGTTGAACTGGAAGTAGAATCCTTAACACCCATTACTTCGATTCATACCCGTTTAGCGGCTTGGCGTGAAGTCAGTGGCAAAGAAATCTCTTTTTTTAATCTGGATATTGCACAAGAATATTACCAATTTCTCGCGTTGGTGAAAGAATTTCGGCCAGAGGTCATTGTCCATTTTGCTGAACAACGGTCAGCACCTTATTCTACTTTGTCAGAACGAACTAAACGCTATACCGTTGATAACAATATCAATGCCACTAACAATGTGCTGTGTGCTATCGTCGAGTCTGGCTTAGACATTTATCTCGTTCATTTGGGTTCGATTGGGGTATATGGGTATCACACCACCGTGATGGAAATCCCTGAAGGCTATTTGAAGATCCAAGTACAATCGCGTTCGGGTGAATCAGTGGAGCAAGAAATTCTTTATCCCGCTGATACCGAAAGTATTTATCACATGACCAAAGCCCAGGATCAATTGTTATTTCACTATTACAATAAAAACAATGGCATCAGAATTACCGATTTACATCAAGGTAATGTTTGGGGAACTCGAACCCAAGAAACTAAGTTAGATGAGCGGCTAATTAACCGTTTCGATTACGATGGGGTTTATGGAACCGTTCTCAATCGCTTTATAATCCAAGCTGCAGTAGGATATCCTTTAACGGTCTATGGTAATGGTGGCCAAACGCGTGCGTTCATTCATATTCAAGACACCACTCGTTGCATTGAATTAGCTATCAACAATCCGCCTCCCAAAGGAGCTAAAGTTCAGATATTTAATCAAATTACTCAAACTCATCGGATTAAGGATTTAGCTGAAACTATTGCCAAAATGATTCCCAGTGTAAAAATAAATTATGTCGATAACCCGCGTAAAGATATTGAAGATAAAGAAAACGAATTTTTTGTTGCCAAGGAATGCTTTTTATCCATGGGCTTAAAACCGATCTTTTTAGAAAAAGGACTGATTGAAGAAATCCATGATATCGCTAATAAATATCAACATCGCTGTGATCTGACGAAAATTCCTCCACCGGTTTGGACCTAGATAAACTAACTCCCGCAGAATAGCGGTTAACACTTCTAAAGGAATCACCCATGGCAAGCAAATATCAAAGTTACTTTCATTTTTTAGTGGCCAAATTTTATAGAAATTATCGGCGGTATCAAATTGCTAAACTGATTACCTGGGAACCACTACCTCCTTTGGAAGAAGGTTGTACCGCTATTATTGGGATGTGTTCAAGAATTCCTTATATTTTAGGCGCTAACTTATATTGTCTGAGTAAAAATCGTTGGTCGGATTTGAAAGCGATTATCATTGCAGTTGATGCTGAAAAAAGTAGCTTACCAGCCGGATTTGAAGAAGAAGTCATTAAACAATTTCCTGAATTAAAATTAACTTTTATTTACTATAATCATCGCCAAGCGCAGTTCACCGCTCAAGTCAATGATCCTTATATTTATTCATGGTTGTCTTGGAGTTTATGTTTAAATCATATCTGGACGAAAACCGCCCTGATTCAAGATTACGATGCGTTGATCTTAGGAAAGGAGATATTGGCAAAACGTTATCAAGCTTTCAGCGAATCTGGAGCCAAAATGCAAGGCATTACCTGGTATAAAGGCAATAATTTTGTGGTAGAAGATCATTTAGCCACAACCTTCGAGGCTTTTATTGACGTTAATTGGATTCGCTCCTTTCCTCCGGTCATGGGACACAATAAATTCGGTATCTTTAAAGGTCGCCAAGTCAATTATGATACCTACCTGGATATCCAAGCGAATTATACCCCAGAATCTCAGCGTACCGTCATGCCCATGAGTTTAGAAGATTTGGCTCACCCTTCTAATCTGATTACGCAATATATGCGCTTTAGAAATTCGCCGGGTAAACCTTCGCTATGTTTTTCAATTCCCATGCTGCCTTTCTTTTATTTTCTTGCGGGAAGAACCAACGCCTTCACGATAGCAACGCAAGCACTGCAACGCGGTGATCCCGAACACGTTGATCTGTTAGGTGATGGTGTGCAAATGAATCTGACTTTATTAGATATTGCGTCAATTGACTTTAACTTTAAACTGATACTACAAGTCTTACTCAGATATGAAATTAAACCGTTTAAAGAGTTAATTGATTACGGCATAGCACTCTATCAAATCATTAAAACCCCGGTTGAGCAAATTTGGCTAGGAGATTTTACTCCCGTGCAAAGAGAATGGATAGCAGCAGCAAAAAGGTTGTAAACAACAAGACCGGGGTTTGAATAATGGTTTTTATCTAAGTCAAGCTTTGGCTTCCAATGATTCAATTTGAAATTCAAAGCTTGAACAAGATTCAAAGTGACTCTACGGTTTCCATTTGATATTACAACCAATACTCGGGGTTTGCTCGGGGTTTACCGGTTGCCCGACTAAAATAGCATCCAGTGCAGCACGAATATCTTTTCCGGTGACTGGAATATTATTCTTCGGTCTCGCATCATCGAGTTGTCCACGATAAACACATTTCAATTGATTATCAAAAAGATAAAAATCTGGGGTACAGGCAGCTTGATAAGCTTTAGCAACTTCTTGAGTTTCATCATATAAATAGGGAAAAGGATAACTTTTTTCTTGCGCTACCTGTTTCATGTTTGCCGGTGAATCATCCGGATAATTCACCACATCGTTAGAGTTAATCGCAATAAAAGCAATTCCTTTTGCCTGATAGTCATGAGCGAGTTTTATAAGTTCATCTTGTACGTGTTTAACGTAGGGACAATGATTACAAATAAACATAATCAAGGTTGCTATTTCTGCTTTTAAACTGTGCAGGGTTACTTTTTTCCCCGTAACGACATCGAGTAAATTAAAGTCGGGTGCAATGGTGCCCAGCGGCATCATATTAGAGGGTGTTGCAGCCATAATGAGTTGTCCTTTTGACGTTATGAATAAGCAATACCGGACGACGCTCTAAGTATTTCACTTAGGATAGCACCGCCCTGGTAAGTGAGATAAATCACTTTAACTTTTTTCTTTCTTTGTTCATCGCCTTAAACGGCTTCACATATTGTCACGATGAACTTCATAAAGTGACATCACCTTGTTGACATATTGTTGAGTTTGCCTATAAGGTGGTATTTTATTGCCGTGACGTTTCACTGCATATTCTCCAGCGTTATAACCGGCAATTGCCAATTTCTTGTTATTATCAAAAAGTTCTAACAAGTAACGTAAATAACGAGCACCGGCATAAACATTAGCAATAGGGTCAGTCAAATTTCTAACACCGAAGCGTCTCCCGGTAGCGGGCATCAGTTGCATTAACCCCACCGCACCTCGTGGGGAGCGAGCATGGGGATTATAAGATGATTCTGCTTGAATGATGGCATGCAATAAAGCAGGATCAACTTGAGTTTGCTCGGCAATTTCCTGTATAAGACTGCCATAGTTCTTATAATTCCCACGCGGTTTAGCAGCACCACTAGACTGGGTCTGGTCAGTTTGGTTTGGATCATAATTGCGCGGATCAATGGCTTGTTTCTCTGAATTATCACGCGTGGTTACTTCACCCTCATCAAACAGGATGTTGTTGATCGCGGCTATATCATCTGCCGAGGGTTCACTGATAAACAACTGTTTGAAAATAGCTTGATTGATTTCTATTTTTTTCAAACTATCCCAGTTGGGATGTAATGCTAACCGGCTTTTTGCTGGCGTGCCTAAACAAATTTTACTATTACCACTCCTTGGATTGAGGTGAGGTGTATTAAAAACAGTAGGTGAATTTGCATCAGCGATATCAGGTGGTTTAGTCCTTTGAAGAACCGTTGTTGGAAATTCGGCTACCGCTTTAATCTCCCTGGTTTGAATAGTCCCGCGCTGGGGTTCAATTAGGTTAGCTTTAACTTTTGGGGAGATTGTGGTTTTTTGTTTAGCAATTTCAACTGTTGTCTTAGGTGAAATTATTTTTTCTGGCTTAGTTGCTGTTTGAGTTTCAGTTTGGAAAGAAGCCCTCTTGGGTAGTTGAACACTTTCAGCGAGTGTAACCGAACTTTTCAGTTCATTTTGGTTAGAACGTGTACAGTTCTCTTCATTGGAATGATCACATGAACGAAAAGCAACGTGAGTTGGTAATGGTTTACTAATAAAGCTGATTTGCTCAGGTTTATAAGTATGTGAACAGGCAGATAAACTGGTAATGGCAAGTACCAAAACTAATTTCCTTGGCATTAAATGAAATCCTCCTAAAATATTCTGTTTAAAGAACTTGGATTCTATTAATTTCTTTGCTACGATGCTCCTTTTAATTAGATTAAAAGCACTATTTAATTTAAGTGATTAATATCACCGATTACTAATATAACAATTATATAAGCGAGTTACAACTACAAAAATTGTTTATTGTTTATCGAGTGATTAAGGGTAAAATTAAATAACTTTGCTATTTTCTGTGTCAAAGTTAACTACCCCGCCCTCAAGGGCGGAGCTTGCAGAAGCTCGGTTGACCAGACTCAGTGCCGTTACGGGTACTACGCTGACCAGAGGTCGTTAAGACTTACCAGTGGATGCTTCCTGAGTCCACTGCTCTAATCAGAATCACGTTGGGGAAAAGATAAAGCCCCGAAGGTTCTGACCGTCATGGGTCACTGTGAGAGCCGCTTATCAGCCTTGTCGAAGGGAGATGGCGGGCAACCGCTGCGTCACTAGCCCCTTACGGGGATAGCTCAACCGCCTGACTGCCGGGAAAGACCAGCACCTCATTTTTAACTAGATAACTTAACAAAAACAGGAGCGAGAACCGGGTCAACTTCCGCCGACGCGCTATCCCTCCCCACCCTGAAGAACAAGGTTTCTCGCGTAATTTGATGAAAAGGATACAATGTCTAATTTCTGACATCTTTGAATCTTTATTCAGCTGTTAGATTTTATTCACTAGACGTTATCGGCAATAACGGTAGACACTGATTTTGCGTCAGGTAACTCACTAGTTTTATAACCACTCATGTCTATTGAAATTGAATCAAGAAAAAATTCTATTGATAGAGAAAGGTTAGGGTATTTTTTAATATAAAATGGAGTTTTGATGATATCATTTAATGATATCAGTGCTTAATCTGCTAATACTGGTAAAATAAACTCTTATGGAGAAAAGCCAGTTTAGGAAAGCTAACGTAGTTAATTATTGGTAGGATCATTGTGGCTTTGGAATAGGCTAAGCGATATAAATTTATAAAAAATATCAGGGTTAGAAGACCATCGGAGAAAAGCAAAAAATAAAATTACACCACTGATTTTAAAGTGGTGGCTCATATAAGGAGAAATAAAATGTCTACCGACAAATTTATTTTCAAAGTCCACACCAATGGTCAAGTTGAACGTGTTAAAGATTGTGATAATCTGACTTTCTCAGATGTGATTAATGGTCTTGGTATTGCCAGAAATGAGATAAAATGCAAACCCATTAAGGATAGTGGTATTTATGCGTTTTATAACTATGATAAAAGTGATGTATTGATTTTTGCTATACCGGAACGTCAAATTGATCACATTAAACGGCCTCATGAACATGAGGTAATGCATGGTATTTTAGCTAGCCAGTTTAGAATAGTATCTATGCCACAAGTGACTTCATATTAATTTACTATTCACTCGAGTTAACTTCAGGTGACTTTTTAACTGATAAACCGATTCACTGGCAATTAAAATAATTAACTCATTTCTAACCTTACCTTCCTGCGGGTTACTCTTAACAAACCAACAGGAAGGTTGAAAAAAAGCTACTCTGGGGTTTCTGAATTGAGTTCGGAGGGTACATCTACTTTTCTTTCATAAACTTGTATCGATGGTTCGAGTAGCTCAAATCCATTTTTAATTCGATGCCCCATTTTACCCGTAATAGAAGCAACCCAAGTAGGATATTCCTCATTCGCTTTTAACAATTTGTTCCACGTTCGTGGACGCACTTTCATCTGTACGATTTGCCCTTCAACATTCACATAAAATCGTTGCCAACCTCTTTTAATCGTCTGAGATTGTGTTGGTAATTGATTAATTTTAATATTGATTTCTAATTTACCTTTCGTTTTAGGTGTTTTGATAGTGGGTTGTTTGCTAGGTGTTCGGATTCGATCAGCATCCGATTTAATAATACCTGGCCTTCTTCGTAATCCAAAAGCTGATCTCGGTCGGTTTATTGCTTGTACCGGTGGCCTATCCTCAATTGTTTTTGGAAAAATGACCTCCGTTTTTTTCTTTAATCCTAATGTCAGTAACGGAGTTTGCTTTTCATTAAAAGTATCTTCTTCTAATGGCTTCCACTCCCGTTTTTTCCTGACACCCAGTGCCAGTTTCGGCTGTTTTTCAATAGTGTCTTCCTCATGATGGATCGGACTCTCTTCGGGTTTCCTTTTGAGCCCCAATGTTAATTTCGAGCGTTTACCTATAGTCATAATCTATTCTCCTTTCATCATAATAAATTGATGAATGACTGTGACGGGCAATATTTCAAATGTCATGGTTTCCAAATCACCCAATAGATAAGTTGCGGGTGCCCCAATACCCCCTACAGTACCAGGATTACACACAACGGTTTGAGTTCCCTTGATATTCTCTAAAGTCTCAATAGATATGCAATGCGTATGCCCATAGCAAACGAGGTCGTAATCACCAGTCACAGCCATTGCCTTTGCATAATGAGGATAATGGACTAAGAAAATTCGTCTACCCCCTAAAGTAAAAGCAGCATCTTGCCCATAGTAGTGAATTATGCTCGTTGGTGCACGAGATAGTTTAAAAAGCATATCAAGGTCACCACTGTTATTACCATGAATAACATGCATCGGCAAACCATAAAATGGTAATGGATGTAAAGTACTTGGTGCTACAATATCACCACAATGCAATACGGCTTGTGCACCACGCTGCTTGGCATCAGTTACGGCAGCACCCAAAGAAGGAATGTTATCGTGACTATCAGACACAATACAGATTTTCATCTTAACCCTTATCCAACTTCATCTTTAACTTCAGTTGGTAACATATAGATATAAAATGGGAACATATAAACAGTTTATCAATTATTAGTTATCCAGAAATAATCATACTCAGTTTGACTATCTCATGAGTTAAAGAACCATCCATAGTGAGATGACTTTTTTGGGATAAGTTATTAATAGTTTCTAGTAAAAGTTGTTTACATAATCCAGTGTTATCAACACTATTTTGGTAGTTAGAATTCATATTTTAGTAAAATAAAACGAGGAGTTACAGAGTTGGTATTTTATTTATTACTAAATGGTTTTACCAGTTTCAAGACCAGTGATTGTAACAAAACCGGTTAGCCACGCACATACGCTAGGTATTTTCTATTGGCAAGTAGAACGTTCTGGAGAGGGAACTGATTGGGTAGAACGTTCTGGTTCTATTTTACTCATTGGGTTTCCAGCACCGCATCATCCACGGTTGAAAGTGTTTACCCTCGTTATCTTAACCTCTGGAGATAGACATAAAGAAGATATCTCAATCATCGACTTTGACCCCAAAAATCTCCAAGGTGAATCCCTTGGTGAAATTGACCACAAAATTATCTACATTTGCCCGAAATACCTGAATAAAACTCGCACGCCGCGTTCTTACCATGAATGGATGGAAGCGATAGAAGACAGTCTCGATGAACAGGTTGAAGAATCCCATTATACCCATCCGCAAATCCAACAGGTTTTTAAGCTGATTGAGAAAGACCAAGTGACCCCGCAAGAACGTGCAGAAATGTTCGATGAATATAGCCTGGAAGAAGTGAAACAAGAACAATTACAAGAAATCCGTGCCGAGGCTAAGGCGGAAGGCTTGAAGGAAGGCAAAGCAGAAGGCAAAGCGGAAGGCTTGAAGGAAGGAGAACAAAAGTCCCGAGAAGAACAAGAACAATCGGTTCGGCGGTTATTGTCTCTAGGCGCTTTGACAGAAGAACAGATAGCCCAAGCGATGGGATTAAGTGTGGAATGGGTGAAAGCACTAAAAAAAATCAAATAGCCAGTAGCACTCTAACTAGGGCGTGTCATCAATTAAGCCAACTGACAGAAGAAACGAGATAAATGGCTCCCAGGAAATAAACCGCACGGTTATCATAGCGCGTGGCCAGCGCACGAACTGGTTTAAGTTGGGCAAAGAAATTTTCTATCAAATGACGTGCTTTATATAATTCTTTATCATAACATCTCCGCGTTTTGCGGTTACTTTGGGGTGGAATGACTACCGTTTTTCCCGACTGTTCCAGTGGTTCGATTACTTGTGCCAGCGCGTCATAGCCCTTATCCGCTCTCACCGTAGCCGCTGAAATTTCGGGTAATAAGGCGTCTGCCCCTTGTAGATCATGGGCTTGTCCTGGTGTCAGGAAGAATTCCGTCGGATTCCCCAAAGCATCCACAATGGCATGAATCTTCGTCGTCAATCCGCTTCGGCTGCAGCCGATGGCCTCATCGTCCGCCGGGTTTTTTTGAGCGCACCCGCACTGTGCTGATGCGCCCGAACGAGAGTCGAGTCAATCATGGCATACTCGTTATCCGCCTCGGCTGCTAGGCCTTTGAAAACCCGTTCCCAAACCCCACTTTTCGCCCAGCGCCTTATTGCCATCTTTATTCCATTCAGCTTATAATCATTTTTTGTTTCCAATCCCATTGGAGATAATAGATTAACTATTTGTAACATAAGGAGAAAAACTATGGGTTGGTTTAGCCCTAAAAAAGCACCTTCTTCAGCGGATACTTTTAATAAACAAGAAGCTTTTTTAGCTATTGCGTTAGCCACTTCCGCCGCTGATGGACAAATTGTCGAATCAGAAGCCAAAGGCATTTTTGCTTACTTACTGCAAATGAGAATGTTTGAGGGTTATAACGAAAAGCAAATGTCTGACCTGTTGAAAAAATTGGTTACAATCCTCAATAATGAGGGAGTCGGTGGTTTAGTCGCTATTGCTAAAAGTAGCTTACCGGATGAATTGCGGGAAACGGCTTTTGTTTGTGCTACTGATATCGCTTTAGCTGATGGTGTTATTGAGGACAATGAAAAGAAGTTATTAGAAGAACTGCAACAGGTTTTAGGAATCTCGGATGAGATTGGTCAGAAAATTTTACAAGTCATGATGATAAAAAATCGCGGCTAAATTCAGACCTGTTAAAATATCTTTTCATTTTCACTTCGTCATTTAGAATTCAATTCGTCTTAACCAGCCCGGTCATATTGGTAATCCGACCGGGTTCCTTGATAGCGAAATAATTATAATAAAATATTTTGTCATCATTTGGCAAAAATAATGATCTATTCTGAAACATCGCTATTTATTGCCTATTTCTACTAGTCAACCTAGGAGGTATCTCATGAAACATGTCACTTTTTTATTTATTGGTCTGTTTTTACTGGTTATCGCTGCTTTTCATGAACCACTTTATGCTATTTTTCCGAGTCTGTTTGAACCCATCATCAAGTTTACTAGCCATGTGGGCGTACAGATTTTATATTTTATTGGCTTATTAGCCCTCATCATCGCCCTATTTTCTTGGCTACCCACTTGGTTTAGTTTATCGCTTTTTGTGATGTTTATGTTTGTTGGTGGTTATTACTTCAGTGACAAAGATGTTTCTATCAGCATAGCGAGTAGAACAAATTTTAGTCATCAACATAACTGAACTGATATCTAATGGAGTTAACTGTGAATTGGATGGCCCTATAAAATATGTCTTTAACTGCACCACAATGGCTAGAAAAAATTCGTGCTTTACCACTTTCCTCTAAAGTTAAAATTATGAATGTGTGTGGTGGGCATGAACGAGCCATTACGATGGCGGGTTTGCGGAGTGTTTTACCGGCTCAAATCGAACTAATTCCCGGACCAGGTTGTCCGGTTTGTATTTGTCCAGAAGAAGATATTTATACGGCTATCCAATTGGCGCTAAAAGAAAAAATTACCTTAGTCACATTTGGTGACATGCTAAGAGTGCCAGTCAATGTGAGTAAAAAATCGGCTCGTTCACTTGAACAAGCTAAAGCCATGGGTGCTGACATTCGCCCCATTGCTTCACCCTTAGAAGCATTACAAATCGCTCAACAACAACCTAAGCAAACCATTGTCTTTTTCGCGGCGGGTTTTGAAACCACGATTGCTCCGGTAGCCGCTTTAATTGCTCAGGGTATTCCAAATAATCTATTGATTTTACTATCAGGACGTTTGACTTGGCCGGCAGTCGCTTTATTATTAGAAACGGGAGTGGCATTTGATGCTTTAATTGCGCCAGGTCATGTGGCAACCGTTATGGGAGCGGAAGAATGGCAGTTTGTCGTCGAAAAATATCATCTTCCAGCTGCTATTGCTGGTTTCACACCAGAAAGTTTACTGGCTGCGCTCTATTCGATTTTACGCCAATTAATCGAACAAAATTATTTTCTTGACAATTGTTATCCTCAAGTCGTTAAGCCCAAAGGAAATCCAACTGCGCAACGTTATTTATCCACCACGATGATGATTGTTGATGCTAATTGGCGTGGGATTGGTATGATTCCAGTTTCTGGCTTTTCCTTAAAGGAATCTCAAGCCGATGCAAGAGTGCAATTTCCTGATTATGCTCAGGAAACCCGGCAACGTCGTGGTGAAATGCCACCTGGTTGTGATTGTGCTCAAGTGTTATTAGGTCATATTTATCCCAATCAATGTCGCTTATACGGTAATGCCTGTACACCTCGAAGTCCAGTTGGTCCTTGTATGGTTTCTGATGAAGGGGCTTGTCGAATTTGGTGGGCAGGTGGTGTGAGATAATTTGAAATAGTAAGGTAGGCAATGCCTACCCTACGTTACTACCCGTTGAGCACGTATGTTAACATTAGGTTCCCTAATTTAAACCACACATCCCACTGGGACAACAACTTCCCGAGGCACAACTCGGTTCAGCGTTTTTTAAAGCACTACTGCGAACAAACTGTCCACCGGTAATTAAACGTTCTACAGGACTATTAGCTGGCGTATTACCTAATTCTATACCAGCATGACTGCAAACTTCACCCCAAGTTGTCAGAGTCTCACTCATCGCGTGTTTCACTTCAATAACTTGGCCATTGGTGGTACAGCGATAATCATAAGTTGGCATATTAATGTCTCCTTTTTTCAAGAAATGATATCAAATTACTTCACATTTTTTATTAAAGAGAAAGGTTTAAAATAGGGTGATTTTAGAATATTTCAATTCTACCGACTAGCTCATTGCTATTAAGTTTCTCGCACGCGCTAGCGTCATTGCCATTAAGTTAAGCTACAACTCCCCCCTTTAGCAAGGGGGCAGGGGGGGATTTTCTGGTAAGTCAATCGCTTAAAATCCCCCCTAACCCCCACTGCCATTAAGTTAAGCATGATTCTCCCCCTCCTTACCAAGGAGGGGGTAGGGGGGTGGTAATTAACCAGTTGAAGAAAATAAACTTTCTCCACCACCCCCGGCCCCTCCTTGAGAAGGAGGGGAGAAATTCTCCTTAACTTAATGGCATTGCCCCTATTGTTTATAGCGAATAGCATGTGCAAAAATATAAGTGCACACCGGAACACCTAAAATAAGGCCCCAAAAATAAAACAATTTGCCACCGATGGTGAGAATAATCAAAACAATAACCGGGTTGATACGCAAACGGTATCCATAAATTTTTGGATTTAACAGGTAGCCTTCCAACAAATGAACCATAATAATTAATCCAATCGCCGCTAACATGGCGTGTATACCTGAAATCTGTAAAGCAACCAGACAAATGGGTATAGAACTAATAAATACGCCTACAACGGGTACAAAACTAGATAAAAATACAATGACAGAAAGAAAAGCGATGTGTTTTCCCACGCCCAGAATAGATAAACCTAACGCTGTCAATAAAGTATTAACGAGAGCAATTAAAAACTGAGCTTCAAACGCTTGTCCTAAGACTAACCCAAAATCGTGAATACTTTCTGCCACTTCTACATAAATAAATCGCAGTTTAGTATTTTCCAAGCTTCGAATACTGGCACTAAGAGCCGGTAAATCTAACACAATCAGAAAAGAGAATAACAAAGCTAATAAAAAAGCCGATACGGTAGAAATAATCTTTTCCCCAATCTCTTTCACATTACCCAACAGTTGTTCAATTTTTTCATGCGATTTAATATTTGCTTCACTAAAACCAGACAATTGCCGAAGAAAAAATTTAGTAATCGAGGGCGGTGAACTCTTTTGACCTGACTTTACCGCTTCTTCTGGATCGCGCAATTGTTGCATAATCTCTTCAAGTAAAGAATGGCGAGCACTAAATTCCCAAATGACCTGATCAATTTTTTGGGTGTAGACATTAAACTGAGTAATAAAATTTTGGGTTTGTTGAATTACTCGAGGCGTTAAATAAAGGCTTAAAGCGATTAAAATACTCAAAAATAAACTACTAAACAAAATAACTCGCCGAGTACGATTCTGGATATGAGGTTCGAGACGCTCAGCTCCATTAGCTTGAATATAAGCAAATACAAAAGTGAGAAAAATTAATAAAAAAAATGATTGCAATAAGTAAAGTACCAGAAACAGTGATCCCCATACGAAAGTACGGGTACTAAGGGAAAAGATTCGATCCCAGGGTGGCGGTAACGAGGAATGAGGTTCGTTGGGTAAGGCAAGAATAGATTCATTGGAATAAAACTGATTCGACATAAGATATTATCTCGACAAATTATGCTTAAGCATTTCATGGCTAACCATCGCTGATGTTGATAGCTCAATAATAAGTTAGCCATTGGTTAAATTAATTGGATGCTGGCCACCATTCTTCAAGCGTAAAGCCCTGAGTTCTTAATTTATCAGCGATTTTTTGGACAATAAACAGTTCTTCCATCTGAATTTCGCCTTTAGCCAAGTTTTGAAATAGACCATAAACCCGGAAAAATTGCTCTCTGACTTCTGGAGCCGCTTCAAATAGAATGTTTTGGTGATCCGTTTTGGCCAAGGTTTTTACGGCTTGTTGAAGAATTTCCGGTGAATAGGAGCTAAATAACGAGGACATATTTTCAGCTAGAAAAATCTGTTGTTCAGCCCGTGCTAAATACGGACTAAGAACGTCAAAAGAAATATAATCGTAGCGACTTTGGGTTACTTCATTCACCATACTTTGATATTGGCGCCATTGTTTCTCAGTTTGAGGTAGATCCTGTGAAGCAATCTCCCGAATTTTATTTTGTAAAATGGTTCCCAATTCAATTAAAGACAGTTTCAGTTGTTCATATCCTTCGAGAACTTGGTCTACTTCAGTAAAAGATAAGGTTGCAATCGGATTATTGATTTCATATTGAACTTGCCACTGGCGATTAGACAAAAAATTTCGCGAGGGTGGCAATGAACCGACGGAAGCCAATTGACTTAACGCCCGTTTTTGGCTCTTGATCTTCAACTCATCAAACAAACGTTTGTCGACTTCCAACCAGCGCCCCAATAACGTCATATCACCCGTGACTTGATAACCGTCTTGAACAATTTCTCGCGCTAATCTTATTTGGTTTTGAGTTAATAAATAATCTGCCTTAGAAAGATATTCTGTTACTGGCGAAGACGTTTGCGGAGTGGACGTCACTGTCTCGGTAGTCGTTGCTGAGGGGGGTTTGGCTGGCTGCGCCACATTCCAATCACTAAATAACAGTTTTTGAAAAATATCAGTATAACCGTGAGCTTGTGCTATTTCCATGGGGCTAATCCCTTCATAATGCCGAACATTCACATCCGCATGATACTGTAGCAACAGTTCAATGGCCGTCATATCATTATTTTCTACTGCATACATTAAGGCGGTGTAGCCAGTGCGCTTATTTTGTAAATTCACATTGGCACCTTGTTCTAATAATAATTGCATTAGGTCATGGTATTGATTATGCGTTGCTACCATGAGAGCCGTCATCCCAGCCGCATTTTCTACATCGGGATTGGCTTCAGCCTTCAGCAACAATTTAACAATGGGTAACTGTTGATGAGAAACAGCCACCAACAATGCCGGATTACCTTGTTCATCAGCGATATCGGGTGAATTAGCTGCGGCCAAATAGTGTGAAACTTCGGTGACTTTACCTTCAATAATCGATTGAATCAGTGATTTAGTTTCCTCTACTTCACCTTCAGCAATCGATTGAGTCAGTGGCTTGGCTTCTTTTGCTTCACCTTCAGCAACAACAGTGGCGAAAAGGGGCAGTACTACAATCCATACTCCCAAAGTAATATAAACTGGCATTTTCATTATATTAATCACTCCGGTTATAACTCAATTTTTCGCATTTAAGTGACCTTATTGTAAACGTTGCAAGTCATTCCATAACTGTTTAACATCTTGATTTAATTTTATTAATTGTTGCTGATGAGTGGCTATCTCACCGCGATTAATCAGTGAATCACGCTGTAGTTGTTCAATATGAAGATTAATTTGTTTCAGTTGCTCAGTCATTAAGGATTTTTTCTCAGTGGCTAAGGTGTTATTCGGTTTAAAATTCGCTAATTGCTCAGTAAGCTGTTGGGTCTCTTGAATAATACGAAATAACTCTTTATCGAATTCATTAAGTTGTAATTGTTTTTTGTTTACATCCACCGCTAAGCGATGTTGTTCTTGTTGAGCTTCGCGTTGTAAGTGCCGTACTTCTTCTAAACGACCTTCTTGCTCTTCAATGTGATTATTATAAATGCCGGCACCGATACTATAAGATCGATCTCTTGCTCCACTGGGTTGAGTTTCATACCCCGTGGTACAACCGCTGATAATACCCATGACCAATAACACCACGCCTTTTAATTCATTGACTGGATTTTTCTGCATGGCACTGGCTCCTTAAATAAAATGGCTTTAACTTGACGATAAATTACAATTTGACTAATCGATCTCATTAGGTTAACTAAAGCGGGTTGGATTATAACCAATTACCGATTAATAAAAATGCTGACCAATAATAGGGATGTTGATAACGAACATAGTTTTTGTCAGTTAGCATCCTAATTTGAGCCTGTTGTAAGGCTTTTGCTTTGGATAAGCTTAGATTTTGTAATTGACTATAAAATTCAATAATAACGGCTGGGGTTGCCTCATCATCCACTTGCCACAAACTCGCTACAGCACTTTTAACGCCGGCTCTTAAAGCCACGCCAGCTAAACCTAAAGCAGCTCGCTCGTTACCAACGGCGGTTTCACACGCACTCAGCGTGAGCAAATCAACAGGTTTACCTTGAATCGTGGTGAGATTCATTAATCGCTTTAACTTATCCATCGTTAATTTATTATCATAAGTCAAAATGAAGGTATTGTCTAAATTAGCGCTAAATTGACCGTGAGAAGCGATATGTACCGTAGAGTAAGTTGTCTGGTTGAGAGAACGTTGCAAAGCGGGAAAGGTAAATTTTTCATTGAGTAAGGGTTGAGGTGCGGTTTTAAATAAAGCTTGTACGGTTTTCAATTCATATTCAGCACAAGGTAAAGCCGAAAATCCTTGGACTGATTTAGATAAGCCGCCGAGTAGAATACGCCGTGAAAAAGGGCGATTAAGTTGAGATTGGCTTAAACATAAACTGGGTACACTAGCTAGAGCATACTTCTGAATTAAAAATTGTTGGCCATCATGTAAAGCCGCAAAAGGGATAGTATATAATACGCCCTCCGGCACAATAACCAGCGTGTCAATGTTATCTAAATATTTGGCCAGTGGTTCAATTAACCAACGATATAAAATTTGGGCTGGTTTTAAAAAGGTTTGAGCAGAATCGGTGAGATTTTGGGCAATAGACCCGCGGGTTGAAGGTTTACAAATCGTGGTTCTCGTTGCTGGAGAATCACTACTTCTGGCTCGTTCCTCCGGATTAGGATGTTGACGGAGTGGTGATAGAAAAGTCGCTATGGTGTCACGCAAAATAGATTCTTTAATAGGAACTGTTATTTGAACTAAATTATGAGGTAAATTCAATAATAATTCTAACCGATCCGGCAAGGGAATAGGATATAAAATAGCGGTATGTGGATCGAGTAATTGTTCTACCTCAGTACAACTCGTTTGAGTGTCAGCACAGTCCCATTGAAAATAATCTTGTAATTCAGCTTGTTTAAATAATTCTATCGTATTTCTAGCTTGTTGTAATAATGGCTGGCGTTGAGTTGAGGAGTGAGTTGAGTGACTCTCTTGTAACAATAAATCGGCTAATTCAAAGTAGACCGGTGCGACTCGTTCACGAAAACCTTCTTCCAGATTGATATAACCCATGGTGGCGACCGGTAAGCGGATGGGAGTTAAGTTGGCAACTGCTTGTTGATAGGCATTGATAGCACCGAGTCGATCACCTTGTGCTTTGAGTAGTCTCCCCAATTGCCATTGCCAATAATATAATAGCGATTTAGTTTGGGTCTGTTGAGCAAAAAATAGCGCTTGACGAGTAAAAGCTAAGGCTTCTTCATCATGATGAGTTTGTTCATAACGTTTACCTAGATAACCGTAAACATAAGCTTTAGCCGTCGGATGTGCTAGCTGTTGGGCAAGTGTTTGTGCTAATTTTAAAGCCTGATCCGTCAGTTGGTTTAACTGAGTAATTGGTTTGGCTAATTGAGCTTGAAGTTGTTGTGCTAATTGGCTTAAAGCCAGCAACCCAAAAATTTGGCTGTAAATATCCCCCCACTGTTGAGTTGCTTGCCAAGCCGTTGTTAATGCAGTCATACTCCCTTGAAAAGCTTGTTGCGGGTCGGTATATTGGAAAGCGTTGTCAGATTCAACCAATAAAGTAGTTCGCGCTTGATTAATAAGGATTTTTCCGTATAGAGTTGCCGTTGCCGATGGCGAAAACAGCGGCGAAAAAGGAATCGGGGTAGAAGAAGTAGCCGCATTGACTGCCCGTTGGTAAACTTGGAGGTGGTTTAAAGCTTCACGATAACCGTTGAGTGCTGATTCATAATCACCCTGAACCGTGAGCATATTACTCCAATGATTTAAAACACTGGCTAATACCCAGGGATGATAAGTATTTCGCGCTAGCTGCAGAGCGGTTGTAACTAATGAAATCGCTTTCTTAGGCTTGGTTGGTTCTTGGGAAAAAGATAACTTACTTTGTTCATTCAGTAAGAGCACATAATAAATCGTATCGGTGGATTTAGCTAAAGGTAATGCCTGGTTAAGTACTTTGATAGCTTTATCATAAGCCCCCAAACGTCGGTAAGCTTGTACTAAACCTAACTCGACTTGGAGGCGTTGCTGAGCTGTTGGCGAATGAGCCAAAGCAATTTGCCATTGTTTTATCGCTTGTTCATAATAACCTTGTTGAAAAGCCTGGGTTGCTCGTTCCAAGGGCTGTGCGATGGTACTGTTCCAGCTGAGTGTGAAAAGATTAATTAAGAGTAAGCACAAGAAACGACGGATCATATCACAATTTGGATAACCTTTAATTTGCTTTGGATTCAACCAACTGGCTCATATCATACCATCATAATAATCAAGCGGGTTGTTCTTTTAAAAGCATTTCTGCTTGCGAATCACAACCGTGCCGATTCATCCACTCAGCTTGTTCAGCCACCGTTTGATTCCCAATAGGAATTTGGTGCACAACAATTTTATTCTCGCTAAAACTTCCACTGAGCGTGATTATGTAAGTATGATCCGGCTGAAGCGGTAGACGTTCAGTTGGCCAAGCCAGAGCGGTTTCGTTAGCAAGCCACCGTAATTTAATGGCTTGTTGAGTTTTACCATCTTTGATGATGAGCCGATCCATTTGTCCACTTCGTTGCTCCTCTGGTAACCACAACACAATTTTTTCTGGGGTGGAGTAACAAAAATTATGCTGGCGAGAAATATTAATAGCCCATATATTGGGTGGAATTTCTTCCAAGCCGCGGCGGCGCGATTCAAATTTTTCGGCTAGCCATAGTGGCTGTGGATTTTGAACCGTTACTGGTGTAATTTGTTCTCGATCGTGAGCGAAACTTTTACCGAGATAACAATAAAGCATAAATAAAAAAATGAAACGTAATGATAACATAGTATTACTCCCTAAGTAGGCCAAATTAAGCAGCAGCATTGAAGATGACTGTGAAACAGTTCAATTTATCAGGTTGTCGTGGTTTACACCAAGGCAAGTTATACTAACAACTGAGTAGAATTTTTCCATACCTATTTTAAATTTAGCATTCAACACCCTAAAATGGAAATCAAGTGGTTAACCGGTAGGATAATTATTCATTATGAAAAATAGGATATGGATAATGACAACTATTTTATTATCAGCTAATCAACCCTATTTTTTTGATAAAATTATCAAATGAATGTATATCGCCTGATTTGGGTATTATTTCTCCTGTTGTGGCCATTATCGGTGGTTGCTTACCCACCGGCTCTCAAATTTGAGCATCTTTCGCTGGAAGACGGTCTTTCCCAAAGTACTGTTTATGCTATTTTACAAGATAATAAAGGGTTTATGTGGTTTGGTACCCAAGATGGACTCAATCGATATGATGGTTACCAATTCACCATTTATCGTCATAATCCCACGGATTCTAATAGTTTAAGTCATAATGAAATTTTCACGCTTTACGAAGACCGGCAAAACAATCTTTGGATTGGAACCGGGGGTGGACTTAATCGCTTTGATCGTCAACAAGAGCGATTTATCCATTACTTTCATGATCCACATAATCCCAATAGCTTAAGCCATAATACCGTTTGGTCAATTTATGAAGATCGCCAAGGTCGGCTATGGATTGGTACTAATGGCGGTGGTCTCGATCAATTTGATATTCAACACAATCGTTTTATTCATTATCAGCATAATCCTAAAGATCCTCAGAGTTTAAGTCATAATCGGGTTTGGCCCATTTACCAAGATAAAAGAGGTACCTTATGGGTGGGTACAGATGGTGGTGGTCTGAATCGATTTGATCCCCAAACCAATAAGTTTATGTACTATTTACTGGATATGCAAAATCCGGATTGCTTAAATAATTATGTGACTAGCATTTACGAAGATCAAAGCGGGATGTTATGGATTGGCACAGTCGGTGGGTTACACCAATTTGATCGGGATCATGAACAATTTATTCCTTATTACCATGATCCGCAGCAACCCAATAGTTTAAGTCATGATGCAGTATGGGCTATTCGTGAAGATAAGCAAGATAATTTATGGATAGCCACCGATGGAGGTGGATTAAACTGGTTGGATCGCCAACATAAAAAATTTTTTCATTATCAAAATGATCCACAAAATTCAGCGAGTTTAAGTAGCGATGCCGTATTATCACTTTATCAAGACAAGGCGGGAACTTGGTGGTTTGGTACTGGGGGCGGGGGAGTCAATTTTTTTAATGATGAGCGCAAAAAATTTACTCATTACTTCCATGATCCTAATAATCCCAATCGATTAAACAATAATCATGTGTTATCACTCTATGAAGATCGCCAGAGAATACTTTGGGTTGGGACACGGGGGGGAGGACTAAACCGGTTTGATCAACCCCGAGACAAAGTCACTCATTATCTGCATGACCCCAACAATCTGAATAGTTTAAGCCATAATGATGTGTGGTCTATTCTCGAAGATAGTCAAGGGATGCTCTGGGTTGGAACTTATGGGGGAGGACTAAACCAATTTAATCGTGAGCAAAATCAGTTTGTTGCTTACCTTCACGATCACCAAAATCCCCAAAGTTTAGTCAATAACTATGTGTTATCGCTTTATGAAGACAGTACGAAAACGCTTTGGATTGGCACCCGCGAAGGGTTAGACCAACTCGACCGCGAACACCACCAATTTATCCATTATCACCATGATCCCAACGATAATACCAGTTTAACTCATAATACCATCTTATCTATTTACGAAGACCGTACTCAAACACTCTGGGTTGGTACTCAACAAGGTTTAAACCGTTTCGATCGCCAACGCCAACGCTTTACCCGTTACCAATTTAATCAGCAGGATCCAACGAGTTTAAGTCACAATCAGGTTTCGGCGATTCATGAAGATAACTATGGTAATCTATGGGTGGGTACCTTTGGTGGTGGTCTCAATCAGTTAAATCGAACCACCGGGACTTTTACTCATTATCGAGAAGCGGATGGCTTAGCCAATGACGTCATTTATGGCATATTATCAGATGCCAAGGGATATCTTTGGATCAGTACCAATAAAGGTCTTTCCAAATTCGATCCGCCCGCGAAACGCTTCAGAAATTATGATACCTTAGATGGATTGCAAAGCCTTGAATTTAATAGTGCTTATTTTAAAAATAGCCGTGGTGAACTATTTTTCGGTGGTATTAATGGTTTTAATGTCTTTAATCCTCAACAAGTCAACGATAATTCTTATATCCCACCTATCGTGATTACCGATTTTGAAATTTTTAATCAACCCGTTACTATCGGTAAAGATTCCCCTTTAACTCAATCCATTACCGAAACTAAAAAAATTACCTTGACTTATAAACAAACTTTTTTCTCTTTTGAATTTGCGGCGTTAAATTTCTTACAACCCTCTAAGAATGAATATGTTTATAAGTTAGAAGGTTTTGATAAGGATTGGAATTCGGTTGGCAATCGCCGTCATGCTTATTACACCAACGTACCCCACGGCACTTATACTTTTCGAGTTAAAGGAAGTAACAATGACAAAATTTGGAATGAAACCGGAACCTTTATTGAACTCACTATTTTGCCCCCCCCGTGGAAAACTTGGTGGGCTTATAGTTTATATATTTTGACCACGTTAATGGTTATCGCCAGATATATTCATATTCAACAACAGAAATTATTTGCCAAACAACAAGAGCTTGAATTAGAAAAGAAAATTGCGACCCAATTAAAGGAAGCCAATCGACTCAAAGACGAATTCCTAGCGAATACTTCGCACGAACTGCGTACTCCGCTCAATGGGATTATTGGGATTGCGGAATCCCTGCTGGATGGAGTTGCTGGACCGATCAATCAAACCCTCAGTAATAATTTAGTGATGATTGTCTCCAGTGCGCGACGTCTCATGACATTAGTTAATGATATTCTGGATTTTTCTCAAATTAAACGGCGCAAACTGCAGTTGCAAATGGGTCCGGTGGATATTCGCACCATTACTGAAGTGATATTAGCTTTGACTCGCCCCCTCATTGGTCATAAACCGGTGCAATTACTTCAGCAAATTCCCACGGATTTGCCGCTGGTTCGAGCCGATGAAAATCGAGTTCAACAAATTTTTTATAACTTGGTAGGCAATGCGATTAAGTTCACTGAGAGTGGAACGATAATTATATCGGCTCAATACCAAGAGATCTCAAATTATCTCACGATTACGATTGCGGATACCGGAATTGGTATTCCAGCCGATAAATTAGAGCGAATTTTTGATGCGTTTGAACAAGCTGATGGTTCAATCGCCCGAGTTTACGGCGGTACGGGGTTAGGTTTAACGATTACCCGTCACTTAGTTAAGTTGCAAGGGGGGCAATTATCTGTGCAATCTCAAGTAGGCGTTGGCTCACAATTTACTTTTACCCTCCCGGTTTTACCACTAGAATCAACCGAAACGACTTTAACGCCTTCACCGACTTTCCCTTTACCGCTTCGAGGCAAATCCACTGTGTCTTTGGTTCTTGTTCCAGAATTACCTCCAGTCGATGTGACTCAAGGAAATTATCATATTCTGATAGTAGATGATGATCCAGTCAATCGACAGGTTCTAATTAATCACCTATCCTTACACAATTACGCGGTTAGTCAAGCGACTTCTGGACAAGAAGCACTGACTTTGATCGTGAATGGTCCAAAACCGGATCTGATTTTACTAGATGTGATGATGCCCCACCTAAGCGGTTATGAAGTAACCCAAAAAATTCGCGAACAATGGCAAGCGAATGAATTACCGGTACTGCTGTTAACTGCTAAAAATCAAATTGTTGATTTAGTGACTGGCTTGGAAGCCGGTGCCAACGATTATTTAACCAAACCGGTGGCTAAAGAAGAATTATTGGCTCGAATTAAAACTCATCTGCATCTGCAACAGCTACGAGCAGAAAATTTACGCATGCATACTGAATTAGAAGTGGCTAGACGCATCCAGCAAATGCTGTTACCCACTCCTCCGGAACTGCAGTGCTTAACTAGCTTAGATATTACCGGTTACATGCTACCCGCAGAAGAAGTTGGCGGTGATTATTACGATGTTCTTGAACATCAAGGACATATTCTGGTTGGGATTGGAGATGTTACCGGACATGGGCTAGAAAGTGGTGTATTAATGCTCATGGTACAAACGGCTATTCGTACTTTGCTAGAACATGGAGAAAGAGATTTAACCCAATTTCTCAATACACTCAATCGTACCCTCTACAAAAATATCCAACAACGCATGAAAGTGGATAAAAATCTCACCTTATCATTACTCCAATACTTTCCGCTATCGGCTACGACCGGTCAAGTCTATCTGAGTGGACAACATGAAGAAGTCATTATTATTAGAAACCAGGGTCAGTTAGAATGTCTTAACACTGAATCGTTAGGATTTATGATTGGATTTATGGAAGATATTTCCGCATGGTTGAGTCAAACCCAAATTTTATTAAATTCTGGTGATATGATTGTACTTTATACCGACGGTATTACTGAAGCGGTCAATTCGGCCGGTGAATATTATGGACTGGAGCGACTCTGTGAAATCATGCTTCGTCATCAACAACAAACCGTTGCAGAAATTCGCCAAGCGGTAATCAACGATGTCCATCAACATATTGGTCAACAAAAACTGTTTGATGATATTACTCTACTGATAATAAAACAAAAATAATAATAACGTGATAGAGTTATCATTTACCACTGAGGGTAATTAAACCGATTAGGAGTTACCATGACCATTAAAGATGACAATTATAGTATTGATTATGATGCCGCGACCGCAACGGTTTACCTACGCGGGGTATTACGTCTGAATCCAGAAGAATATGTTCCAATAGTGCAATTATTAGAACAGGTCATTACGCTAGAACCACCCTTACTGACGATCAATTTACGCGAACTAGATTTCCTCAATAGTTCAGGATTTACCACCCTAGCTCGCTTTGTAACCAAAGTGAATACTAAAAAAACTATCCAGTTGCAAATGCAAGCTTCTTCACAAAATCCCTGGCATCAAAAATCATTGAATAATTTTAAGCGGCTCATGCCACAATTACAGTTGGAATTTATTTAACTTCAAATCATTAAAATAATGCAGTCGGTGTAGGGTGGGCAAAATAACAATACGTTTTACTTACTCTACACTGACTGGGTATTGTAGACGTCGGCAGTGGAAAGGTAATCTAAATTAAGATGTCGATATTTTTTTTGGAAACCGGGTTATGAAAGCAAAAAAACGCTTCTCTCAATTTACTTTAACGCAAGCTTTGCAAATTTTAAATCAACATGAAATAGCTGAATGGCGTATCCCTTTTAAGGCGAGATTACCGTCATCGCTTTATACGGAAACTATCACCCGACTCTCTAAGTATTTTGATTTGTCATTATCAGAATCGGCTAAAAGTGTTCTCATTGATGCCATTTTACTTGAATCTATTAGTTACTTTGAGCAACTCAAAATTTGGAAAGCGGCAAAATTACAAAGTGAGACCTTACAAGGCGTTGCAGATTATTTAGTGGCGCCACAAGGAAAAGTTTATCAAACACCATTTTTGTGTGTGGTAGAAGCTAAAAAGGATGATTTTGAGCAAGGATTGGCACAATGTTTATTAGAAATGTATGTTTGTCTGCAGAATAATACGCAACCAATTAATATATTTGGAATAGTTACCAACGCAACGGTATGGCAATTTTATCAACTTGATCCTCAACAACATATTTATGAAAGCCCCACTTATACAACTACGCATATTAATGAAGTTTTAGGTATTTTAGATTGGATTTTTGAGCAATGTTCTCACCATTTAACCAAATATTCCTAGCTTACCTTACGTGGGCTTACACAAACAGGAGATTCTTTACGCAAACAGTTTGGCTGTGTTTAATCTGTAGTTGCTTGCTCCTAGAGGGACGTGTAGAGGATTGTGGATGTTGAGCTCTCAACATTGTTAATGGGGTGCTGATTGCCAATGCGAGGGGGCTACAAACTCCGACACCAAACTCTGGCAAGATAGTGTATGACGCGAAGCTTTACACCCTACGCTTGCTTGAGTTGTTGAAATATTCAGGATATAATATAGTGTTATAAGATAACTTTGGGCACTGCAATGACTAATTTACATGAACTTTATCAGAATAATTATACGGCATGGTCTGAAAAGACAGCGGAACTGTTGAGAGCCGGTCGATTTTCCGAATTAGATATTGAACATTTACTAGAAGAATTGGCAAGCATGGGCGCAAGTGAACACAACGAATTAGAAAACCGTCTAACTGTATTAATTGCCCATTTGCTCAAGTGGCAGTTTCAATATCAATGTTTATCTGACAAGTGGAAAGAATTTGATGGTAGAAGTTGGCGTTCTACAATCGTTGAACAACGCACAAGAATCGCTAAACGTTTACGCAAATCACCGGGGCTGAAGGCAAAATTATCAGAAATCCTCTCGGAGGCTTATGAAGATGGGTTAGAGTTGGCTATTAAAGAAACACAGTTACCTGCATCGACGTTTCCCGCTGAATGTCCATATACAGTTGAACAATTGTTTGATGATGATTTTTATCCGAGTCAAGATTAGGAGTTACGCAGTTGCCTTTAACCACCCCCAACCCCTCCTTGAAAAGGAGGGGAGAAGAAAAGTTCCCCCTCCTTCCGTTCCCACAAACTTGAGGGGAAAAGCTGCCGTCCCATCCATAAACGTGCCATTGACGGTGATATTTTTGTTAATGGTAATCGTGCGGGATGCGGTCAGCGTGTCAATAGTTAAATTGTTAAATATGCAACAATTAATACCTAAACTAATCGTATGATCCGCATCACTGAGTTTCACCGTGCCGGTGCCTGCATTGAAGGTGCCATTCACAACAATTGGCTCAGTAGCAGCCAGGGTGAGGGTGTAGTTGCCGGCATTTAAGGTGCCGCCGCTGAGGATAGTTATACTGTTAACAGTGACATTTTGGTTAAGGGTAATAACTGAGGCGAAGGTAATCCAAACATTGTCAGTACTGGTGGGAGAATGCCCACAACTCCAAGCAATATTATCCCAAGTATCTGTAGCGAGTGTAGAGTGTAAAGCTTCGCGTCATACATCACTTTTTGGATTCAATGAAGGTGGATGGCGGCTTGCGCCTTATCCACCCTACGCTTGCTGATGTATTTCAATATCTCCATCGAATCCATTCCCCAGTAACGCAGGGAAGCCCGCAATAGTACCAGTATACATAAGACCATTTGTGACTACGCCCTGTGGTCTGGCGGGAACGTTGAATCCTTTAGGAAATTCGTTGACTACATGTTTGAGTGAATTCCTGAGCCGGAGCTTTGCCACATTAGGATCACAGTGAGTTGGTTTCTGGATTTTAACTGCTCGCCAACTTACTTTTATAAAAGCTGGGGCGTAAGAGTGAAGATTGTCATCTTCATCTAGCCCAGAAAAAGAAGCTCGAGAACATTTTACCAAGTAATATACTCCGTACCAACTATCCCTATGACCAGCGTTCTCGTAACTTAAGCTACAAGTTAGATAGTCATTAATAAATCTTTCTACTGTTGCATGATTACCGTTTGCTGTAGAGGTAAGCGGAACTAGGTTACACCAATTGTCTCCCGTCCCACCTCAGCGCCCATTAATCAGATGCCCCCTCACCCATTTAATGTAGGTAACATCTTCACTAAATTTTATCTTGGGTCGCCCCTGCCCTGGTAATAGAGCATCCCATGGAGCCTTCCCTACCTTCGGCGAGTTTCCCACCCCCCCCCACCCCTCCATCTTTAGGTCAGGTCCCAGTATAGCAGATGCATAACTAGCCCCGAACTCAATACCCTGCCTACGGCTAAGGAGCCCATAGTCTAATTTTGCTAATGTAAAAATTGACTGGTTTGTGCTCCAATTTCCCCCAGGATTTTTCACTTTACTCATGGTATTACTTTGTCTCCATATTTTGGATTAACTTTGATGGACTTATTTACCGATTCCAACTACCAAGCCCGTGTAGGGTGGATAAGGCTCAACCGTCATCCACCGAATACCATTCAAACAGGTGCATGACGCTTTGCTTATGCACCCTACACTTGCTATAGCGTCATCTCTACCTGAAAACTGTCCGAACCATTGATTATGGTAGTGTTAAACAAGTCGTCGTCTAAACCGGACTGGTTATTGAAATCGCAGCAGTTTTTTTAAAACAATTATGACTTGTTTAGCACTACCGATATTATTTATCGTCGAATTCGTTTTAACCTTACTAAATTACTCACCATAATTTAATGCCAGCAATTAGCCCGATTTACTGACTTTAAATGATTGAAAAACATCAATTCGTGCCGGTGGGAAGTTACTCCAAACAAATCGAGTGGCAACACGTTTGAAATGATCCGGTAAGTAAGAAAGACGACCACTCAGATCATAAGTAAACTGAATTAATAACCCGTTGGGCGGTAAAACTTTATCGATTTGAGCCATGATCCCGTGTTTAAGCGAACGTGGCAGCGAACGAAAGGGTAATCCGGAAACAATCGTACTAACCCGTTGACAATCATGTCCTAATAATTCACTTAAATGTAAAGCGTCACCATTGATAACTCGCATATGGGGAAAATTTTGCTGTAAATAGTGTGCTAAACCGGCCGATTGTTCGATTGGAATTAAACGTTCTGCGATAATACCTCTTTGTAATAAAGCGGCGGTCACTATTCCGGTTCCGGCACCGAGTTCCACGACGAGAGTCTGCTTATCTGGCTGAGGAATGAGTTTTGCCATCGTTTGGGCTAGTTGGGGTGAACTGGGAAAGGCAGTACCCATTGCCCGCGGATTCCGCCAAATTTCTCGGGCAAATAACCACCAAGCTGGAGAGGATGAATTGGGTTGGCGATTTAACAACCCGTTGGGTTCCCATTTAAAAGGGAATCGTTCACGACTTACCTCAAGAACTCTATCCACAGATTCATTAATAAATGTTTTTGCTTTCAATATATTGCGTTGAATCATTGAGATTTCCTTATCTAAAAATACTTTATTCATTTTATGTTGACATTCTTATCAAGTGGTGGTGAAAAAAGTGATATTATAAAGTACTCTTTTTTAGTTTTTTTAACTTCGCCTTGGTTGGCCAGAATAAATTTTTCGTGATAGCTGATTTCTTCCTTAAAAGTAACAAGAAAAATGAAGCGGGTTGGTTATCACTCGGCATAAGAAATTCGCTGAGTGTTGAGACAGCGTTGCTGCTAACACCCGTGAGTGGATAAAAGTGATTATTTTAAATAGCAACCCGTCGTTATGTCGCTATAACTGTTCTACCATCTCGATAAAACCACAAGGACATTCACTAGCACACAGTCCGCAACCTTTGCAATAATCATAATCAAAAACATAGTGTGAACCATCACTCGCTAATTCTTTCGTCTTCAGGACAGCAGAATCTGGACAAAGTGTCCAACAATTATCGCACGCTAAACAATTACCGCAAGAGAAACAACGTTGACTTTCTTTAGCAATGAGGGGGGCACTTAAGCTGGTGGTAATTTCTTCATCACCAATTCGTTGCACCACCGGTAAAGTCGGCTCCTGCACCCGCGGATATAACTCGTAATAGTGCATATTGAGTTGGTCAAAGGTAATTGGGTTAGCTAAGATTATTTCTGGTAAAGCACGGACTTGGAGCACACTATCAATGGCTTCGGCAGCACGGCGTCCATCACCAACCGCAGCCGTTACGGTGCCCTCATTGGGTGTGGCATCACCACCGGCATAAATACCAGGATGTCCAATCACTCGTCCCCATTGGTCGACTTGGAGGTGGGAACGATTAGCCGCTAGTTTTTCTATCCCAGTGGGATCAATCACTTGTCCAACAGCGGGAATCACTTGGTCCACATTGAGAATCGTCTCAGTTCCTTCAAAAGCGATTCGTTTTAATTTGCCACTGGCTTGCATCAATTTCTTCATGTGAACCAGTTCCACCCCGACTATCCGCTCACCGCGTAAAATAAGGCGGCGAATCCCACGATATTCATGAATTTGGACACCTTCTTCTAAAGCTTCTTCGACTTCCCGGGGAATGGCGGGCATCGCTTCTTTGGGTGACACTCCCGGTCGTGGAATGGGCTTATGCGAAATCAGGTGAACTTCCTGAACACCGGCTCGTCGCATCACTCGAGCCATATCAACCGCCGTATTCCCGGCACCAATGACCGCCACGCTCTTAGGAACGGGCACCGTACCAATATCGACCCATTCTTTAAGTAATTCTAAACCAGAACGTAAATCCCGCGGGACCGCACCATCAATACTCCATTCAGTACTGCGTTGTGCACCTAAAGCAAGAAACACGGCTTTATATTGTTCTTGTAATTCATTGAGGTGCATATCTCTTCCTAACCGAGTATGCGGTTGAAAGCTAATGCCTTCTATTGCCAAGATCCGTTCTAACTCCGCATCTAATACCGATCGCGGTAACCGATAAGGCGGTAAAGCGGTGCGTAAGGTGCCACCCGCCTCCGGGTGTTCATCAAAGATAACCGCTCGATAACCGCGTTTTACTAAATGATAAGCCGCTGAGATCCCGGCCGGTCCAGCGCCAACAATCGCGATTTCAGGTGCCGAAGAGTTAACCGGTTTAACTGGGTAAGGCCAATTTTTCGCAATGGCTTCATCACCTAAAAACCGTTCTACCGCATGAATCGCAATCGGTTCATCATATTGACTCCGATTACAGGCAGATTCACAAGGATGGGGACAAACCCGACCGGTAATGGCTGGCATGGGATTAACCGCCACAATGGTTTCCCAAGCCGGTTGGTTATGACCGGTTTGGACATAGGCTAAATAAGCTTGAGCATCTTCACCCGCTGGACAAGCGTGGTGACAAGGGGCAATCTGATAACGGTGGCGAGGAATTTGAACCTGCCAGTCGCCAGTTCTAAACTTTAATGAAGTGCCAGGTAAAGCATAACCGGCACGGGTTAGTATAAGTGTTGTCATATTTTTCCTTTTAGTTTAGTCAAAGTTTAACTAAAGCGTGTTTGGTAATGGCGATATTTCTAGAAAGCCGCTAACCATTTGTTGTTTAGGCTGTTTGACGAATTCTTGGAAATGGATTAACCGTTTTTCATGAATCTCACCTGAGGTAGCGTAACCAAGAAAAGTTATTTTTTATCTAGGCAGCAAAATTAAGCATTTCCAGCATAACACCTTTATTGAATTCTTCTTGGGCACGTTGCAGCAAGGTGTTATTAATGGCTGCTGAAACATACTCTTCTCCGCAATTATCACAAATCTGAGCGGGTACTCGTTTGAAAACTAAAGTCACTTCATTTTTCTCTAAAACCACAGTGGTATAGCCTGGTTGAGTATGACCATTTCGGCAGATTGCACATTTCATTTTAACACCTATCAAAGTCATCCTTTCCGACCGCTAAATTCAACTTCAGCGATCGGAAAGAAATTTTTTAAGCCCAACGCATTCCACCACGCCGTACCGTATCCATTCCTTCACTATCAAAGGCATCTTTGCATTCACCACGTAATCCATAGATTTCAATATTGTGGTCAGCTATTGCTTGAATATGTTCTAACTCTTCTTTAGCACGCGCTTCATCGGTAAATAAGTGGCGGAAACGTTGTTGCATTTGTAAATATTCCGTTACCGGACGAATATGTCGGATCGGCATCGCACTCGCCAAGCCGCCTCTTTCTAATTCAATCAACGGGAATAGACCGGTTTGTACCGCCAAGCGCGCTACCGTAATACTTTCATCACCTTCATGTCCCCAACCCAGTGGGCAAGGACAATGAATTTGCAGAAAAGTGGGGCCATCAATCGCGAGCGCACGGCGAACCTTTTTACGAATATCAGACGGATAAGACACTGAAGCCGTGGCTGCATAAGGAATATGATGCGCGGCGACAATGGAAACAATATCTTTTTTCAAGTGGCGTTTCCCCATGCGTTCTTTTCCGGGCGGGGAAGTGGTGGTCATCGCGGCGTGCGGTGTGGAACTAGAACGTTGGATGCCGGTATTCATATAGGCTTCGTTATCAAAACAAACATACAGAACATTATGTCCGCGTTCTAGCATGCCGGATAACGCTTGAAAACCGATATCAAAAGTACCACCATCGCCTCCAAAAGCCAGTACTTTAGTTGATTTACCTTGGGCTTTCAGTGCCGATTCCATCCCGGCAGCAACTGCACCCGTATTTTCGAATAACGAATGAATCCAAGGGACTCGCCAGGCGGATTCTGGCCAAGGCGTCGTAAAAATTTCTAAGCAACCGGTGGCATTGGCCACTAATACATCTGGTCCAGTGGCTTCGATAACCAGACGCGCCGCTAAAGCTTCTCCACAACCCAGGCAGGCGCGGTGTCCCGATTCAAGACCCCGAAACCGCGGTTGTTTTTTCCGCAGTTCGGAAATAGCAGTAATTATTTTGGTTGTCATTTGGAGCGACCTCAATTTTATCTATCGGCTAGCGGTAATTTTTCTAGATCAACGTCAATGATGCGGAAACGATTATTATCGGGTTCTTCCAGTACCGCTAATAGGCGTGGCAATATATCTAAGGGAATATCACGTCCACCTAAGCCAGCGGCAAAATTATGCACTCGCGGTGGTTGAGGTAATTCGGCTACTGCGGCTAATGCTTCTAAACCCACAATCCCACCACTGCCTGGTGAAAAGGCTTTTTCTAAGACAATCAGGTCTTTCAACCCTTTGCACGCGGCTTTTAAAGTTTCCTTGGGGAAAGGACGGAAAGAACGTAGCTTAATTAATTTCACCGGCTGTCCGGGCGGTAATTCTTCTAAAGCGGCTCGTAAGGTACCTAACACCGAGCCAATGGTCAAAATAGCAACCGTTGCTTGTTCTGGCCCTTCTATCGTCAATAATCCGCCACTTTTGCGACCGGTCAAAGCAAACCAATCCTGATCGGCAGAGACAATCTCCGCTTGAGCATTAAGTAAAGCTTGATGGTGAGAATGGCGCGCTTCCGGGTAGAAATCTGGCGAGACCAATGTTCCTAAAGTGAGGGGATTTCGTGGATCGAGTTGCCGAGCAAATTGATACGGCGGTAAAAAGCTATCGACTTGTTTTTGGGTTGGAACATCAATTCCTTCCAACGTATGAGTCAGAATAAAGCCATCCATACAAACCATCACCGGCAATTCAGTTCGTTCCGCAATCCGATAGGCTTGAATAGTGGTATCGACTGCTTCTTGATTATCTGCACAATACAATTGAATCCAACCGGCATCCCTGACAGACATTGAATCTTGTTGATCATTCCAAATCGATAACGGACTAGAAATGGCTCGATTAGCACAAGTCATCACTAAGGGAACTCTCATGCCAGCGATGTTGAATAACACTTCGGCCATCAGTAAGATCCCTTGAGAAGAAGTTGCGGTGTAAGCACGCGAACCCGCTATGGCAGCACCGAGTACGACTGAAGCTGCGGAAAATTCACTCTCCACACTGACAAATTCACACTGTAATTTACCATCTGCTACTAACTTAGAAATGCTTTCGACAATATGAGTTTGGGGCGTAATCGGATAAGCCGCAATGACTTGGGGACGGCAAAGCGCCACCGCTTGCGCAACGGCTTGGGAACCTTCAAGCGCTTGCAACATGAGACACCTCCGCTTGTTTCCATTGACCCACTGCAACTTGTTCAACGGCTTGTTGAATGAGCTGTAAGTTTTTTTCCAAGATTTCACCTTTAAAACGTTTCTTCAAAACTTGTGCTAAGGATTCTTGAGAGAGTAATTGAGTTAAGGCAAAAAATGCGGCTAATAAGGCGGTATTTGGCACGGGGCGACCTAAAATCTTTTTTGCTAAAGTACTAGCAGGTAAAGTAATGATTTCTTTACCGATTTGATTGGATAGTTCGGTACTCGTTAAATTAGAATTAACCAAAATTTTGCCATGAGGTAGTAAGCCGTCCGTTACCCCGGGTATTTTCAACAAAGCTTGATCTTGGATAATTAAAAATTCCGGGTGGAGCACTTGATTACGTCGTTGAATGGGCTTATCAGCGATACGAACAAATGCCATCACTGGTGCACCCCGTCGCTCAGCACCAAAATTAGGAAAAGCTTGGCCAAAACGACCTTCTTCAAAAGCAGCCATCGCTAGCAGATAAGCGGCTACGACATTACCTTGACCGCCACGCCCATGAATGCGTATTTCTATCATAACACTCCTTTATCAGTTATCAGTTATCAGTTATCAGTAATAGATAATCAGTCATCCGTGTTTGATACTCAGTTAAAAGTAGTCGATAATCAGTCATCCGTGTTTGATACTCAGTTAAGAGTATTTGATACTCAGTTATCAGTATTTAATACTCAGTTAAGAGTAGTCGATAATCAGTCATCCGTGTTTGACACTCAGTTAAGAGTAGTCGATAATCAGCCATTCGTATTTGATACTCAGTTAAGAGTATTCGATAATCAGTTATCCGTATTCAGTAGTTAGGTCAATTTAAATAATAACGGGTATAAAATAGAAGTAATTGTTTGAACATTTAATTGGAGATAAAACTTTGCCAATGCCGCTGGCGTCGCCACCAATAATGGCGTGCATGGGCGGGAGTTAGGATAAAAGCTTGATCTTGACCCGGATAGAGAATAATGGCATCAAATTGACGTCTCTTTATGGCTTCAAATAGCGGTGCAAACCATTCTGTTTCTAGTTCGGTAAGCCAAGTAGCCCATTGCGCAATTTTATCTTGAGGCGAAAATAGTGTCAGTAAATGTTCTCCGGGTATCAAATGCGCTAACCATTTTTTACCATTAGCCGGAACTGCAGAGTGGGGAACTTGAGCTAAGCGAGCTAAACCGCGGGTTAAGGGTTCATCGGTCCAGACATGCGACCACCGAACTGGCAGTGGTGCGTTTGGTAATTGCCCTAATCCCCAAAACCAAACGCTGTTAATACTTAATTCACCGCGTGCTTCACGTTCAATGTTGACCGGACTTTGATGTAAGCTCATTTGGATCTCATTGAGTATTTTCCACCAATCGGTTTTATCTTGACCGCTGGGTAGGTAGGGTTGAATATTCTTACCGATCACTTCGGGTAAAGGGCAAGTGGTTAATTTGGGGAATTGCGGTAAAGCAACATACCAACGCGTTGGAGTTGGTGCGGAAAACTGTAATCCCATTTCTTCATAGAGTGGGTTGATTTCATTGATTAAAGTTTGTGCTTCAGCTAAGGTAAGCGTGAATCCGGAGCGCGTGTCAAACAATAATACCTGATCACGATAAGCCTGCAAATGAACGGGATCCGCTCGTAACCAAATGTGATTACCACTGTCATTGGCATCACCTAAACGAGTGAGTGGTGCAATCGGTAACGGTTGGTTAACCGGGAGTTCAAACAGGGCAAAGAGACTCGCCATCCAACCCGAATGGGCCCAATCTTCCGAATAAGCTCGCGATAATAATTTTTCTAAGCTATCGAGACGTAGCGATGGCGTAGCGAGGGTGTGATAAGGAAATAATTCCGGTATTAAAATATGTAAAATGTAACCATTAGTGCGAGTCGATTTAGCAAACATCAAGGCAATTGAACCACTCTGGTTTAAACCCCCGGAGAGTTAGAAGTTTTAGCGGTTTTAATTCCGTTACCGCACGATAATATGCGTTGTTGCTGTCTGACCATTTTTGTCGGTAGTGGTCAACAAAGCATCTCCTGACTGCAAACCAGTTAAGTAACAACTCACCCCGGTTCCCGTACTCGATAAACCCGAATAACTTTGCACAATACCCAGCGGCGTTATCTGACAGGTTGACAGAATGGCATCAAAATTCGCGGTAGAGTCGACTAATAATTCTAATTTTTCTCCCACTATCAGGGACAAAGTCGTTGGAATGGTTGTTAAGACCGTCGGATTGATATCATTACTAATAAAAGTGCTGGCAAAAGCAATAGCGGATTGTTGAGTAAACAAAAGGTTGCTTAGATCAGCATCGGCTTGATTATAAACCGCATAAAAGTTATAGGTGCCACTGCTATTCGGTGGAACATCAAAGTATAACAAATGGTACCGTTCTTCGCGGCTCGTTAATTCTACACTGGGAATATTACGTCGATAAGGTTGAGGTAATGTACTCACAACTTGAAATGGTAATTCAGTCATATAATGAAATGTTTGGTCAGGATATTCAATTGCTACCCATAAGTCAACTCGGGGTGCACGGAGTGGGGTTTGGACCTGTTCGATTAAATCCAGAATAAATAATTCGCCAACTTGGTAAATTTCTTTCAGCCCCACAAATTCTAATAATTCACTTGGCGCGGAACTGGCTGGTGGAATAGTGGTATTATCGGTGGTAGAGGATGTGCCATTGAAAGTAGCGCTGACGGTTTGATTTTGGTTCATCACCAGTTGGCAAGTCGGCGGCGTCCCGGTACAAGCGCCTTGCCAACCGCCAAAACTAGAACCTGATGCGGCACTAGCATTCAGTGTAACCGTCGTATTGAGAGCATATTGAGCCGTACAAACCGTTCCACAAGCAATACCGGCAGCCGTCACGGTACCGGTTCCCATTCCCTCTTTGTTAACGGTTAAGATAACTGCCGTTTCAATGGGTGGTGGTAAGCGGTCAAAACGAGCCGTTACCGTTTGATTTTGCATGAGAGTGACTTGACAGGTGGGTGACATTTCTACGCAAGCGCCGCTCCAACCAGCGAACTGGGAATCAGATGCGGGTTGGGCAATCAATATCACCACGGCACCGTCACCATAGGATTCACTACAATCCTCACCACAGTCGATATCCGCACTGACCACTCGACCTTCACCCTCACCAGCTTTATTCGCTGTCAGTGAGTAAGCGGATTGAGTTGAACCGAAATTAAAACTCGCGGTAACATTCTGATTTTGCGACATCATCACTTGGCAAATAGGTTGGGTGCCAGCACAGGCTCCAGTCCAACCCGCAAAAGTAGAATCACCGGCCGGCGCAGCCGCTAACGTCACTAAAGTGTCTTTGGCATAGACCTGATTGCAATCGTTACCACAAGAAATCCCTTCTGCGGTAATACCGCCGTTACCATTACTGCCTTTAGTCACTGTTAGGGTGTATTCATCATGTTCAGCCGTTGCAAACTGAGCAATAACCGTTTGTGCTTGATTCATTGTCAATTGACAGTAAGCGGAAGTACCTGAAGTCACACTTCCAGAACACGCTCCTCCCCAACCGCTAAAAATAGAGTCCGTTGCTGGTAAAGCCGTCAGTGTGACTATCGTATTGAGTGGATACTGTTCTTCACAATCCTCACCACAATCAATTCCTTCGCCAGTGACTTGCCCACGACCATCTCCTTGTTTACTTAGCGTGAGTGGCAATAAATTAATGGTTGCCGGTGGTGAAGTGGGTTGAGTACAGGATGGATATTGCGTATCCGGAGAACAAATCGGGTAAGCGTTTACCGCATATTCAAAACCACTATAATCAATGCTACTCTCTCGACAGAGTTGATTCCCTTTGAGACCCACTGATTTTAATTTTGGCAACTTGCGTAAATCCGGAATGGCACCAGTAAAGTGATTATAACTTAAATCTAATTGTCTTAATTGGGTCAGTGAACTTAAATCTGGAATCGGTCCACACAGTTCATTATCATACAGGGATAAAGTTTCTAATTGAGTGAGCGAACTTAAATTGGGCAAAGGTCCCTGCAGGTGATTATTTCTAAGATTAATGACTTTTAAATTGCTCAAGGTGTTAAATGCGGGTAAGGTACCGGTGAGTTGATTTTCATACAGATTGAGTATTTCTAAACTCGATAAAGCACTTAAATCCGGCAGGATTCCATTTAAGTAATTCTCGAATAAATTTAGGGCAGTAACTTGTCCATCCGCCCGAGTTACTATTAAAGCAAAATCGCGTGGTTCATCAGTGACATTCCAGCCGGTCTCATTTTTCCAAGCGGGTCCATTAGTACTGTGGTAAAAATTCAACAAAGTTTCACATTGCTCTACTGGCATCAAGGATACCCGCTGACAATGACTGGTCGTTCCAGTACAGAGGGTGGCATTGCAGTTGGTATCAGCAACCACTGGCGGGAGTATACTGATACTGAAAATAATTCCAAGTAACTCCAAAAAAAATCGTCGCTCGGGTAAAATAAAATGACTTATGATTAAATTGATATGACAATAAAGCTTCATAATAACTTGCCCTCTGGATAACCAAAACAGAGAAATTCTATTTAGTATAATCTTTTTTTCAGCCATTGTTTCGTTAAATTAAGGTGCTATCAATTAATTATGTTGTTTTCCAATCAGGGTCGATCGTTGCAACTACGCCGAACCACACCACCAGATGCTGCTATTTTATTACGTGCTTATCAAGATGAATCTTTTATGCGTTTGTATCATGCTAACCATGCGCAACCGAATGAAGAACAACTCACTGAATTATTAAGAGAACGAGAACGCTATTCTCCGGTTGACAGCGGTTATTTAGAATGGTTAATTTTGCATAAGCAACATGGACCGGTTGGCGTTGCCGCTTTGGGAGATTATTCCCCCATTCACCAACGAGCGGAGTTTTTGATAGGACTATTCGATAAACAACATCGTTCCCTCGGTTATGGTACTGAAGCCACGTTATTAGTACTGGATTTGGCTTTTAATGCTTATCACTTAAACAAGATTTATGCTTATGTTTATGAGTATAATCAGTTTGCTCAGCAAAATATGTTGAAATTTGGTTTTCAGCATGAAGGTACTTTAGAAAAACATCATTATTGGTTAGCCGAAAAAAAATTTATTGATCTTTATATCAATGGGATAACGGTAACACGGTTTCGTCATCACGAGAAAATCCGCCGCTATTCTTTACGCTTATTGGGAAGAGATGTTACCCAACCCTATGAGATTATGAAACTCTCCTCAAACGAGAAATTATCAGCAGCGACTAATCAATGGTTTTTAATTGGATTACAAAAAATAATCAATCACGACAACAAACCCTGCTAAAATAAAACGAGTTATTCGTTTGTCTAGATAAATAAGGAATCTACTATGAAAAAATCTAACCTGACTAAAAATAATAAATTTGCCTACGTTTTCTTATTAGCGACTACCACCGCTTGGGCTAATACTAAAAGCCCCAATGGTTTACCCAAACCGCGTCCCAATGACGAAGCCACCCCACCGCCGAATCAAGAACCATCAGCAGCACAACCCGCACCGACACCTTCTCAACCGCCTATCAAAAATCAAGATCAAGGCAAAAGTCAAATTAATATTGCGGCGATTCGAGTCGATCCGGCCGTGGCTAAACAAGTTAAACAATGTCCAGCTAACGCAGTTAACTTGACCAGCCAACCTAAGCCGCACCGAGTTTCTTCGCTTACTTTTGATCCCCAAGAAAAACAATCTATAAAATTGAAATTTACTCTCTCTCCTATTATGACCACTGCGGAAGAACGAGTATTAGTGTTACTTTATAGCCAATGCTTGTCGCCGCAACCACAATTAGAAACCCCGAATTCAGATAATAAATTAGCTTTGGATATCAATGATGTTCAAATTTTGGATACTTATCAAATTGCCGCTAAAACCGACCAAGCACCTAATCAAGCCAAATCAGCATTGACCCCGGTAACCTTAGATATTGATTTAGAACTTGATAAGCTACGCCAACAAGTGGAAGCGGGTAATGATACTTTTTATTTCCAAGCCGCTTTGCTTAATAAGGCAGATTATGATGGTCGTCATTATGGTGAGATGGTATTATCCCCGCTCGAAGCGGTTGAGTTTAGCTCCAAAAATTGCCCCGATCGCAACCAATTAACCCAAAATGTCAATTCGGCTAACCCGGTTTGCGGACAACTTAAGCAAACTAAATCAGCTAATAATCTACCTAATAACACCAATAACGCCAACTAATAAACAATTTATTGATAACCAAGGTATTTATATTCAGTACGCCAGCCTATTTTTCTCTTCTTACCCCCTTAATCAAGGGGGGCAAGGAGAAATTTACCGATAGTTGATTTGCCCCAATCCCCTTATCCCACTTTGGTTGCCAAAGGATTAATTAATTCAAGCCGGCGGCTGCCATAGCAACCGCTTTGAATATGGCGCGCCCTTTGTTCATAGTTTCTTCCCATTCTTTAGCTGGAATGGAATCGGCTACAATACCCGCACCGACTTGAATGTGGAGCATTTGATCTTTTATAACGGCGGTACGGATAGCAATTGCGGTATCCATATCACCATGCCAGGCTAGATAACCGACCGCTCCACCATAAATACCTCGTTTCACGGGTTCTAGCTCATCAATAATTTCCATGGCGCGGATTTTAGGTGCACCACTCAGTGTTCCGGCTGGGATAGCCGATTTTAAAGCCGCTAAAGCATTGAGATCGGATCTCAACTGTCCAGTCACGTTAGAAACAATGTGCATGACATGAGAATAGCGCTCAATAACCATTTGTTCAGTCACTTGTACGGTACCCAGTTGAGCGACTCGACCCACATCATTGCGTCCCAAATCGATAAGCATGAGATGTTCAGCGCATTCTTTAGGGTCAGCTAAAAGTTCCTTTTCCAAGGCGAGATCTTCTTGCGGATCGCGTCCACGTGGGCGGGTACCGGCAATGGGACGAACGGTCAGTTGTTGTCCTTCTAAATGAACTAAAATTTCCGGTGAAGATCCCACAATATGAAAATGTTCTAAGTCGAGATAATACAAATAAGGTGAAGGATTTAAACAACGCAAGGCTCGATAAACATTTAAAGGTGGTCCAGGGTAAGGAATGGATAACCGTTGTGAAAGCACTACTTGCATAATATCACCTTCAATGATGTATTCTTTGATTCGCTCTATGGCTTGTTCAAAAGCTTGCCGGTCGAAACCAGATTTAAAATCCGCTTCGCTAATCGTATAAGGAGACAAGGTTGATAAAGCGGGTGGAACGGGCGCACGTAACTGGCTAACGAGATGATCGAGATGTTGTTGTGCTTGCTTAAAGGCATTGGGATTCGCTGGATTGGCATGTACAATCAGATAGAGTTTACCCTTGAGGTTGTCAAACACAATGATCTGGTCAGAAACCATGAGGAGGATATCTGGAGTACCTAAGGGATCCGGCGGATTGGCTGCACACAGACGTGGTTCAATATAACGTACTGTATCGTAACCAAAATAACCGACTAATCCCCCCGTAAAACGAGGTAATCCTGGCAATTGAGGTACCGAAAAACGCTGTTGGAAATCCGCCAGCCACTGGAAAGGATCAGCGGTTTGTACCGATTCAGTCAGTTTACCTGCTTGACTGACTTGAATAACTTCTCCGTAGACCTTGATCACCGTTTGAGCCGGTAATCCAATTATAGAATAACGTCCCCATTTTTCACCACCCTGCACCGATTCAAGCAAATAGGAATAAGGGCCTTTAGCCAGTTTAAGGTAAGCACTTAATGGGGTATCTAAGTCAGCTAATACTTCCCGTAAAACCGGGATACGATTATAACCTTCATCGCTTAGTTGAGTAAAAAGTTCTGGTGTCATTGATCAGTTGTCCGTAGGGGCAACCCTTGCGGTTACCCTAACTTTTGTCAGTTGTCAGTTAGCCGTAGGGGCAAGCCTTGCAGTTGCCCTAACATACGGGTATCAGTTGTCAGTGAAGCGTAATTAATTAACGGTTTAACCTGGACTGATAACAATTTCAGGTTACATGATAACTGATATCTATGTTATTGATAACGAATAAATGTTGATTAAGCGGTTAGGGCAACTACAAGGGTTACCCCTACGACTAACTGTTATAGTTTTGAACCAATTACTTGCGGAAATTGCGCAAATGAATCAATCACCGCATCCGGTTGCGCAGTTCGAATGTCTTCACCGTGATTATAACCATAAGTCACACAGATAATTTGGAAGCCAGCCGCACGAGCCGCTTGGACATCATTGATCGAATCTCCTATCATCAAGGAGTGATGTGGATTCACTTGAAAATAGCTGGCTGCATGCAACAGGGGCATCGGATTGGGTTTCTGTTGCGGTAAAGTGTCACCGCTAATCACTAAACGGAAATCATCATACACTTTGAGTGATTTAAGTAAGGGGATAGTAAATTGTTCGGCTTTATTAGTAATACAGGCCAGTAGATACCCTTGTGATTTTAACCAATCTAATCCTTCGCGCACTTGTGGATACAGGACACTATGATGCCCATTACACTCCGTATATAACACTTTAAACAGATGAAAAGCGGCTTGAAATAAATCCGCTTCGGGTTCACCCTCGAGTTGATCGAGTAAAGCGCGTTTAACCAGACGTTCTACACCATTGCCAATCCAACGTCGAACTTTTTCTTCACCACGTTGTGGTAATTCCAGTTGTAACATCATACCATCAATGGCATAGGACAGATCCGGCACACTGTCTATCAGTGTCCCATCTAAATCGATTAACACTAATTCAGGTACCGGTAGAGTCATCATTGCACCTTTGCTAGCTGGGCACGCATAGCGGCAATAGTGGCTCGGTAATCTGGTGTACTAAAAATAGCGGAGCCGGCGACAAAGGTATCTGCACCCGCTTGCGCAATTTCACGAATATTATCGATTTTAACGCCACCATCAATTTCTAGACGAATATCCCGTCCACTGTCGTTAATGAGTTTACGTGCTTGACGCAATTTTTCTAAGCTAGAAGTGATAAACGATTGACCACCAAAACCGGGGTTAACTGACATGAGCAATACCATGTCAATTTTATCCATCACATAGTTAAGATAATCTAATGGTGTGGCTGGATTAAAAACGAGACCGGATTTACAACCACAATCTCTAACGAGTTGTAAAGATCGATCAATGTGTTCAGTGGCTTCGGGATGAAAGGTGATATAAGTCGCACCGGCTTTGGCAAAATCAGGAATAATGCGATCAACTGGTTTGACCATTAAGTGCACATCAATGGGTGCGGTTATGCCATGTTTACGTAAGGCTTCACAGATTAAAGGGCCAATGGTCAAATTAGGGACATAGTGATTATCCATAACATCAAAATGAATGATATCAGCGCCGGCAGCTAAGACTGTCGTTACTTCATCTCCTAACCGAGCAAAGTTAGCCGATAAGATAGATGGAGCAATAAAATAATCCAGCATGAATGTTTACCTCTGTGTTAGTGTTAAATTTTCCGTCAGATTTGAAAATAAGTTTACTTAATCTTTGACTAAGGCGCTATTTCATCCCCAGCCGTTATGTCGAACTGAGATGAGAGTGACTTACTCACGTTACGCACCAGACTGCTGTTATTTTTTCATTCACTCAATCAGTGCCTAGTTAAGTATTGAGTTAACTTAAGATGAAATCATCGAGTATATATTACGTTGTTTGCCCTAGATCGGTCAAAAGGGTTTCAGTATGGAGCATGGCAAATGCACTTAAAATTGATTTTTAATAAGAAGAGAGAGATACTTTAACGAAAGAAACTGAGTCACTTGTAGTCTTGGCTTTTCTATCGAGCAAGTGGCGGGAGTAGGCGAATTCGCCAATGGAAATTAAGGCTGATACACTTGCTCTTAACATTTAGTATTAATTTCGCGACAGGTATAAAAAATTCTAAAAGGTATGTATGGTTCGTATACATAATTTGCTTTTCACGATTTATCATATTATTCCACCTTCGATCCGCCGATTGATTAAAATTGTAATTTACAAGTGTATTTCACCATTTTTCTTGGTTGCTATCCTACTTCGAAGACTCAAGCTAAATTTATGGATTGTGGAGGGAATGGAGCTTGGCAGTGGTATGCCGCTTTCAATTATATGCGCTATGGAAAATCGTAAGTTCAGGAATTACCTATGTGGGCTAATTTATGGTGATTCCTTTAGAGAACTCAACCTCGGTTGGGTGTGGTATTGGAATGCCATAAGAATTGCCCGAAAAGCAAAGTATGATTGTGCAATTATGTTGGTTGAAGTCCACAATTCACTCGGAGAAATACTTAATTCTAAAAAGTGGTTTTATATTCCTCAATGGGTAAAGGGCGAGGTAGATATTCCAATCGGTCCTCTGGTTTTGCAGGATCGAAGTTTGAAATCGGATTTGCGACGGATAAGGAAAAATGCTCTTCAATATCAAGTGTGTCGAGACCCGGAAAGCTTAAGTGATTTTTATTACCATATGCATATACCTTATATCACAACATCTCACGGTAATTGTGCGCATATTTCACCCTTTGAGGAGATGAAGCGTGGTCTAACCTCTGGTGATTTACTGTTTGTAACAAAGCAGGGAGAACGCATAGCCGGAGCGCTTATTCTATACGAGGAGACTGGAGCACGCCTGCGGTCTTTTGGGGTCAGAGATGGAAACAACAAGTATCTCGTCGATGGTGTGATAGGTGCTTTATATTATTATTCTTTATTATATCTCGAGAGTAAAGGTGTTAATAAAGTCAATTTTGGCTGGTCCAGGTCATTTCTTCGAGATGGTGTGCTTCGATATAAGGCAAAATGGTCTCAGCGGCTATTCGGTACTTCTCGAAACGGATTTGCACTTAGGGTTTTATCGGACACCCAGGCAGTAAGAGAATTCTTATATAGAAATCCATTTATTTTTAAACATCAGAAGTTGCTTTATGGCGCGTATTTTATTGATTCCTCCGAGTCACTTTCGCCAGAAGAATTCAAGAAAATCGATGATGATTATTGTCTTTTCGGATTATCAAAACTATTCGTATACCGAATTGTGTCAAGCACACCGGTTAATAGAGTAAAGGTTCCGCCAGAACAGGCAACCAGGGTAGCGCTAGAGGAGATTGCATGGAAAAATTGATTAGTGAGGATGTATTTCCCACGGAGGCGGAAATTATTCAGAGCGTTGAAGTTCTGTTTAATGAACTCCTGCATTTCCGTTCGGGGGAGAACCTCTTACTGTATGTGGATGAAGGCAGCGATTTACGAGTAGCTAATTTGATAAAGAGATGTGTGGAAAACCGGGGGGGACAAGCCGAAATTTTACGACTATCCAAAACGGTTGTACTTGATAAACAAGTATTAGAACTCTGCAATGCGATCAGGAATGGGTCTTTTCAGGTCATGTGTGAGTTGTCGGAGCAATACTTCTATCTTACGAAGGCGTGGCGAATCGCATTGGAAGCTGGTATCAGGGTGTATTCACTGGCGGGACTGGATTCTGCGTCTTTCGTGCGTTGTGTTGGCAACGTTAACCATTTCGCCATGTTTAAGTTCGGGCTAAAACTGAAGAAGATACTTCAAACAACTCGTCATCTTCATATTAAAAGTCAAAGCGGCACTGATATCAGAATGCGAATGGGTTTCACTCTTCGTATTGCTAGATTTTCCGGAAGGCGACTTTACCGGTTGATAACCAGATTTTGCGGAAGTCCCCAATCTTTCATTGGAGATCCCGGTGGTATTCTTGATGGTAAAACCTACGCAACCTTTCTTGGCGGGCAGATAGCGTTTAGAGGTATACCACGGACTATCGAGGGGATAGCGGTAATTGATGGTTATCTATGGCCACCGGATGAGATTGGTTCTTTGGAAAAACCACTGGTGTTGAAAATTGAACAGGGAAGAATTGTTGAGATTGGTGGTTGTTCGGAAAAATCAAAAATCTTGAAAGAGCGGTTTCGTGGACAACCGATAGAGATAGAGCATTTCTGTATAGGTTTTAATCCGGGCGCCCGGTTGCCATCCAAGATACTGGAAGCAGAGAGAGTGTTTGGTTCTATTTCGATAGGAATCGGGAAGGGAGCTTTTCATACTGATGGAGTTATCAAGAGTCCTTCTTTAAAAATGGATAATAAATTGATAGAAGAGAACGGATCTTTTATTTCCGCTCAATTGTCTGGTTTTAGACCCAATTCCTTCAAAAAATTGTGAATATTGGGTTTCAATAGCTGTTGTTGCAATGAACTATAATTTGCTGATTTTATTTTCGTCATATCAATTAATGAGTTCACTCATTCACAAAATAATTATTTTTTGTTCACTGCTTTAGCGTAAACAATACTACCTAATTTTTACCTCATTGACCTACCCAATTTCGTCCGCACCGCTTCTTAAAACCAGACTATACTAAGTTATACTAGCACTAACTAGACTCCGTAGTGTAAAAACGGTAACATATGCTCTATATTAATAAGTAGTTCTGGTGAAATGAATTAGAAATAGTCAGTTAACCTTACCAATGCTTGGGTTGAGTGTAACCTGAGCCAAATTACACTTTGACATCGTTGGCAACGAGCGTAAAAGGATTAATAAATGGTAATAACCTGGGTTAAAAAGAATAGGATAAGTTTTTTCCTGCTGGTTAATTTAACTCTATTTTTATCTTGCTATGCTGATGAGATTTCATCTACTATAATACCCAATTTACCTCAAGCTTGTCGTTTGGATTGTGCAACACCTTATGGAGAAAAATTGGGAATGGCAATTGGCGATGTGGTTGCCTATTCTAATTGTAATGCTCAGTGTTTGGTTCGAGAACCTTATTATCAAAATGGCACGTATACTGGAATTAAATGGCAATGTGTTGAATTCGCAAGAAGATGGCTCTTGATTCATCAAGGCGTTGTATACGGTGATGTGGACATTGCCGCTGATATTTGGGATAAGATTACGCAGGTAACCCGAGTAGCCGATGGGAAAAAATTAAAGATGGAATCTCATCTTAATGGCTCAACTCAAGCTCCTCAACGGGGTGATCTATTGATATATGCCCAAGCTTACCTCAATACGGGGCATGTCGCTGTGGTTACTGAAGTGAATTTAACAGCCGGTGTAATACGAGTTGCAGAACAAAATTTTACCAATCAAAAATGGGCCAGTAACAACTATGCCCGTGAAATTGATTTGGTAATCAAAGGGAGCCGATATTGGTTATTAGATGCTTATTTACTGGGTTGGAAGCATATCCTCAGTGTAAATTAATTCCATTATTTCGGTAAACAAGCTAAAATAATTATTTACCAAGATCTCACTCTGAGGACAAACACCGGCTGTTCCCTTTCGCAAAAGAAAAGTAGCTTGAACCGAGACGGAAAGAATAGGGTGGAAAAGAGGCGAGTAAATTATCTGTCCTATTTGACCTTTAATCACTATCGTTTAATTGGTGTGTTGATTATTCGATGGTGTTTCGCTATTAACACACATTGACGAGAGAATGATAGATGAATATATATGTAGGTAATTTATCCTATAACCTGAGCAAAGAGGATTTAAAAACACTTTTTTCAGAGTATGGAGAGGTGTCTGAGGTAAATCTCATCACCGATAAATACAGCGGCAAATCTAAAGGGTTTGCTTTTGTGGAAATGCCTAAACAATCAGAGGCAGAAGCGGCTATCAAAGCCCTTAATGAAAGTCCAATAAAAGGAAGAAATATCAAAGTTAATCAAGCACGTCCACGTAATGAGCGACCACAACGTAAATCGAGGTATTAACCTCTAAATTAAAACGCCAAGCTTTGCTTGGCGTTTTTTACAGAGAATCCGTGTCAAAAAAGTAGTAATACTTACCCGCTAGCTACTTTTTAGCGATAGCCAATCACTTCAACCGGCGCGTAACAGACACTCAGTTGACAACGAGTGCCCGTTACCTTGACATCACTACTATCAATTGAAGGACTGTCACCTTGGACCATGAAAAAAGTTTCAGTCAATCTAACCAACTTATTTAGCCAATGGCAGCAAACGGGTACTGATTTCTGGTTTTGCGGTGCTGCTTTCGATAAAAAGCAGGGCACTTTGCTTAATACTCAGGAAATAGCCCAACGGTTCAGGCAAGCTCAGTCAAAATCAGCTATAGCCGAACAGTTAAATCAATTAAATGGTTTTTTCTCTTTGATCTGGATTGGACCATGGGGTACCGTTGCTGCTGTCGATCATGTTCGTAGTCGTCCCTTGTTTATTGGCAGTAAGGCAGACGATGTCATTATTACTGATGATGCTGAGCAGGCAAGAAAATTTGCCGATGTGTCAGAAAGAAACGTTGAACACACTGAAGAATTTAGGCTAACCGGATACGTCACCGGTAGAAACACCCTGTTTGATCAGGTTAAGCAATTACAAGCCGGCGAATGTGTCATCGTGGGTGAATCGATGGAGTGGATACGATATTATCGCTATATTCCCACCGCGAATTCTACCTTGGATGCAACACAATTGATGGCTGGGGTAAGGAAATATACTGAAGCAGCCATTGGTCGGTTAATAGAATATGCCAATGGTCGGCAAATTGTCATTCCTCTCAGTGGTGGTTATGATTCAAGAAGTATAGCGTTGTTGCTTCACCAATTCCAATATCCGAATATCGTCACTTTTAGCTTTGGTCGTCCAGACTGTGCGGAAGCGCGCATCAGTCGATTGGTTGCTAAAACCTTGGGCTTGCCATGGCATTTTGTTTCCTATAGCAATAAACAATGGCAAATGTGGATCAAAACCGAACAATTCAAACACTACGTACAAAAAATTCATTCCCACGTTTCAGTGCCAACGATTCAAGCTTGGCCAGCGGCTTGGCAACTCTTAAGAGATAAAGTGTTTGCTCAAGATTGTATTGTGGTGCCAGGGCATACGGTAGTACCAGTGTATGTTGGAAATTTTTTTGCCAAGGAACTTGTGTCTGTTAGTAACCCAATAGAATTGGTTACCAGTACAATAATAAATCACTATTATCATTTGCGTCCGCTTTCAAAGACTCAACTGCTCAAATGGCAAAAAAACTTAACTACTCAAATTATTACCATGATGGGTAATTCAACTTCAAGGCTGCCAGCATCCTTGCTTGAAGAATGGAAATGGCAAGAAATAGAGGCAAAGTACATTGTTAACTCTAACAGATATTATGATTTCTTTGGCTTAGATTGGTGGATGCCCTTATGGGATCAGGAGGTTGCTGACTTCTGGGCCACGGTTCCCTATGAATATAAACGCCATCACCAGCTCTGGATAGATTTTGTAAAAAGTCTCTGGCAAGCTAAAACTTCAATCAGTCCTGGTTTAGGTCATTCACACGATGAAACGGTCAAACTAAAACGGGTGATAAAGCACGCTATTTCAGGTCTCATCCATACTTCTCTAATCCAACGTTGGCGTCACCAACAAAAATTGTTTGGAATTCTGCCATTATTAGAAGGTATCAAGCTCGACTTAATGGGAATTAGAAGGGGTGTTGCCATTCCTTCCTATTTAACTGGCTTGTCCTTAAAATATTGTAATCCAGACATTAAAAAATAGCTTGAAAGTATAAACAAGGTAGGGGTAGATACAGGGGTTTGCCCCTACTAGACAAACTCAATTAGCAAATTGACACTGACTTAGCCACTGCCTGCACGACTATCTCCTCCTACAGCTGTATCCTGATTGAATTCTCCAAAGCTTCTTAATGTAATATTTTGATAATTTAAATTTTTATTTAAATTTAATTAGGACTAAAATGCCTGTAAGAGAAGCTACGGGTTGCGCTTCATCTCGGTTACGGGGATTTATGTTTCATTTTATTACTTTACCACCTTTAAGTCTTTATATTCATGTGCCTTGGTGTGTTCGCAAGTGCCTTTATTGTGATTTTAATTCTCATGCTATCCACTCGACGTTACCAGAAAAAGATTATATCGCGGCATTATTGGCCGATTTAGATCAAGATTTGTCTTGGATTGAATCGCGAACAATTGGTAGTATTTTTATTGGCGGAGGAACACCAAGTGTGTTATCACCGGAGGCGATTGCTCATTTATTGGCGGGAGTGAGAAAGCGGTTGATTTTAAGTGATTCGGTGGAAGTGACTTTGGAAGCTAATCCGGGTACGGTTGAGCAATTACGGTTGCAGGAATTTCAACAAGCGGGTATTAATCGATTATCATTAGGTATCCAGAGTTTTAATGAGTTGGCTTTAGCCAGTTTAGGTCGCATTCATGGACGCCAATCGGCTATTGCCGCGATAGAGGCAACACAGCGAGCGGGATTGACTAATTTTAATCTGGATATCTTGTTTGGATTACCTCAACAAACCGTGGAAATGGCATTGCAAGATTTACAAATGGCGCTGAGTTTTCAACCACCGCATCTGTCTTGGTATCAATTGACTATAGAACCGCATACTTGGTTTTATCATCATCCCCCGCCGTTGCCGGATGAAGATGAATTATGGGCGATTCAAACAGCGGGGCAAAATTATTTAGCCGAGCAAGGTTATATTCATTATGAAATATCGGCTTATGCTCAACCCCATTGGCAGTGTCAACATAATTTGAATTATTGGCAATTTGGTGATTATTTAGGGATTGGCGCTGGTGCACATGGTAAAATAACTCAGCTTACTCAAGGAACGATTACGCGGTTGTTAAAACAATCTCATCCAGAGACTTATTTACACACGGCGCATATGCCACAGGTCGTTGCCAACCGAACTGTTCTCACTGCAGCAGAGGCGAGTTTAGAATTTGTTATGAATGCACTACGGTTATCCACCGGTTTTACCAGTCGAGAATTTAGGCTGAATACTGGTTTAAGTTTAAGTTATATAGACCCAGCTATCCAGCAAGCGTGTGAACGGGGCTGGCTCACTCTAAGCGCGGATACTGATGAAGCCATGCGAATTCGGGCCACTGAGCAAGGCTGGTGTTTTTTAAACGATTTGTTAAGTTTATTCGTACCAGAGTCATAAATGTTTTCAGCGGGCATGAAATGGTTGTTAGTGCTGCTCAGTTGTTGGTGGAGTGTAGAAACGTTGGCTTTAGAAGATATGGTACTTAAACTCGGCACCACGACCGGTCATGATTGGCGCGCAGAAGGCGTTATGGCGCGATTACACTGGTTAAATGATGAACATATCTCGTTAACCCTGATCATCGCTTCTTTAAACTTAGCGCAATTAAAAAAACCATTACAAAACTTAAAGTTAACTTGTCCACGAACTCAATACAATCACCTCCAAATCGTTTGCCCTCAAGCTAATTTATATCTGGAACGAGAATTAATGGGCGATTCTCCTTGGCAACTCTCCTTTACTTATCAACTCCGATCGCAGCAAATTAATTTGCGGTTGGAAGCGAAGGCGTTAGCCGGTGGGCAAGTGATTCTGCAAGCCAACACCACTTCCAGCGAATGGCAAGCCAATGTCGATATCCAGGCGGTAAATTTTGAAAAATTATCCAACCAATTCAAGACTTTTATTGACTTACCCTCGTGGGTACTCGGCGGTTCTTTATATCTAAAAGTGAAACTGCTTAGTAAAGCGCAACAGTTAACTGCTGCTTGCGAAGGACAGATCCAAGATTTGAATTTTTCCAATGCGGAGGGAAGTCAAGCGGGAGAAAAACTCGCGGTGCAACTCAGCATAACGACTCATTCTAATTCTACTGCTCAAGCCAGCCCCGATAAAGAACAACTTCAAGTGCAAGGTCAGATCGTGGTTAAAAGTGGTGAGGTATTCCTTGCGCCATGGTATATCGAAGTTAAAAATGACCCGGTGATTTTTGTCACCGATTTTACTTGGCAAGCGGCTCGGTTAATCATCCATCATTTTAGTTATACCCATACTCAAGTGCTGTCGTTACGTGGCCAGGGCGAATTGACCACAGCAGAGCATTGGGCTATTAAGACGTTGTCTTTGCGACTGGCGCCAACGGCCTTCAGCCCATTATATGAGCGTTATTTACAAGCTTGGTTAGGTAATGATAGCCAACTGGGTCAATTAAAGGTGAATGGAACTATCACCGCTCAATTTGATCAGCAGCAAGAGACTCAACAATGGCGGATTGATTTACAACACGTGAATCTAGAACATCAACAACAACGTTTTGGCTTAACGGATCTCAATGGTACAGTACAATGGCATAGTCATGCTACCCATTTACCCAGTGATTTAACTTGGAGCAGCGGCTATTTTGCTCCCAAACTTAAATTGGGTGCCAGTCAACTCAACTTGCGTTTAGTGGGTAGTCAGATTGAATTACTTCAGCCTTGGCATCAACCCCTGTTGGAGAGCATGATACATATTGAACAATTTCAGTTAGATAATTTAGGCAAAGATCAATTACATTGGCAACTGCGTGGCCAATTAGAGCCAATCGCTATGCGAACTCTCAGTACGGCAGTCGGTGGTCCGGCGTTTGATGGCCAACTCAAGCTGAATAAAATAGCGGCAAGTTATCATAACCAACAGTTACAGATTGATGCACCACTGCGCCTCGAAGCGTTTGGTGGTATGATGACGGTACCCCGCTTCAAGCTGGAGAAACCTTTCAGTGATCAACCGACTTTACAGGCTGATTTGGAACTCAACCAACTCAATTTACAAACCTTAACCAAGATAACTGGATTTGGAGAAATTCAGGGACAAGTGTCTGGTTATGTGCGGGAGTTACAACTGGTTAATTGGCAACCGATTGCTTTTAATGCTTATTTTGCGACTCCACCGGACAGTAATTTACCTCATCAAATTAGCCAAAAAGCGATTAATAATTTATCTAATTTAGGCGGTGGAGCTGTTAATGCGATTTCCAAAAGTGTATTACGCATTTTTGAAAATTTCTCTTATCAACGGTTGGGTTGGGGTTGTCATTTGGCTAAAGGGATTTGTCAAATGCGAGGAATAGAGCCGTTAACCAACGGTTATTACTTGGTTAAAGGCGGTGGACTGCCTCGTATTGATGTGATTGGTTACAATAATCAGGTTGATTGGCAAGTTTTAGTCACTCGGTTGCAACGAATTTTTCATGCGCAGGCACCGGTAACTCAATAATATTAATTTTAGGAATAATACTATGTTAGTACCTCGTCCTTGTTTTTATGTGCTGGCTTTATGGCTCACCGGTTGTGTGACCGTTAACATTAATTTCCCAGCCGCCGCTACTGAGAAAGCCGCGGATCAGATTATTGATCAAATCCAGGGTACTTCTTCACCGTCAATGTCACCAGCAAAACCAGTTGATACTCTGAAGCTACCCGAGGCACCGACACCTTCATTAAAACAGCATGGCAACTTGTTTAACTTATTTATACCGCTAGCTTGGGCTAATCAAGCTAATTTGGATATTTCGAGTCCGGCTATTCAAACGATTGTAGCTAAACAAGCTGAACGCTATAAAAAACTGGGACCTTTCTATAATAATGGAGCGATTGGTTTAACCAACGACGGTTTAATTATGTTACATGATCCCAGCCAAGTTCCGCTCAGATCCCGTAATGAAGTTAACAGTATGATAACTGGGGAAAATCAAGACCGTCTCGCTTTATATCGAGAAATCGCTATCGCTAATAAAAATCCGGATTGGGAAAACAATATTCGTTCTACTTTTGCAAAACGTTGGATAGATCGTGCTCTACCAGGATGGTGGTATCAAGACGACCAGGAAAATTGGAAACGCAAATAATTGGTTATGAATGTATTTGTGTTTGACATCGAAACGGTGCCAGATGTTGAAGCCGGACGACGGTTATATGGTAATCGTTCGGAGATGGCTAACCTCAGTGATGAGGACGTGATCCGCGTGATGTATCACTATAATGATTATCAAGACCATCCCAGATTACGTCCGCATTTACAAAAAGTCGTGGCAATTGCCGCCGTACTCCGTGCTGGTGAGCGATTACGAATGGATTCATTAGGCAGTTTGACCGCCACTGAAACTGAAATTATTCAACAATTCTTCAAGTCAATTCAACATTATACACCGACTCTCGTGTCATGGGATGGCTATCGATTAGATTTACCGGTGCTACATTATCGCGCTTTATTACATGGCATTTACGCGCAACGGTATTGGGATATTCATAAAGAATTTCGCTTTAATAATTATACTCATCGTTATCATGACCGTCACACCGATTTAATGGAGGTTATCGCCGGTTATCAACTCAACGCTGGGGTGAATTTAGAGGAAATGAGCCGATTCTTGGAACTACCTAGCCAACCTCATCTCAGTGGCAATCAAATCGAAGCGCTGTATTTACAAAATCGTCTGGAGGACATCAGAGCTTACTGTGAACTCAATGTATTAAATACTTATTTGATTTTTTTACGGTTTGAGCTAATGCGTGGTAATTTGGAAGCGGCTGCTTATGAGCGAGAATGTCAGCGGCTTCGGGAACTGTTAACGGGCGAAACTAAACCCCATTTGCAATCGTTTTTAGCCACTTGGCTCTCCAAAGCGCGCTGATAAGATGACGTACTTGATTAACAATAGACGCCGCTATTTTTTTAAGTAACCCACTGAGCAGAAAATATTCTCATGTTTGATTTACCATCCACTTTCAAAACACGTTCTAAACCAGAAATTGTCGCCGCTGTTGATTTAGGCTCGAATAGTTTTCATATGATAGTGGCTCGAATTAGTGGCGGTCAGATTCATATTTTAGATCGTCTCAAAGAAATGGTGCGCTTAGCCGCTGGTTTAGATGCCAACCAGATTCTTTCTGCACCCTCACAACAAAATGCTTTAGCTTGTTTAGCGCGGTTTGGTCAACGGTTACGTCATATGCCACCCGGAAGTGTCCGGATTGTGGGGACCAATACCCTGCGGTTAGCCGCTAATGCCAGTGAATTTATAGCCGCTGCGGAAGACCAACTGGGACATCCCATTGAAATTATTGCTGGACGTGAAGAAGCCCGCTTGATTTACCTAGGAGTTGCCCACACTTTAGCCAGTAGTCAGGAAAAACGGTTAGTGATAGACATTGGTGGGGGTAGTACTGAATTTATCATTGGTCAGGGTTTTGAAACTTTGCAACGTGAAAGTTTGGAAATGGGTTGTGTTAGATGGAGTCAACGCTATTTTGCTAAAGGCGCTATCACTGCGAAAGCCATGCGTCGCGCCGAGATGGCGGCATTGCTCGAATTACAACCGATAGAAGCTTGGCTACACCAAACCGGTTGGGATGTGGTCATTGGTGCGTCGGGCACTTTACGCAGTGTTGCCCGAGTTATTACGCAAATGGGCTTTGGCAATGAAATTAATCCCAATAGCTTACAGCAATTACGCCAAGCTTTATTAGCGGCGGGTCATTTTGACAATCTCAATTTAACTGGCTTAAGTTCACAACGCACGCCGGTTTTTCCGGGTGGTGTCGCCGTGTTACTGGGAATTGTTGAAGGGTTAAGTATTCAGCAAATGAGCGTTTCCGAATATGCGCTACGGGAAGGTTTAGTTTACGACTTGTTAGGTCGCATTGCGGATGAAGATATTCGTGACCACACAATTCAAACTTTAATGACTCGTTACTGCGTCGATTCACAACAAGCTCAACGAGTTGAAAATACTGCTTTATGGTGTTTATCTCAAGTGGCACCGGCATGGGAGTTGGTTGATGAAGAATATGCTCACCTGCTCAGCTGGGCGGCGCGGTTACATGAAAGCGGGTTAAGCATTTCTCATGATCAATACCATAAACATGGTGCTTATTTACTCACTCATTCGGATTTAGCCGGTTTTTCTCGTCAAGAACAAACTTTATTAGCAACCTTGGTACAATCACATCGTCGTAAGCTCTCAACGGATATTTACCCTCACTGTTCTCATATGCCATTGAAAAAATTACTTTACCTCTGTCTGTTGTTACGATTAGCCGTATTACTTCATCGCAGCCGCAGTCCACAACCACTGCCCCCGCTGAGGTTAGCAGCGATTAACCGCGAGTTAAAATTATATTTTCCTCTCCATTGGCTAGAACAACACCCACTAACCCAAGCCGACCTACAGCAAGAACACGACTATCTACAAAAAATCAAATTAACTTTACACTTTGAATAAACTGGCATGGCCTTTTCATGTCTCTTTTTTGCAACAAAAAGCCGGTTGTGGTTTTTTTGTAGACAACATGTTGCATTTTTCTGCTTGTTGCGTTAAGGTTTACACGTGAGCTTATCACTTCAGCATCCGTTTTGGTCTGTTTGGATTGTTTATAAGATGAATTAATAAGTTGTTGTCAACTACCCCTCCCTAAAGGGCGGAGCTTGAAAAAGCTAAGTTGACCAGACTAAGCCGCTAGTCAGAGTGGCTACGCCACCCCGAGGTCGTTAAGACTTACCAGCAGATGCTTCCTGAGTCTGCTGCTCTAAAAGGCTTTAATCAAGCTGGGGCAAGGTAAAACCCCGAAGGTTTTAGTCGTTGCTGGCAACAGTAAGAGCCGCTGGGTGGCTTTGTCGAAGGGAGATGGCGGGAAACCGCTGCGTCACTAGCCCCGTAAGGGGAGGGCTTAACCGCCGGACTGCTGGGAAAGACCAGCACCTTATTTTTATTTACAGAGATAGCCTAACCACTAGAGGAGCGAGAACCGGGTCGGCTTGCGCCGACGCGCTATCCCTCCCCGTCCTCAAGGACGAGGTTTCTCGCGCAATTCGGATGAATACCTTACCTCTGTCATTCTCAAACTGCAGAGGAGTTGTTTTAAGTCTAAGTATGGAGAAATTTTATGAATCAAAAGTTATTTGCATTTGCCATAGCGGCGACGCTAGTCGCTCCGATGGCTGCTGATGCTGACGTAAAATTGTCAGGCGTTATTCAAGGTGAAATTACCAGTTCACAAGTGGGCAATGGTGATGAAGATCGTAAAACTTTAACTAAAGATAAGGAAGGCGCTATTTTTAATAGTGGCCCCAACTTGTTGACCTTTGATATTGATGAGAAATTAGGCGGTGGTTTAGCCGCTTATGCTCGTTACCAAGGGACTTTTAGTACTTCTGATAATGCAGGTATTACGGGTAAAGAAGCCTACCTGGGTTTAAAAACCCCTAGTTTTTTCCTCCGTTATGGTAAACTCACGGGTGCCTACAAATCTTCCTACAGTTTAATTGATCCTTGGGCAGCAACTTCCTTGCAAGCCCGTGGTACCGGTGGTGGGATGAGCGGTGGTAGATATAATAGTGTTACTTGGGATGCCACTAGCAACACCTTCAAAACTAATGCCACTTGGGATGCCACTAACAACACTTTCAAAACTGGGGAAGCCGCCAGTACCAAGGACGCGGGTATGGGACTCAGCAATAGTGGTTACGTCGAAGGTGCCTTAGAAGCCGGCATGAAGATGGCTGGATTCACCGGTCGAATTCAAGGTGTGGTCGATGATAATTCTGATATGAATGGTGCTGGCTTGTTGGAATTACTTTATAACGCACCTGGTGATACATTCACCATGTGGCTATCCGGCGCTTACACTGACTTAAATTTAAAAGATACGGCTAAGGATTTAGGCAATAGTGCCACCGGTAATAGCAATGCCAGTAATGACAATGGACTGGGTAACTGGAAAATTGGTGGTCAATTTAAACTTGGCCCGGCTTTAACACTTGGCTTGCAATATGAAGATGCTGAAATCGGTACCTTTGATAATAACCCAGATGGTGGCAAGTATATTTTAGGCTCAGTTGATTTCATGATGAATAATTTTAGCTTAGCCGCTTGGGTTGGCACCTATCTCTCTGACATCGCTGATAATGCCAGACTGAAAGATGATCAGGGCAACGCGATAGATGAAGATGCTTTAAGTTGGGCATTAGGTGGTAAATACCTCTTTAGCAAACGTACTATGGTTTATGCAGGCTATCGTCAAACGGATAGCGATAACGACTACCGTGATGAAGATGTGTTTGCGTTAGGATTAAAACACAGCTTCTAATCTGTTTGGTTCTGCTCTCTACTCCTAACTCACCCTCTCTTCAATCGGGAGAGGGGGTTTTATTTTGGGAGATCATTTTCCATTCGATGTACACGCTGTCGAACTGCTTGTACTGATTCGGATTGAGAATAGACACATTCTGACCAACCTTGGGTATGTTGTATCACTAACTCCAATAACGCTTGAATATGTTCACTGGTCGCATTTAATGCCGGGATATAATGAAATTCTTGTCCGCCAGCTTGTAAAAAATAGTGACGATCTTCTTGAGCAATTTCCATTAAAGTTTCTAAACAATCCGCCGCAAACCCGGGACAAATCACATCCACTCGTTTTGTTCCAGCCTGTCCTAATAATTTTAAAGTGTCATTGGTATAAGGTTTAATCCATTCTTCTCGACCAAAGCGAGATTGAAAAACCGTTTGCCACTGTTGTTCAGACAAGTTTAATCGTTCCGCTACCAACCGAGCCGTTTTATAACATTCACCGGGATAAGGATCACCCGCTAGAAAAAACCGTTTGGGAATACCATGAAAAGAAAATAACAATTTATCTGGCTTCCCGTGATGATTCCAATCCTGTTGAATCTGAGTAACTAAAGCGCGAATATAAGCTGGATGATCATGATAATGAGAAATAAAATGTACCGTTGGTATCCACCGCCAGCGCTTAAGTACCTCAGCAACTGCCTCAAAAGTTGATCCAGTAGTAGCCGAAGCATATTGAGGATATAACGGCAAAATCAAAAGATTGCGAACATGAGCTTGACGGAGTTGTTCTAAACCACTAGCGATAGTGGGTTGACCGTAACGCATTGCCAAAACCACCGTAATCGGGAGATTAAAATGGTGAGTTACCGCTTGTTGGAGCGCCTGACATTGCGCTTGACTAATCGCGAGTAAGGGTGAACCCGCCGCTGTCCAAATTTGTTGATAACTTTGCGCCACCCGCCGAGGACGAACTCGTAGAATAATGCCATGTAAAATTAGCCACCATAACCAACGTGGCATTTCGGTAATCCGTGGATCGGCTAAAAATTCTCCCAAATAACGCCGCACCGCAGCCGGTGTAGGCGCAGCCGGTGTACCCAAATTAACGAGTAAAATACCGAGGGTTGGTAAACTATCATGGTGATAGTCAGAAGAATTATAAAATTTAATGGGCAATATCTCCTAGCGCATTGAATTTAAATTAAAGTTTGTTCCAATGCGAATAAATCTTCCACCGTTTCTCGCCGCCGCACGACTTTCATTTGCTTACCATCCACCATAATTTCGGGTGCACGAGGACGGGAGTTATAATTGGAACTCATGACAAAACCATAAGCGCCAGCAGAACGGATAGCCAATAAGTCCCCTTCCTGTAAAGCCAAGAGTCGATCTTTACCCAAAAAATCGCCAGTTTCACAAACTGGACCAACAATATCATAGACTTGTTCAACTTGATCGGTTCGCGGTTGTACCGGTAAAATTTTTTGCCATGCACCATACAAAGCCGGACGAACCAAGTCATTCATAGCGGCATCAACAATCGCAAAATTTTTAGCGGCCGTGTTTTTTAGGTATTCTACTTTCGTCAATAAAATCCCGGCATTACCCACAATAGCACGTCCGGGTTCCACGATGATTTCATAAGGTGAATCACTGAGTACTTGATTTAAGGCTTGGATATATTCTTTTGGTTCCGGTGGTGTTTCCTGTTGATAACGAATTCCTAAACCGCCGCCAATATCAATGTGCTGTAACCAGAGGCCAGTTTCGTTTAACTTTGTCACTAAAGCGATAATTCGTTGTAACGCATCAACAAAGGGTGTAACTTCAGTGAGTTGAGAACCAATATGACAAGCAATACCAGTCACTTGTAAATGAGGTAAAGTAGTCGCATGAGCATAAACTTCGGGAGCAATATCGATATCAATGCCAAATTTATTTTGCTTCAACCCAGTAGAAATATAAGGATGAGTATTGGCATCCACATCGGGGTTCACCCGCAGGGAAATCGGTGCTTTAGTTCCCATTTCTCCGGCAATTTGATTTAATCGCAACAATTCGGCTACTGATTCCACATTAAAACAGCGAATACCAACTTCTAAAGCGTGGCGTATTTCGGTTACCGTTTTGCCAACCCCGGAAAATACAATTTTGTTAGGTTGACCGCCGGCGCGAAGGACTCGTTCGAGTTCACCCCCTGAAACAATGTCAAATCCGGAACCTAATCGCGCTAATACATTTAACACCGCCAAGTTAGAATTCGCTTTAACCGCATAACAAATTAAATGGCGATGATTTTTTAAAGCTTGATCAAAAGCGTGCCAATGCCGTTCTAAAGTCGCACGAGAATAGACATAACAAGGGGTGCCATAAGCTTGAGCCAATGTGATTAGATTGACTTCTTCCGCATATAAAGTACCATTAGAATAATTAAAAAAATCCATGATTGGTTAACTCGGTGTTTTTTCTTTATCAGTCATTTCTTGAGAAGGTGTCGATTGTTCACTGGGCGGTTGCGGACGGACTAAGTCGCCTTTTTGACCACAACTACTTATAATAAACCCTAATCCAACTAAAATGAGTAAAAAGTAATATTTCAAAATTCACCTCAGCAAGGTAGGTCAGTATGCGTGCTAATAAATTCGCCAATATTATCTTAATCAGCGGGATATTGTATTTCGTTAGTTTGTTAATTTATGGTTGTTATAGGATAGCCTATTACGGGTCGAATAAGTATTATTTGCTGATTGTTATCGTTTCTAGTGCGGGTATTATCGTTTGTGCTTTTGCTCTTAAATTACGCCAAAATTATAAGATAAATTTGGTATTAATGGGATTATCCGCTTTAATTGGGGTTTATTTGGTGGAGATTTTTCTGTTTTGGAAAATGCCACTTAGTTTTGATAATAGATCTCTGTTCAACCAAGCTCAAAAAATGGGAGTTGCTTTTGATACTAGAACAAAAGGTCAAATTCTTAAAGAATTGGAAAATAAGGGTGTAAAAGCAGTACCTGTTATCAAGACAGATGAAAAAACAATTTATCCATTAGGAGGAATTTCTAGTATCACCACAGTACACTGCAATGAAAGTGGTGAATGGATTATCTACGACAGTGATGAGCATGGATTTAATAACCCTAAAGGAGTATTTGCCAATGAGAACACAAATATTCTATTAGTGGGAGATTCATTTACACATGGTAATTGTGTTCATAGAACAGAAAATATAGCCGGACAACTTCAAGCTATGTCAGGTATGAAAGCAATCAATATAGGAATTCAGGGTAATGGCCCTTTAAAAGAATTAGCAAGCTTAAAAGAATATGGTGAACCTTTAAAACCAAAATATATTTTCTGGCTGTATTATGAGGAAAATGATTTAAGTGAATTAGCATCTGAGAAACGATCTCCAATCCTCTTAAAATATCTTCTCGATGATCGCTTTTCTCAAGGGTTAGTAAATAAGCAATCAGAAATAGATAGTCTGTTAATTAAAAGACTTCATGAAGAAATGAGAACGGGTGGATTCTGGGTAGAAATGTTAAACAATGTAAAAAGTATTTTTAAATTTAGACAATTACGTAATAGATTAACCCTTTTCAACTCACCACCTCAGCCTTCTTCATTGTTCCGAAAAATACTAGAACAAGCGAGAAATATAACGACATCATGGAATGGTAGATTATATTTTGTCTACCTTCCTACCTGGGAAAGATATGCCACTCACGTCAAACACAATACTTTTTATCATCGGCAGGAAGTATTATCTATTATCAACAGTTTAAATATTCCAATTATAGATATACATAATGAAGTGTTTGCAACGCATCCTGATCCATTGTCACTTTTTCCTTTCAGACTACTGGCACACTACAACGCCGAAGGATATCGCCTAGTCAGTCAAGCAATCTATCAACATCTACAACAAGAAATGGTGAAGTAGGAAAGTATTTATATGAATATTCTTGGCATATCAGCCTATTACCACGATAGTGCGGCGGCTTTAATTCAGGATGGTCAAATCATCGCGGCGGCGCAAGAAGAGCGGTTTACTCGTAAAAAACATGATCCGCGTTTTCCGCTACAGGCTATTCGCTATTGCTTAGCAGCCGGCCAAGTTTCATTGCCAAATATAGACTATGTGGTGTTTTATGATAAGCCCTTGGTGAAGTTTGAACGGTTATTAGAAACTTATTTGGGCTATGCGCCGAAAGGATTTCGTTCTTTTGTACAAGCCATGCCGATTTGGCTGAAAGAAAAGTTGTATCTGAAAAGCTTACTTCGGAAAGAATTATCCACTTTATTAACCGTTCCCAAAGCATCCCTGCCACCGTTATTATTCACTGAACATCATCAAGCTCATGCCGCTTCGGCTTTTTATCCGAGTCCATTTCAACGCGCCGGCGTTTTGTGTTTAGATGGAGTAGGTGAGTGGGCAACGACTTCAGTTTGGTTAGGTGATGGTAATCAATTAATCCCCCAATGGCAGATTGATTTTCCTCACTCGTTAGGGCTGTTGTATTCCGCGTTTACTTATTTTACTGGGTTTAAAGTCAATTCTGGCGAATATAAGTTAATGGGATTAGCACCTTATGGCGAACCTAAATATGTCCAAACGATTTTAGATAATTTAATTGATCTCAAGGAAGATGGTACTTTTCAATTGAATATGCGCTATTTCAATTACGCGGTCGGCTTAACCATGACTAACCGTGAATTTGATAAACTGTTTGGTGGACCACCGCGTCCACGCGAAGGGTTATTAACGCAGCGGGAGATGGATATTGCGCGTTCTATTCAAGTAGTTACGGAAGAGGTGGTTCTGCGGTTAGCGCGGACAGTTCGCCAAGAATTGGGGGTTGATTATTTATGTTTAGCCGGGGGGGTGGCACTAAATTGTGTGGCTAATGGCCGTATTTTACGAGAAAATTTGTTTAAAGATATTTGGATTCAACCAGCGGCGGGTGATGCTGGCGGGGCTTTAGGTGCGGCACTCAGTGTGTGGTATCATTATTTAAATCATTCTCGACCGGTCAATGAAACAGATTCCATGCAAGGCGCTTATTTGGGGCCACGTTTTCAAGCAGAAGAAATTCGAGCTTATCTGGATTCGATTCAGGCGCCTTATGAATATTTGCCCGAAGCCGAGTTGTTACCGAAAGTCGCTCAAATTTTAGCGCAAGAAAATGTAGTGGGTTGGTTTAGCGGACGCATGGAATTTGGCCCGCGGGCGTTGGGAAGTCGTTCTATTTTAGGTGATCCCCGCAGTTCTAAAATGCAATCAGTCATGAATCTAAAAATTAAGTACCGTGAATCGTTTCGTCCCTTTGCGCCATCGGTGTTGTATGACCGGGTCAGTGATTATTTTGAATTGGATCGAGCGAGTCCTTATATGTTGTTAGTCGCTGATGTTAAGCCAGAATTGCGGTTGTCATTAACTGACGAACAACAACAACTGTTTGGGATAGAAAAATTAAATATCCCGCGATCAACGTTGCCGGCAATTACTCACCTCGATTATTCAGCACGGATTCAAACGGTGCATCCAGAGACGAATCCACGTTATTATGCTTTACTGAAACAATTTGAAGCCGTCACCGGTTGTTCCGTAGTGGTGAATACTTCTTTTAATGTCCGCGGCGAACCCTTAGTCTGTAGTCCCCAAGAGGCTTACCAATGTTTTATGCGCACCGAAATGGATTATTTAGTACTGGAGAATTTTTTATTAGCTAAACCCAAGCAACCACAATGGGTTCGAGATGAGGCTTGGCAACAAGAATTTGAATTGGATTAATTATGCACATAGCAATTCCTGATAGCAAAGGTTTACGTGAGTTTGGTTTGGTCACCGGCGCTTTATTCGTCGGCTTGTTCGGTTTATTATTTCCTTGGCTATTTCAGCTTGCATTTCCCTATTGGCCTTGGATTATTGCGGGTATATTGTGGGGATTGGCGCTACTCGTGCCAACGGGGTTAAAACCAATCTATTACGGCTGGATGTTTATTGCCCTCATCATCGGTTGGATCAATACCCGTATTCTTTTGGCATTGATGTTTTATTTGATTATAACGCCAATGGGTTTGTTTATGCGGTTATTAGGTAAGCAACCCATGAGGAAATTTCAATCGCCAGTAGCCAGTTATCGTCACTTGACACCGACCCGTTCACCTCAACAGATGGAGCATCCTTTCTAATGTTAGAATTGCTAAAAGATTTATGGGCGTTTATGAGAGTGCGGAAGAAATTTTGGTTAGCACCGATTATCATTGTGTTATTGTTATTAGGCGCACTGATTGTGTTGACCCAAGGTTCAGCCGTCGCTCCTTTCATTTACACGCTGTTTTAAATTGATCGAGTCAGCTATACCAGCTAACCTAAATTTGACCTAACCAGACACTATCAACTTGACGTTAGCTGCTGACCTGATCTTCAACCAGATCCGGTTGATATTGTAAAGCGTAATCAATAACATCAAGAAATTGCTTAATATCTAATGGTTTGACAATATATTTAAAAAACCCGGCTTCACGTCCCCGGTCAAGATTATACAGGGTATCATTCGCGGTTAATGCTAACACCGGAATATCTTTGGTATTTTCATTTTCACGCAGGCGTTCCAGTACTTCAAAGCCATCCATTCCCGGTAAATTAATATCTAATAAAATCACATCGGGATGATGCATGTGAGCTAATTGTAAACCCATTTCACCGGTATGAGCCGACATTAATGCAATTTCTGGACGTGCTTTGAGAATTTGAGCGACTAAACTGACATTGGTACGACTGTCTTCAACATAGAGTAAGATATATCTCCGATAAGTTGGAGCCAATTGCTGTTCTTGTTCCAACGAGTCTAATTCACCACTGGGTATTTCGATCCAAAAATTACTTCCCACATTAATTTCACTGTCCACACCGATGCGTCCATCCATGATTTCTAATAGACGTTTAGTAATCGTTAAGCCAATCCCAGTTCCTTCAATCAGGTTAAGACCACTGACTCGAGTAAAAGGTTCAAACACTTTCTCTTTTTGTTCAGCTGTTAATCCCACCCCGGTATCTTTTACTTCGAGACGAATCGATTGTGGATCGATTGGGTTTAAGTGAATACTGACCTGACCCGCATCACGATTATATTTCACGGCATTAGACAATAAATTGATAATGACTTGTTTGAGTCGACCTCGATCGGCTAATCCATAACGTGGATAGAGTATTTCTGCTTCGTTATAGATAGTGATATTGCGTTTTTCTGCTTGTGGACTGACAAAGCTAACACATTCTTTAATTAAATCAACTACTTCAATTTTCTCGATCGTCACTTCCAATTTACCCGCTTCGATGCGCGTTAAATCGAGTACTTTATTGATAAGCTCGAGCAAATGCCAACCAGCATGTAAAATGTTGCCCACATACTGGAGCATATCCTCAATATGATCAAGTTCAAATTCATCAAGTGGCGTACTTAAATCTTCCTTGAGCAATTCACTATAACCTAAAATAGCATTCATTGGCGTTCGTAATTCATGACTCATACTGGATAAAAATTGCGATTTAGCTTGACTGGCTTTTTCAGCCGTTTCTTTGGCGGCGATTAATTCTGCTTCCCCATTTTTGATATCACTCATATCGCTGAATAGCAAGGTATAGCCTACCAAGTAATGATCGTCAATGACCGGATTGAACACACAGGAGACTGGTAAAGGAGAGTGTCCTACCGGTTGTAATTGCGCATTCCGATCTTGAACTGAATAGCCTTCGGCTAAACGTCGAATCAAATCCGTGGTACTGAGGTGAACTTCAGGATTAGTCGTTTCGTGTAATTCAAACCGATCAATAATGGCCGTTGCCAATAAAGATTGCCACTCAGAAAGATTTAAGTATTTTTCGGCTGCAACATTCATAAATACTAACTGCCCTTGGTTATTAAATACGCATAAGCCATCGGTCATCGCAGCCAGTACAGCGGGTAATTGCGGGGCAGAGTCAGGGTATGATGTGGACGCATTGCCTTGAAAACGTTTCACACTCTCTTCTAAACGTTGCCGCTCCCAATCAGCATTGGTGTAAAAACGTTCAATACGGGAAAGAAATTCCTGCCACATCACCGGATCAGTGGGTAGTGTATTGTAATCAAATCCGGCCCTACGTAATTGGCGTTCAAGTAATGAGTGCATGTGATTCAAAGAATATAATGAATTTAGTCTAGCTAAAATAATGAGTTATGATGAATGGTCGTTAAAAACCCACCGGGAACTCAATTAAATTTATACAAAAATCACGCCAGTTATTTTTATATCACCGGGATTGTCATCTGTTATTCAAAATAGTCACGATTTTATATACTGTAAACTCATTACTGCATTACGGTACCAAAAAATACTCATCCATTCAGGTAATACTCGGTACTTAATATTAAAAATCAATGGGTACTTTGTTTAAAGATAACAATTTTTCTGGGTTAGTAACCGAATGATCCGCTTGAATTGAAAATTCTCTTGTAGACTCAATAGGTATTTTGTTATTTTGCGCTACTAATGATTCTCCTAACAGAGGAACAGCGGTATATTGAGGCAAAGTGGAGATAAAATATACCGTTGGAGGTACCAGTGGTGCTTTTGGTGAAAGTAATGCGGTGAATAAAATGAGATTCATTGTCAACAAAGCACTTATTAATAACCATATTGGTAAAGCGAAAAAAAATCGTCCTGGCGAACGAGCCGGATGATATTTAATATCAATCAGCTGAATTTTATCACGTTCTTGTTCAGCTTTTTTTATGGCATCGAGTATATAAGACATTATTCAACCCAATCAATTGACCATGAGATATTATTGAAGTATAACATAAAATTATAGACATAACACTTTGAATTAAAGCTTAACTCTTTTTAAATGAGTTGAATGGAGCGCTTGATATGAACAAAATAATCTATTCTTTAATGCGTCCTTGGTTATTTAAATTACCGCCGGAAACTGCTCATCATTTCACTCTCAATACCCTGGAGATACTTTATCGGTTAAAATTGGCTTCATTCCTGGTTGATACGATTCCGGCTTGTCCGTGTCATCTCATGGGGTTAGATTTTCCTAATCCGATTGGATTAGCCGCCGGCTTGGATAAAAATGCGCAGTATATTGACAGTTTAGCGACATTAGGTTGTGGATTTATTGAAGTGGGCACCGTGACACCACGTCCCCAGCCAGGGAATCCTCAACCACGCCTGTTTCGATTACCGGCAGCCCAAGCGCTGATTAACCGGATGGGATTTAATAATGATGGCGTTGATAATTTGTTAGCCCATATTAAAAAAGCGCATTTTAAAGGAATCTTGGGAATTAATATTGGTAAAAACTTTGACACCCCTTTGCCACAAGCACTGGATGATTATTTAATTTGCTTAAACAAGATCTATGCCTATGCTGATTATGTTACTGTCAACATCTCTTCACCAAATACCCCAGGATTACGTCAATTACAACAAGCTAAAGAATTAGCTCAACTTTTAAGTGGTTTAAAACAAGCTCAACGACAACTGGCGCAACAACATGAAAAATATGTTCCTTTGGTTATTAAAATTGCACCCGATTTAAGCACCACCGAATTAACTACCCTTGCTGAGCAACTGTTGGAACATCAAATAGAAGGGGTTATTGCAACTAATACAACACTCTCACGTGGCGGGGTCGACAATTTACCTCACGCTCATGAAGCTGGAGGCTTGAGCGGATCACCTCTATCAGCACGGGCCACTGAAGTTGTTGCACAACTGCATCAGTTACTCGGAGAGCAAATTCCTATTATCGCGGCGGGTGGTGTGATGAGTGTTGCTGACGCTCAAGCGAAATGGCAAGCCGGTGCAAGATTGATACAAGTTTATACCGGCTTAATTTATCGAGGTCCCATCTTAATTAAAGAACTGGCCGAAGCCAGTAGCTCCATTCAAGCTAACGCTTACGGGCATTAGCAAAGGCTTCTGCCATAATGCCAACGAATTCGGGTTTGGATTGCAAATTGCGTTCAGTTCTCGATGGCCTTTTACTATTACTAACCGCAGGCGGTCTTTTATCGCGACTATCGCGACGGGGTTTATTAAATACTTCTGGTTGGTCTCTTTTCCTCGGTTCGCGCTTTTTTTCCTCTAAACACATGGTTAAAGCAACCCGGCGTCGTTTCAGATCGACTTCAATGACTTTGACTTTCACCACTTCTCCGGCTTTCACCACTTCACGCGGATCTTTAACATAACCATTGGATAATGCTGAAATGTGTACTAATCCATCTTGATGTACCCCAATATCGACAAAAGCACCAAAGTTGGTCACATTAGTAACGATACCTTCTAAAACCATGTCGGCTTCTAGATCTTCTAATTCTTCAATGCCTTCTTGGAAGTGAGCTGTTTTAAAGACCGGCCGTGGGTCTCTGCCAGGCTTTTCTAATTCATGGATAATATCAGTGACCGTCGGTATCCCAAATTTTTCGTCAATGTAGTCTTCTGGTTGGAGTGTTCGCAAAAATTCACTCTCACCAATTAAACTTTTAATCGAACGGTTCGTTTTAGCGATAATACGTTCTATTACCGGATACGCTTCTGGATGCACCGCCGACGCATCGAGTGGATTGTCTCCATTCATAATTCGTAAGAAGCCAGCCGCTTGCTCAAAACTTTTTTCGCCAAAACGAGGCACTTGTTTTAAAGTTTCGCGGTTAAGGAAAGTACCGTTTTTATCCCGAAATTCCACCAGACTTCGTGCCAAACCCATATTCAAGCCAGAAACATGGCTCAGTAATGGAATTGAAGCGGTGTTGATATCAACACCAACCGCATTAACACAATCTTCTACCACGGCATCTAAACTACGGGCTAAATGGGCTTTATTAACATCGTGTTGATATTGACCCACGCCAATGGATTTCGGTTCAATTTTAACTAACTCGGCTAATGGATCTTGCAATCGTCTCGCGATCGATACCGCTCCTCGAATTGACACATCTAAATCCGGAAATTCTTGCGCCGCTATTTTGGAAGCAGAATACACGGAGGCTCCCGCTTCTGACACCACTAATTTATATAAACCCAATTGGGGATGTTGTTTAATAAGATCCATGACTAATTTATCGGTTTCTCGTGAACCCGTCCCATTACCAATACTAATCAGTTCAATTTGGTATTGATTAGCGAGTTCGGCGAGTTTATCGATAGATTGTTGCCATTGTTTTTTGGGAGCATGGGGATAAAGCGTCGTGGTGTCAAGTAATTTGCCGGTATTGTCGATGATAGCGACTTTAACCCCAGTGCGTAGCCCCGGATCTAAGCCCATAGTGACGCGTGGTCCCGCTGGCGCTGCAAGTAATAAATCTTGTAAATTACTGGCAAATACTTTAATCGCTTCATTTTCTGATCTTTCCCGCAATCGGGTCAACAATTCAGCATCTAAATGCGGACGAACTTTGAAATTCCAGGCGGCGTGCACTGTTTCCAATAACCAAGTATCGGCTGGCCGGTTTTGGTTGCTGATATTGAAATGGTTAGCAATTTTACCTTCACAATAACCCGGTGTTAGTGGATCAGTTTCGGTTGCGGCGGCTGGTTCAGTCACTAAGGTGAGTTGCAAAATATCCATTTTACGACCCCGAAACAGGGCTAAAGCACGATGAGAAGGAATAGCTTGTAACGCTTCATGATAGTCAAAGTAATCAGCAAATTTAGCGCCTTTTTCTTCTTTATCTTCGAGAACTTTGGAAACTAAAACTGCATTTTCCCACAGATATTCGCGTAATTCTCCCAACAGTTCCGCTTCTTCAGCAAATTTTTCCATCAAAATATGCCGTGCACCTTCTAAAGCTTGCTTGGTATCCTCAATTCCTTTTTCAGCATTGACGTAAGCAGTAGCGGCTTCTTCTGGAACTAAAGTTGGATTTTGCCATAAATCTAACGCTAAGGGTTCCAAACCGGCTTCTTTGGCCACTTTAGCTCTAGAACGACGTTTGGGTTTATAAGGTAAATACAGATCTTCCAACCGCGTTTTAGTTTCGGCTTCCTGAATAGCGGCTTCTAATTCAGGCGTTAGTTTCTCTTGTTCGCGGATGCTCGTTAAGATAAATTCACGCCGTTCATCTAATTCCCGTAAATAATGCAACCGCTCTTCTAACGTACGCAATTGCACGTCATTCAAGCCATTAGTCGCTTCTTTACGATAACGCGCAATAAAGGGAACAGTCGCGCCTTCATCCAGTAAAAGGATAGCTGATTGTACTTGGTGTTCTTGTACGGAGAGTTCTGCAGCGATGCGTTGGGGTATGGTTTTCATGGATGTGTGGTTAACCTCGTTAAAAAATACTGAGCTTTCTTTGGCAGAGCCAGCAAGTTGTTGGCTAATCTAATGATTACTCTGGTGATGAATTAAATTTGACAATTTTATTCCACATAATTTGTCCATTGGTATTACAAAATTCTTTAATGAATTCAAGGGTAAAACGATTAATGATCTGAGCGTATTATTTATTAACTGATTGATTTAATTGTGTTATATTAATGAAGTTCGTTTTAAAAAAGTAAAAATTTCTTTTTTTTAAATTATTTTTTTCTATTTTTCTATACCTAACTTAACTATTTCACCGAGCTAGCTTTAAACACAGTGGGATTTGCTTCGCTCTTCCCACGCTAATCCTATTGAACTATTTCACTTAGATCAACTGTTCTCATAAAGATTATGGTTGGCAAATAACTGATAAGTCATTGGATTATCAAGATTAGTTTTAGATAATTCGTAATATTCAGGCTTAATTTCGATACCAACCGAATTTCTTAACAAACTTTGGGCAACTTGGCCGGTTGTTCCGGCACCACTGAAGGGATCTAATACCCAATCATTTTCTTGGGTAAATAACTTAATAAACCAAGCCGGTAACTCTGGAGGGAAAACGGCGCTATGTTGACGATTAGTGGTTGCGGGATGTAACACATTGGTTGGATAAGCCATGGTTCGATTTAACCAGTTAGAAACATTTTTCCCAAAACCACTTCCTACTTTAGAAGTATCACGGATTTTATCGGTGTTGCTCAACTTCTTTAGGCGAGTATTCGCCCAATCACCCATCGGTACCATAACGGCTTCTTGATACATATGAAATTTTTTGGTTTTATTAAATTGTAAACAACGTTCCCAGGCATCCCTGAATCGATTAGGCCATTTTCCCTGATAACAATTCTTTTTATGCCAAATAAACTCTTCAGTCCATAACCAGCCCTGTTTTCTCAGTTCTAAGGTTAATTCAATCACATAAGTGTGCCTTTCGCCATCGACAACCTTTTCTTTGATATTTAAGATGAAAGTACCCGTCGGTTTTAAAACGCGGAAAAATTGTTGGGCACGAGGTAAAAACCAAGTGACATAATCGTTAGGTTTGATACCACCATAAGTATGAGCACGACTATCGGCATAAGGTGGTGAGGTGATAATTAAGTCAAACACATTATCGGGATAAGAAGCCAGCACTTCTAAACAGTCACCGAGATAAATATCTGCTTTAATGATTGGCACAATAATCTATTGTCGCCTCACGATAAAGTGACCGTATATTTTCCGGCCCAATCTTGGGCAAATTGCCAAGCAGCTCGTCCACTTCGTGAGCCGCGGTGGAGTGCCCATTGCAAAGCGGCGGTTTTAATTGCCGCTGTTTCTACTGCAGTTAGACCTAATTGGCGTAACCAATAAAACACAATCGCTAAATATTCATCTTGTTTAAACGGGTAAAAGGATAGCCACAAGCCAAACCGCTCTGACAAAGAGATTTTTTCTTCCACCGCTTCACTGGGATGAATTTCACCTTCAATCGTGGGTACTGCTAAATTTTCCCGCATATATTCTGGCAACAAATGGCGTCGATTGGAAGTCGCATAAATTAACACATTTTCCGGAGGCGCACTGACTGATCCATCCAAGACACTTTTTAGAGCTTTATAACGCGCATCATTCGGTTCAAATGATAAATCATCACCAAAGATAATAAAACGCTCGGGTCGATCATAAAATGATTCCACAATATCTGGCAAGTCAATCAGATCGTGTTTTTCCACTTCGACTAGCCGTAATCCTTGTGAGGCATATTCATTTAATAATGCTTTGATTAGAGAAGATTTTCCGGTACCACGTGATCCCCAAAGGAGCACATTATTAGCCGGTTTTCCTTGTAAAAATTGCCGGGTATTGCGGTCAATTTGTTGTTTTTGAAATTCGATTCCCTGTAAATCGGCTAAGCGAATTTGGTGAGGATGATAAATGGGTTGAAATTCACCCCGTTGGTAACGTTTACACCAACGACAAGCGAGAACTTTTTGCCAATCAGGAGAAGAAACCGGGGGTGGAAAATAATTTTCTATTCGATTCAACAGCGATTCAGCCCGTTCCAGTAAGTGCTGTAGTTCATTCATACTTTTTGAGAATTTGAATCTAGTTAGTATTATAATCCGGGATTATTCACGGGTTTAGAAACCTACAAAGTAAAAAATGGAGATAAAGATTTTTAAGTATATCGCATTACTGGTTTTTTTTCTTGTATTTTTTCCAATACCAGTTTGAGTAGTGAAGCGAACGAAATCTGGTCACGCCAAGCAAAATTAAAGGAAATTTGTGGGGAAAGATAAGCTTTGAAAAGGGGAGTTAGGGGGAATTTACATCAGGTCGATTTTCCGAAACCTGTCTATCCCCCTTTGGTAAAGGGGGAAATTCCTTAAGTTGATGACAGTGTCCCCTCTCCTCCTTTGTCAAAGGGGGAGACGATTGAGCTAGTGTATCACACTGCGAGGTAAGCAGGGGATGGAATCCAGGTGCAAGAGATAAGTTATCACTAGCATGGGTTGACCCATTTTAAGCAGTCCGTTGTAATGAAGGTTGAGCGGTTCGCTTCATGTGCATTTGCTCTAGGGCACGGCGATAATCGACCGGCATAACTTTGACAAAGCGAGGTAAATAATCATCCCAGTTGTCAAGAATCTTGCGGGCACGGCTACTCTGAGTATAATGCCAGTGTCTTTCAATTAAAGTTTTCAGACGTAACCCATCGTGGCGGGTCATATCACGCATGACATTAACCAATCCATGTGATTCTAAATCACTGCCTTGATGATAAAGATTCTCTAACGCAGTGGCTTCGTCCACAATGGGTGCTAATTCCACCATCGATAAGTTACAGCGGCGTTCAAAATCACCTAATTCATCTAAAACATAGGCAATCCCACCACTCATACCCGCAGCAAAATTACGGCCGGTATAACCCAGTACCACCACAACACCGCCAGTCATATATTCACAACCATGATCACCAACGCCCTCAATAACAGCAATCGCACCGGAGTTTCGCACCGCAAACCGTTCGCCGGCAACGCCGCGGAAATAGCATTCACCACTGATAGCACCGTACAGTACGGTATTACCAACAATGATATTTTCTTCGGCGACGATAGGACAATTAGCGGGCGGATAAATGACTAAACGTCCACCGCTCAAGCCTTTACCCACATAATCATTCGCCTCGCCTATCAATTCAATGCTCACCCCATGCGCTAAAAAAGCACCAAAACTTTGCCCAGCGTAACCGGTGACTTTAATATGGATAGTCTCTTCGGGAAGCCCCTCATGTCCGTATCGTTTCGCCACTTCTCCAGAAAGCATCGCACCAAAAGTACGGTTCCGATTATAAATAGGCATTTCAATTTTTACCGGTTCTTTGTGCTCTAATGCCGGTTGAGCTTGTTTAATCAAAATTTGATCGAGGGCTTTTTCTAAACCATGCTCTTGTTGTTCACAGTTATAAGTCGCGATGTTAGGTGCCACCGGCGGGTGGTATAAAATTTTAGAAAAATCGAGACCTTTAGCTTTCCAATGCGCGATAGCTTTACGCATATCCAATTTATCTGAACGCCCAATCATTTCCTTGACCGTACGGAATCCCAATTTAGCCATCCACTCGCGGACTTCTTCTGCCACGAACATAAAGTAGTTGATGACATGCTCTGGTTTGCCAGTAAACCGTTTCCGTAGTTCGGGGTCTTGGGTGGCAATACCGACCGGACACGTGTTGAGATGGCATTTACGCATCATCAAACAACCTTCAACGATTAAAGCCACCGTAGCAAAACCAAATTCATCGGCTCCCAGCATCGCCGCGATGACGACATCACGTCCAGTGCGGATTCCGCCGTCGGTTTGCACGGCAATACGACCTCGTAATTTATTCAATACTAAAGTTTGATGAGTTTCTGCTAAACCAATTTCCCAGGGTAAACCCGCATGTTTGATTGAAGTAATCGGACTCGCGCCAGTACCGCCATCATAACCCGAAATCGTCACATGATCGGCATGTGCTTTAGAAACCCCGGCAGCGATGGTACCAACCCCAACTTCGGAAACCAGCTTAACACTGATACGGGCTTGAGGATTAACATTTTTCAGGTCATGAATTAACTGCGCTAAATCTTCAATCGAATAAATATCATGGTGTGGTGGCGGCGAAATCAATCCCACCCCCGGCGTAGAGTGACGCACTCGGGCAATGGTTTTATCGACTTTATGACCGGGTAATTGTCCGCCTTCGCCAGGTTTAGCGCCTTGAGCCATTTTAATTTGAATATCATCGGCGTTAACTAGATATTCAGTGGTCACGCCAAAACGCCCTGAAGCGACTTGTTTAATCGCCGAACGCATGGAATCCCCCGTCGGCAACAGTTTAAATCGTTCGGGTTCTTCACCCCCTTCACCGGTGTTGGATTTACCGCCGAGGCGATTCATCGCAATAGCTAGCGTAGAATGTGCTTCATAGGAAATTGAACCGAAAGACATGGCACCGGTAGCAAACCGTTTGACAATTTCGCTCGCCGGTTCAACTTCTGCCAGCGGAATCGGTGATTCGGCTAGTTTAAACTCAAACAATCCGCGTAAAGTCAACAAGCGCTCATTTTGTTCATTAATGGATTGAGTAAACTCATTGTAAAGCGCTCGATTGTTGCTGCGAGTGGCATGTTGTAATTGACCAATCGTTTCTGGAGTCCAAGCATGTTGTTCACCACGCATTCGGTAAGCGTATTCACCACCAGCATCTAAGGCATGACGATATATCGGCGCATTACTAAAAGCGAGTTGATGACGAAGTACGGTTTCTTGAGCAATTTCGGTTAAATTAACTCCGGCCGTTTTGCATCGAGTCCCAGCAAAGTACTGAGTGATAAATTCATCCGCTAACCCCAAGGCATCGAAAATTTGCGCGCCACAATAAGATTGATAAGTGGAAATGCCCATTTTGGACATCACTTTTAACATCCCTTTGGCGACTGCTTTCATATACCGTTTATGAATTTCGGCTTCCGCCAGTTCTTCCGCTAACGTATGCCGAATCGCCGCCAGCGTATCAAAAGCGAGATAAGGATTAATCGCCTCGGCTCCGTAACCGGCTAGCAAACAAAAGTGATGCACTTCTCTCGCCTCGCCGGTTTCGACGACTAAACCCGATTCAGTGCGCAAGCCAGTCCGGATGAGATGGTGATGAACCGCCGAGGTCGCTAATAAAGCTGGAATTGCAATATGATCTGCGTCGACACCACGGTCGGAGAGAATCAAAATATTATTGCCCGCTAATACCGCTTGTTCCGCCTGTTGACATAATTGACTTAAAGCGGTTTCCATCCCGGCAGCACCTTGAACGGCTAGGTAGCAGATGCTTAAGGTCTTAGTACGAAAGGCACCATTAGTACGGCTTTCGATCCGGCGGACTCTCTCTAAATCCACATTGGTTAAAATGGGTTGATTGACTTCTAACCGCTTGAGCGAACTGCCTTGCTGTAAACCCAGCAAATTAGGCCGTGGCCCAATTAACGACACTAATGACATGACTAATTCTTCTCGAATGGGATCAATCGGCGGATTAGTCACTTGCGCAAAACTCTGTTTGAAATAGTCATACAGTAAGCGCGGCCGATTAGATAACACCGCGGGCGAAGCATCCATCCCCATTGAGCCAACCGGATCTTGACCACCGACGACCATCGGAATTAAAAAGAATTTCAAATCTTCTTGAGTGTAACCAAACGCTTGTTGTCGATCCAGCAAAACTTCTTCACTGGGTGGCATAGCGGCGACTTCGGCCGGTAAATTTTTCAACCGAATTTGGCTGTTATCCAACCATTGTTGATAAGGCGCTTTATGAGCGAGTTCGGCTTTTAACTCGGCATCATCGATAATGCGTCCTTGTTCGGTATCAATGAGAAACATTTTCCCGGGTTGCAAGCGCCATTTTTTAATGATTTTTTCTTGGGGAATGTTAAGCACGCCCATTTCGGAAGCCATGATGACCATATCATCATTGGTAATTAAATAGCGCGCGGGTCGTAACCCATTTCTATCCAAAGTCGCACCGATTTGGCGACCGTCGGTGAAAGCGACTGCGGCTGGACCATCCCAAGGTTCCATTAAAGCGGCGTAATATTCGTAAAAAGCGCGGCGCTTATTATCCATCAAGGGATTGCCGGCCCACGCTTCGGGAATGAGCAACATCATCGCATGGGCTAAAGAATAACCACCCGCCACGAGTAGTTCTAACGCATTATCAAAACAAGCTGAATCAGACTGTCCTTCCGCAATTAATGGCCAGATTTTATTGAGATCTTCACCTAATAATTCTGAAGCCATCGAATGACGACGGGCAGCCATCCAATTTAAGTTACCCCGCAACGTATTGATTTCGCCATTGTGACAAATCATCCTAAAGGGATGGGCTAAATTCCAAGTAGGGAAAGTATTGGTAGAAAAGCGTTGGTGAACTAAAGCCAAAGCCGTTACCATTCGTGGATCTTGTAGATCCGGATAGTAAAGACCTACTTGATCCGCTAGTAACATGCCTTTGTATACTAAGGTACGCGATGACAAAGAAGGAATATAAAATTCACTATAATCAATATTTAATCGGCTTCGGATGGTTTGTTCGATCACTCTGCGAATCACAAACAGTTTCCGCTCAAAAGTATCCTGATTAGCACCCGGTTGACCTTTACCGATAAAGACCTGCCAAACTACTGGCTCAATGGCTTTGACACTGTCGCTTAAACCGGAATTATCGGTGGGTACTTTGCGCCAACCCAATACGGTTTGCCCTTCGGCAGTCACCACTTCATTGATGATATTTTGACAGGTAGCACGCGTTGGTTCTTGGCGAGGTAAAAACAACATCCCCACACCGTATTCACCTAAAGGAGGTAAAGCAATGCCGGCGTTAGCACCTTCTTCACGAAGAAAAGTATCCGGTGTTTGGATAAGTATACCGGCACCATCACCGGCTAAGGGATCAGCGCCGACAGCACCACGGTGAGTCAAATTTTCTAAAATTTCTAATCCTTGAATAATAAGGTCGTGACTCTTTTGTCCTTTAATATGAACAATAAAACCAACACCGCAGGCGTCGTGCTCATGACTGGGATCATAAAGACCCTGTTTGGGTGGCAAAGCGCCGTGGCTCATTAAGTTTCCTCCTTTATAACAAATGATCTCTTGAACATTAAATAATATGATGGCCCCGAACAGAGTGAAAAATGTTTAGAACGATTTCAGCGGCCAAGGTTGGTATACCGTTGTGAGCATCCACAATTCTCTTTTTCAGGGCATAAAATCACCTTTCCCTATTTTTTCCAAGTGAGGAATAATTATTATGCTTTATCTCTAACCGAGTTGGTCTCGGTGGTTAATTTGAGAATAAGATTCTGGTGTTATCTGCCAAATAATTAATTAAAAAATATCCCTTGAAAAGAGGAAAAACTGGGAGAGAAATAGGGCAAAACTCTTTTATTATAGTCATGTTAAGGTGGACTGTCACGGTGTTTCTTGATGACCTAGTTATTGATTTTATATCCTAACCCTGAATGAGCGAGCGCTGAAGAAAATTCTGCTGATGAGTTGATTTGTATAGTTTAGTAGCTGATCGGCTCCTAACTTTCCTGTCCTGGATTTCGCTGCGCTTCATCCAGGCTACACTCCAATGCCATTAAGTTAAGGTTGAAATCCTACTTTTATGAAGTTGATATCAAGTAATGAAAATTTTCATCATTGAAATCCAAATGAATCGTACTCCAAGTTCCACCAAGATAATTTGGATTCAATTGATGTATTTCAACAGGTAAGGGAGCAGGAACAGACTCACCATCTAAAAGTAAACCTTCTAAATGGCACTCTATAGCCTCTCTAGTATTTTCAATTGCCTCATCTAAAGTACTCCCTGCTGAAAAGCACCCGGGTAAATCAGGTACTGTAACTCCATAATCACTTTCACTATCTTTATGAATAATAATGACATATTTCATTTATCTTCACCCCATGGCCAACCTGCCTGTTTGTAAATGTTTCGCAAAGTACCTACAGGTAAATCTTTTGCTGGATGAGGAACGGTCACCTTGCCTTTCTTAGTCATATGCTTAAATTGGTAGTGACTGCCTTTAACGTGGTGTAAAAGCCATCCTTCTTCTTTCAATTTACGAATAACTTCGGTACTTTTCATAAAGAAAGTTTAGCACATTCGTTGGTTTTTTCAGCGTTAGGTAATTTTATCAGGTATCCTTACTCCTCAATCCGCGAATGTAAATGTTAGTACAAATGCATTTTTACTTTTTACAACGAGTAGCCCGGATAGCGTGTTTTATCTGGGCCAAAATAAATGGCATGGCAAATTTGGATGACGGCAGATGTCATAGAAATAGCAGTTTGCATAACAGTGTAAACTCAAAAATGAGTATGTGTAAACGAAGATATCATGAGTTGTTATGGATAGTTTATCGATTGGTATCGCTTTTGCCCTCTAAAATTTTAGAATCACCCTAAAGCAAACGTAGCCTGGATAATATGTAGCGGAATATGGGAATTTCACATGAGAAACCGAGGTGATATTAGTGGACATAGTATCTATACTTTTTAGTGGTATTGTTGTAGGAACGGGTACTTTTTTTTGGCAGTTACTTGCGATATAAAGCTCAACTGGAAATTGAAAAAGAAAAGCGTGCATTTAATGAACGCTATGAACTTGTCAAAACTATCAACCGAAATTTAGAGAGAGTTAAGAATGCCTATAAGACTCTTAGAGATACCGGACATATGCCAAGCGATATTCTTGTTGTTAGAAATGAGACCTTACTCCTTTCGGAAACTGATATGGACCTACAATTACACCAAGCTCTTCTAACTGAAAAGTTTCATGACCTATTAAAGAAGAGGTATGAATTGGTACGTCACATATGGGATAAGAATAAGGATTGGGACACCTTCATAAAGGAATGGGACTTATTGAATGAGAATATCCAAAAAGAAATGAAAACTACTTTTTTTCGGCTTGGTTGAGATTGACTAACCAAGCCAAGTAGCCAAGTAGGGTGGGCAAAAGCGAAGCGTTGCCCACCAAACCGTTAATATATCGAGATATTGGGTATCATCACACCTAGAATTGTAGGCAACAATAACACCTTGCTCACTTTACCAACTGCATCGCTGGCACAGTATCCTACACATTCCCACGCTGGCGCTTGAGAACAAGGAAAACAAAGTTTGAGAACAAGAAAAACGACTGGCATCAGCGGCAGGAAACCGCAGAGCGGAGCGCCGCAGTTGATTTTTTGCTGGATGCGATTATTAGGGCTAAATTGTTGTTCGCCCTTATATAACGCATAACGCTTCCAGCAGTTAATTTAAAGGTGGTTGAAATGTTCATTCCCGCACTCTTCAACCCTTTTGCGGTCCACTTGTTACACGTGTTCAAGAAATAGTAATCACCAACACCTTCATAAAACTGGCTATTTCCGTAAATACCTTTCTTAAGTTCGAATATATGTCCAAATTCATCACGATAAAAACTATTAGCCACAAACTTTTTCAATGAAGCATACCCTTGAGTTGTTAAGCAAACCGCTAACACCTCACTGTTCGGAAAATAATCATAGGGAGAGCTAGGTACTGCCACCGCATGAATTACTGCGGCGCTTGGCCAAAACAGGGCTCTAAGCGTTAGACCAGTGGTTACTTTTTCCGCTTGGTAAAATCCTTTATCTCCCCAGCCAAATTCTATATACGAGGTATTACCGAAACGATTCTTTAATTCGGGTAAATCACCTTCTATGTCTTCAGTTGGAATAACCAAGCTGGTATGCCAGCCGTGACTTAAAACGTATATTTTCTTATTACCCGATACTAGTTCACCATGGGTTTCTTTAACGATATATGGCTCCGTAGCGCACGCAGATAACCACAATAGGCTTAACAGTAATACCAATATTTTCATTATGCTATTTTTCTCGTTTTTACGCGGGCGCGTGGGAATGCGTATGTATTTTCAATCGCTAGATGCCTCTAGTAGATCCTGCAATGATTGGGCATTCCACAATTTTTCTGGGAACTACCAACTACTCTGGCTGTTCCAGTGCAGCGCCTTGTTATGTACCAATTGCCACCAATGGTTGGACATGGGTCGTTGGCTGGTGTAACGACAGATCATGAGTCGCTTGAAGATGGAGCCAGAACTCTGGTGAGGTGCGGAATGCCTCGGCAAGCAACCATGCCGTCTGAGAGGATACCCCTCTTTTACCCCGGATAATTTGATTAATCCTTGACACTGGAATACCAAGATGAGTGGCGAGCGCCTTTGGTGTAAGCCCCATAGGTTCAAGAAACTCTTGGAGCAGAATGGTACCAGGGTGTGTTGCAATTCTATTAGATGGAATCATTTTTATACCTCCAACCGTTAATGGTAATCAATCACTCTAACATCATGGGCATTTAATACTTGCCACTGAAATATGATGCGCCATTGAGAGTTGATACGAATGCTATGGAATCCCAAGAAATCACCTTGCAAGGCTTCGAATCGGTTACCTGGTGGCGACCGAAGATCATCTAGCGACTGTGCTGCATTAAGAACATCAAGCTTATATAATGCTGACTCTAAGATTTGCGATGGTAACCGCCTGACACGATTACTTGAGACACCATGATACAAATCTGAAGTGGTACGATCTCCAAATGAAATAATCATATTTTAAAGCTAATACATACACGATATCTATGCCATATTTTTTAGCTAAGCGAGCATAGCCCATCGGCTAGTCGGGTTACGCTTCGCTAACCCGACCTACCTAGCTAGGTAAATTTTTCAATCAACGATAAAGCCAAACCTTCATCAGCGAAATGAGCTTATCGGTATCGATGGGTTTGGCGATGTAGTCATTGGCACCGGCATCAATACATTTGATTTTATCTCCTTTCATCGCTTTAGCGGTTAAGGCAATAATCGGTAATTTGCTGAAGCGAGTTTGACTTCTAATCTTGCGCATCGCTTCATAACCATCCATTTCGGGCATCATAATGTCCATCAAGACAATGTCGATATCCGGATGTTGCTCCAATAAATTTAAGGCTTCTTTACCATTCTGAGCAATAAATACTTTCATATCTCTATCTTCTAACACGCTAACTAAAGCGAAAATATTCCGCATATCATCATCAACTAATAATACTTGTTTATGCGTTAAAATAGCCGTTTTATCATGGATCATTTTTAGCATTTGACGTTGCTTTTGTGGCAACTGCGCTTCCAGTTGGTGGAGAAACAAAGTCACTTCATCTAATAATCGTTCGGGCGAGCAGACTGCTTTGACTGTCAGCGTATCCGTATATTGATGTAGCCATTTTTGCTCTTCAACGGTTAATTCCCGCTCAGCATAAAGAATAATGGGAATGGGTGATAAATTACAGGCTTGATGCAATTGTTCCAGTTGCCTGAGTCCAGAACCTGGCTTGAGATCGACGTCAACAATAATGCAATCAAAAGTAACGGTTTGTAGATGTTGCTCTGCTTCCATTTTAGTCGTAGCTACAGTGGGTTGAACCTCGCCATGACTCACTAAAGTGAGAATTTGCTGTTGTCGAATTTCATGGTCAACAATAACCAATATCTTTTTAACCGTTTTGGCTAGAAACTGTTCTATCTGGTTAAAAGCTTCCGTCAGTTGTTCCATACTCACCGGCTTTAACAGGTAACCAATAGCACCTAATTTTTTTGCGGCTAAATTTTGATCAGCGGCTGACATAAAGTAGACGGGAATGTGGCGAATTTCTGGATTGTCTTTCAGCCGTTCCATGACGGTCCATCCGTCAGTCTTCGGTAAGCCAATATCCAACATAATGACATGAGGTCGATATTTTTCCGCTAATTCCAGACCGGTGGTGCCATCTTCAGCGATAATACATTTAAACCCTTTTTCTCGAGCTTGTTCCATCAGGAGATTGGCAAAGCGGCGATCATCTTCAGTAATTAAAAGACAGCGGTCCTGGGGTTTAAGGTTTTGTCTATCATCCATTATTTCTGGAGCTGGAGTCGGTGAGGTGGTTGGATTTGACGTGGTCAAATGAGTCGTCGCTGTTGATGGGGTAGTTGATAATTTTGGCGGGGAAGTAAGTTGAGTTTCTCGTCGGGTTTCGGGTAAGTAAAGGGTGAATGTACTGCCTTTACCTTCTTCACTTTGTAGCCGTAATTCACCACCGAGTAATCGAGCTAATTGGCGTGAAATCGATAACCCTAAACCGGTACCGCCATAGCGCCGACTGGTGGTTCCATCCGCTTGTTGAAAAGCTTCAAATATCAGTTGTTGCTTATCTTTAGGCACACCAATGCCCGTATCAATCACACTGATAGCAACGGTTTTGCTGGGTTCCAATTCTAATAAAGCGAGATTGTCATCACTGGAGGGGCGTCGTAATGCCAGTTTGACTTCGCCTTGCGCGGTGAATTTAAAAGCATTAGATAAAAGATTATTGATGATTTGTTTCAGTTTTTGAAGATCAGTGTATAAACTGTGGGGCAGATTCGGGGCTAATTCAATCTGAAAAGCCAAGGTTTTTTGTTCAGCTAAATGGCGGAATTTGGGCTCAATCATTTGGGTGAAATCGGTTAAAGACACTTCTTCCAGTTGGACTTCCATTTTACCCGATTCTACTTTGGACAAATCTAAAATGTCATTAATCAGTGTCAATAAATCTGAACCGGCACTATGAATCGTGTGCGCATATTCCTGTTGTTTTTCACTGAGGTTGCCGGTCTTATTCTCCGCTAACAGTTGCGATAAAATCAGCAAGCTATTGAGCGGGGTGCGCAATTCGTGCGACATATTGGCTAAAAATTCAGATTTATATTGACTGGCTAATTCCAGTTCCTGAGCTTTGGCTTCAATCGCTTGCTGCGCTTTTTTCATTTCCGCTTGGGTTTTTTCTAAAGTGAGATTTTTATCCCGAATTTGTTCTTTCTGTTGTTCGAGGTCGTGAGTACGGCTTTCTAACTGTTCATTGGTTTGACGTAATTCTTCTTGTTGCGTTTGGAGTTCTTCAGCTTGACTTTGGAGTTCTTCATTGACTTGTTGCATTTCTTCTTGCTGCGCCCGTAATTGTTCTGCTTGCTCCTGACTTTGTTGTAGTAATGTCTGCATCCGAGTACGAGATAAAGCGGTATTAACGGCTATCCCAATATTGGGCATCACTTGTTCCAGCAATTCTTGTTGCAATTCGGTTAAAATTTCAGCAGAACCCAGTTCAATGACGCCGCTGACTTTATTTTCATACAAAAATGGGCTAATAAACACACAACGCGGGACGGCTTGCGACAAGCCAGAACGAATAATATAAGTATATTCTTCCGGCGTATGAGTACAGAAAATAGCTCGCTTTTCCAGGGCAGCTTGTCCGATCAAACCTTCGCCAATAAAAAATTGCGGTGGCGAATTTCCCGGCTGAGTGTAAGCATAACTCGCGATCATCTGTAAATAAGGTTGCTGCTCAGTTTGTTTAGATTCCATCCATAAATAAAATAACCCAACTTTAGCATCCAAATAAGTGGTGAGAAAGGTAACAATACTTTTAGCTAAGATTTTGATATCTTGTTCCCCACTCATTTGATTATTGAGTTGAGCTTGCCCAGTTTTTAGCCAATCTTGGGCAATATTTTTATTGGTCGTCTCGGCGAGTTTGGCGGTGGCTGTCTCCAGAGCGGTCTTAATTTGGATAAAATCGCCTCGATATTCCGCTTGCGCTTTGATAGCTTGCTGACCGTCTGCTAAGCCTTGAGCAATCCGCACGATATCACCGATGACCTCTCGTAAAGTATGCAGTGCGGTTTTAAGTGCTATTTCGATTTGGGCAAAATCTCCCTTATACAAAGCTCGTGGTGTCACCTGTAACCGCCCTTCGGCTAACCCCTGAGAAACTTGAATGATATCTTCAATGACGCGTTGCTGGTCTGGTAACACGATTTCTAAAGTGTCTTTAATCTGGAGGAAGTCGCCCCGATATTCACTTTGTGGCATAATATGCAGATTACCAGCCGCTAAACCACGAGAAACGCGAACAATGTCGTCAATAACCGCTTTAAAATAATTGGCTAAAGTATTAAATGCCCGTCCAATTTCACCGATCTCATCTTGGTAACCGCTAATTTGGTTTAATCGCGTTAGGTCTAGTCCGGTAAGTGCCATATTGCCGGTGGTAAGTAGCTGAGCGCCTTGGACAATAAAATTCAGTGGTTTGCTTAGCAACTTGGCTAGAAACAACGCTATCGATAAACTGATTGTTATAACTAACAAGCTAGTTACTAAAATAAACCATACAGTTACTTGAGTTACGCTTTGGATGTTTTCCTGCTCTTGGTTTTCATCAGCTAAAGCACGTTGGTGCATTTGTTCTAACAACGGTTCTAGTTGACGTATGGACTGACGATAACGAGCTACACTGGCGGCGATTTGTGTATCCATTTGGACTAGGCTATCAAATGCTGATTGATATTGATTGACCAGTGTTATGAGCTGTTCTTTGGTCGTCGCAGTTAACTTCTCAGTGGCACTGACATGATTTTTAAATTCGGTTACCGTTTCATGTAATTGGTTGCTATATTTTTCTTCAGTTCGGAGCAAATAATCCTTTTCATGACGACGCATGGTCAACATATCGATCATTAGTCCGGCTTGTGGTTGTGCTTGCAGCGCTTGTTCTATAGCATGAACACGTTGTCGAAATTGACCTTCTAAACCCTCATCTTGAAATCCCCGTTGCTCAAGTAATTCGACCACCATGAAAAATTCGGTCTTATAATTATTCACGTCTTGTTCAAGCAGCTTAATAGCCATAAGATCTTCTCGGTGAATTTCAAATTTCTCAAATTCATTCAGATAGTTTTGAATAATAGCCACCTGCGCTTGCACTGGTTTAGCGTACTCCTCTCGTGCTTTCTCAAAGCCTAATTCTTTATAGTATAAGAGGTAATCTTTTTCTCGACGTCGTGCCGTGAGCATAGCAATTTGAGTTTCTAAACTCATTTTAGCCAATTTTGACTCGGTATTGAAAAAGTGGGTAACAACCGCTTGGATATAGTTTTGGCTAAGCAAAGCGATTATCCCAATGAAAATAGATAAAGAAATAATCACGAGAAAAACGGTGATGAGTTTAGTTTGGATTTTTAAATTGTTAAACCAACTGAACATGAAACATCTCCTATGAGTTACTTCTTTAAAAAAGATTAAAGTGTAACCAGTTTGAGAATGAGTCTCTCAACTTAACCTGATTGCATAAATTGGTTTACTCACTTCTGGCACCTGACTAAAAAATGACCGGACACGCACTCCCTTCTTTAAGAAATAGGAGGATAGGGAGGACTATTTTAAAGTATGAACACTATTTAAGTAATAGTGTATTATACTAAAAAAGTATATAACTATTTGAAAAATAGGCGATGGCTAGATTGGCTAAGAGTCATGGTGAAACCTAAACAGAATTATCCCTTTGCTGTCGCATTCAGGTTTGGCCAGTACCTACTTTTGAAGGTAATCGATTGAGTTGGACTGTTAAGAGTGATGTTGGTAACTAGGAGAGATTCATGTCATGGCAAAGAATTTTAGGATGGGTAGAGCGCGTCAGCGCGAAACCCATCAAATTAAGTATCTGGGTCTCCAGAATGTTGGGTTTCGCTTCGCTCTACCCAACCTACGCACTTCATGAAGGTAAATCACAAGCATACTTTATCAAGCTTAATACCTCTGGTCGCAGCACTGACTGTTGCAAAGTTGCTGAACAAGTGAGTAATGGTTCTTCAGTCACTTGCAATGTTGGGATAGTTAAGATACCGGTATCGGGCGTGAATATCGCGTGACAGGGATCGGAAATCGCAATTGTCTGTATGAAAGTTAATTCCTTCACTTTAAAGTCGTAAAAACCAAACGCCATTTCCGAACTAGCCGACTCCAAACTAGCCAAATATAAACTGATGGTGTTAAACAGAGGAATTTCTACAGCCGGCAAGTAAGCTTGAGCAGTTTGGTTAGAATAAATAGCAGGTTCACAGGTAATATTGTCTGTAGTTAGAATACTGCCCCATTCACCGACAACAATACACCGATTGTTCCGGCAACTGATGCCAAAAAGGTCATTGCTTGTACCCGCCGATTGTCCCGTCCAGTTCACTCCTCCATTGGTGCTGGTCAATACCGTACCATAATATCCCACCGCTACACAGAGAGTCCCGGTGGGGCAACTGATGCCATAAAGGTTATTTCTCGTACCAGAAGATTGTGCCGTCCAGTTCACTCCTCCATTGGTGCTGGTCAATACCTTACCAGAATCTCCCACCACCACACAGAGAGTCTCGGTGGGGCAATTGATGTCATAAAGGTAATTGCTGGTACCAGTAGATCGTACCGTCCAGTTCACTCCTCCATTGGTGCTGGTCAATACTGTACCAAATCCTTCTACTGCCACACAGAGAGTCTCGGTGGGGCAACTGATGTTATAAAAATTGCTCGTGCCAGCAGATTGTAGAGTCCAGTTCACTCCTCCATTGGTGCTAGTCAATACCTTACCAGAATCTCCCACCGCCACACAGAGAGTCTCGGTGGGGCAATTGATGCCCAAAAGGTGACCGCTCGTAGCAGATTGTAACGTCCAGTTCACTCCTCCAGCAAATTGTACCGTCCAGTTCACTCCTCCATTGGTGCTGGTCAACACCGTACCAGAATCTCCTACCGCCACACAGAGAGTCTCTGTGGGGCAACTGATGCCAAAAAGGTAATTGCTCGTACCAGAAGATCGTACCGTCCAGTTCACTCCGCCATTGGTGCTGGTCAATACTGTACCAATTCCTCCTACTGCCACACAGAGAGTCTCGGTTGGGCAACTGATATCATAAAGCAACTTGCTAGTACCAGAAGATTGTACAGTCCAATGATTTCCCCCCTTGGTACTCGTTAATACCGTACCATAGTCTCCTACAGCGACACAGAGATTTTCAGTTGGACAGCTTACACTATTAAGCGGATTTCCTTGGGGTAATGGATTACGCCAAGTCCATTTAGCGGCGATGACTGGGTAAGAGAAAAATAAACTGATTAAAACGAGAAATTTGAAGAGAGATTTTAAGGTGTTCATTGGCCCTACCTATATAATTTTAAAATTATAATTTCTAATCAGATAAGTTTTACGTCTATCTTTATTAAGTTATTTTAGTTGAAATAATTATTTGTTCCACCCTATTGCCACTTTTTTGTTTTAGCAGTTCGATACACCATTTACTACAATTTAAATGTGATATAAAAAAGTGACATGATTGTAACTATCAACTAGGGCGTGTCATCAATTAAAGTAACTCATTAAAAAATGAGTCAACTATCCCAAAATAAATCAATTATCTACTATGTAGGTCGGACAAAGCGTAGCGTGTCCGACCAGCTGTTCAAAGGAATCCGTCGGACACGCTGCGCTTGGTCCGACCTACACGATAGAGGGATTTGAATTGATTTCATTGGAACCATTGACCGGTTGTTCAATGAGCAACCTGAATTGATGACACGCCCTAGATTAAAGCCATTTAAACAGACATTATTCTAATAAAAAGTGACACCATCCTCACTAAATTTGACAAATTTGTAATTTAAAATGACATTTATCCTATAAAAAGTGACAAATTTGTAATTTAAAATGACACTATTGCAATTCTGAACTACAATAATTAGATTATTATTCAGGTTATTTCGGTTTAGAACTACGTTTTCTTAATCAAAAATGCTTCTTTAAGTCGTCAAGATCGGCATTGGTATCTGGATAATTCATCCACAACAATTTCCTGGTGAATCCATCTGCACTGGCGGGCAAGGCACTGTGCCATAAGAACAGAATACACAACAATCACCTGCTTTAGGTTTAACTACGGTTTGACATTGTGGACATTTCCAAAAATAAATACACACGTCAGCCGGCATCGATTCTTCCTGGTGAAAGCCACAGTGTGGACAAGTGATGATCGTTTGCCATTTTACTTTCATGAATTGCCTCTCTCAGTCAAGCGTTTGTTGTCAGTTATGGTAACTAAGCAGTCGATTGCCAATGACTCACATCACCCCAGGTCTCCAATCGCCAATGATCTTCTTTATAGGAAAAGACATTGAGGCTGGTATTAAAAATTTCAAACCAACGAGGCATGTCATAAGGCAAATGTAGCGTATGTTTGAATACATTAATCAGTACGCCACCGTGGCTCACCACTAAAATCCGTTGGCCCGGATATTGTTTAACAAGTTCTTCTAAACAGCTTATGCACCGTTGCCGAAATTGTCTGAGACTTTCTCCATTGGGAATGAGGTAGTCTGGATCTAGTGTTTGATAAAGCTGATATTCTTTAGGAAATTGTTGTTGAGCTTCACTGCGAGTCAAGCCTTGCAAACAACCGAGGTTTCTTTCTCGCAATCGTTGATCAACTAAGATGGGCAAGTTGGTGGTTTGGGCAAGACATTGCGCGGTTTGGTAGGCTCTGCCTAAGTCACTGCTATACAAAGCGGCAAAAGTTTGCGCTTGGAGCCGCTGAGCCAGCGCTTGTGCTTGGGCAAGCCCGGTGGGTGTTAAGGGGCTATCAATATGCCCCTGGATTCGATGTTCTGAATTCCACAGTGTTTCACCATGGCGAATCAGAAAAATTCGGGTAACAGATGTGCTCTTTGACAATTATTCCCACTCAATGGTTGCTGGCGGTTTGCCGGAAATATCATAAACGACTCGGGATATGCCGGCCACTTCGTTGATAATGCGATGAGACAACGTCTCGAGGAGTTCGTAGGGTAATGGCGCCCATTTGGCCGTCATAAAATCAATAGTTTCTACTGCACGTAAGGCAATCACATAGTTATAATGGCGGGCATCTCCCATGACACCGACGGATTTTACTGGTAAAAACACGGCAAATGCTTGACTAACTTTATCATACCAACCGTGATTGTGTAGTTCTTCCATAAAAATGGCATCCGCTTGCCTTAAAATATCCGCATATGCTGGAGTTACTTCACCTAAAATGCGCACGCCTAAACCGGGGCCGGGAAAAGGATGACGATAAACCATCTCGTGAGGTAGCCCCAATTCAATACCAATCTTCCGCACTTCGTCTTTGAATAGTTCTCGGAGGGGTTCAATTAGCTGGAGTTGCATTTGTGCGGGCAAACCACCGACATTATGATGAGATTTGATGACATGCGCTTTACCGGTTTTGGCACCGGCAGATTCAATGACATCGGGATAAATAGTCCCTTGTGCTAAAAAACCGCCGCTGTTGCTGTATTGGGCGGCTTGTTCTTCAAAAATTTGAATAAATAGGTTGCCAATGACTTTACGTTTCTGTTCTGGATCAGCAATACCCTGTAGCGCAGTTAGAAATTGTGTTTGCGCATCGACCTTTATCACCGGGATGCCCATATGTTGAGCAAAAGTAGCCATCACTTGCTCGGCTTCATGTAACCGCAACAGACCATTATCCACAAAGACACACGTCAGTTGGTCACCAATCGCCCGATGTAATAAAGCCGCGACTACCGCAGAGTCAACTCCGCCAGATAACGCTAATAGCACGCGCTCAGAACCAACCGTATCGCGGATTCGGTCAATACTGTCTTTGATGATGTTCGTTGGATTCCAGAGCGCATCACAACCACAGATGTCATGGACAAAACGTTGTAAAATCCGTGCTCCTTGGCGAGTATGCGTGACTTCAGGATGAAATTGCAACCCGTAAAAATGACGGAATTCATCGGCCATACCGGCGATGGGGGCATTATCTGTGGAGGCAATCAATTTAAAACCCGGTGGCAATTCGCACACGCGGTCACCATGACTCATCCACACATCCAATAATCCATAGCCATCTTGGTTCACCTGATCTTCAATATTGCGCAGCAGAATCGAATGCCCTCGTGCTCGAACTTGAGCATAGCCAAATTCACGCAGCGAGGCGGTTTCAACTTGCCCCCCCAGTTGGAGCGCCATGGTGTGCATCCCATAACAAATGCCTAAGATTGGAATACCTAAAGCAAAGATACTAGCTGGGGCGCGAAAGTAAACCTTCGGGTCATTAACCGATTCTGGACTGCCAGACAGGATGATGCCTTTGGCTTGAAACGCTTTGATGCGGCTTTCTTCTACGTCATGGGCATAAATTTCACAATACACGCCGGCTTCGCGAATCCGCCGAGCAATCAATTGCGTGTACTGGGAACCAAAATCAAGAATGAGAAGACGATGTGCATGAATATTCGGCATAATAGTTTCCTATTGCTATGCCTTAACTCCGGGCGGTTAAGTGAAATGATTTATTTAGAATCCATTAATGAGGCAATCAATTCTTCCGAAGAAGTTGGCCTCGTTTGAAATTGTGATAACCAATTCTTTTGCCGCAGGCGACGATATCGCTTCGCTAATATTTCCAAAATGCGCGGTTGAGCTTCTTCAAAGTCCATTATTCCTGGGGGGTGAATGGTTTCACATAACAACAAATGAAATCCTAATGGCGATTCTACGGGTTTACTAATCTGATTCGCTTCCAGAGTGAATAGGACTTCATCTAAGGTTAAATAAAGTTGGCCGCGTGGAACTCGCCCAATTAATCCCCCTTCTGCGGCGGTCACACATTCAGAATATTTTTCGGCTTGCGCAGCAAAGCGACTAGGTTTATGGTGAAGACGTGCCGCAATATGTTTTAATCGAGTTCGCACGGCTCGACGAGTTTTATCTGCAGAATCGGCCTGGGTTGTCATCAAAATATGGCGTACCGTGCGCGTTTCTGACTGATAAAATTGCTCTAAGTGCATGTAATAGTAAATTTTAGCGTCGACTTCATTGAGTTGCGTCGTGGCTTGGGCGCCGATTTTATCGAGGACCGACTCCACTCTTAATTCTCGATATAAGCATTGTTGCAAACTATCCGAGTTTATTCCATTATTCCTTAAATCTTGCTGAAAGGCACCTTCATCAGAATAATAACTTTGAATTTCAGCTAAGGCAGATTCGACTTGACTGTCAGCAACAACAACTTCATTGGCTTCTGGGGAGGCTAATACCTGAGTTTCCAATTCATAGCGGGTGCGTGCTTGAGCTTCCAATTCGGCTAATTGGTTGGTACTCAGTTCTGTGGGCGATTTTTGATAGCGATTGAAGGCATCACGTAGTACTAAATAAGCGAGTTCACTTGTAATATAGGAAGTGGTCACTTCACCATTCATCATACTGTTTATTTTATGTGTAAAATTTGGTTACTAATTTGAATATTTTTTAGTAAGTTACTCTCGCAGTTGAGAGTTGAAACTCTGCTGATAAGGGGTTAACTTACTTACCACTCTTTTCTTTAACAATCATCATTGTACCTGGTATTATTTTAGCTATCAACTTAAAAATAAAATCAGAGTTAATCTAAAATCAATGATAAGACTATTAGGGTTATTTTATGCTCATTAAACCACTAGATGATATTCCCAGTGCTGAAATCACTCCAGAATCAATCTATCAAGAACGGCGGCGCTTTATGCGCAACGGAGTTAATTTAATGATAGCCACGACCGTTGGCGTAACCAACACCACGTTATTTTCGGCACCCGTGGTCGCAAAAGGCGTCGATCCTTCCTCTGCAATCAATTTACCTATCGATTTTCCTCACTTGAAACCCAGCGCTTTTAGTACCGGGGAACAATCAACGCCTTTCGCTAAAATTACTGCCTATGCTAATTTTTATGAATTTGGTACCGATAAATCCGATCCCCAGCGCTATGCGCAGACGTTAACGACACGCCCGTGGTCAGTGCAAGTGGTGGGTGAAGTTGAAAAACCCGGTGTCATCGATATGGAAGAAATTCTCCGCAAATTTACTTTAGAGGAGCGCATTTACCGGCTCCGTTGTGTTGAGGGATGGTCAATGGTGATTCCTTGGGTCGGTTTGCCTTTAAGCGAATTGATTAAACGGTTTCAACCGACTTCAAAAGCGAAATATGTGCAATTCTCTTCCTTACTCGATCCGAAGCAAATGCCAGGTCAAGAAGACCGCTTCCTCAATTGGCCTTATACCGAAGGATTACGCATCGATGAAGCCATGCACCCCTTAACTATTTTGAGTGTTGGTTTATATGGTCGGGTTTTACCTCACGAAAACGGTGCGCCGTTGCGGTTAGTGGTTCCCTGGAAATATGGCTTTAAGAGTATTAAATCGATTGTTAAAATGCGGTTTATGGAACAAGAACCACTCACCAGTTGGATAGAAGCTGAACCACGTGCGTATGGTTTTTATGCCAATGTGAACCCCACCGTACCCCATCCGCGTTGGAGCCAAAAAAAAGAGCGGCGGATTGGCGAATTTTTTAAACGTAACACCTTAATGTTTAACGGTTATGCCGAACAAGTTTCATCACTCTACACTGATATGGATTTGAGGAAATATTATTAACCTAAACACCTTTTCTAAAGCCATTGAACCCCGGCTTTATCCGCTCTTATGGGTAACGGGTTTATTGCCGCTCATCTTCTTAATCGTTGGGCTGGTGACTGAGCACTTGGGTGCTAATCCGGCTGAAATGATTATTCACGAAACCGGACAATGGGCGTTACGGTTGTTAATGTTAACTTTGAGTATAACACCCTTGGTACAGATAACCGGCTGGTCTATTTTGACTGTTCGCTATAATTTGCGCCGCTTATTGGGACTTTATGCGTTTTTTTATGCGAGTCTACATCTATTAAGTTATCTATTATTAGAACAAAATTTTGCTTGGCAAGAAATTATGGATGATATTTTAACCCATCCAGCTTTAGATATCGGTTGGTTGGCTTTTATCTTGATGATACCGCTGGCTATGACCTCTTATCCCCAGTTGGCTCATCAATTAAGCCGGCGGCGGTGGCAACAGTTACATCAACTGATCTATCTGATTAGTATCAGTGCCATAATCCACTTTGGGTGGTTAGCACAAGCTAAAGTCGATGTGCGAGAACCTTTGATTTATGCCGCTATTTTACTTATGTTGCTATTGCTACGTTACCCACCGGTGATCAGGCGATTAGCGCACAAAAACGTGACATTTTCAAAAGAATAGTGTAGACTGTTTGGCTTAAGTGTCGGGGCGTAGCGCAGCCTGGTAGCGCACCACAATGGGGTTGTGGGGGTCGCGAGTTCAAATCCCGCCGCCCCGACCAATGGGTTTTAATCAACGAAACTGATTTTCTTTATCTGTACGTGGGTCTCTGCACAATTGGTTGCACAATGACAAGGATAGCGAGGATCAACTGTTATCGGGTGAATAAACCAATTGTGCTTATCAAGTCTTACCATCCCCGCCTCAAAATGAATATCTCGCAAAGGAATGGATAAACCACGTCCATCGGCTTTAATAACACTTTCCTTAATAGTCCAGTAATTATAAAATACTTCATAAGATACCGGTGAACTGATGATAGCTTGCCATTCCTGAGGGGTTAGGTAATGCTGGAAATCTTCTAAATTGATAGGCTTGATTAATTCAATATCGATCCCGACCCGTCCTCTAGTCGTTATGGCACAAATGACATAGTCACCGGCATGTGAAATATTAAAATCAACGGGTTGCTCAAGGAACGGTCGATTATATTCATTATATTGTAACTGATAAAGACTATCTGCCGGATAACCCATAAAGTATAAAGCCTGTTGGAGAAGCAATTTACCGAACAAAAAAGCCTGTTGATCTTGCCAGCGCCTAAAACGGTTCATCTTTTGTTGAAGAACCATCGGGAGTTGTACTGCGTAATCTTGCCGTCTGTCAGTTAGTAAAGGCTTGTTAAAATGAGTATAAACAATCAATAAATTATCAGTAACAACCATAAATCAGTAATTTAGACTAAAAATGAATTCTTGGTAAAGACCCGTAACCCAATGGATTTGAACCGGTGGGATTGATTCGTCTTCTTATCATTATTGTAAATATCAATGGCGTTCCTATGTTAAGAATAATGACTTTATTCATATTATTTTATTCGCTCAGCGCTTGTTCATCAAGAAATAAGCCGGCTTCACCAGAACAATACCTTGAGATACCCACTTCTCAAACACTAACCACTGCTAATCAAGCCCGAGTTAACCATATCCAAATTGTTATCACTGAATCTTTCCCAATACAAGTTAATGTGGTTGCTCAGGGACATTTACCAGATAGCTGTATGCTAATTGATCAGGTGACGGAAGAACGAAATATGAATACGTTTATCGTTAAAATATTAACCACCCATCAACCCGGCAAAAATTGCACGCCAGCAACTCAAACTTTTGAGGAAATCATCCCCTTGACCGTAGTGGGACTTAAAGCGGGTATTTACGCAGTTCAGGTCAATGGGATAACGGATACGTTTGAATTGGAAATAGATAATATTATTCCCCAGTCGCCTTAAATTTAAGTCGGTTGGGTAAAACGCCTTGAAACTCAACACTAACCCATTTTAAATCAGGTTTAATTACACCCCCCTTTTCATCATGGCATTGTAGCGTACCCTTTAATCTTGTTCAAATACTTTCGTAAAGCGTGCCGGGGAGATTTTGAGCGCATAACCGATTGAAAATCCCCTCCTTCCCCCTTTTCTCAAAGAGAGGGAGTAACCCGTTAATCAATAGCGATCCAGTCAGTTGGATTTACTTATTATTTTTTAAGTATAATACGAAAAGAAATTTTAGAGTGACCTCGTTCTTGCTTGATTATTGCTTACAACTTATTCAGTTTACCGTTAACACAGTTGGCCAGTTCAAGGAATTTATTTCGAGTACACTTTGGTTATGTCTTCCAATTTAGTGGGTTTGAAAATCTTAATCACCCGACCGATTCATCAATCGGAACACTTATGTCAGCTTATCGAAGCGCAGGGTGGACAACCGATACGGTTACCGACGATAGAAATCGTTGAAGTAGCCGATAAAAGTGCCCTATTGGCTTGTTGTCACCATTTGAATGAGTTAGACATGATCATTTTTATTAGTGCCAATGCGGTCGAAAAAACTTTACCGATTTTATTAACACAATGTACTTTACCACCCTCGCTACAAGTGATTGCGGTGGGTAAAGCAACTGCGGAAACGCTAAAAAATTGGGGAATAGCGGCAGGTTGCGCTGCAGCACCATTTAATAGTGAAGCGGTTCTAGCGATGCCAGCATTGCAGGCAGAAGTTATTGCTGGTAAAAAAATTGTGATTTTTCGGGGTGAAGGCGGACGCGAGTTGCTAGCAGATACTTTACGCCAGCGAGGTGCTAGCGTGGATTACGTTTCAGTTTATTCTCGCACACAACCTTCGGTACCGGCATGGGCAATTCAACGAATTGATATGATTACGGTTACGAGTCGAGACGGTCTACAAAATTTATTAAATATGCTAGAAGGACAAGCTTGGGTACGCCAAACGCCATTAGTGGTGATGAGTCAACGTATTTCAATCGCCGCGCAAAAATGGGGAATACAAGCCCCAATCTTTGTAGCTGCTCAAGCGAGTGATGAAGGATTAGTCGCTAGTTTATTACAAGCCGCTCAGCAAGTTTATAAAAAATAGCTTCAACCAGACTAAGTTCTCATAGGAACAGTATTTTCCGCAAAAATTGACCGGTATACGAGTGGGGCTGCTGGGCAACTTGTTCGGGTGTTCCAGTGGCAATGATTTGTCCACCTTTATTGCCGCCTTCTGGACCTAAATCAATTATCCAATCAGCGGTTTTAATAACATCCAAATTGTGTTCAATAACCACGACGGTATTCCCATGATCACGCAAACGATGTAACACCGTCAAGAGTTGTTCAATATCATAAAAATGTAAACCGGTGGTGGGTTCATCCAAAATATATAGGGTTCTCCCGGTATCTCGCTTGGATAATTCTTTAGCCAGTTTGATCCGTTGCGCTTCTCCGCCAGAAAAGGTGACGGCATTTTGTCCTAAAGTAATATAGGATAAGCCTACGTCTACTAATGTTCGTAATTTCCGCGCTAATACGGGGATTGCCTCGAAAAAAGTATAAGCCGATTCTACGGTCATCGCGAGAACTTCATGAATATTTTTACCTTTATATTTAATATCCAAAGTTTCACGGTTATAACGCTGACCTTGGCACACATCGCAAGTGACATAAATATCGGGTAAAAAGTGCATTTCCACTTTAATAACCCCGTCTCCTTGGCAAGCTTCACAACGTCCGCCAGTGACATTAAAACTAAAGCGTCCCGGTTTATAACCACGAGAACGCGCTTCTGGGGTGGCGGCAAATAATTCGCGGATGGGTGTGAAAATGCCCGTGTAGGTTGCCGGATTGGAACGCGGGGTACGACCAATTGGACTTTGATCAATGTCGACTACTTTATCTAATAAATCCAGACCGGCAATCGAATGATAGGATGCTGGTGTTAAATTGGCACCGTTAAGCTGATTAGCCGCTACCGGATATAAAGTGTCATTAATCAAGGTTGATTTACCTGAACCCGATACACCAGTGACACAAGTCATTAACCCAATGGGTAATTCTAAGGTGAGCGCCTTGAGATTATGACTACTCGCACCCTGTAAGCGTAATATTTTCTTCTTATCAAGCGGATGTCTAGTTGTCGGTAACTGAATTTGCCGCTGTTTAGATAAATATTGACCGGTTAAAGAAGTAACATTTTGAATAATATCCATCAATAATCCTTGTGCCACGACTTGTCCACCGTGGACACCAGCACCGGGACCGATATCAATAATATGGTCAGCCGCTCGGATAGCTTCTTCATCATGTTCTACGACGATAACGGTATTACCTAAATCACGTAACCGAGTCAATGTCATTAATAATTGTTGATTATCACGTTGATGTAAACCAATGGAAGGTTCATCTAAAATATAGGTTACACCGACTAATCCGGCGCCAATTTGACTCGCTAGGCGGATTCGTTGAGCTTCACCACCCGATAACGTCTCCGCACGTCGATCTAAAGTGAGATAATCTAGACCCACATTGATTAAAAAATTCAATCTTTCAACGACTTCTTTAAGAATTTGGGTAGCAATCTCTCCGCGCTGACCCGGTAAGCGTAGATTTTCACAGAACTGCTTAGCTTGTTCAAGTGGTAATGCGGTGAGTTGTGGTAAATTATATTCGGCAATCATGACATGACGTGCCGATTTATTTAAACGGGTACCTTGGCAGGCGGTGCAAAGCTGTTGACTAAGGTATTTGGTTAACTCTTCGCGGACACTAGCAGAATCTGTTTCTCGGTAACGTCGTTCTAAGTTAGGAATCACGCCTTCAAACGGTTTCTTCCGAGCAAATTGGGTACCTTTATCAGTGTAGTTGAGGAAATGAATTTCAGTCGTACCACTCCCGTACAAAATGACCTGCTGAATGGATTCTGACAATGCTTGAAAAGGAGTATTGAGATCAAATTGATAATGCTGACTTAAGGATTCCAACAATTGAAAATAAAAAGCACTGTTTTTATCCCAACCACGGATGGCACCTTGTGCTAAACTAAAAAAAGGGTTAATAATTTTTACCGGATCAAAGAATTGCTTAATGCCTAAACCGTCACAAATTGGACAGGCGCCATAGGGATTATTAAAAGAAAATAACCGCGGTTCTAGCTCTTTTAAACTATAGCCACATTCAGGACAAGCAAATTTAGCGGAAAAAACCATTTCAATTTCAGTCATATTATTATGCTCAGTGGCTGCCATTAACCGAATTTGGGCTAACCCATCGCCTAATTTCAAAGCGGTTTCCAACGATTCGGCTAAACGCAGTGATAATCCGGCGTGTACTTTAAATCGGTCGATAACCACTTCTATGGTATGCTTTTTGTGGAGATCGAGTGTCGGCGGATCATCTAACAGGATCATTTCACCATTAATATTAGCGCGAATAAAACCCTGTTTTTGCAAAGATTCTAATAATTGACGATGCTCACCTTTACGTTCTTTAACCAGAGGTGCGAGCAACATCAAGCGGGTTCCTTCGGGTAGCGATAACACCTGATCAACCATCTGGCTAACGGTTTGAGCTTGCAGACAAATACCGTGCTTAGGACAATGCGCTTCCCCCACTCTGGCAAATAACAGTCGGAGATAATCATAAATTTCTGTCACAGTGCCGACAGTCGAGCGAGGATTATGAGAAGTTGATTTTTGTTCAATCGCGATAGTGGGTGATAACCCTTCAATATGCTCCACCGGCGGTTTTTCCATGATAGCTAAAAATTGTCGAGCATAAGCAGATAAAGATTCTACGTAACGTCGTTGTCCTTCTGCATAAAGGGTATCAAACGCTAAAGACGACTTACCAGAACCCGATAAACCCGTAATAACAATCAATTTATTTCGTGGTAATTCCAAATTAATATTTTTTAAATTATGTGTTCTTACACCACGTAGTTTAATAACATTCATAGTTAAATTCTTATTATTTAAACAAAATATTATACTGTCTTTTTTAAACTATTATTTATGATGAAATCGAATTATCTATAAGTTAGTATTGTTAATATTAACTCACTCTTTATATTTGCAAAATGCGAAATAGTAGCAAATTGAGATGCAAAATGCAAAAACGGATAATATAAAAAAACTAAAAAATAATTTACTATTTTATAAACAATATATTATAAATTATTTTATAAATGGTCTATTTTATGCTTTTGTCTAATTAAACAGGAGAAACTCAATATTATGATGATTCAAATTCATTTTGAGTCTTCACTAAGAAGGAGAAATTCTTGCTGGTAAATGTTCGTTTTAGTCTGTAGGGTGGACTAAAGCGAACGAAATATTTTTTTATTTTAATTTATACTATAAGTTAAGTTCTTTTTTGCTTAAATACTAATTACCGTGATTAGTTAATCATCAAAAATATTTGATTTTATCTACTCAATACAGTTATAACTCTAACTATCTAAACAAAAAATAAACCTTATTTGCTCTTATTTTTAATGTCTAAGTCAAATTAGACTAATGGTTTATTTTTTGCATCAAAAATTGATATAATACCCATTGTTAATTTCAATTAACATAATAAATTTGTTCAAACAAATGTATTAATATGACTACTTTATATCCTAATATTGAACCCTACGCGACTTATCCTATTGCGGTTGGAGACGGCCATATATTAACGGTAGAAGAATGTGGTAATCCAGAAGGTATTCCCGTGATATTTCTTCATGGTGGGCCGGGCTCCCATTGCAAACCTCATCACCGCGCTTTTTTTGATCCAGCGATTTATCGGATAATCTTGTTTGATCAACGGGGTTCCGGACGTTCTACTCCCAGAGGAAATCTTCAAGACAATACGACCTGGGATTTATTAGCTGACCTAGAAACGATTAGAAAGAAACTCAATATTGAAAATTGGGTTATATTCGGTGGTTCCTGGGGAGCAACTTTAGGTTTGTTGTATGCTCAACAATATCCGGAACGGGTGTTAGGTTTGATTCTACGAGGGATTTTTTTAGCGAGAGAACGTGATATTCACTGGTTTTACGGAGAAGATGGCGTTAATCGATTTTTCCCCAAACAATGGCATGAATTTACCCAATTATTACCCGAAGGACGTTGGGAAACACCGCTCGCTATTTATTATAATTACTTAACGAGTAACGACATTAAAGAAGCAGAAAATGCAGCTTTAGCTTGGGCAAATTGGGGAAATTGTGTCGTTACTTTAGGTCAAACCACCCAGCTATTAGAACAATCAGCCGAAATTGCCGAAATTTTCAACGAAGCGCGTATTGAATGTCACTACATGTTCCATCACTGTTTTCTTGAAGAAAATCAGTTATTACGTGATGTAGACAAAGTAGCCGATATTCCGACTATTCTCGTTCATGGACAATGCGATTTAGTCTGTCCTCTAGAAAGTTCTTATCTGTTAGAACAACAATGGCCCGCAGCACAATTAAGGATCGTACCAGCCGCTGGTCACTTAGCCTGCGAACCGGAGATGATCGCTACTCTCGTGGAGGCAACCAATGAAATGGCAAAAATGGTAGCTACCTTTTGGAAAAATTAAAGCTGGTTTTATAAGCTAACCAATAAAAGGTTAGTTTTAATATTAGCATCAAGAACATCCCTTCAACTGTTCATAGTCATTACTATTAAGTTAAAGATTGAATTTCCAACCACTTCTCATGGCCATTATACTTATGAAATTCCCCCTTCCAACCGGTGGGGGAAAATAAGTAACTCACGTTACGTACCAAACAATTCCTCTCCAGTTCCCTCCTTTGAAAAAGCTTTTCTTTCCCCTCAATCTTCAAAATTTCTTTGATATCTCTTTTCAAGACAGTTGTTAGCTCAAAACACCGGAGTCATATTGATCTCACGCACATCGGCATCATATAGATCCAGTGTCATTTGATCAGAAACGTTAGCCGGTTTGGTAGCCGGTCTACTCAACTGGATAAAGCCCTCAGAATCAGGATGATTAACGATGAAGGTACCCTCGAGAATGCAGCCTTGACGATCACGGATACGTTCATATTGCGAAAAATATCCACCGTTGCTAGTAGTAAGCTTTGTATTCGATACTGAAAAATCAATTTCTCCGGTGGTCGGTGGATGGACACGTGGGAGATAAATCACATAGAGATGAATTGTTTCTGAATTTTTTACAATTTTAGGGACATACGCAAGCACCACTTGAAGTTGAGTAGCAGTTTGAGTAGCCGTCACGGTGGCAACTTTACCTAGGACAATCGAGACCTGAGCCTTATCATAAGGCGGATCAAGGGGACAAAAAACTTTTGAGAATGCCCAAATAAAATCGCCGTGCGCGATCAGGCCCTCAAATTGGGCTGGCACTGAGAAAGTGGCTGTTCCATCGACCGGATTAGGCACAATGATATCGCAGTCGCCAAGATCGACCAGCGGATACCGGCTCGCTACCCATCGTAAGGAAGGTAAAAATTCAAAAGGGGAAGGGTAATCAAGATTCCTATAGAATAATGTGCCCGGCAGCATAGCTACATCAAAGGGATCATCTTTATAATCGATCGATAATACATTATTAAAATTTGCCCCTCTATGTCCCTGCGGCGCACGTATCATATCAACTACAGTGTCATTAAAGAAAACACGTTCCCGATTACCATTGATCCAGAGTTTTGGTGAAGCGTCATCGGGGGTTGTCGATCCATAAAACCAGCAACTATTAAAACTCATTGTTCCAAGGTTAATGATCCAGATCGGTTCATTTTCAGAGAGTGAAAACTGACAGCCGCTGAATACTGCAAAGGCCATACAAGCTAACCGATACACTATCGCTCCCTTTCCCGGAGGGGAGTTGGCAAAATTGAAGGCGCAACCATTGAAAGCATACCCATCAGCAGCCCCTCCACCACCCAGTGTACCGATACTATAAATTCCCTCACTGTAGAGTCCATTGATGGAAGCGGCTGAACCAAAGGAAAACGTATGGAAGATATATTTTACATCACCGATATCAGCACCGAATATAGAAGGACAATTACCCGATCCCCTCCCGTAGCTAGTACAATCAAAAACTATCTTGGCCGCATAAACACTTATATTGTAAACAGTGATGTTACGGCTTTGATCTTGGCCTATGGCAATCGCACTTTTCATTGAGTGAAAGGAACAATCAACCAGAGTGATATTTTCAGCGTTTTGGGTAATGCCATTCAGGGAGATACCCACGCCCACGACGAAATCACGAAATTCACAGTTTTGGATTCTCTCGTTCCCAAGTTCCACTTGGGAATGCCTATTTGCCAAGCTCTGCTTGGCGAAGTGGGATAACACGCGAAGCAGAGCTTCGCAGGAAGACACTACCAAGCTCTGCTTGGTAGCGAGCTAAAACCTAATTATCTCCTTTGGCTCGCCCGCCCAACGCCGGGCATCAGATGCCGCCATAGGTCGCCTGGATGCCCGGCGTTGGGCGGACTGGTCTTTATGGAGCGTAACGCCGAGGGGTCGGGCAGGCCGAGGGGTCGGGCAGTTCGAAGCCATACACATTCTCTTTGGCTCATCCTGCAGTAGAGAAGGAGTAGCAGAAAAGTCAGCGACCAATTTGCACAGTAAGACCGCCAACGATGACCCCTGCAACAGACTCCATGATGTGGCATGTGGTTTTCAGTCTACCACGGTAGGGGCTGACCAAACCAATAAGCTGTAGAGTCGGCGTTTCCCCTGCGCGGAGTCGGAGGGTGAGCCGGGCCTCCCGCGGGTTGGCAACGTACAGGAGTGGAAAACCATTCACGACCACCGGCTGGAAGCCCTGCATCCCATACTGTTCTTCGATCGTCCCGGCCTTGCGGTGTCCAATCAGAATGCGGGAGTCGTTGCAGAAGCGAACCCAGGTCGTTGAAGCGCACAACTCGTCATCGCAACTGGAGAGCAGGGCGAACTGGCTTCCAGTCGGCACGAGCAGGGTGCTGTCAGACAGGGCACCCCTGCGCCCCACAGCCTCCTTTAGGACAGCAAGCGAATTCTGATTTTACTTTCTCGGTCATAGTTACCCCCGAAAAGATTAGTTAATTAAGTAAAAAACACCTTCTAATAACTTGTTGTTAGCAAGGTGGGGTGCGTTAGGCATCAGCCGTAACGCACCGAAAAAAAGCTATCTTTCTACTTTGTTAATGGTGCGTTATTAACGCACCCTACGTTAGCTACGTTGGCTCGCCAAATAAAGCTTGGCTTACAAGCATTCCCAAACCGAGTTTGGGAACTAGGGAATGCCACTGCCCATCTTACTTTGGCTTACACTTTTCCTGCCCTAGTAATTCTTTCCCCATTTGCTCGAAGGCGCTGCGCAACGTCCCAAATTGCCCCTGCTCAAAAGTGGATGCTGCTTCGGGTTTGAATATCGCCCTCATTGCCTCGATCGCACGTGTCGCTTGATCTCGATTGATGGCTTGGTGTTGCATAAGCAAGGGAATGACAAACTCGAATAGTGGCCAGCCACAAGCTTCCTTGGTAGGAGCATACAACGTGACACAAGTATCCTCACCACAACACGCTTGGATGATTGCGTTATGAGTATACCAATTGCCCAGAAGTACCCCATTCAAGTACCAAGTATGCATTGATGCACTTAGAACGTAACAACCCGGTGGAACTTGAATTTCGACATGTCCGTTATATGCCGGAATACTTTCGTAGTAGTACCCTGGGGGATGGGGTGGAGTACCTGGTGGGGTATGCAATGGGATGGGGTGCCATGGTTCGTCTTCCCGAGTACGCCATCTTCCTTCTGACCAGTTAAGGACTGTACCATCACAATGGGCAATAGCAACCACCCAATTTCGGTTGGTAATGGTGCATGGTTGCCCTAATTCTGTTACATAAACATTTAACTTAGCCGTTGACATGATGTTTGTTCTCCTTTTAATTTATTGAAGTTCAATGGTGCGTTAGTAGCGCACCCTACTTCGGGTTGGATAAAATCAATGCTCTGAAATGCGTTCGTTCTTGTTCAAATTGCGGTGCGGTAACCGACTGCTTCACAGGGGATTCTTTTGGCTGTTCCTCTGCTGGTGTTGTTTGAGAATTATTCTCGATTTTTATCATTATCTCCTTTTTTGTTGGATGGGGTGTTATGTTACTGGCTAGATTATTTATCTCATTTATTTGCCATGAATCACGTTTGTTAGAATTTGCACAACCCCATCTTCCTCAACTTTCACGGTTAATCTGAGTTGCTTGTGGAAATGTAATGGTGAGGGAAAACCTATCGTCAAGTTCTTGATTGCTGCAGATTTCAGCAGGACTAAACCGTAGGGATTGGGTTGGGTGAGGCCGGTATTCTCTAGCGCTGCATATGAAATATTTGTCACATTGCGACCATCTATATCCAGAATGACAAAGGTAAGGTCGGTGCTCCCACCCTGTTTGGTCACCTCGGCACCTAGAAAGACGCCGGGACCTTTTAGGTCAATGAGCACATGATCGCCTTTTGGGGCGGGAGCTTTTAAGCCTTGGGTTCTCTCTGGTTCACACACACCTCTTACACAATCATGAGTAGACATTTTTTATCTCCTTCTTTTGATTTGATTATCTTGTGATGGATTTCACTTCGTTCTAGCCATTCTACGTTGGCTATGCAGGGTTGCGGCGAGTCGACCTTGTAGGGTATACACCGCACACCCCTCATGGCTATCATTCAAACTCTCTTGGTGGGCATTGCCCACCTTACCGGATATTGCTTTAGTCAATTTCTTTTACTATTCGTTGAGCGGTGTTTACTAAATCATGTGCTATGTTAGTTTGTATTTGTTTCTTTACTGCTTGATCTGCAATTTTGTTAGCTAATTCATAAATAGCTGCTTTGATAACCATTTGGTCAAGATGACGCTGACCCCAATTTGGATCTTCTCCTATACCTAGACGCCATAATTCACCGTTGAGTATCCATTGAAGTATCAACGAATATGACGGAGCGGCAACTATAGATTTAGCTTTTTCATGTGACATGTGTAATCTCCTGGAAAATTTTTGAGTGGGGTAAGTAAAACCCCCGCCCATATTTTTTACTAACAATTTTTATATTCAGAATAGCTAGGTCGGGTGTGTTAGGCGTTAACCGTAACGCACCAAACGGTCTTTCTACCTGGTTAATGGTGCGTTAACAAAGCATCCTACGCTGGCTGTTTTTCTTCACCCTTTGGGCAACAGCGGTATTCAGAGCTTTGCTCTAAAAGGTCAATTTGCCGAGTGAGGAGCTTGTTTTCTAATGCTTTGCGCTCAAGCTCAAGTTCAATTTCTTTCTGTCGCGTAGTTTCACAAATATCACAATCGTCGAGACAACCTTTAACAATTACTCCAGCCGTCGGTAACGAGGTCTGCCGATCGAAACTGAACTCTCTTTGCGCTGGTGCTGACACTTGACCTTCTTTATCTAACAATCCTTGCAGGAATAACTGTTCATCAACTTCAGTTAAAGCTTTTTTACGTAATTCTTCAGAAAGAGGAGTATTGGAGGTAATCTCAGGCACGGCAGGGGTTACAGTCGATTTGACCGTCGGTTGCAGAAAAAATTGGGCAGTAACCGGTTGATTAGACTTAGCCATTACCACAGTTGTAGCCGGTAAAAATTGTGTGATAGCTGAAACCTTGTTCACGGTTGAAATAGGTACTGGTATAGGACGTGTCACCGCAGATGGATCAAGTACACGCCTTTCGATGGATTCAAGCGTAAATTTGATGATCTCCATTTTATTTATACGGTAGAACAAAAACGTGACAGCGTGACATTTATTGGGATTGGTAAACTCACGCGAGGATGATTCAAAGTGTTCTTGTGATTCGCCTTCTTTATGCTGGCGTGTGGAAACTTCACCAATTGACATGGAATGAGCTTTGCGCGTCGCCTCGACTGACTGGTGATCGGCCGTTTGAGCGTGGGCTCTGTGTTCACCTAAAAAATCACGGGTTGATGAGGCATTATAAGATCCTCGTGCATTGGTCTCAGCACCGACGGAAAAGAAACCGAGAGAACCCTCTGCATCGCCATGAAAATCCCAAGAACTGTTCTCAGTATTGGTTTGTGAAGTTTGATCTGTAGAAGAGGCATCCATCATGAATGAACGCAGTGCCGTCATCCGGTATTGTTCTTCGGAAATTTGCTCACTGCGGTGACTAAGATTAGTACTGCTATCGAAAGAAAATCGGCTACGTCGATCAGTGGTCGCTAACCGCACTTTTTCGCCTGGCAATAAGGTTGTGCTGTAAACTAAGTCACCTAAAGCGAGCGGTCCAGAACAACGAGTAAAGCGCGTGTGAATAATAACCTCGACAAAAACAGGCTGTCCTGTTTCTGTCCTAACATGGGTAGGAAACTTTAACCGTCGCCGCATATCCATTATGTCGCAGATTGGATCAGTTTTTAGCTCTGGGCAACATGGAATAGAAGGATATTCATTTGAGAGATTATTAGCCATTTTAATTTTCCTTTACTGTTTAAATTATTAACTGATACTAGAAACTAATTATTAATTATCAATTAGTTGTATTAGGTGAATATTACCTAGAAAGTTTCATCTAGGCTATCTAAAGCTGGATTACCTGCGTTTGATGATGTTGTCTTTAAATAAGGCTCAACAACTTGCTGCACATGTAAACCATCGCTTATCTCTTTCCTTCGAGATAGAAATCCGCTATAAAATCCATCTATCTCGAAAATTTTTTATAACAACACCGGAAGAACGCGCTATGCAGCGAGATAGGGTGCGTTAGGCATCGGCCGTAACGCACCATTCAAAAACAGTTTTAACATTTTCGGTGCGTTAATAACTCATCTTACGCTGGTTATGGGTGCTCGCCCTCACCAACGGGCTCAAGCGAGGTGGTAATAGAAGCGATCCTCCATCCGCCGGCTACGTACCGGACAAAGACCGGTTTCTCGTTACGGAGAAGATCCATAACCGGCGTGAAATCCTCCCAGGTATAATGGCACCAGACATAGCCAGATGGTGTCTGGTCGTCTGTATTGGGCATTGTCGACGGTTCGCGATGGAAGTACGCACCTCCGATTAGACTTCCGTCATCGCGTCGGAGTCCGATTATTGCACGATACGGGTATCCAGTCGTGTTCTTGCCACCGGCGTAGTAAGCAACGTCGTATTTCTTGATTTCTTCCGAAAAGGCCATTGCGGCTCTCCTCTTTAATTAACACTGTCTTTAACTCAGTTCGGCAATTGGCTACTTGCGTAGGTTATTGCTTATACCTAATACTTCGGGATAGAAATCAGCTATAAAACTAACCGGTCTTCAAAATTTTTTTATAAGGATATCAAGTTTGCAATGTGACTAAGGGGGTAAGCGCTTTGAAATCGGCGCAAAATGGATGGTTATAAAGTTTGCAGACAGTTAAAAGCCAATCAGCTTACTGCCGCTATTCTGGTGATTTTTTTGAGTTTGTTAAGTGGGAAAAAGAGAAAAACAGTCTGGTGCGGAAGATGAGTATTTAATTGAGAGTGTTAATCCGTGTTAATCGTTGAGGTTGGTTGGTGGTATGTGGATTTAGCCACCATCTTTTTCAAAATCTTTAAAATCGTTTCCGCTTCATATTGTTCGGAATATTCTCTGGACGCGGCTACCCGCATGTTAGGTTTGTCAGAATCTATCTCGTCAATTTCTGCCCGGACAAAGGTCCAACTATCTGCAATTGTATAACACCCAAATATCTCCTGCGGGGAATGTTCTTGGTTTTCATTTTCCCAATTTAAATGAGCCGCTGCTAACAATTGTCCATAGAGTTGAAATAATGGATTTTGATTATCAATACCATGTAAGGCTAGAAAGTATAAGTTTTTCCATGCGTAGTTGCTAACTCCCTGGGTAAAAATCTCCATTCAAAATCTCATCTACGGAAAACGGACCTATTTGAGGAAAATGAGAGGTTGGGATATTCGTTTCTTTGACAGCTATAGCAAAGGCAAAATAAAATACTTATATTAGTCACTATAAAATGATTACAAGATATGGGGTGTAAATAGTTCCTCAACCGAACACGGTTTCTGTTTACGAATCGCCTTAGCTTGTGCCCATTTGTGTTCAATGGGATTTAAATTTGGTGAGTAAGGTGGTAAATATTCAAGCACATGTCGGGCTTGTTCAAAGAGTTGCTCAATATCAGCACGGTTGTGAAAAGCGGCATTATCCATAACGACAACCCTCTTAGGAGGCAATTGAGGCAACCCATCTTGTGCAACCCAAGCAGAAAAGGTATTGGCATTAATGGAACCCCGGAAGAGACTCACTGTAAGTCAGCACGAGACGAGTAAGGCACCCACAACGTTAATACGACCTCTGGCATGCCAGTTCTGTTTGCCAACACCACGTTCTCCCTTCGGCGCATAGCCATTTCTACGAGGCATATCGTGTGCAAAACCACTCTCGTCAAGATAAACAATTTCTTGATGAGCACTCTGATACGTTTTTAGCGGTTTTTGAAAACGTTCTCGTGCTGCCTCATCCGCTTGCGGAGGTGAGAACGTTGTTTTTTCGGCTGATTCCTAAACGCTTCAAAGCGTATCCGATTCCCCTTCGAGAGACACCTAAACGTTCGGCTCGTTCGGATTGATAGGCCTCGGGGGAGCTCTCTACCTCTCGCTTTAAGGCTTCCATATCGAGTTTGGTCGCCGGTTTATTTCGGGTATGTTGTGCCTCGAGTTGTTTTGACCATCGAAACACCCTTGACTGACTCACGCCAAAGCGCTTTGCCGTGGTTTCAAAAGACAGATGCTCTCTTTGTTTTATCAATAATGCTTTGCGTCTAAAATCGATTGAATAGGTCATCGGGTTAAATTCCTTCTATCTGAAGGAGTAATGATAATCATTTTATCATGCCCGCGCTATAGTAGTATTCCTTTATTTTTATACCGAGATCACTTTCCAGCAAACAGCGGAATCGAGTGAAAAATGAAGTCAAGAGTGAGAGCCAGCGAATCAAACTGGTTTCGGTAACGCCTAACATAACGCTTCAATACCGCCCAAGTATGTTCAATGGGATTTAACTCGGGTGAATAAGGTGGTAAATACCAGACTTGGCATGGTTTCTCGGTTATTAACCGGTGGGTGTCCAAAGATTTATGAAAAGTGGCATTATCCATAATGACTACTTGTCCAGGTATGAGGAGGGGTAACAACAATTCTTTCAGATAGGTATTAAATAACGTCGTATTCATGGTACCTTGATAACTCAAGGGTGCCTTCAGTTCTGAAGAATGGAGTGCCGCGATGAGATTGAGTTTTGATTCCCGTTTCCCAGGGATTTTACCCAAGACTTTGTCATGGCGCGGTGCCCAACCAAACTCACGGTTCAAATGGGGATTAATTCCACCTTCGTCTAAATAAACACCTGGTTCTTCGGTTAAGGTTTTAACGGCTTGCCTGAAATTTTGCTTTTGTTCTTCATTGGCCTCGGCAGAGTAATTGATTTTTTTTCGAGTGATACCCAGTTGTTGAAAGGCTTTACTAATGGTTGATTGGACCACCCCAAAAGTTTGAGCCTGTTCACTTTGAAATAACTCGGGAGGTTCTTGTACCTCTCTTGTTAAGGCTTCCCGATCCAGTTTATAAGGTTTTAACCCCGCCGATTGACTCGGAGTGATGCGACCTTCAGCTTGGTAAATTCTCACCCAGCTTTTTACCGTATTGTAATGAACCTCAAAGAGGTTACTTGCCTGACGGCGACTATTTCCCTTCATGACAAACTTAACTACCCGTTCTCTCAAATCGACGCTGTAACTCATTTTTCTTCCTAATCGATAAACTTTATCTTCAGTTTAACTTATTAATTGTAATACTATAATTTATGGTTTAATAGTATAATTAGTTAGGAATATTACTATAACTTCAAGCTGTAGATCGAAGGTCGGATGATGTGGGATAGTGATATTGTTGATGGAATCCACCATGAAGGCAAATCCGGTAGTGAGTTAGAATTAAGAGATGCTCAACTGACTTTGGTTGGCAAACTGAATAAAATTTGGAAAACCGAACTCCAAATGTTATGGGGCTTAGGTTTTTATGAAATCGATAAAAAAGACAGCGATCATAACCTTTACGCCATCACCGGTCGCTTGACTTACACACCGTGGCACCAGCACGATAATTTATTGCATTTAGGCATTGCTGACTCAATAAGGGATTTTGATGGTGAAAAATACCAAATTAACACCAATTATGGTGGGCATTGCCCACCCTACCTGGCTGTAATGGAAGGATTAGAAAATGCGCTCTCGGCTATTGTGGCGCAATTGGGGGGAGAAGTTACCGGGTTAAGTTTGCGGAAAATGTAAAATAGTAGTAGTCGATTTAACGTCATACCCGCATCAGTGGCAATCTATGACCATTTTTTGGATACCGATGCGGGTATGACGAATTCGACCTGAAGTTGATGGTAACCTACAGCCTGGTAGGGTGGGCAACGTATTGTTGTTGCCCACCAAGGAGTTAAAATCCCCAGCTTGCCATTTTAATTCCGAAATGGTGGGCAAACAAAAGGACGTTTGCCCACCCTACCGGGCTGATGTGCTTCCCCAGTGCATCCTATGCTCACTTCAAACCACCGTTCACTTCAAACCTCACCTAATTATCTTGCCAAAATTAGCAAAATTGATTATAAAAAGTAACCTATTAATCATCCACCAAGCCCCACTAGTTATTTAACCCATGAGTAAGTGTATTTATGAAACTTCATGAAAAAATTAGATTTATTCGTCAATTAAAAGGTTGGTCACAAGAAGAGGTTGCCAACCAGTTAGAGATGTCAGTGAATGGCTATGGCAGTATTGAACGTGGTGAAACGGATGTGAAGTTATCTCGATTAGAGAAAATTGCTGCTATTTTTGGCATGGAGTTATTAGAATTATTGGGCTTGAATGAAACAACAGTATTTAATTTGACGGGAGATCACCATACTCAATTTCATCTTTCACATATTAATTCTTTTTCAATTGAGTAAACTGAACTGAAACATGAACTAGAAAAGGCTCATCTCGTTAATGAGAAATTAGAACAGGAAATAAGTTACCTCAAACAAGAAATTATTCATCTCCAAAAAATGAATAGTCTATATGGAAAATCTAACTATTGATCTATCTATCTTGCCCAACAAAGCGCAGCATGAATTGTATGATTTCTATCAATTTCTTGTATACAAATACACATCAAAACCTCAACCTGAAAAAATAAATATAACTGAGGTTGTACCACGCAGAGTCAATCCCTTTGAACCACTCAAAAGGGAATCTGTTTATGACCGATAAATGCCTATTTGTTGATTCTAATATCTGGTTATATGCTTTTATGCAAAGTGAATCTGGAAAAATAACAAAAGCAGTTGAAATCATTGGTAATCCTTTTGTGGTCTTAAGTACGCAAGTTATCAATGAAGTCTGTGTTAATTTAATCAAAAAAGCCAATTATAGCGAACTTGAAATTCAACAAACCGTCAAAAATCTTTATACCCATTATCAGGTAATGACTATTAGCGAACTTAAGATACCAGTTGTTTATCTCGTAGCCACTTAATTTGATCCCGTAATTGTGCCGCTTTTTCAAATTCCAAATTGGCGGCAGCTTGATACATTTCCTTTTCTAATTGTTTTATTTTCTTAGCAAATTGTTGGGGTGATAGGGGCGCATATTCCGCGTGCGTTTCCGCTACTTTAGCGACCCTTTCACCACTGTCTAAAATGTCAGTAACCGCTTTTTCTATACCGCGCGGGGTAATGCCTTGTTGTTGATTATACAGGATTTGTTTGATGCGGCGGCGTTCGGTTTCCTCAATCGCCCGTTGCATGGCTAAGGTGACTTTATCGGCATAAAAAATAGCTTGTCCATGAATATGACGTGCTGCCCGTCCGATGGTTTGAATTAACGAACGTTCGGAGCGTAAAAAACCTTCTTTATCGGCATCAAAAATCGCTACCAGTGATACTTCCGGAATATCGAGTCCTTCTCGCAGGAGGTTAATGCCCACTAACACATCAAATATTCCTAACCGTAAGTCTCGGATAATTTCTACTCTTTCGAGGGTATCAATGTCGGCATGTAAATAGCGCGTTTTTACGCCATGTTCCATTAAGTATTCGGTTAAATCTTCTGCCATGCGCTTGGTTAAGGTCGTGATTAGGACTCTTTCCTGGTGGGTGATGCGCGCATTAATTTCTGACAGGACATCATCAACTTGGCTGGCTACTGGACGAATCTCAATGGTTGGATCCACGAGACCGGTTGGTCGAACGACTTGTTCAACCACTTGAATTGCATGTTGATATTCATAAGGTCCCGGCGTGGCAGAGGTAAAGATAATTTGTGGCGCTAACCGTTCAAATTCAGCAAAAGTTAACGGGCGATTGTCTAATGCGGATGGTAACCGAAAGCCATATTCTACTAGCGTTTCTTTCCGCGAACGATCGCCTTTGTACATGGCACCGAGTTGCGGAACCGTGACATGACTCTCATCAACGACTAACAAACCCTGTTCTGGTAAATAATCAAATAAAGTCGGCGGTGGTTCCCCCGGTTGTCGTTGCGATAAATAGCGCGAGTAATTTTCAATACCGGAACAATAACCTAATTCGGCTATCATTTCTAAGTCATATCCCGTTCGTTGTTCTAAACGTTGTGCTTCGACTAATTTCTGCGCCGCATATAATTGGGTTAAGCGTTCTCTTAATTCAGCTTTAATGTTATCAATCGCTTGTAATAAAATAGCGCGTGGAGTAACATAATGATTTTTAGGATAAATTGTCAGCCGGGGTACCCGCCGCAATAAGTGTCCGGTCAAGGGATCAAAATAACGGAGTGATTCAATTTCATCATCAAATAATTCAATACGAATGGCATCGCGTTCGGATTCAGCCGGGTAAATATCAATCACTTCACCTCGGACTCGATAAGTTCCTCGCTCTAATACGGTTTCGTTACGAAGATATTGCAATTCAGCTAAACGGCGTAAAATAAACCGTTGCTCAATGGATTCACCACGCACTAAATGTAATACCATCTGTAGGTACCAATTGGGATCACCCAGTCCATAAATAGCGGATACGGAAGCCACAATAATCGCATCGGGTCTTTCTAACAGGGCTTTGGTAGCGGATAAACGCATTTGATCAATCTGCTCATTGATAGCCGCATCTTTTTCAATATAAGTATCTGATGCCGGCATATAAGCTTCCGGTTGGTAATAATCGTAATAAGAAACAAAATATTCAACCGCGTTATGCGGAAAAAATTGGCGCATTTCGCTATACAACTGTGCCGCTAACGTTTTATTGGGTGCGAGAATCAAAGTAGGACGTTGCACCGCTTGGATAACGTTAGCTATCGTAAAAGTCTTGCCGGAACCGGTGACACCCAATAGAATTTGATGTTTATCACCTCGGGTTAAGCCCGTGATTAATTGCTTAATTGCTTCGGGTTGATCGCCCATTGGTTTAAAATGAGCCTGTAACTGAAATGCTGTTGACATAGTATATTTATGTACTTTGGTGACGACACCGAATCTAATAGCTGAAAAATAACCAATAGCTTAATGAAAAATCATCAGTGAAAACCATTTTATCAAGATAAATGAGTTAATATTTACTTTTAGTTAGAACAGGAAATAACAACGTGACTTTACAAATTGCCCATCGTGTTCAAGCCATTAAACCTTCTCCAACCTTAGCGGTGACTGCTCGTGCAGCCGCCATGCGAGCCGCCGGTCATGACATTGTCGGATTAGGCGCCGGCGAACCGGATTTTGATACACCTCACCATATCAAAGAAGCGGCCATCAATGCCATAAATAAGGGTTACACCAAATACACGCCGGTTGATGGTATTCCCGCGCTTAAACAAGCCGTTATCAAAAAATTTGCGCGTGAAAACCAGCTTGAATATAACCTCAAACAGGTGATCGTCTCCTGTGGTGGCAAACAAGCATTTTATAACATGGCACAAGCTTTATTAAATCCCGGTGATGAAGCGATTATTCCAGCACCTTATTGGGTTTCTTATCCGGATATGGTGATGTTAGCTGGTGCTGAGCCGGTGATTGTCAGTGCCAATATTCAACACGGGTTTAAAATTACTCCTAAACAATTGGAAGTCGCTATTACTGACAAGACGAGATTATTTGTTATTAATAGTCCCTCTAACCCTACTGGTGTTCACTATTCCGCTAAAGAATTAGCCGAACTCGGTGAGATACTCATTCAATATCCCAAAATCGTCGTGGCAACCGATGATATGTACGAACATATTTTATGGGAAGGCAACCCGTTTAAGAATATTCTTAATCTCTGTCCAGCATTATATGACCGCACGGTCGTTCTGAATGGTGTTTCTAAGGCTTATGCAATGACCGGTTGGCGAATTGGCTATGCGGCTGGTCCAGAAAAGCTCATTCAAAAAATGGAAACGATTCAATCACAAAGCACATCTAATCCGACTTCTATTTCCCAATATGCTGCTTTAGCTGCTTTAGAAGGCGATCAAGCTGGTATTCAAGCAATGGTTAAAGTTTTTAAAGAACGGCATGATTTTGTTCTGGAATCTTTGCGTAAAATCAATGGGGTCGAATGCCTACCTTGTCAGGGTACTTTTTATATCTTCCCGAATATGCAAGGGACGATGGATCGATTAGGTTTCAAAACGGATATCGAATTTGGTGAATTTCTCATCGAAAAAGCGGGGGTTGCTTTAGTACCGGGCTCAGCTTTTGGTGCTCCTGGTCATATGCGCATTTCTTTTGCTACGAGTATGGAGAACTTAAAAACAGCGATGGAACGGTTGCATAACACTCTCAATGCTTAACGAGTCAAGTTAAATACCCCCTAACCCCCTTTGACAAAGGGGGAAACCCAGATGAAAAAGCCAATTTCGTTTTATGGGGATACTTAATTAAATAGTCTGGTTATAAACATTTGACATTTTTTTGACGATTAAATAATTCTGTCTTACTTATCGAGATGATTAGATTTAAGTATTCTCAGTTAGTCAATACGGCTATTTTAGGCTTAATGGGCGTATTGATAGGGCTAATTTATTTAGCGATTTGTTGGGGACTAGCTGACTTGTTAGCTAAACCGGCATCCTACCATCTCTTGAGATGGGAAAAACAAGGATTAACCTTAGAAACCGCTTGGCAAACTACGCTCACTCAACTCCAGTGGGCAAACGATTTAGAACCAGAACATCCGGATTTATTAGAATTACTTGCCCGGGTACATTATTTGCTTGCTATTTCCAATAGAGGCATAAAACTTCAGTTAACCTCGCTACAACAAGCTTTAGATTATAATTTAAAGGCGATTCAACAAAGACCGGTTTCTGCTTATACTTGGGCTAATGTTGCTTTACTTAAATCTCAGTTGAAACAATATGATGCTCAATTTGAAACGGCCCTTAAACAAGCTATCGTTTTAGGGCAATGGGAACCCTTGGTACAACACCTCGTTATTGAGGCAGGTTTGGTAGCCTGGTATCAACTACCCCAATCGACACGTTGGCTGGTACTCGCAGCGATTGAGCGTGGAATGCTCATCCAACCTCAGCTCATCAGTGCACTTATGAATAAGTATCAGCGAATTTACACCCTCTGTGCCTATCTCGACCTGCATAAAGAACACCCAGGATTCGCTCATACTCTCTCCATTGACCGAGAACCAGTACAACTGATTCAATTTTGTCAACAAGTTAACTTGGGAGAATCAAACTCATGAAAAGGCAAATCATTACAGGGCTAATAGCTGGATTGATATTAAACATCACCGGTTCACTCGTACAAGCTGATATTGTAACCGACATTCGGGCTGGGGTTTCACCTCAACAAGTGGTTCAATTAGCTTTAAGTAACCAATTAGCACCGATTCAGATAGTCACTCAATTAATCACCGCCGGTGTTAATCCTATTATCGGTGCTGTCATCGTTGCTCGTGCATCACCCCATGAAGCAATCAACATTGCAGTTGCCGCTGTGGCAGCCAAAACCACGTTTTGTAAATCAATGAAATCACCAGAAGAACATTCTAATTGTCTGAATTTGGTTTCACAAATTGCCATAGGAATTGTAGATGCTATCGCTGAAATCGTCCCAGACCAGAAAGAAGCGATTATTAATGCGGTGGCTAAAGCTGCACCGGAAACGGCTATGGTCATCGCTAATTTTCACCCGGATCCAACTACTCGTGTGGCTCATCCCGCTTTTATGCGGCAAGAAATCACTATTACTACACCGCCTCCGCCTGCTTTAAACACCACCAACCATTGTTCCCAGAATGATAATGATTGTGTAAGTGAGCACTAATTTTATTCGTTTAAATCGAAATCATTTTCCGTGCTATCACTTTCTTCCAAAGAAATGGAAACCGAGGTTTTAGAACGAGTCAGCACCGGATTTTTCTTTAAATACACTAATAACAAAGAAATAGCCGCCGGTGTTATGCCAGGAATACGGGAGGCTTGACCAAGCGTCGTGGGACGATGTTGCATCAATTTTTGACAGACTTCAGTGGATAAACCGCGAATTTGAGTATAATCTAAGTGAATTGGCAAAGTGGCTTCTTCGTAGCGGCGTAATCGAGCAATTTCTGCTTGTTGGCGTTCAATGTAGCCACCGTATTTTTGCTGGATTTCGATTTGTTGCTGAACTTCTGTTGCGACGACAAGGGCAGCAACTTGAGGTAACCGTAACAAATCTTGATAAGTCATTTCTGGACGACGTAATAATTCTAAACAATTGACTTCACGTCGAATACTGGTCATATCGAGATTAGCATTCTCTTCAGCTTCAGGGCGCAACCATAATTGACTCAGCCGCTGTTTTTCAGCCAAAATTGCGGCTTGTTTAGCTGCCAATTGCCGCCATTGTTCCTCACCCACTAAACCCAGTTGATATCCTATTTCAGTCAAACGTAAATCGGCATTATCTTCTCGCAAAGATAATCGATACTCGGCACGACTCGTAAACATGCGATATGGTTCGTTGGTTCCACGAGTAATGAGATCATCAATGAGTACCCCAATATAGGCTTCATCACGACGGGGTGTCCACGGTGCTTTGTCCTGGACTTGTAAAGCGGCATTCAGACCCGCAATGAGTCCTTGTGCTGCGGCTTCTTCATAGCCGGTGGTGCCATTAATTTGTCCCGCGAAAAACAAGCCGGCAATCTGTTTAGTTTCTAAACTCGGATACAGATCTCGTGGATCAAAAAAATCGTATTCAATCGCATAACCAGGACGGGTGATATGCGCTTGCTCAAAACCCCGAATGGAACGCACCATTTCTAGTTGAATATCGAAAGGTAAACTGGTAGAAATACCATTAGGATAAATCTCGAGGGATTCTAAGCCTTCTGGTTCGACAAAAATTTGATGTGAATCTTTATTGGCAAAGCGAACGACTTTATCTTCAATCGAGGGACAATAACGGGGACCAATGCTTTCAATCACCCCGGTATAGATAGGCGATCGATCTAAACCACGGCGAATAATATCATGAGTCTCTTCATTGGTATAAGTGACATAGCACGGTACTTGGCGCGGATGTTGACTCGCACTGCCCATAAAAGCAAATACCGGGACTGGATTATCAGCCAGTTGGACTTCCATGACCGAATAATCGAGACTACGGCTATCTAATCGCGGTGGCGTACCGGTTTTCAACCGACTGACTCGAAACGGTAATTCTCGCAAACGTTCCGATAGGGTAATCGCCGGTGGATCACCCGCCCGTCCGCCTGGATAATGAGATAAACCAACATGAATTAAGCCGCTGAGAAACGTCCCGGTTGTTAACACGACCGTGGGAGCAAAAAAGCGGATTCCGGTCTGAGTAATAACGCCGGCAATTAAGCCATTTCTAACGATTAAATCATCAACAGCTTGTTGAAATACTTTTAAGCCGCTTTGAGTTTCAATCGCTTTGCGTACCGCTATTTTATATAGCATTCGATCGATCTGGGCACGCGTCGCACGAACAGCGGGACCTTTACTCGCATTAAGAATACGAAATTGAATTCCCGCTTGATCAGCAGCACGAGCCATCAATCCACCTAAGGCATCAATTTCCTTGACTAAATGACCTTTGCCGATGCCACCAATTGCTGGGTTACAGGACATTTGTCCTAAGGTTTCAACATTATGTGTCAATAATAAGGTATGCGCTCCCATGCGAGCGGCAGCTAATGCGGCTTCTGTACCGGCATGTCCACCACCGACCACAATCACCTCAAAATTTTCTGGATAGTCCATAGGCGTTTTTCGTTAATTCATTATCCACTAGGCTATAGCTAAAGCAAATCGGAAGCGTTAGATAGATTAATCGGGTAAAGCAGCGGTTAAAAAACTGGGTAACACTAAGCTGGCTTGATGAATATCAACATTATAATAACGGGTGGTAAACGGTTTATCATGAACGGCTTCAACCCGAAATTGCGTTAAATCAACCATTCCAGCTAAAGTGACTGTCCACCAACCCGAGGGATAAACACATTGAGGAAAATGTAGACTCCGGGTATTTTCAAAACCCGCTTCTCGCATGGCTTCGTGCATCGATTGTAATAAAGGCAAATGGAGTAGTGGCGATTCACTTTGTTGGACGAGTAGTCCATCCGGTGCTAATACTCGTCGACAGTCATGATAAAATTCTACTGTAAATAAACCTTCTCCTGGTCCTAAGGGATCCGTACTATCGACAATAATGATATCAACCAAATCATCGGGTGCTTCTGCCATCCATTTGATCCCATCTTCAAAATAAAATTCAGCACGGGAATCATTATTTGATTCACAGAGAGTAGGAAAATATTGTTCAGCCAACCGAGTCACTGCTTCGTCAATCTCAATTTGTAATACTCTTTCAATACGAGAATGTTTTAAAACTTCGCGTAAAGTACCACAATCACCACCACCAATAATGGCAACACTCCGCGGATCTGGATGAGTGAATAATACCGGATGCGCTATCATTTCATGATAGATAAAATTATCGCGATCCGTGAGCATGATCATGTCATCCAGCGTCATCAAGTTGCCAAATTCAGTGGTTTCATAAATCGTAATTTTTTGAAAAGGGGTTTGTTCTTCGTGTAATTTTGCTTTAATCTGTAACGAAAAAGCACAGCCGGTATTTAACCCAAATTCAGTAAACCAATTATTATCTAAATTCATACTTCAATCCTGATGTAAACCTGTTAGTATAGCAATTTTTAAAGATTTTATATTCACAAAGTTGTGTTCAAGAGGAAGTGATGCTAATTTAACAATAAATCACAACGGGTTGTTACCGGATGATTTACATCATTACTTATCCATGAAAAATCATGACATCAACGAATAGTTCTCCACCAGCCACTCCACTTCAAGCGTTATTAGCAGAAATCCGTGAGTGTCGCTGCTGCGCTACTTACCTGCCCCAAACACCGAGACCGGTATTAAGAGCAAAAGCAACCGCTCGCTTACTGATAGTCGGTCAAGCGCCGGGTATTCGCGTTCATACCACCGGTATTCCTTGGAATGATCCCAGTGGGGATCGCTTGCGTCGTTGGCTGCAGATGGACAGAAGTCAATTTTATGATGACAGTCAGATTGCGATTATTCCGATTGGACTTTGTTATCCCGGCAAAGGGAAAAGTGGCGATTTGCCACCGCGTTCAGAATGTGCCCCTCAATGGCATCCGTTATTGCAAGCCTGTTTACCGAATATTCAGTTAACTCTCCTGATTGGTCAATATGCCCAGCGTTATTATTTAGGTACTCAAGCTAAACCCACTTTGACGGCAACGGTTCAAACTTGGCATCACTATTTGCCCTCATTCTTACCTTTACCGCATCCTTCACCACGAAATCAGTTGTGGTTAAAACATAATCCCTGGTTTGAGATTGAAGTATTGCCGATATTACGCCAACAAGTCACCCGCGTTTTAGCTACTTAATTCGGTTGATGTTTGGAGTGGATAAGAAGTATTTCCGTTGCTTAACAAATTGCTCAAACTCTTGGGGTAACAGTGGATTACTAAAATATTTTCCTTGAACCCAATCACAGTGATGAGTCCGTAAGAAAGTTAGTTGTTCCTCAGTTTCCACCACTTCACCAACGACTTTAATATTGAGTTTATGGGCTAAAGCAATAATCGCTTCGATGAGTATTTTATTATAACTTTCAATGGCTAAGTTATGAATAAAATTTTGATCCAGCTTTAAAATGTCAATCGGAAATTGTTTGAGATAATTCAAAGAAGCACAACCTTCACCAAAATCGTCGATGGCAATGGTTACACCCAAGTCGTGCAATTGTTGTAGAATCGGTGAAATAGTCAGTGCGTTTTCCAGTAAAGTACTTTCGGTCATTTCTACGATTAAAACCGAAGCCGGTAAGCCAATATTTTCCAATATCTCGACAATCATTTCAACGAGGGATGAATTCTTTAATTGGCGGGTAGAAAAATTGATAGCCATTTGTAAAGGTGCTAATTCAGCCGTATACCAGGTTTGCAATTGCTTCAAGGCGGTCATTAAAGTCCATTGACCAATTGGATTGATAAGCCCGGTTTCTTCCGCAATCGGGAGAAATTGCTTCGGAAAAATATTATCTTGGTGGGAACGTTGCCAACGGAGTAAAGCTTCAACACCGATAATCTGTTCTGAAGCGAGGTCAAACAGTGGTTGATAATGGAGAAAAAATTCATTGTTATCTAAGGCTTGATGTAGCGCTTGTTCTAATTGGACCCGTTCGGTAATCTGAGCATTCATGGTGGGTGTAAAAAAGCGGTAAGCATTACGTCCACTTTCTTTGGCTTGATACATGGCGGTATCAGCATTTTTGAGTAAAGTGGCTACTTCTTGTCCATCTTCTGGAAAGAGGGTAATACCAATACTGCCAGATACAAATACTTCATGATTATCAATCAAATAAGCTCGTGATAAATTATCTAAAATCCGTTCCGCTATGATTTTAATCGCTAAAATATCTTCAATTTGGGTTAAAAAGGCGGTGAATTCGTCTCCACCTAATCGAGCAATCGTATCAGAATCACGGATACAAGTCCGCAATCGCTGTGCCGTTTCTTGAAGTAATTGATCACCCGCTTCATGACCGAGCGTGTCATTGACCCACTTGAACCGATCTAAATCAATAAACATCACGGCAATTTTTAGCTGCTGACGCTTAGCAACCAGTAATGCTCGCGCCAGACAATCCACAAAGAGAGTACGATTAGGTAAATTCGTTAACGCATCATAATTGGCTTGATGCCAAATCATTTCTTCAGAACGTTTTCGTTCGGTGATATCGCTAAAAACTGAAACATATTGTACGATCTGCTGATGAGTATCTCGAATAGCGGCAATCGCAGCCCATTCAACATAAAATTCACCATTTTTGCGCCGATTCCAAATTTCACCTTGCCATTTACCATCTTTTAACAACGTTCTCCACATGCGCTTATAAAATTCAAGGGGGTGGCGTCCAGAATGTAAAAAAGACGGTTTTTTACTCACAACTTCTGCTAAAGTATAACCGGTAATGGTGGTAAAAGCCGGGTTGACCATAATCACCCGGGTATTGGTATCGGTAACCAAAATACCTTCGGTAGTCGTTTCAAATACCTTAGCCGCTAAGCGCAAATTTTCCTCGGCTTGTTTTTGGTTAGTCACATCTTCTAAATTCCAGATGTAACCTTTAGAAAGATCTTCTGGATCAACGGCTTTAATTAAAAAACGACACCAAAACCAAGAGCCATCTTGGCGACGCATTAACTGTTCCGTTTCATAAGTATCGTCCTTAGTTAGCCGGGGAAATACTTCCGTTCCTAATTCTTCATTTTCGCCGTTAGAAGCATATAACAATCTCGCGGTTTGGTTTTGGAGTTCTAATTCGGTATAACCAAAGATTTCTTCTAATTTTCGGTTAACCCGCACAAATCGTTGTCCTTCTCCAAGAAAAGCAATCCCTACTGGGGAATTATCTAAAATGACTTTTTGTTCCGCTAAGGTACGTGCTAATGCCTTTTCCGTTCGTTTGCGTTCAGTAATATCGATACCGGTGGCAATGACATATTCGACTTCGCCTTTATCGTCAGTGAGTACTGTATTAAACCAGTCAATTAGACGTAAGGTATTTTTTTTAGTGACCCAATAATTTTCATTACGGTAAGGGGGACGTGCTGTCACTAAGCTGTGGAAATAATTTTTAATTTCTTCTATTTCGTCTTTACGGATAAACAATTCCCAAACTGAGCGTCCTTTCACTTCCTCAAAGGAATAACCGGTCAATTCTTCACAAGTTCGGTTAAAACGGACAATCTGACCTTGACGATCCAGAACCACGACTAAACTTCCCGCAATATTGATAATCGCATTAGTAAAATCTCGTTCTTTACGTAAAGCCTCTTCTATTTGTTTCAGTTCGGTAATATCCAGGATGCTCACCGGGAGATGCGCAAATTCTTCCTCCGTTTCTGGAATCGGCATAGACAGTAAAGCCGCTAAGTTCTTACCTTTTAAAGTACGATAACGGGTTTCAACTTGAAACAGCTTTTTGCCAGACCAAATCGCGCATAATTCCTCAATAAAAGTCGCTTCCGAGGCAGCCACAAAAGTTTGGTCGATAGCTTGCCTTAATTCGCTAAGACTATTAGCTTCAAATAAACGCAGCGTAGCAGCATTAACATTATTAATTTTAATCAGTTGCAGAAAATCCCAAAGGCTAGCCGGATTGGCGGCTAAGTAGCTACGCAAATCAGTGATTCCCGCTGCTCGTAATTGGTTGAAGCGAGCCAGAACGGCAGAAAAATCTTCCTCCCAAAGGGAAACTTCGGCGGTGTTAAACAGGCTAGCGTATTTCTTTTGACTGGCTCTCAGGGCATCATCCGCGCGTTTACGTTGGGTGATATCACGGGCAAAAATCGCAATCCGACTGACGGCATTTTGTTCATTAATCACCGGACAATAATTGATTTCACACCACATATCGGCGTCGCTTTCTTCAACTAAAGCAACAGATTGTTTGGTTTGAATAATTTGTTGAATAGTCGATTTTCTTTTCTCAGCGACGACCGGGGGTAAATATTGATAAAGCGACTGACCCATTAATTCATTAATTTCTTTTTGAAACTTTTTGGCAGCAGTGGGATTCAGCGTAATAAAAATACCTTCTAAATCAATCATAAAAATGTTATCCGGGGTGGCATTTAGGATCGCTCTCAAAGTTCTTTCGCTTTCTAGCAAGGCTTGTTCAGTTTGCTTACGCCCAGTCACATCTCGAGAAACAATCGCAATCCGCCTCACGGTATCATTCTCGTCCAGAACCGGATACATACTGTGTTCAAACCAAATCTGGGGTCGTTCTTCGTCCTCAAAACGAACGGCTTGCTTACTTTGAACCACTTGCGCAAAAAAATGTTGTCGGCGTTGCGCTACCTCCGGGGCCACAAAATGACATAAAGGTTGCCCAATAATTTCATCCTCTACGCCTAACCGTGCTGCTCCCGCCGGGTTGATGATGACACAAGTGGTATCTAACTCGGTCATGACGATAGAATCCGTAGCGGCATTGAGGATCGCACTCAAAGTTTGAGTACTTTCACGCCAGGCTCTTTCTACTTGCTTGCGTTCAGTGATATCTTGTGCAGTGCCCACAAAGCGAATCGGTTTACCTTGCTTATTGCGAATTAATTCAGCTAACGCATGAATTTCACGGTGGGTACCGTCCGGACGAACAATCCGAAATTCAATATCATAAGGCCAGTTATGATGCAGGGTTTGTTCAACGGCTTGCTGTACCCGTTGGCGATCCGCCGGATGAATTGCTTGGGTAAAAACGGCGTTGGGAACGGGTTTATTTTGAGGAGGTAAGCCTAAAATTCGACAAGTCTCTGCCGATAAATACCGAGTATTGGTGAGCAGATCCCATTCACAATGTCCTAAATGCGCAATGCGTTGAGTGCGAACTAACCGAGCTTCACTGTCTCGCAAAGCTTGATCAATTTGTTCATGTTGAATAGCTGCACCTAAAATATTGGCTGCGGCTCGGCAAGCTTCAATCACAATCGGTAACCATTCCCGTTCTAATAAACAATCCTCATAACCAATAAAACCCCACCACTGTTTGCCTACAAAAATTGGGAGTATTGCTATAGAACGAATGGCTTCTTTGGCTAAAATGTTCGCTTCCATTGCCGGAAAATCTTTAACTAAACCGCAAAGTGCTTGACCATGGCTGAGGTAATCAACCCATCGAGAAAAGCGGGGATAATAGGGTCGACCTTGCCAATCCAGATTATCCGGTGGCGAGGTAATATAAGTAGCAACCCATTCATAGCGCCGACTCATTAATAAATTTTCTGATTCTGATGAGGATAATGACAGTGTAGTAAAAAAAGAATGAGCAGGTTCATCCGCAAAGTGATTTTCACAAAGATAAACCCGACTGGCAGCGACGGATTGCCCTAACCGTGCTAACACCGCCGGGAGGGGTTCAAACCAATGCGTGGCAGTCAAAAATTGTTCCGCAGCAAAACTGACTGCTTCTAGAATCGTATCACGTTCATACAAGGCTCTTTCATAACGGGCTTTTTCTTCCAGACCGCGTTGCTTTTCTAATACCCGTTCGATGACCGAAGGTAACAGTTTAAAGTAATTACCTTGGGTATCTTTAACCAGATAATCACTCGCTCCCAATTTCATCACGGCGACGGCAATTTGTTCATTGCCTTCTCCAGTCACCATGATAGCCGGCACTTTCAGCCCACTTTCCATGAGATGTTGTAACACTTGCAGACCATTGATATCCGGTAAATGATAATCAACGGCGACTACATCATAAGTTCCTTCTTGTAGTTTATTTAATCCTTCATAACCATCCTTAGCTAAATCAACTATATAGCCATATTGATCAAGCTGTTCTTGAATCATCAACGCCAATATGATGTCATCTTCTATATAAAGAATGCGAATTGGCTGAAATGAATTCTTTCTGAGAGCAGCATTGAGGGGAAAAATAGTTTCCATGCTGAAATTTTAGCAATTGATTGATTAGTTTATTTGGCATCACCTTATTTAATTAGTCTAGCATAATCAGTTAACCGTTATCGATGAACATTAAATGGTTAACCAAATACGATAACTGACAACGAATAGATTGATAACCGTAAAGGGCAACCACCGGGGTTGCTCCTACTACCAAGGTGTAGGCATTATTTGGTTAAAAGTGCGAAATGAACGTGACACTTGGTGAGATAACACCCCCACATCATTTGACATAACCCCTAACTCTTGACTCATTAAGGCGGTATTGCCTCTCATTTCACCCACATCCAGCACCATATTATCTAACTTTTTCACGACTTGTTCGAAATCTTGATGGATATTAGTGATATTTTTGGCAATGTGTAGCATCGATTGTTGCATGCCAGTAATATCATGAGACACTTGTAAGATAGATTTTTGCGTATTGTTCATATCCTTGGAAACTTGTAGTGTAGAATCTTTAACGTGTTCCGCAGTGAGACGCATTTTTTCTAAAGATTGATTCATTTGTAAAGTCGCTTGATGGACATTCTGCAAATGGTCATTAGTCGCTATCATCGCGTGATTCATCCCCGCCATTTCCACTTGAATTTCACGAATATTTTGGGCGAGCGGGGTGATTTGTTGGGCTACTGTTGCAGTATAATGCGTTATCAGGTGCATATCGGTAGTAACTTTATAAATGAGATAGAATACATAAGCGGCTACAATAATTGTTATTAAGGTAACAACATAAAGCAATTTTTCTAACAATTGGTAACGACAATGACGCTGGAGCAAATCGGCTGGTAATGTTTCTAGCCAAGTTTGTAATATTTGTCTCATGGGCTCGGTTTCTAATGAGGTCGGTTGCTGCTCTGACATATCAATATCCCTATTTTAAATAAAAATATATTTTAGCTTATCACTGTGTGAGGAGTTTACTCTAAAATAAATTCAACCCGATTAGATTAGATCAGAGAGCTAATTTTATATCTCCTTAATGCGGTTAGTTATTTTTTAAAACAAGTGCTGCTTATTGAATACGAAAATTGAGTAGAAACAGTCACTATCAAGACACCACTGAAGGAAGACAAGGGGAATAGAAGAAGAATGGCAACACGTAGAATGAGGAGACCAACAGTTCAACTCAAGGTGAAAGCAAATAGTAGCAAATGTAGCCTGGATGAAGCGTAGCGGAATCCAGGGAGGCTATCATTCTCTTCCTGGATTCCACTGCGTTCCATCCAGGCTACATTCTCTTCCTGGATTCCACTGTGTTCCATCCAGGCTACATTTTAAGTAGTTCAATATCTTCTGGCTTAAACTTACTAATGAGTTCATTCCCATATTGTTGATATTTTTTGATATATTCTACTTTATCCAATCCCACTTCTTCTTTGTCTAATACTTTATCAATTCGTCTAAACGTGATATGTGGGTGTTCATTGGGATTAGCATGAGAAGAGACGTGATACGCTGCGAGTACTTGGTTAACAGTGGATTCTTTTCTCGCCTGACAAAGCAAATATGATTTTAATTGTTCGGTGAGGTGAAATTGCGCAGCGGCTTCGTAGGAAATATATTCATCTGGTTCACCGGTTCCTAATGACAAAATATAAATTTCCTCTTGAGTCCAGCGGTTAGCTAATACTTCAGTTAAAACATATCCCAAAGTGTTATTATGAATACCTTGCCCACCGTCTTGGAATACAGCACCTTTTTTCTCTAAATGAGGCGATGAGTCTAATTTATCCATTTGATAATCGTACCATTCAAATTCGGCTACATTGATTTTGTCGAAATAATAGACGGCTGATAGTGCTGACCAAGCAATCACATCAACTATGTTGTACAACTGGTCTTTGGGATCCCAAGATTTGATAAAGTGTGTGCGTTGGGAAGATAAATTAAAAGCGGTTGCCATAAAATGGGGATATAAGTTTGCCAGTTTTAATTGACCCAAGGGTTTAATTTGACCCTCTTTGCATTTCCCCAGCTGTTTTTCTATTTCCTCAATGAAAGGACGACGATCATACTTGCCACGGAGCCAGTTAGCGGGATTAAATAGGGTACGTTTGGTAAATAACTCTCTACCTTTATTAATATATAAGTTTTTGATTTCATTGGCTGGTATCCCGGCAGCTATTCCACCCCCAATAATGGCACCCGTAGAAGTCCCAGTGATCAGATCGAAACATTGACAGAGTGGTTTGCCACATTTTTCTTCCAAATAAGCGAGTATTACGGCAGGTATAATCCCTCTAATACCACCGCCATCGACTTGTAGTATTTTTTTCATTATTCATTTACCTCCATCACAATGAGTAGTGTTGATTGAGTTAAGTATAACTTAACACCATGAAATACTTACTTGGCTTCTTACCATTATTTCCTTGATATCTTAATTCTCAGTTTCAAGCGAAGAAGGGTCTGAGGTGATTGTGTCCGGTGAGTAAATAAAGTGAAATTCTAACTTGCTTATCTTATTCAAGTACTCCGCTGTAAGCGAATTCGTCCGGGACTAATTACCATAAATGCTTGCAACAACTCTGAAAGATGTTCATTGATAGCGGAAACCACTTTCTCAGCTTTTGTATTTGGAGGTAATCCTGTCAACCGAATCAAAATAATACCGGAATGAATCCGTTTTTGACGAAATACCAACTCACCAAAATCTTTATCAGCTGTTAATAGTAATGCTTTTTGGTCATTAGCTAATTTTAGAACCATATCGTCAGAAATACTGGGTGCCATTTCAGCGATATACCAAACTGAGTAACCTTCTTGTCTAAGACGATCAACAATGGGTCGATCAATCCCTTCATCGGCTATAAATTTCACTGGTCAACTTCTGTCGTATTGTAAACTGTAACCGCTCTCAATGCCTCGGCTGCAAAAGCTAAGGCTGCTTGAATAGCTTCACGAGATAACCGTGGATGTGCTTCAAGTATTTGTTCTATCGTTTCTCCGGTAGAGAGCTTTTCTAGAATAAGTTCAACCGTGATACGTGTGCCGGCGATTACCGGTTTACCCATCATAATCGCCGGATCGGATATGATTAGTTGATTAAACATACGTTATTTTATTCTATTCTTTAAGTAACACAACGTAAAATTAGGTTCGACATCTCACCATTATTTTTTTAGTATTTTGCTCTTAATATGTTAAGTAAAGCAATCAAAAAATCCCATATCTTACCAACAGAAGGAATAAACAAGCGTTCATCGGGTGAATGTGGATTACAGATAGTGGGTCCCAATGAAATCATATCCATTTGGGGATATCGATGACCAATAATACCAGTTTCCAATCCGGCATGAATAACTTGTACTGCAGGTTCCTGTCCAAATAATGAGCAATACACGGTTTGGCAATGAGCTAATAAAGGTGAATCTAACTTCGGTTGCCAAGCAGGGTAGAGATTATCCGTTTTGACTTGAGCACCGGCTAGTGTGGCAATGGCATTGATACGGTTAGTGAGTTCCTCAAGTCGTGACCAAATGGAACTACGCTGACTGATTAAAATATCCATTTGGGTTACTTGCGTGGTAATAACCGCCAGATTACAAGAAGTTTCTACGAGTGTTTCCTGGGCAGGTAAAGTGGCGATTACCCCGTGAGGTAGGGCTAAGAGCAGTTGGATAAGGTGATGACTTTGCTTAACAGAGAGAACCGAAGTTAATTCATCCCCGGCGGATAATGGTACGATTGAAATTAGAATATCTGGTTCCGTGGCGGCAAACTCATTCCTAACAACCGTATTAAAGGTGGCTACGACTGCTTGCATTGCCGCTACAGCCGTCGGTGGACAAGTAAGCCAAGCTTGGGCATGACGCGCAATGGCATTATGCACCGTACCACCTTGTATTTCGACCAGTTGCCATGATTCAATGGTAGGTAATGCTTGAAGGGTACGTGCTAATAGTTGATTAGCATTAGCTAAATGCTTATTGATATCAATGCCAGAGTGACCGCCTTGTAAACCACTGACTTCGATTTGCAACAACACCTGCTTTGCTGGAATCGGTTCACGCTGAAGCACAATAGATAAGTGACTATTTCTACCACCAGCACAGCCATTGATCAAAACCCCTTCTTCTTCTGAATCGAGATTAATTAACCTAGAACCGGTGAGCAACTCAGTGCTAATACCTGAAGCCCCAATCAATCCCGCTTCTTCATCCACAGTAAATAACAATTCGAGCGGTGGATGAACTACCGTCATATCACTAGCCACCGCGAGAGCAATTGCCAAACCAATCCCATTATCAGCACCCAGGGTAGTTTTATCGGCGTGAAGCCAATCACCATCACGTAAACATCGAATCGCATCATGATTGAAATCATGGGCTGAATCAGCGGTTTTTTCGCAGACCATGTCCATATGAGCTTGTAATACCACTGTTGGAGCATGAGTGTCAGTTGTGGTTGCCGGTACCCGAATGCAAAGATTACCTACTTCATCGGTTTGGTGAGTGAAGTGATGGTGATCTGCCCAATGTTGTAGCCACTGACGCAGACGAGTTTCTTGTTTTGAACAACGTGGAATCGCATTGATTTGTTCAAATAGATTTAAAATAATATTGATTTTAGGGTGCATAAACTTTATTTTAATATTCTTAGCGGGTAAATGGATAGCACTATGGCATTTAGTGATTATAAACATATTTATCAGGTTCAAACCGATTATCAAATTGAATATCAAGAAGATAACTTTTTAATTATTGCAGAATATAACCCTTCTAATCAAATTATTGCCGAATTAGAATTTAATCAAAAGAATATCGATATTTTTTCCTCGGAAGCAGCCCGATGCGAGACCATAATATTTCCAATCTTAAGAGAAGTTTATCAAAACTATGCTGAAAAAACGGCTTTGTGGATCCAAAAATCGATTGCCTATGATGAAAAATTAAATGGTACACCAGATTATATGATTTCCAAACGATCTCCATTAGGAAAAACGATGTTAGAATTACCACTGTTTATTATAGTCGAGGCCAAAAAAAATGATTTTGAACAAGGTTGGGGACAATGTTTGGCTGAACTGGTGGCAGTAAAAAATATGAATGGCCGTGATAAACAATCGATTTATGGAATAGTAACAGATGGAAAATTATGGGAATTTGGCAAATTAGTCGATAAAATTTTTAGCAAAAATAGCGATAGTTTTATTCTCAACGAATTGAGTAAATTATTGGGGGCATTAAAATTTATTTTTGATGAAGTCACTAAAGAAATAGTCTAAGACCTAGAGACTATACTGGCGTTTCTGATACACTATAAAAGTGCTAACTGCTAAATAAAAAACAGTTAAGAAAGAGGATGTTTATCACCTTAAAGGAGAAAAATGATGCTTTATAAGCGATTTGTGCTAGTTTTAGCAGCAACTTTAGGCTTACAAATCAGCGCCTTTGCTAAAGAAGAAACTAGCGGTGATCATTGGGGCTATACGGGAAAAACCGGACCGGCTCATTGGGCGGATTTGTCAAAGGAATATGCGGTGTGTCATGATGGTCACCATCAATCACCAGTTAATATCACTAAAAGTGTCAAAGCCCAACTCCCGCCATTAGAATTTAATTACCATTCTATCCCACTGGTCATTGAAAATAATGGCCATACCATTAAGATAACTGCTGATAAAGCGGGTGATTTAAAAATAGGCGGAACCACTTACCACTTAATGCAGTTTCACACCCATCAGCCCAGTGACGAGGCGATTAATGGTAAGCGAGCCGCTATGGTAGTTCACTTAGTTCATCAAGATGATAATAACCACCTCGCGGTGGTATCGGTTTTATTGGATGAAAGTAAAACGACTAATCCGTTGCTAGAAAAACTCGCGAAATTCTTACCGAAGCGACCCAGTGAAGTACAACCACATCAGGAAAAAATCGATATTAATCAGTTGTTACCGACTGAAAAAGATTATTATACCTTTGAGGGTTCTTTGACAACCCCACCGTGTACTGAAGGAGTCAAGTGGATAATTTTGAAGCAACACATGCCCATTACAGCTACCGATTTAATCCAATACCAAAAATTGTATCCACGCAATGCACGTCCATTACAACCGCTGAATGATCGTGAGGTGTTTTCCTCTAACTAACTGAAAATAATACCTAATGTGTTACTGGTTGCAGTGACACATTGGCAAAAATAAGTCGATTAAAGCCAACTCTGAATCTTTGGAAGTAAAACAGATGAAATATTTGAGCAGATTACTATTTTTGCTGGTTATTGTGTATTTAGGTTGGCCTTATTTTCACCTGTATCAACTTCATCGCGCCGTAATAAACAATGATAGTGCTGCCATCGAAGACTTGGTTGATTTGAAGAAAGTCAATCAAGTTTTTAAAGAAAATTTAGAATGGCAAATGAACCATGCGGTTAATTCACAAAGTAATCTGTTCCCGGAAGTGGTAAGACAAAGTGCGCAAACGATTATAGGTACCTTAAGCAATTTAGCAGCAGAAGCGGTAGTGATAGATGCCAAAAATTTACTGAAGCGCTTACATAAAATCAACGGTTCTTTATGGGAAAAAACCACCTTCGCTTTTTTTGAATCGCCTACCCGGTTTACGATTCGATTAGGTGAATTAGGACGCAATCCGATTCATATCCAAATGACTTTACAGGATTGGTCTTGGCGAGTCACCGCGATTTACGACTGAAATGTCTACTGATAGTCTTGAACAATTACGTCAACGTTTAGCTGAATTTGCAGCAGTGCGCGATTGGGATCAATTTCATTCCCCCAAAAATTTAGCGATGGCTTTAATTGCGGAATCAGCAGAATTGATTGAACATTTTCAATGGCTTACTGAGGAACAAAGCCGCTGCTTATCCCCTGTAAAAAAACAAGCCGTCAGTTATGAATTAGCGGATATTTTAATTTATCTCATTCGGATAGCCGATAAACTTGACATTGACTTAATTACTGCGGCGCAACTTAAAATTCAACTCAATGAAAACCGTTATCCGGTTGAACGGGTAAAAGGAGATGCTCGCCGTGCTGATGAATATTAAGTGATTGATGAATAATCTTAATAAAGTTAAAGTACCGATTTTAAAACTCAATAAATTTTGGCAATTTTATAAGGGAAGTGCTAAAATATAAAATGTTGTTAATTGTTAATCTGTTTTGTGACCAAATGGATACCCCACTTAGGGGAAGTCTTTACTCACAAGAGGTAGATAAGTATGTTAAATAAATTACTCCTACAGCGACCTCTGTTTTTAGGAGCATTGATTAAGTTAGAAATACGACGGAGTGTCCAACTCGCTATTTCAGTTATAATTTTGTTTTTAGTTCCGGTTGTTTTTGCCGATTTGATTGAACTTCCATCCATTCCTCCAAAAATACCCCCGCTGAAAAAACTGGAAGACGTGCAAATCGCACGCGGCGGTAGTGTCCGTGTTATCGTTGAGTTGGATATGAGTGCGGTGAATCTTCCATCGTCTACACGAGCAGGTGATCGAAGTACATCATTAAGTTTAGAAGATCAAGCCGCACAAGTTGCTTTAGTCCAAGGAATGTTCCTAGATAATTTAAAAAAGGGAATGATCACGCCAACTGAGAATCCGGTTCAAACTCAGTTTAATTATGTTCCGGCTTTAGTAATGAAGGTTGATAGATTTCTATTGAGTCAGATTAAGCGAGATTCCCTAGTTAAATCAGTAGTCTTAGATCAAGCTGTTCCTATGGCATTAACTGAAAGTATCCCTTTAATTGGAGCAGATAAAGTTTGGCAAAAAGGTTATAAGGGCAGTGGGCAAACGGTAGCTATTATAGATAGCGGGGTCGATGGCAATCATCCCGCTTTAGCTGGTAAAGTAGTTGCCGAAGCTTGTTTCTCAACCACCGATCCTTCGGTTAGGTCAAGTAGTTTGTGTCCAAATGGAAAAGATGAACAAATAGGGCAGGGTAGTGCGATTCCTTGCGAAGAAATAACCGGTTGTGATCATGGTACCCATGTCGCCGGTATTGCCACAGCTAATGGTGAGGTAAAAGGCGTCGCCCCAGAAGCCAAGATTATTGCCATACAGGTCTCTTCTCGCTTTGATAATAATACGTTGTGTGGTAATTTACCCTGCCTGCTTATTTATTTTTCGGATGTGATCCGTGCTCTAGAATATGTATATTCCATTCATAATCAAATAGCTATCGCCTCTGCTAATTTAAGTATCGGTGGCGGCTATTATTCTTCTCCCTGTGATAGCGAGATACCACCATTAACCCAGATAATAGATAATCTTCGTCACTTTGGAATAGCAACGGTGGTTGCTTCCGGTAATGGTTGGAATGGTTACTCAATGAGCCTTCCAGCTTGTATTTCTAGCGCCATCAGTGTGGGAGCCACTTGTGATGTAGAGAGTTCTGATCCAACCTACGATCAGGTTTGCCCCGGTGGCAAGGACAGTGTTGCCCTGTTTTCCAATAGTGCTGATTTCTTAGATTTATTAGCACCAGGTATGTGGGTTACTTCAACTGTACCTGGAGGTGGTATTGGCACTAAAGGAGGGACTTCAATGTCAACACCGTTTGTTACCGGTGCTTGGGCGCTATTGAAATCAGCTAAACCAGACGCTACCGTTGAAGAAATTTTAACCATTTTACAAGACACGGGTAAACCGATCTTAGATAAAAGGAATGATTTAACTAAACCACGTATTCAACTGGATGCAGCGGTAGTGGTAGTGGAACCTCCACCACCAGTTGATGATCCTCAACCACCACCAGTTGATCCTCCGACACCACCAGTTGATCCTCCGACACCACCAGTTGATCCTCCAACGCCGCCAGTTGATTCTCCGACACCACCAGTTGATCCTCCGACGCCGCCAGTTGATCCTCCGACACCACCAGTTGATCCTCCGACGCCGCCAGTTGATCCTCCGACACCACCAGTTGATCCTCCGACGCCGCCAGTTGATCCTCCGACACCACCAGTTGATCCTCCGACGCCGCCAGTTGATCCTTCATTAGCAACGATATTACCCAATATTTCCGTGGTGCCTGATGAACAAGGTTTCCATTTCATGTGGGAGCAAGCTGCTGAGCTAGATAGTGGCGGTGGAATGAATTTATGGTGTGCCGAGATGGATAAGGATAACCATACCTTCAAAGATTTGACGAAAGTTAACCAACAACTCACAGCGGCTATCGATGAAGCCTTTTATCCTATCGGTGGCATTAGTGGTGTCAAATATTGTACCTTAGAAGAAATCAATGCGGCTGGCGAAAGTACTTTCCATTGCGATGCTGCAGTGGTCATTAGTGATGAAGCCACTGTTAACATTGCCGATTTGGAAGCCGCTAAAGCTTTATGTCATAGTCTCACGCAATAAATTCATTATCGACTAAAAAGTTAAAAATGCCTTGTTGAGAAACCCGGTAGAACTTACCGGGTTTTTTTATTGGTAACATGAATTGGATTGCTGATGTTACGCACTAGAGACCGCTGTTTTTGTTCCCCCCTTTGAACAAGAGGAAAAGGGGCGTTACGCTTTGCTAACGCACCCTACATAAAATCAATTACTTATAAGAGTTATCCGAATATCGAGTTTTCAGTATTGTTAAAATTATTTTTAAATATATATTAGATAACTAGCAACAGAACTTAGGTTAATAAAGTATTATTTTTATGTTATATTTTCCAGTACTAGACTTTATTCTAATTCAGTTTAGAATAACCAAATTTTTAATAGTGACTATATTGCCTGAGTGTATAGTCCAACGCTTCTTTATGAATTGCTGGTGCTTAACTTTATTTTAAAGTTTGTTACATTTCCTGGCGTTAATTTATTTTTTCTTTAAAAAGTGATTCTGTTAATAACAGCTAATCAATTTTGATTGGATCACTTTAAAATCCGGGTTAGGTTTTGCAAAAATGAAGTAAGAAAATACTTAGTGAACCGAATTTAATTTCAGTAGATTTTAAAAAAGCGAATAAAGTCATATTGTTGTAAATTAATTTAATCCATTTGGAGAAATAAGTTTATTATGTATAAAATTATTCTGTTACGACATGGTGAAAGTGTTTGGAACCAAGAAAATCGTTTCACTGGTTGGACGGATGTCGATCTCTCAGAAAAAGGGTTACAAGAAGCGCAAAGTGCCGGCGAAGTCTTAAAAAAAGAAGGCTATGTACTTGATCTTGCTTTTACTTCTTGTTTAAAAAGAGCCATAAGAACCCTGTGGATAACTTTAGACCAGATGGATTTAATGTGGATTCCGGTTGAGCGTCATTGGCGACTCAATGAACGCCACTATGGTGCTCTTCAGGGTTTAAATAAAGCCGAAACAGCCAAAATTCATGGCGAAAAACAGGTTAAAATTTGGAGAAGAAGCTATGATATACCACCACCAGCAGTGGATAAATCTGACCCACGATATCCAGGACATGATCGGCGTTATAAAGATTTAGATGAAACAGCTATTCCCGTCACTGAAAGTTTAAAAGACGTCGTTAAACGTTTTCTACCGCTTTGGCAAGAAAGCATCGCGCCCAAAATCCAACAGGGTAAACGAATCATTATTGTCGCTCATGGTAATAGCTTACGAGCATTAGTCAAATACCTTGATGATGTTCCTAACGAAGAAATTGTCCAGTTGAATATCCCAACCGGTATACCCTTAGTTTACGAATTGGACGCACAATTACAACCCATCAAACACTATTATCTGGGTGATGAGGAAGTTATTAAGCAAGCAGCCAATGCGGTTGCCAATCAAGGTAAAGTGAAATAATTTCAGACTGATTGCAATGTACCTACCGGTCGTGGTGCTAAGCATAGGAGGATGGTTATTACTGTGGGTAACCACCACGATGGCAACGGACTCAATGACAGCAACTGAACAACTTCATCAAGTGGAAATTCGCATTCAAAAATTACAAGCAGAAATGCACAACACCCGAACCCAATATGGTCGTTTACAACGACAACTCCAAGATAGAGAAGAAGACATTGGTGAAGTTGCCCAAAAATTAGAGCAATTACATGGTACACTGATTGATAAAGAAAATACCTTGGCTGATCTAAAGAAACAACAACAACTCCAACAGAAACAATTGGTCGCTCAACGCCAAGTGCTAGCTCAACAAATCCGTTCAGCTTATATTATGGGACGGCAAGATTATTTAAAACTCTGGTTAAATCAACAAGAACCTTTTACCGTTGGACGCATGTTAACTTATTATAGCTATTTCAATCGCGCTCGTACCAACCAAATCACCTCGATCCAAGCAACCTTAAAACATTTACAAGAATTAGAACCCACTATCAAACAAGAATCAAGCCAGTTAAATCAATTAGTAACAGCGCATTCTAGTAAACAGCAAGAACTCCAACTCAGTTATAAGGAACGTCAAGCTATCTTAGCGCAATTGGCTAATACGCTTGAAAATCAAGATAAAGAACTGAAACGATTACAAGAAGATAAACATCAGTTAGAACTGCTATTAGGAACGCTAGGAAATACGATTAAAGCAATACCCCCACCGGTTGATGACGGGGTAGGTTTTGCTCAGTTAAAAGGTCGGTTGGACTATCCTCTATTGGGTCAGATAGTCGATCAATTTGGTGAGCGTTTAGTTGGTAATTTAAGATGGCAGGGTATGCTTATTGCTGCACCGCTGGGTGAAAAAGTCCGAGTCATTGCGCCTGGTAGAGTCGTTTTCGCTCAATGGTTTCGCCATTTTGGCTTATTAATCATTATTGACCATGGGCAAGGTTATATGAGTTTATACGCTCATAATCAAAGTTTATTTGCTAAAACTGGGGATGAGGTAAAAGCCAATGAAATTATTGCTACCGTTGGCAATAGTGGTGGACGAAAAATAGCGGCTTTATATTTTGAAATTCGTTATCAAGGCGTTCCTATCAATCCTCAACAATGGCTTAACCACTCATTTAAACTTCGCAAAACGGATAACTAAATTTACGGATAACTCAATTTAACGCGCAGTTTTGCTATAATTAAAATATTATTTTCAAACCTGTGAGTACAGGTAGTTGGAGAAATTTATGCTCAGTTCGAATCGTCATTTATTAGCCTTGTTATTAGGTACATTGTTAGGTGGTTTGATTACTTTAGGTGGTAGTGTGCTGGCTAATCGCACCCCAACTGATTTAACCGGGGTGTTGCCATTAGAAGAGTTACGCGCTTTTACTGAAGTATTCCACCGCATTAAAACGGATTACGTTGAAGAAGTTGATGATAAGACTTTATTAGAAAATGCTATCAAAGGGATGTTGGCTGGACTGGATCCGCATTCTAGTTATTTAACCCCAGAAGATTATCAGGAGCTTACCATTGGTACGCGGGGTGAATTTGGTGGTTTGGGTATTGAAGTGGGAATGGATGATGGCTTTGTTAAAGTGATTTCTCCCATTGATGATACCCCCGCCCAACGTGCTGGCATTAAAGCCGGAGATGTCATTATCCGTTTGGATGATACCCCAGTAAAGGGAATGACATTAAGTGATGCGGTAAAAATCATGCGTGGCAAACCCGGTAGCCATATTAAACTGACTATTGTTCGTGAAACCGAGGATAAACCTATCACGATTGATATTGTACGTGATATCATTCAAGTTAAAAGTGTGAAAAGCCATAGTTTGGAACCGAGTTATGGTTACGTCCGTATTAGTCATTTTCAAGAACATACCGGTGAAGATTTAGAAAAAGCGCTCCAAGAGTTGAAGCAAGAAAATCAAGGCAAACTCAAAGGACTCGTATTGGATTTACGTAACAATCCCGGTGGCGTTTTAAATGCCGCTGTTGCCGTAGCCGATGCTTTTCTTTCTGAAGGGATGATCGTGTATACTGAAGGTCGAGTTGCAGATGCTTCACTCAAATTTACTGCACATCCTAAGGATACACTTAACGGTGCTCCCATCGTTATCTTAGTCAATGGTGGCTCAGCTTCAGCGTCGGAGATTGTTGCTGGCGCTCTTCAAGATCATAAACGCGCCGTTATTATGGGAAATAAAACCTTTGGTAAAGGTTCCGTACAAACGATTTTACCGATGAATAACAATGCCGCTTTGAAACTGACTACCGCTCATTATTACACCCCATCAGGTCGCTCAATCCAAGCTGAGGGAATCCAACCCGATATCACCCTCAATAAATTAGAATTTTCAGCGCGTGAAGAGGATGGCGATGAATCTCTTATTGATGAAGCAAAATTGCATAATTCCCTGCAAAATCCTAATAACCAAGCGGATAAAACCGAAAAGAAAGCTGAAAAAAATCTGAAGCAACCCACCGGTAAAGATGAAAAAGAATCCAAAAAAAATGAAAAAGAATCCTTGGTGAAAGAAGATTATGCGATCTATGAAGCACTTAATTTATTGAAAGGTCTGAATATTATAGAGATAAATTCAGCTAAACCCCAGTTAAAATTGAGTAGTGAGTGAAAAGCAAAGTGGTTAATGAAAACGGTTGTGTTTTAAACCTTTCATAACCACTACTTTGTTAATAGGCTAGGATCTTACTCCCCAAGAAATATAGAATTAAGTTCAACTCAGAATATTTCCAATTGAGGAATTACCTTTAAAACCGGAGAAATAAACATGCCGACTGTTCTGGTCCCACTGGCACAAGGTTGTGAGGAATTGGAAGCGGTCACCATTATTGATTTATTACGTCGTGCTAAGATTACCGTTGTTACCGCCGGATTAGATGAAAACCCGGTGAAAGCCAGTCGTGGTGTGGTATTGATTCCTGACACGACCTTGGACAAAGCCATACAACAAGATTTCGATATGATAGTGCTTCCGGGTGGCTTACCAGGCGCTGATAATCTCAATAATGATCCGCGTATTCACCCCTTACTAAAAAAAATGCATCAACAAGGTAAATATACTGCAGCTATCTGTGCTGCTCCCAAAGTATTAGCTCATGCCGGACTGTTAGCGAATAAATCCGCTACGAGTTATCCAGGTGTATTAGAACACATGAATATTCCACAACTCCAATTCATAGCAGCACCGGTGATTAAAGATGGCTCGGTTATTACTTCAAGAGGTCCAGGGACGGCAATCGATTTTGCGCTAGAATTAATTGCAACTTTAGTCGGAAGTGAAATCCGTGACCAAGTAGAATCGGCTTTGGTGAGATGAGCAGTGCAAAATAACGCCAACAACTCCATTAGCAACTTACCTATCAACTCCAAGTTTAACTCCTCCGGTTGAATAGACCTAAATAGCTTGAAATCAATTAGGGAGACCAACGAAGCGCTCATGATGACACCATCCCAGTGGTAAAATAAAACCATTTTGGCATGACTGCTATCAACGTGATCAAAGTGCTTTTTCCCAAAAACCGAGTTAAGCTAAGGATAATAAGCAAATCCTTAGCGACAATTAAAGCCACGGCTGCCAAGAGTAGGGAGTGGTATTGTTTTACTTTTAGAGAACCTAAACCAAGGGGGAATAATGAGTAAGGAAACGGTTACCATCATCGATAACCGCACGGGAAAGTCGGTCGAATGCCCGATTATACAAGGAACGCTTGGACCGGCAGTCATTGATTGCCAAGCGCTAGCCAAAGAATTTGGTATGTTCACTTTTGATCCGGCTTTTATGACGACAGCCAGTTGCGAAAGTACCATTACTTTTATTGATGGTGAAAAAGGCATTTTATTATACCGTGGTTACCCAATTGAACAACTCGCTGAAAAAAGTAGCTATTTAGAAGTATGCTATTTGCTACTCTATGGCGAATTACCCACCCGTGAACAAATGGAATCCTTCCAGGCGATTGTTTGCCATCATACGATGCTCAATGAGGGATTGTTGCGGTTTTATAATGGATTTAGACATGATGCCCATCCCATGTCAATGTTAGTCGGGGTCGTGGGAGCATTATCAAGCTATTATCATGATTCAATGGATATCAAAAGCCCTGAACATCGGAATGTCTCCGCGTTGCGCTTGATAGCCAAAATGCCGACCATTGCCGCTAATAGTTATAAACATATAATCGGTCAACCCTATGTTTATCCACGGAATGATTTAGGGTATGTCGAGAATTTTATGAATATGATGTTTTCGGTGCCGGCAGAACCCTATTCATTCAATGAAACCGCTGTCAGAGCCTTAGAAATCCTATTAATCTTGCACGCTGACCATGAACAAAATGCCAGTACTTCCACCGTACGTTTAGCGGGCAGTTCACAAGCGAATCCATTTTCTTGTATTGCCGGGGGGATTGCCACGCTCTGGGGTCCGGCGCATGGTGGAGCCAATGAAGCCGTGATACGGATGTTGTATGAAATTGATAAATTCAAAAACGTTCATGAATACATTAAACAGGTGAAAGATCGTTCGATCCGATTGATGGGGTTTGGGCATCGAGTTTATAAAAACTACGATCCCCGCGCCAAGATTATTCGAGAAATTTGCCATAAATTGTTAAGCGAATTGAACGCCGAGCATCAGCCCTTATTTGAAACCGCAATGGAATTAGAACGGATTGCCTTGGAAGATCAATATTTCATTGAGCGGCAACTTTATCCCAATGTTGATTTTTACTCTGGAATGATTCTCAGAGCGTTGAATATTCCCTTAAATATGTTTACGGTCATTTTTGCGGTAGCACGCACGGTGGGTTGGGTTTCTCAATGGCTAGAAATGATGAACGAACCGAATGTGAGAATTGGTCGACCACGCCAATTATATATTGGAGCGACACAACGTGATTATCTACCAGTAGAAAAACGTGTTAGTTAACCCTTAAGTTGTTGTTAATAACCCGGTGAGTGGGCAACGGATTTTTGCCCACAAAACTGGTAGAAAATATTCAGTTTACCTAACGAGGATAAGGTTAGCAAGGTATGTCAACCATGATAAATTGCTCATTGAGCAGACTAAACGCTTTGTTAAGGTTAATGTTAGTTTTACTGGTAATCACCTTATTAGCCAGTTGTGATGACGGTAAAGGATTAATTTTTGGCATTATGGCTGTCGGTGCTGCTAGTGGATTATGGCAGGCTACCGATGATAAACCAGATGATAAGAAATCAGATACGGCTTCAAATTCCAACCCCAATACTTCACCGACAGCAAGCGCAGATTTCGCCATCCACTCCAGCCAAACATACGATGGAACAAGTGATGATTTGTTAACGGCTGGTTTAGGACAAAGCGGGTTGAGCAACACGACTACTCCGACTGCCACTGATCCAAGTAATCCCACCGCTCCTGAAATTCGGAAAGCCACTATCTTTAATCAATATAAAGCTTTACAAGATATGCGTCCCAGTTTAGGATATGGCACTTTATATGGTCCAGCCGCACCGACGAAATTTGCAACATCCAGTTCAGACGGTAAAATTGCCGGTAAAGAATATCTCGCTTATGCTGACGACGGCAGTGGGAATCAGAATGTTACGATGATGGTACAACTACCCGATAACTTTGATTCAGAGAATCCTTGTATTGTTGCGGCACCTTCACCGGGTTCACGCGGTGTTTATGGTGCTATCAGTACAGTCGGAGAATGGGGTTTGAAAAATCATTGTGCTGTGGCTTATACCGATAAAGGAACCGGCAGTGGGGTACATGATTTAACCACCGGTACGGTTAATCTCATTGATGGTACCCGAAAGATAGCGACTGACGCTGGTAAGCAAGCCAATTTTAGAGCACAAGGCACCGCAGAATTAGATTTATCCAGCTATAGCTCCACTTATCCTGATCGGATTGCTCAAAAACACGCCCATTCACAACAAAATCCAGAAGCGAATTGGGGCAAAAATGTTTTAGACACTATTCAGTTTGCCTTCCAAATTCTTAATCTGGAAGAAAATTTTGGCAAGAAATCAACTCAAACTGAAAATGATGACCAAGCCGCTGCTAGTGCAAAAAATCAAACCACGATTACAGCGACTCTCACTCCAGCTAATACGATTGTCATCGCTGCCGGTATCTCTAGTGGTGGCGCTGCTGCTTTACGGGCGGCTGAGCAAGATAGTAACAACTGGATTGACGGCGTAGTCGTTGCGGCACCGCTCATTAATGTCAATTTCAGTAAGTTCCGTGATGCTCAAGGCATTACCATTCAACAAGGCAATAAACCACCCTTGTCCTATCAGAACTATAACAAATCTTTATTTGATGTTATCACTTATTATAATGTTTTCCAGCCTTGTGCGAGTGCCAATACCGCGATGGGTTTATCAGAGCGCTGTAAGGCTTTACGCAATGCGGGTTGGCTAAGTAGTAATACTTTGAGCGAACAAGTGGAGGCACAAAAACGCCTTAATGATTATGGTATTTTGGAAAGTAGCAATGCCATTGCGCATTATTATGAATCCGCCTCTATTTATGCGGGGTTTGCTTATGGATATGCCAGTGCTTATGGGCGATTTAGTGTAGTGGATAATTTATGTGGTTATAGCTATGCCTATACTCAGGGTAACAAATCACCCAGTGCCAAAATTTTAGCTGATTTAGCGGATGATTTCCAAAGTAGTAGCGGCATGCCACCTTCAAGCGAGACTCAATTGATTAATAATAACGGTAATCAGGACAAAGGCATTAATTTTCACCAAAGTCAGGATGGTTATTTAGCTGGCGCATTATGTTTACGGCAATTGGCAACGGGTACCACCGGTATCACTAATACCAGCGTCCCTTTAACCGGGAATCAGTCAAAATATTACCAAAGAGTACAACAGGGCATCAATGAAACCTTGGCGAGTGGTGATTTACGAGGTAAACCGGCTATTATTGTCCATGGGCGAGATGATGCTTTAGCGCCGGTTAATTTTACTTCCCGAGCTTATTATGGCTTAAATCAGCAAACTCAAGGTGCAAATAGCCCCCTCGTTTATATTGAAGTTAAAAATGCCCACCATTTCGATGCTTTCAATGAACAATACCATATAGATACGCAAATCTCTTTATATTATTACTTAAGTCAATCCTTAGATCAGATGTATGACCATCTTAAAAAGAAGACTGCCTTACCGCCAAGCCAAGTGATTCCTACGCAGCCCACCGCTAGTTTGCCTGCTATAGCTAGTAAAGAAAATATTAAAGAAACCTGTTTAATTACCTTTGACAATCGAGTGTTAGACATTCCAGACGACGAAAAATGTTAGTGCCCACCCTAAATATAAAAAATTGCACTGTTTGGATATTTTGAATACGAGGACTTGGTTAACTTGGTGGTGAGACAATAAACAACCTTTTGGTGGGCAACGCTTCGCTTTTGCCCACCCTACCTAGCTGTTCTAATTGAATTTGTCCATCTTGATAAATACCTTTAAGTGATAGCATATTGTTTTTAATTGAATTGATGAGTTAATTATTCGCGTGAACAGTGAGGGATTATTTTTTCGTTACTAAGTTCTACATATAGCTCAAATGAGCTAATTGTCCCCGTATGCAAAGCAGTTGATGATACAGTGTGTAGTATTCATTGCCTACATAACACCGTATCATTGAAAAGTATCAACGTTTATTCTTTAGTTTGGATCGGGGTCGGGTAAAGGATCTGGACCGGGATCACCACAAACACTCGCCATAGGAACCCGTGTATCAGCAAAAATAGAGCTAATCTGACGGCGATTCTTACTCTCAATAATGGTTTGTTCCATTTGAGAAAGTCCTGCAGCCGTCATAACAGTATGAGGATATTTTATAAAAGTCATTTGTTTAGCGGGATTAACCGCTAAATCGGTCAAAAAGTGAAGTAAGTTAGCCATATTATAGCTACCTCCAGTGGGTTATGGTCCAGGATTTAACTTAACTCATTCTAACTTAATAGAATTAAGTTCTTGCATGACAAACAATACAAACAATTTAATCCAGAAAATGATTAGAAAATCCTCATTTTCCGTCCCTTTTTGAGTTCTTCTTGTATAGCAGCAAAACCACCTTGGGAAAATTTCGATAGGGTAATAATATACAAAGCAAATGGATCATCTGCTGTTTTTACTAATCGTTGTTGAGCTAAATTAACCTGATCTGCTGAAAAAAATACAAACCCTTTCTTTCGATGAATCGGATGGGATTTACGTTCAATCGCTTCTGGTTCGAGATAATTGTAAAATACCTCTGGATTAAGACGAGAAGCTTCTTCTAAGTTTTCATAGGCTTTGTCAGAAGAAGAGTTCAGGCGGTAAAATACCGCTCGATAGGCATAAGCCCAAGCATAATTCGAATTAAGCTCAATCGCTTTATTCAAATCAGTAATGGAATCTTGAATTAAATTCGGTGGTGGTCCATCATTGGTTTGAAATAAGAATCGTCGTGCTGCTGCTCGGTGTGCATAAGCCCAAGCATAATCGGGTGCTAATTCAATTGCCTTGTTGAAAGCCTCGAGAGCATTTTCAAACTCTTTTATTGAAGAAGATGAAAAGTACTTAATTCCTAACCACCGATAGGTTTCCCCTTTTTGCGCATAAGCCCAACTATATTTAGCGTTTAAGCTAATCGCTTTGTTAAAATCGTCTAGTGCGTTGTTATATTCAACACAATCCGCTTTTGCTAATAAAGCCAGTTGGAAATAAGTCGCACCCCGATGAGCATACGCCCAGGCGTACTTTTCATCAGCTTTAATCGCTTGGTCAAATTCACTTATGGCATCCTCAAAAGGTCTCTTGGAATCCTGCACTTGACCTTGAATACCCATCATGCGGTAAATTTCGCCTTGATAAGCGTGGTCTAGAGCTTTGTTATCTGAAGGCATAAAAATCCTCTCTCAAGTTAAAACTATTGATAATAACCGTACCACATCACCTCATTTGTTTTTTTGTGTTTCACCTCCTTAATATATTTCGATATTTTTTGAATGGAACCCGTTAAATATTCATATAATCTAAAAATTCTATTACTTTTCCAGCACGAAGTGTAAAAACATGACAGGTTTCAAGATCAACCACTCGATTGTTAGTTTTGAATTGGATTCGAGTAGCAACGAGTACCACGACTTTATTACCCTGTGCAATAAATTCCTTGGGTTCGATAGATTCTGTCTGAATCGCCGCCGCCATAGCAAAAACGTTTTTTATTTGCTCATGACCACGATAGCATCCAGCAAAAGGGTAGAGGGATGGACCGGGTATATTCCAAACAACATCTTCTGCTAGCTTACTCATTAAACCATCTAGATTACCTTCTTGAATATCTTTTTCAAGTTCTTTTATTATTCTTAAATTTTCTTGCTCATTACTCATAATAATTCTCCTCCAGAAGGATCGCTTAAAAATGACTATTTTTCAACGACTAATGATTGAAATTGCGGGTGATCACGTAATTCTAACCAAGCTATATCATGGAGAGCAAAGTCAATCGCTGTTTGATCGAGTAAAATCGCCGGTTGCAGAAATTGTAATGCCAACTCGGTATGTCCGGCTAACACCGCTAATCCGCCCAATCGGTACAAAACGATGCCTCGATCGGGAGTGTCTAAAGCCGCTTGCAAAGTCGCCCGCGCAGTTTCAATTTCTGTTTGTGCTCGAGATAAACCTTGCCACCGCATTTTGAACACAGCTATATTATATAAGGCAAAATGATCGCACGGATTTTCTTGTAACGCCTGTTGGCAAGCGGTAATCGCTTCCTCATACCGACCGCAATAACTGAGTAGCATACCCCGTTCACTATGTTTATTATCAAATAAATTGGGGTCAAGTGCAATAGCTTTATCGAAATCGATCAGTGCTTCTTGGTAACATCTTAATAAATCATAAATTCGACAACGATAAGCAATCGCCCAAGCATAATCTGGCTTTAATTGAAGCGCTTGATTAAAATCAGTGAGTGCCAGTGTATAATAAGCTTTTCCCATTAGACGATACGTCATCCCCCGATGTGCAATTGCCCACACATAATTGGCTTTTAGGGTAAGAGATTGATTAAAATGAGTTAAAGCGGCTGCATAATTTCCCTGTAAGCGATAGGTTTCGCCTTGGTGAGCCATTGCCCAATAGTAGTTCGGCTGACGTTGAATCGCCTCGTTGAAATAATGATGTGCTAATTCATATTGCTGTTGGGCACTGTATAATTCACCCAGTTGAGCCAGTAATTGATGATTATTCGGCTGAGCGATGATAGCTTGCTGAAGCTGAGTTATGCTCAATTTGGTGTTGGTCAACGTTCATACTCCTGCATAATGACGGCTTGAAATCGAGGATCCGCACGCCATCGCCACCAAGCCAAATCGTGATGCACTAATTCCCGTGGTTCTTCGGCTAAAATTAGGGCGGGTTGAAGGTAGTTTAAGGCTTGCTCAAGTTGATTTTCCAGTGCTGCCAAACCGCCTAAGCGATAAAGAATACCCGCCCGATCGGGGGCTGTATCCATCAAAGTTTGTAACAGCGCTCGTGCTTGATTAATTTCCAGTGGTGCCGATCCCTGCCAGTAAGCTTTAACGACGGCTAGATTATAAGCGCTAATGTAATCCCCTGAATTTTCTTGCAATCCTTGGAGACAACAATCAATCGCTTCTGTATAGCGTCCAAGATAACTTAACAATAGGCTGCGTTCTCCCAATGGGTATGGCAGAATATTATCGTTAATACTCATGGCTTTATCAAAATCAAGCAGGGCGACATCATATTGTTTTTTCATGCTGTATAGATAAGCACGATGAATAAGAATCCACGCATAATCTGGTTTCAAACAGAGCGCTTGATTGAAATCCGCTAAGGCTAGTTGATAGTTTTTTATTTGCCGATAAGTCACACCCCGGTGAGCAAATGCCCACGCATGATGGGGATCATGTTCAATCACTTGATTAAAATTATCAATTGCTTGGGTATACTGACCTTGTTGGCGATAAAGTTCACCTCGTTGTGCCAGAGACCTTATTTCTTGAGAATTGAGTGTCATAGCCATCCGGTCTATCCTAATAATCCGTTTAATCTTGTTCAAAATGAAATAAATGTTACATGAGTGCAGTGATAATACCAAATAAAGTCGTTTTAAGGTGTTTTTAAAGAAAGTAACTGAGAATATTAAAAAATAGCTAATGGCAATCAAAACTTAGCAGCAGCAGATTTTTTTATTTGGTAATATATTTCTAAATGTCTTTATTTTTAATTCCCTAATAAAAGTAAATTATGATGATCATGATTTCCGGTTACCAACTCGTTGATGAATTATATAAAAGTAATAATTCTCATATCTATCGTGCTTATCGGCAAACTGATAATCAGTCGGTGATCCTTAAAGTTTTACAACCGGCTTACCCACCACCACCAGAGCAGATCGCTCGGTTTCAACGCGAATATAAAATTCTCAATGAATTAAAAGAATTACCTAATATAATAACCGTTTATGATTTAGTCACTGAGCAAAATTATTGGGTCATGGTATTGGAGGATTTTGGTGCCCAATCGTTAGAGCGACTCAATTTAGCTGGGCAATTATCAGTCACCCATTTTCTGCAACTCGCTATTCAACTTGTTGTTATTATTAGCCAACTTCATCAACGTTACTTGATTCATAAAGATATTAATCCAGCTAATATTTTACTTAACCCAACCACTCAACAAATTAAACTAATTGATTTTGGCATTTCAACCAAATTATCCCGTGAAAACACCACTTTTCGTAATCCTAATTTATTAGAAGGAACCCTCGCTTATTTATCGCCGGAACAAACCGGTCGCATGAATCGGGCTATCGATTATCGAACCGATTTTTATTCATTGGGAGTCACTTTTTATGAATTATTAACCGGTCAGTTACCTTTTGCAACCGATGATGTTCTCGAATTAGTGCATTGTCACTTGGCTAAAGTGCCAATGCCACCCCATCAAGTGCAACCCGATATTCCGCCAGTACTTGCTGATATTATTTTAAAATTAATGGCTAAAAATGCGGAAGATCGTTATCAATCCGCTACGGGTCTTAAAGCCGATTTAGAAAATTGTCTACAGCAATGGCAACAGCAATCCGAAATAATGGATTTTCCGCTGGGTGCTGCAGATGTTTCCGAACGGTTTGATATTCCTCAAAAGTTATATGGGCGAGCGGTTGAGATTGCGACCTTAACAGCGGCTATAGAACGAGTTAGTCAGGGCAAAAGTGAGTTAATGTTGGTCGCCGGTTATGCGGGTATCGGTAAATCAGCCCTGATCCAAGAAATTTATAAACCCTTGACACATCGGCGTGGCTATTTTATTGCCGGTAAATTTGACCAATTGCAGCGCCATATTCCTTATGCCGCTTTTCTACAAGCTTTTCGTCAGTTAATGGGTTACTTACTGACTGAAAGTGAAGTCAAATTAACTCAATGGCGCCAGCGATTATTAGCGGCTTTGGGTAACAATGGGCAAATTATCATCGAGGTTTTACCCGAGCTAGAACAAATTATTGGTTCCCAACCTCCCATCTCCACTTTAGGTTCGGTAGAAGCACAAAATCGTTTCAATCTGCTCTTGCAAAACTTTATTCAGGTGTTTACTCAGCCGGAACATCCCTTAGTTATTTTCTTGGATGATTTGCAATGGGCAGATAGTGCCTCTTTGAAACTGATTAAATTGTTAATGATCGAGCTAAATAGCCATTATCTACTGTTTATAGGTGCTTATCGAGATAATGAAGTCAGTGCAACTCATCCACTTCGGCTGACTTTAGCAGAACTAAATCAAGCTCAGGTCACGATTAACTCAATTACTTTGTCACCGTTAAAATTACCTGATCTCAATCAATTGGTGACGGAAACGCTGCATTGTCAGCCTAGTGTTGCTAAACCCTTGGCGGAGTTAATCCAAGGTAAAACCGATGGTAATCCCTTTTTTGTCAATGAATTTTTGAAATCACTTCATACAGATAACTTATTGACTTTCAATTACGAATACGGTCATTGGCAATGGCAATTAGAACAAATTCAGGCTCAACAAATAACCGATAATGTCGTGGAATTGATGGCGAGTAAAGTTCAAAAATTGCCTGCCGCAACGGTTAATTTATTGAAGTTAGCCGCTTGTCTCGGTAACCAATTTGATTTAGCGCGGATAGCTATTGTCGCAGAACAACCGGCTTGGCAGGTGGCTACTGCCTTACGAGCCGCACTCATAGACGGTTTAATTATTCCCCTCAATGAAACTTACCGATTAATGGAATTAGAAATTGTCGGTCTGGCTGAGCAAGTGGTCGCGGTTTATAAATTTGCGCATGATCGGATTCAGCAAGCGGTTTATTCACTCATTCCGCCAATCGAAAGACAAGTCGTGCATTGGCAATTGGGACAACTGTTGTTACAGCATACTTCACCGGCGACACTAGAACAAAATCTATTTGAAATTACCAATCAATTAAACCAAGGTTATCAACGGATTGAAACAGATACCAAGCGGACTCAATTAGCCCAGTTAAATTTACAAGCGGGTAAAAAAGCTAAATTATCAGCGGCTTATAATTCCGCTTTTGAATATTTAAATCAGGGATTAAAATTGCTCCCCTCCCACAGTTGGCAACAAGAGTATCAGTTAACTTTAGCGCTGTTTGTTGAAGCCGCCGAAGCCGCCTATTTAATGGGTCATTTTGAAGACATGGAACGGTTGCTGGAAACGATTTTAGCCACCAGTCACAACTTAATAGATAAAGCCAAAGCTTATGAAATCAGGATTCAAGCTTATACCGCCAGAACTCATTTTTTAGCGGCTGTCGAAACGGGGTTACAGGTGCTAGAACTTTTAGGTATTCATTTCCCTAAACAACCTTCACCAGCAGATGTGACCGAAGCAATCCAAGCAACGCAATCACGCTTAGAATCCATAACCGTCAGTGAGTTGATCAAATTACCGGCGATGACTGATCCTATTCCATTAGCGGCTATTCAAATGATGACCAGCTTAATTAATGCCACTTATATTGCGATGTATCAATTGATGCCACTCATGATCTGCCAACAAGTTAACTTATCAATGGATTACGGGAATGCACCCGAATCCGCTTGTGCGTATGCTAATTATAGTTTTCTAATTGCTAATATAGGTCATATTGACCTGGCTTATCAATTAAGTCAACTCGCAGTACAAGTAGTGGAACACTTTGATACCAAGCGGTTTAAAGCTAATACATATTTATTTTGTGGATTTGTTAGACATCTGAAAGAACCACTCGCTGCTATCATACCCGCTTATTTTGAAGCCTATCAAAGTGGACAGGAAACCGGTGATTTTACCGCTGCCGCTAATGCCGCCGAATCGGCTGTTATTATTAAATATTATCTGGGTATGCCACTCATGGAAGTTGAACAAGAGATGAGCAAATATGGTCAAGCGATTGCACAGATGAAACAAGAAATGACCTTACAGTGGCTGAAAATTCATTGGCAAGCGGTGTTAAATTTACAGGGAAAAAGTGCCATACCTTATATTTTAAGTGGTGAAGTGTACGATGAAGCAGTTATGGAACCACTGCATATTGAAACGAATAATAATAGTTCGTTAATGTTTCTTTATACCCAAAAAATGACGTTATGTTATCAATTCTATCAATTTAAAATCGCATTATTGACCGCTATTAAATTAGAAAGTTGTATTGTTAATGCCGCTACTACTTTTTTTGCCCCCCCGGCTTATTTTTATGATTCCCTAACGCGGTTGGCGGTTTTTGAGGAAGCTTCTCCAGAAGAACAACAACAAATCAGCGAAAAAGTTTCAGCTAATCAAGCTAATATGAAGAAATGGGCTGAACATGCCCCGATGAATTATTTACATAAATTTTATCTCATCAAGGCTGAACAAGCGCGAGTATTAGAACAGTATGGAGAAGCGAGAGAATACTATGAGCAAGCCATAGTCACCGCACATAAGCATGGTTATCTCCACGAGGAAGCCTTAGCTTATGAGTTGGCGGGTCGATTTTATCTGCACCGAAACCAAAATCAATTGGCTCGTTGTTGCTTGCAGGAAGCGCATTATGCTTACCAACGTTGGGGTGCGCTGGCTAAAGTAAAAGATTTAGAACAACGTTATAGTCAGTATCTAGAGTTGAATGGACCAATAGCAACTCAGTGGACTAAAACGACGACGCGGTTATCAACGACTACTGGACAAACTCAAAGCAGTGTACTCGATCTAGCGGCGGTACTGAAAGCGTCGCAAACCCTCGCCGGTGAAATTGTGCTTTCGCAGTTATTGCAAAAGTTAATGAAAACCGTGATTGAAAATGCCGGGGCACAAATAGGTTTCTTAATTTTAGATAAACATAAAAAAGGGACTTGGGCGATTGAAGCCAAAGCAGTACTTTCCACGGAATCGCTTGAACAGCAAACCCACAATATTGAGGTGTCATCTTCTTTACCCTTTGAACAAAGTGAGGAACTGGCTATTAGCATTATCCATTATGTCCTTCGTAGTCATCAAATGGTGATTTTAACGGATGCGACGATGATAGACCCATTTGCTCATGATGCTTATTTACAAAGAGTGCAACCCAAATCAATTTTGTGCCTGCCACTTCTCAACCAAGGTCAACTCAATGGTATTTTGTATTTGGAAAATCAGGTCGCTCGAGGTGCTTTTACAGCAGAACGGGTGGAGGTATTAAATTTATTATCTTCACAAATTGCGATTTCTATAGAAAATGCTTATTTATATAATAACTTAGAAGAAAAAGTTCAGGAAAGAACGCAAACCATTGCGGCACAAAAAGCGGAACTTGAAGTGACTTTACATCAACTACGAACCACACAAGCACAGTTAGTTGAGTCAGAAAAAATGGCGGCATTAGGTAATTTAGTCGCCGGCGTCGCTCATGAAATTAATACGCCAGTGGGCGTTGGGGTAACGGCGGCTTCGCAATTAGATAAATTGACTAAAGATTTCGCTAATTTGTATAAAGAAGGCAAAATGACTCGTACTGATTTAGAGAAATATTTAAACTCGGCTCACCAAAGTAGTGTACTGCTGTTAAGAAATTTAACTCGGGCGGCTGAGTTAACTAAAAGCTTCAAACAAGTCGCCGTAGATCAATCGAGTGAACAACAGCGTACTTTTGCACTGAAAGAATATCTCAGTGAGATTATTACCAGTTTAAGACCCGAATTCAAAAACACCTCTCACCAAATTGAAGTTAATTGTCCAGCCGAAATTAAATTATCCAGTTATCCTGGCGCATTATCGCAAATTATAACGAATTTGGTTATCAATTCCATGCGCCACGGTTTTCAACAGTGTGCCGCCGGACTGATTACCATTGAAGTGACTATAGAAACTGGCCCCGCTTTAGTAGAGAAATCAGCCCAACGCTTAGTGTTACATTATTCCGATAATGGTAAAGGAATTTCTCCGGATATTATCGATAAAATTTTTCAACCGTTTTTTACGACTAACCGTCAAGCGGGTGGAACTGGTTTAGGGTTACATATTGTTTATAATTTAGTCACTCATAAACTCAAAGGCACTATCCGTTGTGAGAGTGTAGAGGGTTTAGGAAGTACTTTTACGATTGATATTCCAACGAATACTTGATAACGATAGCCATAATTGACTATCCTATTAAAATAGATCTGGTTTGCAACCGAGGTGGGACTCGTTGGAGAACCCTTTTAATACGAGGGCTTAAGAGGGATTTAAACTAAATAGAACAACCCAACGTCCCAGTACTATTTTAAAAGCTATGGTTAAAAGATGAATAAATAACAATGTTATGCACGATTGGTTAACCAATAAATCGTTATCCGGTTTTATGAATAAATGAATTGGTCCCGCTGTTGCTTGCCTACAAGAGAATGGATAGATGATTTCACCCAAAGATAACCCACTTTTCCAAGAAGATACCCTTGTCCCTTCTGGTAAGATGGAATCAGATTTGGCAGAAGATTCGATTTTACCGAGTTCAACCACAACTCATCTCTTTGCTGCGGTTGAAAACTTAACCAATGAAGAAGATGATGATCTGTTTGCCGATTCTAACTCCTCGTTAGCAGATAAATTGTTTGCTGATGAGCCTAATCGAGTGGCAGACTCTGCCACAACTCAGATTGATTCGGAACAGCAGTTATTTTCACCACCGCAATTTGGTCCTGCTATCGAATCTAACCCCGATACTTGGCGCATTCTGGTGGTTGATGATGAAGAAGATATCCATCAAATCACCCACTTGGTGTTAGACGATTATGTCTATGAAGGTAAGTCGGTGACTTTATTGAGCGCGTATTCTGCCGAACAGGCTAAATTGTTACTTCAACAAAAATCCACTTTTGCTATCTTATTTTTGGATGTCGTTATGGAGAGTAACGATGCCGGCTTACAATTAGCTCGTTATGTTCGGGAAACGTTAAAAGATCGGTTTACGCGGATTATTTTACGTACCGGTCAACCCGGTTATGCGCCGGAAGAAGAAATCATTTTTAAATATGAAATTAATGATTATGCCAATAAAACCGAATTAAGTCGTACTAAACTCTTAACCTTGACTACCGCTAGCTTGCGAGCCTATTCTGATTTGCTACTCCTGGAATCTTATCGGCAACATCTCGAAGCCAAAGTAGCGGATCGCACTCAAGAATTACAACAAAAAAACACCGAACTGTTACAACTTAACCAAGCCTTAATTAGACTTAATCAGGAAAAAAATGAATTTTTAGGGATTGCTGCACATGATTTAAAAAATCCCTTGTCATCGATTCAAGGATTAGCTGATCTGATTCAAACCTCTTTTGAAGAAGGTCTTTCAATAACAGAAGCTATCCAAGAAGTGATTAGTTTTGCGCGGATGATTGCCATCAGTTCTCATCAAATGTATGAGTTAATAACGAATTTATTAGATGTCAATGTCATTGAAAGTGATCAACTGAAACTCTCACTGCGTCTGCTCAATTTATATCAGGCAGTAAACCTAGTTATTAATAATTATCAGGTTAGAGCACAAAATAAGGACATTAAGTTGCATTTCCAAGCTCAGAAAATGGTTTACCTGGTTTTAGTTGATGATATCGCGATCCGTCAAATATTGGATAATCTAGTTTCCAATGCGATTAAATATTCACCCCTAGGCAAAAATATCACCAGCCGCCTGAGTCAAGACGAAAATGAAATCCACTTGGAGATACAAGACGAAGGTCCGGGTTTGAGTGTAGAAGATCAGCAACAACTCTTTAGTAAATTTTGTCGCTTAACGCCTAAGCCGACCGGAGAAGAACATTCAACCGGTTTAGGTTTGTTCATTGTTAAAAAATTAGTTGAAGCGATGAATGGCAAAGTGGAGTGTGAAAGTCAACTCGGGCAAGGTGCAACGTTTAGGGTGACTTTTCCCAAAGCGAATGAGATTGGTTTTCCAAAAGAAATAAAGTAAAGTCTATTGCAATCCTATTTAAAGAGTGACCTAGGAATGGTACTATACAAAAAGTGGTTAGGGTTAGACCAAAATAGTCAATTTAAGGTAAAAAGCCATAAATGATGAAAATCGCTTTTTTCAATAAATTAATTTGTTTATGTAGGGTAGGTATTTAATATGACAATGCAATCATTTCCCACCATTCTTATGGTGGATGAGATGTCCGAAAATACTCGGGTGTGGTTCAATTTTTTTACCACTCATCAGTTTAAAGTGATAATCGCTCAGAGCGGCGAAACTGCTTTACAATTAGCTGAATATAAGATGCCCAACTTAATTATCTTAGAAGCAGTATTGCCCGACATGGATGGTTTTGAAATTTGTCGCCGACTCAAAACCAACCTGAATACCAAAGATATTCCCATCATTTTTGTCACGAGCATAGCCGATACACCCAGCAAAATTAAAGCATTTAAACTCGGTGCCATTGATTATGTGACTAAGCCAGTGCATCAAGAAGAAATGCTCGTTCGGATTAAAAATCATCTCAGTATTTATAATTTGCAACAAGAATTACGAACCAAGGAAAGAGCCTTGCGTAAAGCTAATCAAGCCTTACAATACCTGGCTCGGTTAGATGAGCTAACCCAAATCGCTAATCGTCGTCAATTCAACGAATGTTTTGTGCAAGAGTGGCGTCGACTCAAACGTGATCATTTGCCTTTATCTTTAATCATGTGTGATATTGATTATTTCAAATTATACAATGATACCTATGGTCATCCAGTGGGAGATGAGTGTTTACGTAAAATTGCTAAAATGATTGATCAAATTGTTAAACGTCCAGCAGATTTAGTCGCACGTTATGGTGGAGAAGAATTTGCCGCTATTTTACCCAATACCACTATTGACGGTGCTTTTCATGTCGCTAATACCATTCAAACCGAACTCGAAAAACTGAGAATTGTTCATAACCAATCGGCTGTTAATGAATATGTTACGCTCAGTATCGGTATTGCTAGCGTAGTACCCTCTTCAGAATGGTCACCGGAAGCACTGGTTAGGGTGGCGGATATCGCACTTTATGAAGCGAAAGCCGCTGGTAGAAATCGTACTATGGCAAAAACATTTGAAGAACTGTGTTCACCGGTCGTGAATTATGTCAATTTTGAAGCGAATTCCTATGAAAAAAAAGGTAGATTATTAGTAGCTAATCGGTTGTAACAACCTAATTAATAATATTATTTAAATAACTCTCGGTTCAAATCTTATCAAGCTGACGACAGAACCGACTAACTGAATAAACCTGCCATGGCTTGTTTAACAGTGGTAATTGCCTGTGGTCCAGTGACGTCCATAATCTGTTGGCTAACAAAATGTTTGTCTTCCATAATCGTCGCGACTTGTTCGCCAAAATAACGTAAAAAATCAAAACCGGCTTCATTGTGATGAAAACTCAGTTCAGCATAATCTTCAGCGCGTTGATTCAATAACTGGATAAATTGCTGACGGTATTCATCACCTTGACCTAATACATCCCGTTGATTATCAACAAAAGTATGGATCATACTGTCAGCTAAAGCGGTAATCAACCGTTGTCGTTCTTCCTCGGTTAATTGTTGATAAGCCAGACGATCAGCTACTTGAAGTAAAAAAGCGAGAAATTCACCAATAATTTGCAGCCGGTGAGCATTACTGTTCGTTTGGTAACCCTGGTTCTCTAATTCGAGCACACTTTGGGTTGCTATCTTCCAACTGACCATATTTAAAGCACCGGCAATATTTTCCAGTGATTGTTCTTGAGCACGCTTATTCCAACGAGTTTTAATTCGCATAATTAACCTAATTTAAATCCAAAGTGGCACTGACAATAATGGATAACCCCTTATTAGCTCTCATTTTTTTCTTTGGCCATCGCCAAAGCATCCAGTGCTAATAATTGTTGTGAAAGTATTTGCGAAAGCTTATGCATTTCAGTTATCGCTAATTGGATTGAAGGTTTATCCAGGGTGGATTGTTTTTCTAATAGTTGTTGAGTCACGAGATGAAACCGTTCATGAGGTTCAAATAAACTATTAAAAATTTGCTGCGCTTGTTTATTTTGTAAGTCAGCCACTTCTTGAATCCCAGTGCCGTAAAGCCATTGACCCAGTTGACAATCATAGTGACTGCTACCTTGGAAGTCTTCTTTCCCGGCTAAAGTGGCTTCTATTTTTTTAAGATATTGAATATGTTCATTTAAGCGCATAAGAAAAAAGGCTTTATTCGGCATGATTAACTCTATTCCTTTAATTTAAACCCAGATCTAACCCGTACAACAATGTTTGCAATAATAAACCCAGTAGGGTGGGCATTGCCTACCCGGATAAAAGTAAATGAGGGGAATGATTAGTATGTGCTGCACTTATTTATTTTGATCGCAAAACTTATCTCAAACACCGATTAAAAAAATCTGTATGCCCCATATATAGTTTATTATACAAGCCCTTTCTAAGGTATTCCATTTTTCTTCCAAACTTTTGATGGAGATAAACAATTTAGCGAGGTAAGGTGTGCAACAGCGTGACCTTGTCCATCCGTTATGAACAAGTGAAACTCAAGCCGCCGGTTTACCGACGCTCGGAATATCTATCCGTAATAGTCGAAAACTTTGCCCAAGCCTGTAAACGCATCGAATGGTACAGTAGTCGTTCGGTTATGGTACCAACCAATGTGCCTAAAAAAACTCGCTCAACTCACCTATCGATTATTAAATGAAGTAACGTAGCGATACTTGTTAACTTAGAATGAGTTGCCAAATAGGCAATTCCTCGATGCAAATGTAATTTAAATTGTTCAGTAAGAATTTTATCAGACAGTTCTAAGCCATCCTGATGACAACGTTGCACTAACAACGCGAAGTAAAGTTCCGGATGAGCACCGGCAAATACTTTCCAAGTCATTTCTATTGAACTATCAGTTAAAATTTTTTCCAGCGGAGGTATGGAAGGTTGTCGTAATGAAAAACAAAAACCCCATCGACACAGCACATTCCAATTTTGAATACCGGTTTTCCGTTTGAGTAAAATAAGTTGGGTTTTCGCTTTCTCCGATAATCGAACGGTTTCAATAGTCATACACCGCCATGGAAAAAATAACCGGGATTGATAGTTGAGTAATGGCTTCTAAACATAGGAACTAGAAAATTTTATGCCCTACGCTCGCTAAAACGTGCTATCCATTTTTCTAATTCGGCGACATGTTGGCTTTCTTCAACAGCGAATTCTTCAGCCATTTGGCGTACCCGAATATCAGAGGTGGTAGCGGCAATGGCAGTATAAAACTGACAGGCACGTTGTTCTCCAGCCAGCGCCATTTGTAGTGCATAGCTAACATCAATTAAACCATCAACACCGATCCAATCGGATGCTTCTGGGCTACTCTCGTCAGGCCATTGGTACTCTTCTGGGGAAAGTTGCGGCGCGTGGCCTAGGCCGGCGCGGGCAGTCGCTTCCGCCAGATGCAGTCGCGAGAAATGTGCCATCTTGCGAAAAAAACTTTCGACTTCATGATTACCGCTAGTTTGCATGGCATCAGCAAGCTCGTCAAAACGCTGCGCCGAATCGGCCTCCAGGCGTACAGCATGGGCGAGAAAACGGTGAATGTTATTATTCTTCATACGGGCTTCCTTCAACCGAATTTAAATGAAATACCAAAGCCGCCGCGCGGCCATTCCCATATTATATTGTGATGTTCGTCACAAATGATACGGCAGGTGCCGCACTCCAGACAGCCATCCGTTATTAGCACGACACGACCATCCCCTTCCAAGGTGTAGCAACCTGCTGGACAACAGATGGTACAGGGATGCAGCGCGCAACGCGCAGCACAAGTTTGCGGCTCTTTAATAGTGATGTGCGGCCGTCCGGCATCGATTCGGTAACGGTTCTGATAAAGTTTTTCCTCGACTTTTACTTGCATCGTTCAGTTCCTGCTTTATTCAAACGCCCGCCACATCTTGAAGGCATCGCCAAGCAAGCCCAACAGCGAACGTTTGGTGACAAACTCCCGGCGAATCGCTTGTTCTTTACTTTTCTTATCAAGGCCATCCACTTTAATCAAGGTATGGGCAGTGTGGTTCAATAATTCTGGGTAGAGGGTGAAAAAGTGTTTATTCTGCTCAAAAATACCTGGCAGACGGCGATATTTTTTCAAATCCTTCATGATAAAACTGGCATCGAGCTTTTTACGGTATAACACCAGATTGCGTGCATTCCAAGGTTTACCGGCGGCTTTTAGTTCTATTAAGGTTTGCGCAGCCAATTGACCGCTAGCCGTTGCTAGATTAGAACCTTCACGATGGAGACCATTGACGAGCATCGCGGCATCGCCAGCAAGTAGCCAACCATTGCCATAGACCGGTGGTACCGCATTATAGCCCCCTTCAGGAATCAAGTGGGCAGCGTATTCCTTCATTTCGCCACCGGCAATCAGCGGTTTGATGGCCGGGTGCGCCTTCATGCGCTCCAATAGTTGATAAGGCGTCACGGATTGCTGTTTGAAGTCTGACAACATACAGCCGATACCCAGCGTAATCGAATCGCGGTTAGTGTAGAGAAAACCCGTGCCCATCATGCCGGCGGAAATCTTGCCCGCCATTTCAATAGCTACTCCCTCGTTTTTGCCAATATTAAAGCGCGATTCAATCACTTCCTGGGGAAAGAAATGGATTTCCTTGACTGCCAGGGCTACGTCACTGGGCCGGATTTCCGGGTGAAAACCAGCTTTTTTAGCCAACAACGAGTTCACACCGTCGGCCAGAATCACGGCGTCGGCAAATATTTCACCGCCTTTGCGATCCGTGTGCACGCCAACGACCCAATTATTGTCCAGCAACAATTGATTGACCGTGGTTTCGCAAATTACCAGTGCGCCCGCTTGCTGCACTTTCTTGGAAAACCACTTGTCGAAACGTGCACGGATAATCGTGTAGCGGTTGTAAGGCTGGCGGTTGAACTCCTCAGAACGGTAATGGCCGCCAAGATAAGATTCGTCGTCGAGAACCCAGACGCGCTGTTCGATCAGATGACGTTCCAGCGGCGCATCATCACGGAAATCAGGAATAATTTTTTCCAGCGCATCGGCATACAGAATTGCGCCCTGCACATTCTTTGAACCAGGATACTCACCACGCTCTAATTGCAGAACGCTAAAGCCCGCTTTGGCTAAGGTATACGCCGCCGCATTGCCGGCCATGCCGGCACCAATCACAATCACATCAAATTTTTCGGCCATGAGGTTGGCTCCTTATCAATCAATATATAATATATATCATGTCGTCAGGCATGATCAGCGTGAGCGTCAGCGAACTCCAATTCATGCCAGGGTTAAAAGCGTGTGGGAACGAAAACATTGGTTTACTTGGTTCAGTCTAACCAACCTACGCCAGTTCCTGAATCATTAACTGGCCTGACGAATTTGCGCTAACTGCACGCGGAAAGCTTCGGTCAACGCGTGAACAATTTGCATAGCATTACCGACGATACCATAATGAGCAAAATCGAAAATCGGTGCATTCGGATCATTATTAATCGCGATAATGACATCTGAACCTTCCATACCCACGCGATGCTGTACGGCACCGGAAATGCCGATGGCGATATAGAGTTTAGGACGCACCGTCTTGCCCGACTGGCCGACCTGGCGATCTGGTTCTACCCAACCCGCTTGCACCACGGGACGCGAAGCACCCACTTCAGCGCCTAATAATTGTGCTAGATCCCAGACTAATTGGAAATTTTCTGCACGTTTCAAGCCGCGTCCGCCCGCTACGATAATGTCAGCAAAGGCCAAATTGGGCTTACCGCTCATATCATCAGGAATAAACTCCAGTACCTTAGTGATAATGGTCGCTTCCGGCATGGCGAAAGCCTGTTCAATAATCTGTCCGCTGCGATTCACATCGGGGTCTGGCATGGCCATCACTCGCGGTCGCACTGTTGCCATCTGGGGGCGATGACGCTGGGTCATGATAGTACAGAGCAGCGAACCACCGAATGTTGGGCGGGTGGCTGCCAAGCAACGTGATTCTGGATCAATGGCCAGTTCGGTGCAATCGGCGGTGAGACCCGTTGCCAACGTCGTTGCTACCGAACCGGCTAGGTCACGTCCTAGGGTGGAAGCACCCAGCATTAAAATTTCGGGTTGATAGGTATTGACCAGATCAGTGAGACATTGGGTATAGGGTTCGTTGCGATAATCGGTTAACACGTCACTTTGGGCTAAATAACAGAGATCTGCGCCATAATGGAAAGTTTCCTGGCAAATTTGGCGTGTTCGTTCTACCGGAGTACCCATGACGACACCCGCGAGTGGGACACTGAGTGTGTTTGCCAGCTTGCGGCCTTCACCCAGTAGTTCCCAGGACACCGGATGTACCTGACCGCGCTCGTTTTCGATAAATACCCACACGCCCCGGTAATGGGCAAAGCGCGGATCGACTGCGACTTTTCTGCGCATTGGTTTTGGGGGCGCTTCGCTTGTCATTTCAGGATTCCTTTTGGCTCACTCGCCGGTTTGGCGGATTTTTGAGCAATCTTGTGGGGTTGAGTAAATAATATAGAATTGAAAAGGTATGTTACGCTGCGCTAAGGCATCCTCTACTGGCCAGTCCTTACCCATTCTCACAGTTGCGCCCGTTTGGCGAGTTCCTGAGCAATTTTAGGATGTTGAGTAAATAACTTGGCGAGCAGTGTTTCTGCCAGATTCCGTGGATCATGGTCATGGACTTCAATGATTTCAGCGTGTTGACTGCGTGGCTTGGGGGCGAATACTTTGCCGACTACGGTGGGACTGCCCTTGAGCCCGACTTTTTCAAGGTCATCAATACCGGCGGCCAGACGATCCCATACTTTTACGTTATAGCGTGCCGCGCGAAACATATCGGCCATTTCGCCAAAACGCATTTCATTGGTACCTTCCAGCATGGTAATGAGGCAAGGCAAGCGAGTCTTAAGTTTCTGTACCCCACCCTCTGCACGCCGTTCCACCATGATTTCGCGCTGCGTTACATCCAGGTTGACAATTTTGGAAACATAAGTTAGCAGTTGATAACCCAGTCGCTTGGCTACGCCCGGGCCGACCTGAGCAGTATCACCATCAATGGTCTGTTTGCCAGTGAAAATCACATCGATCGGCATGTTCTGGCGAATTTTATTGAGGGCTGCGGCGAGCGCGAACGAGGTGGCGAGCGTATCGGCGCCAGCGAAGGCGCGGTCGGAAATCAAAATGGCATCGTCCGCTCCGTAAGACAGACATTGACGCAACGCCACTTCAGCTTGCGGCGGTCCCATACTGATCACAGTAACCGTGCCGCCCAACTGATCTTTGAGGCGCAGCGCTTCCTCCAGCGCAAATAGATCATAGGGATTAATGATAGCTGGCACGCCCTGTCGCATGATGGTATTGGTTACCGGATGGACACGAATCTGTGCCGAATCTGGCACCTGCTTGATGCAGACTATGCTATGCATGGTAAAGAGGCTCTTAAATTTTTTAGTTGAATTTAAATCGGTTATATATTGGTAGTGAGATAGAAAAGAAGGTTATGAATTCAACATCAGCGGATCTTTTGTGCAGATGACGACAATTATCTGAATCACAGATGAATATAGTAAATCTTTATATATAATTCAATAACCTGTCGTCCAGAATCAGCTAAATCTAGATAAACTATACTGACACGGGCTGTAAAAGTCAATGCTATAACTTCAGGTGGTAATTAAGGCCAGATGATGTTTAGACCTTTCTTCCTCTAGGCGGGTTTTTCTCACCGAGGTAAAAATACATTCAAGAAATCATCAAGTTTTCCAAGTCATTTCTATCGAACTATCAGTATGAAAAAAAATAACCGGGATTGATCACCGAAGTTTGTTGGTCTTCTTGATAAGAAATATGATATTCACGTCCAATATTCGGTTTTAGATGACGATAATGAATTTCATTAATTTCTTCATCGGTTGATAACAAAATCACTTGATGACTCGCTTGGGGGAAATAATGCTTAACTAAATTATTGCGATGAATGCTATCTAAGCGACTGAGTGGGGTATCAATAATCGCCGGCAACGGATAACCAGATGCCCGACTTAATCCCCACAAAATTGAAATCGCCAATAACTGCTTTTCGCCCGCAGACAAACTTTTAGGCGTTAATATTTCGTGATTTGAAGTATAAAGTGTTAGCCCATAATGATGCGGATCAATGGTAATATCTTGGATCAATTTATTTTTTCTAACCAATTGCCTAAAGCCATCTAAAATTAATGTTTCTAACTGGCGAATCGATTTGGTCAGCATCGCTTGATTGAACTGAGCCAACGTGTTGCGTGCTTGCTCGGCTTGTTTAATCACGCGTTGGGTGATTTCATGGGTAAATTGTTCCTTGGATTCGATTTCATAAGCTTGCTGAAGTTCATGCTGTTTGCGAGTCATTTCATGATGCAGTTGGTGATGTTGTTGTGCGAGTACCGCTAATTGTGATTGCAGTGAGTCAATTTTTTGTTGAAGCTGTTGCCGCTGTTGAGTAATGGCTTCTAAACGTTCGGGATCGGGAATACTGAGCAGTTGGCGTTCATAGCGATTAATTTCATCTTGTAAATCTTCACTTTGGGCAAGCAATTCCTGAACGGTGGTTTGAATGGATTGTAACTGACTCGCTTGGACGCCGGCAAAGATCGTTGGATCAACTTGGAGATAACATTCCGTTTGCAGCGATTGTTGACGGGTTACTTGAGCGGTGGCGAGAAAATTTTCTACTGCGGCTAACGTGGCTTGAGCAAGCCGATGCTGTTGTAGAAATTGCAGTAATTTAGCATTATGTTCTGCCAGGGCAGTATCAATTTCCCAATTATGCTTCGCTTCCTGTTCTCGACAGGCTTGTGCCTCAGTTTGGTGAAGCAATTCAGTAATTAATAGTAAGGGTGCTTCACCGCTTGCCACTTCGCGTAGTTGTTCGTCAAGCTGAGCTTGTTTTTGCTGCGTTATCCCTAATTGAGTTTCCCAAAAGGTTTTTTGCTCAACCCGTTCTCCACCTTCCTGTCGGTATTTATTCAATAATTGATTGTGTTCTTGTTGAGCTTGTTTTAACTGATCTTGTACCTGGGTTTGTTGTTGGTCAATAGCGATTAATTGTGGTTTTAACTGGTTAAGTTGTTCTGCTAATAATTGAATCTGCTCACGACTGAGCTGTGATTGCAATTGAGCTTTACGTTTACGTTCGACCATCAATAAATCTGTCACTAATCGTTCCACTAAATCTAAGCCCAATAAAGCATAAATTCCGGTTTTTAGGAGATCCGCTGCCTGCTCGGCATCCGCAAATGCGGCTATTTTTTCGCCATCAAAGAAAAATAAATTAGCAATGCGTGCCGGAATGAATTCTTCAACATAATCATACCAATGATCGGTGATCACCGGATCGAAAACGCCATCCCGTTGCACTGCCACCGTTTCTTTGAACTGATTATTATTTATCGACCAAGCACGTTGAACCCGGATGATTTCTTCTTTGCCTTCGCGATAATGCTTAAATGCCAGTTCGAGTGCGGTACCTTGGCTGGGATCAGCGTGATAATTCATCAGTTGACGTAAATAGTCGAAATAAGCGAGATTACTTTGATTAGCGTATTTGCTAAATTTACCATAAAGAATGAGTTGTAACGCTTCCAACAACGTGGTTTTACCACTGCCATTGAGTCCACCGAGGAGAATAATGGATCGTGGTGGAGCGGAGGAAGTTAATTGGAGTACATGGCGACCTTGGTAAATGCCAAAGTTGGATAAAATTAATTCTTCAAAAATCATGCGTTATAAAATTAAGTACCTTGGCAAAACGAAATGGGTAAATTCATCTTTATTCCTTCCTTAACCACCCCCCCAACCCCCTCCTTGGTAAGGAGGGGGAGAATCATGCTTAACTTAATGACATTAAAAACAACCCTGTCTTAAATTACCCACATAGGCTAGTACATCTTGACAGTCTTCTCGGTCTTTCCAAATTCCAAAAAAGTGAATTTCTTTAATCTCTTTGAAGTATAGTACAAAGAGAATGACTTACTTTCAAGGAGGAGTTAGGGGTAATTATCTAAGTTTACCCTAATTCTTTCCAATACATTCTCTAAATTTCCTAAAACTTCAGTATTAGTGAATCTGAGTACTTGAATACCTATCTTGTTTAAGAAGGACGTACGTTTAGCATCATATTCCATGCCCGACTCAGTAAAGTGGCTATCACCATCTAATTCGATAGCTAACTGGTGTTGAGGACAGTAAAAATCTAGGATGTAATTGCCAATGCTATGCTGTCGGCGAAACTTTTTGCCGGCTAATTGGCTATTTCGCAATTTATCCCATAATCGTTTTTCTGCAGGGGTGGAATCATTTCGTAGGTTCTTGCGAGTTGATTTTAAGTATTTTAGGTTATTGAGTTGAGTCATTTCGTCTTTCCTTGAACCACCCCCAGCCCCTCCTTGGTAAGGAGGGGAGAAAAGCAGCACGTAGCATGTAGGCTGGGTTGAGGAACGAAACCCAGCTAAAAGTCTGGTTATTCATGAGTTCGTGATAAGGAAGATTAGGTACATCAGATTGAAGATATTCACTATAACTCGGTAAACACGGTTATGTTAACTTCGAGGAGAGATTAGAATATTCATTTTGCCCTCAGAATAAGCTGGGTTTCGTTCCTCAATCCAGCCTACTTCTGCTAATACAAGTTCGAGATTCTTTGAATATTTTCCTTTGTTTTCTTATTGAGACTATACTTTATCTCACGGCTATTAAATTAGGCTAATTGTTTTTTTAACCACCCCCAACCCCTCCTTTTCAAGGAGGGGAGGAAGAAATGCTTAACTTCATGGCATTGACCTAACCATTGTACTGAAATCGATTGTTAGCGAAACAACGGTAAAGTAGTTAAATCAGAATCGGTTGGCTCAAGTTTAGCTTGAGTTCTTGCCAATTCTCTTCTTAACGCAAATTCTTCTGCTTCTTGAGCATTGTTAAAAGCATGACGTTCAAGGGCTTTATCCAGGGCATCATAAAGTCCGGCACGACGGGTGAGGGTACGATATTGTTGTTCCAGGTGGAGTAATTCTCGAATGAGTTGAAAATGCAATCCTTCTTCATCGCCGCTGGGTTGACACACGGTTTTTAATAACTCTAAGTCTGCTGCTTTAAAAATTGACTGGTTTTCTAATCGCTTCCCGGGATAACTTTGTCCGGTTACGGCTTCATAAAGAGAAGGTAATTTATCTTCAATTTCATGTTTTTCCATGACCCAAATGCGGCGGATTTCTTCTAATTCTACCAAACTAATCAACTCGAGTGATTTTACCGCTGCTGGTCCGTGTTCACGCACCGTTTGTTGTGCTTTAAGAAGCGCAGTTAAAAGTTGTTCACGATAATTTTGTTTATAAGGTCCATGCACCAGCCGCTGATTGAAAATGGTTAAATTGCCATTCATGCGCCGGAAATCACGATGTTGCCGATCCTCTTTAATATCCAGCCATTGGTTACGCAATTCGATTAAAGGTAACAGCCATTGCTTATCTTCGTCATTTTGAATCATCGCTTGCATGGATTTATCTTGTTCTACCAGAGTGCAAACATAGCAACCAAAACGACTGTCACCACAACTGGGCGTACTGGTATCGACCACTAAAGGACATTCCCCACCGCTAGTGGCACCGCGATACAAATTAAAAAGATCTTGATTTGAGTATCCCCACGGGTTATTCACTTCGATGAGATATTGCCACACCTCATCATTGCTCCACTCCGCAATCGGCGTATAAATCCAACTATTGGGTAAACTGGCATGAGTTGCTAATTGCTCTCGCGTGCTGGCTTGTTCATATTTCGTCATATTAGCCGAGCGAACGGCACTTTCAGCTTTACGGGTACCCAATACTAAAATCACTTGACCATTTTGACGAATAACTTCATTGATAAAGCGATTCGAGGGATTAATTTTCAGTCGACTAGTGCACCAGCGAAATTTCGGTCGCGGCGCTGGATAACCACGTCCAATGAGATTAACCCAAAATCGATCCGTTACTTCGGGTAGTAATCGCTGAGGCAAAATAGGCAGATTTTGTTTGGTAGCGGCTACCTTCATCGCGACTAACGATTGTTCAACCCATTGCGCCACGATGGGATTTTCAACTAACGTGTCGGTACTGATAACATAAACCGGCTTAATTCTTTTTTCCTTGGGCAATTTCTTTAGCGCATACCAAACTAATTGTAAAGCGGCAGTCGAATCTTTCCCGCCGCTATAGCCAATTACCCAAGGGATAGCATCGCTGAGATAAATCGCTTGCGTTTTCTTAATCAGTGCGGCGATAGTTTTTTTAAGATCGGGAAATTCAGCCATTTTAACCTGAGTATCAAGTGTCATAATATTTCTGATCAATATAGGCAAACGGATTAGATGATCTTTTATAAGGCGCATGAAATCCAATCACGATATCTTCTTTAAAATAGCTTCATTATACCTTTTTATTTTAGATCAATTCGACTTTCAATACCGGTACACAGGAAAATTGCCGATCACCCGTTACAAATTTATCTGCTTCCACTACCAGCGCACAAGCTGCCTGTAAAGCGTCCGGTGTTCGCAATGGATAGTGAACCCGCAAGACGGTTGCCTGTTCAACGACCGCTGCTGTCAATTCAATAATCTCTACCTCAGGTAAAGCAAAAAATTGAACATAACGTTCAGTCAAAGCACGATCCTGGTTTCTTAAAGGTAAAATACGGCATTCCAATACAGAGAGACGAGAAACAAACAATTTTTTGCCATCACTTAGATGTTGATTCACTAATTGGCGTGTTTTCCAGCCTTGTTCACCACCAGCTTCAATCAGATAAATAATAGCACAAGCATCTAAAAATAGTTTCATTCCCATTCGTTTCGCAATGCTTGTAAATCTCGATAAAGTTCATCTGCTGATCGAGTTCCGGCCGGTAAATTTTCGAGCCACTGCAACAAATTGATGTTTCCTGGCTGGCTTTCAATGGGTGGTTTAGCACCTTGTTGTTGCTTGAATTCGATAAATTCAATGAAACGAAGTACTTCTAAAGCATCGGTTGCTGACAGCTTACAAACATGTTGATAAATGAGATCAGTAATGCTCATCTTAGGTTCTTTTCAAGTAATAAGTCAAAATTGGTGGTGTAAAAAGTGTTGTGAAGATGACGACAATAATAATAATGGAATACATCTCTGGCGAAACGACCCCTATTTGTTGCCCGACTGCAGCGAAAATTAAACCCACTTCCCCACGTGGTGCCATTCCCCAACCAACTATCCATTTATTGACCGATCCCGCCACAATACCCGCTGCCAATTTGCCAATGAATGCGACTGCCGTAATGATAAGTGCTGCACCTAATACTTTGGGGTTAAATAACGTTTGTAAATCGACTTGCATCCCAATCAATATGAAAAAGAGCGGGATTAAAAAGTATCCGAGTGGATAAATTAACTCTTCCAAATGGTGATCATGGTGGGTTAATAATACTTGTTCCACCGCTGCTTGAGTAGTGGCATCGGCATGATAGACTGCTTGACGAATCTCATGGTTGATCTTGGGATCAAGATATTCTTGAAAATGCACCTGTTCTAGCACTAATCCCGCAGCAAAAGCGCCAACGATAGGTGCTAACTCGGCTAGCGAAGCCACATAGGCGAAGATCAGACAAAAACTAATCGCAACCACAAACTTCATTCCTGGGCCACCATGAATCAGGGCAAATACTCCACTAATTTTAACCGTTAACGTTTTGCCTACAATTAATGCCCCAACTAAAAATAACCCGGCTTTAAGACTAATCCAACCAATTTCAGTCACACTAACCGTTCCCGTTTTAGCAATGGCTGCTACCACTGCCAAAATGATTAATCCGAGCACATCATCTATTACTGCGGCACCCAGAATAATTTTAGCTTCTGGAATTTTAAGTTTACCCAAGTCTTGAAATACTCGACTGGTAATGCCAACTGAAGTAGCGGTCAAGGCCGCGCCTAGAAATAGATAAGCATTGTTGCTCAAGCCCGGCATGATTAAAGGACCCACTAAGTAAGTTCCTAAAATGAATGGCACTGTTACACCAACGACTGCCACCCAAAAGGCACGCCAACCGGTTTTAGCCATTTCAGTTACATTCGATTCTAAACCCACCTGGAATAATAATATAACCACACCCAGTTGAGCTAGAAATTCCAGCAGTTCATTATGCTTGGCAGATTCAAACCAAGGAACGCCAACTAAAACAAGATTGCCTAAAATAATGCCCATGATCAGCTCCCCTAAAACCGGGGGTTGACCTACTCTTTCAATGAGACCGGCAATCTTAGCTAAAAGAAGTAGTACGGCAATCCAAATAAAAGTTTCAGTCATTCTTTCACTGCTTCCAGAAGCATAAGCAGATGAAGTCAATAAAAACAATCCAATTATGATTAATCCAATTTTGTGTGTTAGTACATTCATGAGGTGATACTAATTGCGTTGAGAATGGAGTCGTAGGCTATTATACTTAATCTATATATAATTATAAATTGAGCATAATGTTAAAATTTTAACGTTATAACGAGCAAACAGGGCAAGTAACTTATTAAGTATTATTTATAATAGTAAAATTAGCCCAAGCTGGATTTTAATTTCAACTACTATCTCTTTTGTCAGCCACTCTTGCAGACAATCGTGAGCATTAATTTAATATGAGTTAACTTGATTGTCTTTAAAAATAATGAATTAAATTGATTTCAATCCATGAAATTCTTAATCATACCGATCAAATCAATATAACGATTATCGTTTAAAATAAATCTTTTGTGATAGATTGAGAATCATATTAGGAAATCAAGTAACGTGAATAGAATATTAATGAACCTATAGTCATTACAGACCAATTAAAGCTTAAAACTTAATTATTAATAGACGTTATTTAATAACGCTGAGTCGTTTATGAATGATGACTATTGAGATTAAGGTTTACAGACGGCAATTCCTTGCGGTGGTAATAGTAAAGCATCTACTCTAGCCGCACAAATAAAGTCATTCTCGGATAAACCATTAATCGCATGAGTACAATAACGGACCAAACAGCGGCAATAACTGATTTCCAAGTTAGGATGATGATCTTCCTGGTGAGCAATCCAAGCAATTCCATTCACAAAAGCCATCGTTTCATAGTAATTTTTAAATTTATAAGCCCGGTTGATTTCGGTCGCGGTTTCATTAAGACACCATTCTTGTATTTCTTGATTTAACAAAGTTTGCGCTTCTTCTCTCGTAAAGGGTTGAACACTACCCTCACAGGGTTGGCAATGTTTTGTTAGTAAGCGACTCATAAAGGTTCTCTCCGTTAAATAGCTTGATCAATTCTCGGTAGGTGGAAGGTAATTAGGATCATTGGGATTCAGAAAGATGAAACTAAATTGGCCCGGTTCAATTTCGACAAAGTCCATGATAGCTCCGTTAAGTAATTCTTTATAAATGGGTTCAAAAACGATATCAATGCCTTCACAAATCAGGTGAACATCGCCGGCATTGATTTGGTCAAAGCCCATTTTATTATATTCAATACTGCCATCGGGATTACGCTGTGGTGCCAGACGTAATGCTAAACCCGTCAGGTTGTTTTGTTGAGCGGATGTTAAAATTTGAGTAGCTGCGCGTTGAGTGACTTTAAACATAAGCGGGTTCCTTAATAAAAGCGATGAAAGATTCCAGCAAGAAAACAATAGTGAGTCACTTTTTATTTTTCAAGTACCCCACTTATTCTATTTGGCAAAGTGGATGAGGAAATGAAGGGGCAGGTAGTTGATTACATTGACGGATAAATTTGATAAAGCGTTGGGTCCAGTGATTATTTTCTACATCACGTAAGTGAGCGTAATTCGCTAAAGTATTTTTGTAAATAATGCCGTCATGTTGTCCATCTAATCCGTGTCCTCGTAGGACTTCATAGGCAAATGGCAGATGAGTGGGTAAATTAATCACTTGCGAATGGTGAAATTCATGCGCATGAAACACAGTAGGTTGACCACTCACATCACGTAATGGCCATAATCCTTGTCCGGTTTCCCGCAAGTAGACGTAACCTCGACCTTGTGAACGAGAAGTCATTATCGTGTCAAACGGTAAGGCTCCAACCATATCACAAGTTTTCTCTTGCCAAGTTAATTGCCGGGCTAAATACATCAATCCACCACATTCAGCATAAACTGGCATACTTTGTTCAATGGCATTGCGGATGTCTTGTTTTAAGGTATGATTTTGTGACAGTTTTTCCATATGAACTTCTGGGAATCCACCGCCAATAAATAAGCCATCCACTGGAGGTAAGTGCGAATCGTGTAGCGCATCAATGAAAATGAGTTGAGCACCGCCAGTTTCTAGGGCAGCTAAATCGCCTGGGTAGTAGAAACCGAAAGCAGCGTCACGGATAATTCCAATTTTGATAGCTGACTGGGTTGATAATGGAGTCGGAGGTAGAATTTCTTGGCTTACCAAAGGGAGTTTGGGTGCTTGTTGGGCAATTTTGATGAGGTGAGTTAAATCAATCTGGTCGGTGATACGATTGACAATGGTGTTGATTTTAGTTTGTGCTTGACTGGCTTCATAGCTGGGTATCAAGCCTAAATGGCGTTCGGCAATGATGATACTGGGATCGCGTTGTACTGCTCCAATGACGGGGATATCGGTATAGTGTTCGATAGTCGCTCGTAATTTACTTTCATGTCGAGTTCCACCGACGAGGTTAAGAATAACACCAGCAATATAAACTTCTGGATCGAAAGCTTGATAGCCTAATAACAAAGGTGCAATACTGCGCGTCATGCCATGAGTATCTAATACGAGAATAACCGGTGCCTGGAGTAATTTAGCTAACGCGGCATTGCTATTACTGCCTTCGAGATCGATGCCATCATAAAAAGCCATATTCCCTTCTATAATGCAAAGATCCGCATCTCGACTATACCAAGCCACATTTCTCTGAATTTCTGCTGGAGTCATGATTTGAAAATCCAGATTGTGGCAGGGACGCTGAGCAGCTTGACTTAACCACAAGGGATCAATGTAATCTGGCCCTTTTTTAAAGGGTTGAATGACTAAACCCCGGCGGGTGAAGGCGGCACAGAGTCCTAAAGTGATAGTCGTTTTACCGGAGGATTTATGCGCAGCAGAAATGAGAAAATAAGGCATCGCTCTAACTTCTTTCTGAATGGTGCTAAAACTATTTTAAATAGCAGGAACTTCTCCCTCGTTTAAAATGACAATTTCTACTCGGCGGTTTTGTTGCCGTCCTGGTTTGGTCGCATTAGAGCTAACGGGTCGTGTTTCTCCAAAACCTTTAGTAATGAGTCTTTGAGAACTAATGCCTTGAGCCACTAAAGCATCACGTACTGCTTTAGCACGACGTTTAGACAGGCTTTGGTTATAGGCTTGGTCTCCCGTATTATCGGTATGTCCTTCTATCAAAATGGAACGAGAACCATATTGTTGAAGGCTCTTGGAAAATTCTGCAATTTTACGTTTCCCCGCCGGCAATAAAGTCGCTTTGTCTACTTCAAAGAAAACGGCATCCAAAGTGTATCGCAAACCCTGATCAGTTTGCATTCTTGTGGTATTAATGGTGGTATTAATGGGGACAGCAACAATCGCTGGTGACTCAGGTTGTCTGGCGAAACTAATACCGGTCATGTAAGCCGGTCTTAATCTAACTGCACAGCCCATATTTAGCCCCGTCACTAAGAACAGGAATGTTAAAATTGTTATCATGTTAAAATAATTAATTTTTTTCATAAAGATAGCTTATAAATTATTGACTAATTAAAAGGTTTTATCTCTAGAAAATAGTATAGATGTTTAGGATAGTTTTTGCCAAGCAAAGTTAACTTGAGGTTTTGATATTAAAGATGATTAACATATTATGATTAACACATTCTGAAAAAATCAAGCTAAAAAAAGGTGAGTTCGATGAACTCACCCAAAAGTCTTTTACCTTAATTAAGTCAACATGTTCCCTAAAATTAGGGAAAGAAAATCTAACGGATATAACTGATCAGCTATTTAGTTCATCACCTCCTTCACTACGTCTGTATGATTTAAAAGATTAAGATAATAAATATAATTAATTTTAAATATCAATGGATTAAACTGAATCCATTGTAATTGAACTTGCCAAGAAGTAATCCCGCCTAAAGAATCGACCATTTCTATTAAAGGAATAATTAATTCCCCAGTTTCTAATGACAGGGTACTCATTACGATACCTTGCTGCGCTTTTGATTCAATCGGTTGAGCCGCAGTTAATTTCATGTTATTTTGCTCATCAATCGCTTCCATTTTAACCTCATAGCTAACAACCTCTCCGGCAACTTCTAACTGAACTTCAGGAATAATAAGTATTTTTTGCTCAAGCGAATAAATAGGATTCATCGTTCCTTCCGGAACAATAGCAACCTTTAGACTTTCAATAGTGTTCAATTTCGTTGCAGTTGGCTCTTCTATCGTTGCAATTGGTTCTTCTACAAGCGTTTTCTCTGTCACTATTGCCTCACTTTGCTCAGTGACTGTTGGTTCCCTATTCAGATCACTTGGGATAGAAGAATCGTTATCCAATTGAATATTTTCAGATTCACTTAAGGGTGCTTCTACGTCACTACTCAATTGGATTTCTGCCGATTTTGGTGCTTCTGCTTTAGTTTGAGGAATAGTTGAAAGTGTAGGCGATTCTCTGGTAATTGCCAAATTTTCCCATTGTTGAGTGGTAAAACCAGCCATCACTGTCGGATTAAGGCGAAAAAGTTGATCAACATCAAATCCTTTTACCGCCATCGGATCCAGTTCAGCAATGGTTTGGGCATCAAAAGCCGCCATCGCATCTATATTCAATGCCGCGAGATGATTGGCAGTAAAACCGCTTATCGCCTCACGGGTTAGATTAACTAAGAGATATCGAAACTGGTCAGCGTTAAAATAGAGCATCACTTCAATCGGTAAAGTGGCAATATCTTCTGCTGATAAAAGCCGAAGTTGTTGTTCATTTAATGCCACAATTTCTGTAACGGTGGTGTTATTCAAATCAAACTCATCACCTGGATTGATGGGTTGCTCTGGTTCTGGCTGTTGATTCTGTTCTAAATCGGGTTGATTCTGTTCTAAATTGGATATTGAGTCCGGTTGTTGATTTTGCTCTGGTTGAATGAGCGGTTCTGGCTCTGAAGTTGGTGGTTGAAATGGTTGTTGTTTCGGCTCAACTTCAATGGGTTGCTGTTGTTCTGGTTGTGGTACTGGTTTTACTATGGGTACTTCTGGTTGCTGTTGTTCTAGTTGTGGTACTGGTTTTGCCACCGGTACTTCAGAACACCACGACTTTTTATTCGCATTACTTTTACAACTCGCCTCAATTGCGGTCGAATTCTGTGGTGCTGCTTGAGTATAATGACCTACTGCACTCGCTATACCTATCAGAGCAGCACTCATTGTAACAACGAGTAGTCTCTGCTTTCTCATGTTAGTCTCTCTTCAAAAAATGGCTTACAATGAAGTCTAATAGAGAAATAATTTTATGAAATAAGAGAAACTCTTAACAAAGGATAGGTAAAACGCTTTATTTTTTAATTATAGCGTCTCAGGTTTTATTAGTACTTATTGTAACATAATATATCAACGTGAAATGCTAGATATATAGCGGGTTATTTTAACCTCTAACCACCTCAATTAAATAGAGAAAAATGATGAAAATAATTCTTCCTTCTTTGATAATTTTCTTATTACTCAACCTGAGTCAGTCGGTTTTAGCTGCAGAACGCGATCAAACGCTATTTAACCAGGGAAAAACGGTTTATGAAAAAGTGTGTAGCGCTTGTCATAATTACCTACCACCCCCTAAAAATGCACCACCGATGCTCGGTGTTTCCGGTCACTATCATCAAACTTTTACTGATAGGGAACAAGCCGTTTCTCACATCGCTAACTTTATACAACAACCGACTAAAGAAAAGTCCAAACTACCTCCCATGGCTATCAATACTTGGGGTCTGATGCCACCCCTCGCATTACCTTTATCTGCTGAGGAAGTGCAAGCGGTTTCTTATTGGGTCTGGGAAATTTACAATATTGAATGTGCTGAACCGACAAAATTATTTTTTTGTCAGCATTTTCAGCGAAAATGATTTTTTAATAATCAATGTTGGTTGGCAATCTTTTACTGAGATGATTATAGTAGTAGTGGGCATTGCCCACCCTACTTAGCTTTACGTTGGCTAGCTAAAAAGAGTCAGTCGGCAATCCTTTGCCGATATGATCATAGTTAACGACTCAATTGGGATAACGCTTGGATCTCCTCTGCGGTTAAGTCGGTTATTTTCGCGATTACTTCTGGCGATGTTCCTTCAACCAACAGCTTTTTGGCAATTTCAATATTTCTTTTCATTATCCCTTGTTTTACTCCAGTTTCCCAACCTTCAGCAAATTGATCCTGTTTAAGTTCATCGAGATGATATTCTTCTATCATTCGGGCACGTTCTTGAGGAGAAATTAAATCTTTTTCGATATGGTGAAAAATTTTGTGGATTTCCGGCAACTGATATTGCGTTTCTTCCACTTGTTCGTCCAAACTATCTTCAATGGCTCGTAACCATTCCTGATAAGCCGGTGGCGTTCTATTACTCCAATATTTTGGGCAAAGATAGATAATTTGATGATGAATTTCATTGAGTGGCTGACCCGCTAAATCATGTGGATCAAATTTGATGAGCGACACATCTTTTTTATGCCGATCTCCAGAAGTTAATACGACAATGGTAAAAACTTTCAATTGGGGTCGATAATCTTGGGATTGATTGATTTGTTCAAGTAAGGCAACACAGTGATAGTGGAGAAATCGGTCATAATGATCGGCATGGCGCTCATGCTGAATATCGACAATAACTCGATTTTTCTTATCTTCGGCAAACAAATCAAATCGGGGTTGCACCCGACCAATGGGAATACTAAACGTTTTTTCTGTTTCTACCCTGTCAATTTCTAACTGAATGCCGAGAATATCACGGACAAAACCTTTGAAGATTTCTGGATCGCAAAAAGCTTTTTTAAATATGACGCCGTAGCGTAAAGAAGCAACTTGTTTCATAAGCTGAGTTCCTCTAAGTTGTTTAGTAGCCGCTTTTGCTCATTTTTGATAGTATACCTTGAATAAAATAGATAATGTTATTTAGTAAATAACCCGCATCGTTTAATAATCCCTTGAATCAGTTGTTATTAAACTGATCTCCGTTACCAACTTATAGCGTTACGAAAGGAAACCATAATTTGACTGTTCCAGAACAAAGAAGCTTTATTGCCAGCATTCCTCCCTTTGATCGCCTGAACGCAAGTGAATTAGATACGGTCATAGCGGCAGTCGATATCGAATATTTTAAATCTGGCGCTAAACTGATTAGTCGAGGCGAAAGTCCTCCACATCTCTATATTGTTATCAAAGGCATCGTTGAAGAACGTGCTCCAGATGGTTCGATTACTTTACATGAAACTCAGGATACTTTTAGTGCGCTGGCATTGCTGAGTGGGACTTGTCGAGGCGATTTCACTGTGCAGGAAGAGGCGCTGTGTTACTTACTCCCGAAAGCCACTTTTTTGCACATCAGTAAAACGAATCCCAATTTTGTCAATTTTTATTATCAAAGTCTCTCTCAACGTCTTAACCGGTTGATGGAACAACGTGAAGCCAAAGAATTAGCTTCCTTTATGGTAGCAAAAATTCGGGATGCTTACATTCATCCACCGATATTTGTAGAGGCACAGGATTCTATTTACCGAGCCGTAGAAATTCTAAAGCAAAATAAGGCAACCTCGGTATTGGTCAGAAATAATACCCAAACGGGTATCGTCACCGACACCGATATTCGCGAGCACGTCGTGTTACAACGTAAACCGGTAGACACCCCGGTTGGGGAAATTGCCTCTTATCAACTGCTGAGTATGAAACAGGACGATTTCTTGTTCAATGCGTTGTTGCAAATGACTCGTCATACCGTCAAGCGGTTGATTATCTACGATGGCGAAGAAATCATTGGCGTATTAGACCAAATGGATTTACTCAGTTATTTCTCCCATCATTCTCACTTAGTCAATGTTCAGATTGAACGGGCTACCGATATCGATCGACTTAAAAAAGCCGGTCGTGATATTGCCAATGTCATTCAAACGCTTTACGGCCGGGGTGTTAAAATTCACGCGATTACTCAGTTAGTGACTGAACTGAATCGTAAGTTGTTTCGCAAGTTGTATAGCTTGTTAATTCCTCCAGAAGTGATAGCCAACAGTTGTTTGATAGTGATGGGCAGTGAAGGACGAGGTGAACAAATTCTCAAAACAGACCAAGATAACGCCTTGATTCTACGCGATGGTTTTGCCTACAGTGGTTTGAATAATCTGCTGAAACAATTCACCACCGCCTTGAAAGAACTGGGTTATCCACTTTGTCCCGGTGAAGTGATGGTGAGTAATCCCCAATGGGTAAAACCGTTATATGACTTTCGCGAGCAGATTTACGATTGGCTGAATACGCCTCAAAAACCGGCCTCGCTCATGAATTTAGCGATATTTTATGATGCCGTCGCCGTGGCAGGTGATTCCGCTTTACTAACAGCGGCTAAAGAATATTTGTTTGAGCATTTGGGAAGCACCCGGGTTTTTTTCACCCATTTTGCGAAACCAACTTTATCGTTTGAAACTCCACTGGGTTGGTTTGCGCAATTTATCGTTGATAGAAAACATCATGGTGGTTTAGATATAAAAAAAGGCGGAATTTTCCCGATTGTGCATGGCGTCAGAAGCTTAGCCTTAGAACATAAGCTAACCAGCACTAATACAATTGAGCGGATTCAAGCTCTTCAGGAGATGGGAATATTTGATCGAGAGTTTGCTGAGGAATTAATCGAGACATTTTCCTTTATACTCTCACTGCGTCTAGAGAACGAATTACAGCAACTGCAGCGTAACGAACTGCATAGCAACTATATTCAACCAGATCATTTGACTAAACCCGAACGCGATTTATTGCGAGATTCATTAAAAATTGTGAATCGTTTTAAGGATTTTATTACCTATCACTTTCACCTCAATATGGTAACCTAACCTGAGTTAGGGCAATCGCCAGGGTTGCCCCTACGGATAACTGAAATGTTTTCTAATCTCTATCGACGCTTTAATCAGCGACGTTTAAAAGACCCAAACTATGCTTTTCTATTTGAACCTTCTCCAATGAATGAAGTGGTTTGTATCGATTGCGAAACCGATAGCCTCAATCCTAAAAAAGCGCAATTATTATCTCTCGGTGCCGTGCGAATCCAAGGTAACCGGGTACTGATTAGTCAAAAATTAGAACTATTTGTTAAGCCGGCCACTAGAATCGATGCAGCCAGCATCAAGGTACATGGCTTACGCCACTGCGATGTAGCCAATGGGTTAGAACCAGAAGAAGCGGTGCTGATTTTTTTAGATTTTATTGGTTCCCGTCAATTGGTTGGATATTATCTCGAATTTGATATAGCAATCATCAATAAATATCTCAAACCGATCTTAGGCATTACTTTACCAAACGCGCAACTAGAGGTATCGGGATTATACTACCAAGACAAGCTCAAAAGACTGCGGCAAGATATGGCACTACCCCATATTGATCTGCGTTTTGATACGATTATGTATGACCTGGGGTTACCTATCCAGGGTAAGCATAATGCCTTTAACGACGCTTTGATGACGGCATTAATGTATGTGAAATTGAAAAATATCTCTTCATCTCGTTCCCATGCAACGCCTCACTGCCATTAAGTTAAGCAGTTGGGTGTTAGGGCGAACACGTCGGTTCGCCCCTACCGACGTGGTATTTTGTAGGGGCAGACCGGCGTGTCTGCCCTTAACTTAATGGCAGTGAGGCAACGCATGAAAACTGGTAATAACATCTCAATGAATTTAAAAATATCAATGCGTTACTGAACCTTCCGCACCAATACCCGTCTGACAACGAATATCCTGAGCCTCAAACGCTATACGTTCTTTCATTGCTTGTTGACTGTTATCTAGTACGGAGAAAAACCAGGTACTTAGAAAAGCTGCTGTCATCGAGAACAATGCTGGGTATTTGTAGGGGAATATAGGTTCTGCATTTTTCAACACATCGACCCACACCGTGGGACCAATGATAACTAATCCAATTGCCGTAAATAACCCAATAAATCCGCCCAGTAACGCGCCGCGAGTCGTTAACCTAGACCAGAAGATCGACATAATCAACACGGGGAAATTAGCACTCGCTGCTACCGCAAAGGCTAACCCAACCATGAAAGCGACATTCTGTTTCTGGAATTGAATGCCCAGGTAAATGGCAAAAATACCTAACAAAATCGTTGCAATCTTAGAGATCCGCATTTCCTGCAATTCATCGACTTGACCTCGTTTAAAAACATTGGCATATAAATCGTGGGAAACAGCAGAAGCACCGGCTAACGTTAAACCTGATACGACTGCTAAAATCGTCGCGAAGGCTACAGCAGAAATAAAACCGAGAAATATATTACCGCCTAACGCATGAGACAAATGGATAGCGGGCATGTTACCACCGCCACGGAGCGAACCATCTGCTTGAAGATATTCCGGATTGGTAGAGACTAACACAATCGCACCAAAGCCAATAATAAAGGTAAGAATATAGAAATAACCGATAAAACCGGTCGCGTAAAGTACTGATTTGCGAGCTTCTTTGGCATTGGCAACCGTAAAGAAACGCATCAAAATATGCGGTAAGCCAGCAGTACCAAACATCAACCCTAAACCCAGTGAAATAGCGGAAACGGGATCGGATACCAGATTGCCCGGCGCCATAATTTTGGCGTGATCTTTATGCACTTCAATCGCTTTCTTGAACATTTCTTCAAAACTGAACCCGAAAGTGCTCAGTACCATCACGGCTAAAAAAGTGGCTCCACCCAGTAGCAAAATCGCTTTGATGATTTGTACCCAAGTTGTCGCTAACATCCCACCAAAAACGACATATAAAATCATGAGTACCCCGATTATAACAACTGCCATCCAGTATTCTAACCCAAACAAGAGTTCAATCAACTGACCGGCTCCGACCATTTGAGCAATCAGATAGAGTAATACGGTAACTAACGTACCACAGGCAGCCATGGTACGAATGGGTGTTTGTTGTAACCGATAAGAAGCAACATCAGCAAAGGTATATTTGCCCAGATTACGTAATTGCTCAGCCATCAGGAACATAATGATGGGCCAACCGACCAAAAAGCCAATGGAATAAATCAAACCATCATATCCCTTGGCATAGACCAATCCAGAAATTCCCAAAAAAGAAGCAGCAGACATATAATCGCCCGCAATCGCTAATCCATTCTGTAAGCCGGTAATTCCACCGCCGGCAGTGTAAAAATCTTTAGCCGTTTTGGTACGCTGTGCTGCCCAATAAGTAATACCTAACGTCGCTGATACAAATAGCAAAAACATCACAATGGCAGAAACATTAAGGGGTTGTTGTTGGATTTCTCCAGTTACCAAAGGACCCGCAGCGAATACACTCAAACTGAATATGACCAAACTGAATCCAGCGAAAATCAAGAAATTACGCATTATTTCACATCCTCTTTGATTTGCTTAGTCAACTCGTCAAATTCAGTGTTAGCCCGTTGTACATAAATGCCAGTCAAGATAAATGCTAATATAATGATAACCATACCGATAGGAATACCAATACTCGTTATCATCCCTTCGCTAACTGGTTTACCCAACCAAGCTGGATCGAAAGCGATTAACAGAATGAACGCATAGTAAATGACCAACATGATAACGGCAAGCACCCAAGCGAAGGCACTTCGTTTACTGACTAATTCCACATACTTCGGATGTTGTTTTATTTTTTTTACCATATCTTCTTGCATAGTCTTTTCCTTTGTTTGGGAAGATTAATAAAGGAGGCAAGAGTCTAATCACAATTTAAAATAATTATGACTCCATTTTAAATATTAATAGTTTTTATAACTAAAATCCAATAAAAATTGAATCCAGTAAATATGATCATCCTATTTAAAAATTAGAGGTAAACTATGGCAATTAAAATCGGTCTTGCGGGTAGCCATCGAACTGGAAAAACAACCTTAGCAGTAGCGATTGCTCAAGAAAAAAATATCGCCTTTGTCAAAACAGATACCAGTGCGGTTTTTAAACAATATGGTTTACATCCATCGGCGCCAATGGATTTTAACATGCGATTATGGATTCAAAATCATATTATTGAAGCCGCTGTTCAAATTTGGCAATCTGAACCTAAAGATTTCATTACGGATCGAACCCCATTAGATTTTATGGCGTATACTTTGGCGGATATCCAAGGTGCCACGGAAGTTGATTTTGCGGCGTTAACGATCTATTTAAACCGCTGTTTTGCAGTCACTAATCAGTTGTTCAATTTATTAGTAGTTTTGCAACCGGCTATTCCTTTAGTTTATGAACCCGGTAAAGCGGCTTTGAATCCAGCTTATATGGAACATCTCAATGTGATTATTCGAGGATTATGTCATCACGATGAGTTGACTTGTCCCACCATGATCATCAAAAAAGATATTATCCGTTTAGAAGAACGAGTCGCTGCTATTTTTGACACCGGCTCTCAACAACACATTTTCTAGGTAACTCATTATGACGATTTTAATCACGGGAGCAGCCGGTTTTATTGGTGCTCAGCTTGGTAAACAGTTATTGGAACGCGGTGAATCGGTGGTAGGAATTGATAATTTGAATAATTATTATGATGTTAACCTTAAAAAAGCCCGGTTAGCCCAATTGGCGAATTATTCCAATTTTCTTTTTACTCAACTGGATCTGATTGATCGAACTGGCTTAACTACTTTGTTTACCCGGGAAAAATTTCGACGGGTAGTCAATTTAGCGGCTCAAGCCGGGGTACGTTATTCTATTGATAATCCTTACGCTTATGTGGACAGTAATTTAGTTGGATTCGTGAATCTGCTGGAAAATTGTCGTCATCATGCCGTGGAACATCTGGTATTTGCTTCTTCTAGCTCGGTTTATGGACTGAATACCAAAATGCCTTTTTCAGTTCATGATAATGTAGATCATCCGATTTCGCTCTACGCTGCTACTAAAAAAGCCAATGAACTAATGGCGCATACTTATGCTCATTTATATGGGTTACCGGTAACGGGGTTACGATTCTTTACCGTTTATGGACCGTGGGGGCGTCCGGACATGGCTTACTTTAAATTTACTCAAGCCATCCTGAATGATCAGCCGATTGAGGTTTATAACTATGGTCAAATGAGGCGAGATTTCACTTATATTGATGATATTATTGAAGGTGTTATCCGAGTGCTGGAGCAAGTACCCGAACCGAATAAAACCTGGTCTGGCGATAGCCCCGATCCCGGCAGCAGTCTTGCACCTTATCGACTTTATAATATCGGTAATAATCAACCGGTAGAATTGATGTACTACATTGAAACTTTAGAAAAAGCATTAGGAAGGAAAGCCCAACTCAAGCTGTTACCCATGCAGCCTGGAGATGTTCAAGCGACTTATGCTGATATCAGTGAGTTAACTAAAGCGTTTGATTTTAGACCTCAAACTGCTATTGAAGTGGGTATCGACCACTTTGTGAGATGGTATAAAAGTTATTACCCAACCAGCAGTTAATCGCTCACTGTTCAACCATCGGGAAGTCAAGTTGAAAATACCTCAGTGCCTAATACTGTTCACTTTTTCAAGTAAGCGTGTAATATTGCGTCTTTTATCCTTTAAGTTAGCTATTTCGGAATCAATTTTCTGCATTTCTCCTTTTACTTGGTTAAGTTTTTCCTTATTTTCTAAATTAAACAATAAATTTTCTTGATCATGCCGGTCGTCTTCCTGTTTTTCTAGATTTTGTTCGTTAGAACGATAAGCCGATTGTAAACCTCGCTCATACTGTTCAAGAAAAGCCGATTCTAAATAAGGCGGACAAATACTATTATAGTCTTCAACACGTTCGCCCAAATTAAAACCATTTGAAGGTGTGCAATAGACAAGCAATCCTTCATCACGTCCAGCTTGATAAGCATTGAGATCCGGAACAACATGGTAATCAGCACAAGCTTTTTGGTGCTGTTCAATCTGAGTGAGGTTATAACCGTGGGTGCCATCACGATAACCAATGCTTTTCCAATCACCTTGTAAGCATTCTTCTTTGGATAAAGTGGCACATCCCATCACACTGATGTTGATAAGAGTTATTGCGATTAGTTTTTTGTTCATCGTTTTTCAGTTATCAGTTACTGTCTCAATATTAAATTATTTCCACATTTTAACTATAATACGCTTAAAGTTGACCACTGTATTATTTTTACACGTAATGTTTATGTTCTCGACGCCGAGTACCGGCGCGTTGAGTAATCACGCCTTTGACCGGATCGAGTGTTTCAATTTCCAAGGTTGGATAATTATCATTGAGTGGCTTGAGGAAATAACGTTCATTATCAATAACTAATTGTCTGAAAATATATTCATCTTGATAAAGTGCAAACACGTAAGATCCGTTTTTGAACGCCCCATCGGGTTCAATGATAATAATATGTCCTTCGACAAATTCTGGTTCCATGCTATCACCTAACACCTGCAAGGCAAACGGTTCATTTTGACCACAACTCATTGGTTTTAAACTCCTTATAATATTATTAACTGGGTTTATCAAATAAAAAAAGGTAGTCGTTATTGGAGAAAATCAAGTTTAGTATAAAATAACCACTTTTGTGAATATTTGCTACAGGAAACTCAATGCTTAAAGTAGGTATTATCGGTGGTACCGGTTACACCGGAGTTGAACTACTCCGTTGGTTAGCTCATCATCCTCAAGTCCAAATACAGGCGGTGACTTCTCGTGCGGAAGCCGGTACACCAGTGGCCAATTTATTTCCCAATTTGCGCGGACACTTAGATTTAGTATTTACTGATCCCGCACAAGAAAATTTAACCGCTTGTGATATCGTTTTCTTTGCCACGCCCAATGGCACAGCGATGCAAAGTGCGCCAGAATTATTAGCCGCTGGCGTTAAGGTGATTGATCTAGCTGCTGATTTTCGTATTAAAGCGGTTGATGTTTGGGAACACTGGTATGGTATGAAACATACCTGCCCTGAGTTGCTTGAGGAATCGGTGTATGGGTTACCCGAAATTAATCGTGCTCAGATTGCTAAAGCACGATTGGTTGCCAATCCGGGTTGTTATCCCACCGCAGTGATATTAGGATTTTTACCGTTATTAGAAGCTCATCTGATTGATGATCAATATTTAATAGCCGATGCTAAGTCAGGGGTGAGTGGTGCTGGGCGTAAAGCGAGTGTACCGATGTTAATGGGGGAAGTCGGCGAAAGTTTTAAAGCTTACAATGTTTCGGGACACCGCCATTGGCCAGAAATCTGTCAAATTTTAAATGGCTTTTCCAAACCACCGGTCGATCTCACGTTTGTACCTCATTTGGTGCCGATGATCCGAGGGATTGAGGCTACTTTGTATGCCAATTTAGAACGTGATATTTCATTGGCAGAAATACACACTTTATTTATTCAACGTTATCAATCAGAACCTTTTGTTGATATTTTGCCACCCCAATCTCATCCCGAAACTCGAAATGTGAGAGGGGTTAATCTGTGTCAGATCGCGGTACATCATCCTCAACAAGGTAAACGGGTTGTGGTATTATCAGTCATTGATAATTTAGTCAAAGGCGCCGCTGGACAAGCCATTCAAAATATGAATATTATGAGCGGATTACCCGAAACAACCGGATTAACTGGGGTAGCTTTATTACCTTAGTTGTATTTTATCCATAAAAACAGCTTAGGTAGCCATGCCAACCATCTTTTATCGACCCCCTCCACCGGCTAAACCCAAACCTGGACCCACGGTGATGACCGTTAAAGCGCATCATCCCGGGCGATGTTTGGGCTTGTTAGTTTTAGTCATCTTGGTCATTGGTGGGGGCGGGTTATTTTTATGCCAACATAGCTTGCAAGTATTAGGACGTGGTAAACAGGCTTTTATAGAACAACAGGTACGGGAACAAGAAGCGCAACGTCAACAATTTAACTTGGTTGAGCAAAACAACGCGAGTTTGACCGTCCAAAATAAAGAATTGCGCCAGAAATTAGCGACGCTTATTCATACTACGCAAACAAGCCAAGAAACTTACGTTCAAGTTCTTCAGTCTTTAACGCAAGCACAACAAGATGTTCAAGATTTAAAAGAAGAACTTCATTATTATAAAACATTAATTAATTCAACAACCTCAATTCGAGCCGGCAATGAAGTCAGTATAAATAGTTTTAGGATTAATTATGATGAAACGAGTGGCTATTACCAATATCGATTAGTTCTGATTCAAACCGCCAAGCAGGCAAAACCGGTTCAAGGTCAGTGGCAGATGGAGATACTGGGTCAAAGTAATAATGGTCTCGACCAACAACTGAATATGAATCAAATTATGCTTGATAATCGTTATTCCCAACCATATCAAATTCATCGTTTTCAAAAACTGCAAGGTTATTTGAAATTCCCAACCGATTTTAAACCTAAACAAGTGATCATTCGGCTCATACCCGCTCAGCAAAAAACAGCGACTGAAATTCATTTTCAATGGACCGATTTGCTCAATAAGGAGTCATTATAATATGTGGGGAAACCGTAAAAGAAAGGTCACCCGAATTGATTCATTAATTGGACAACAAACTGAAATTAAAGGAGATATTAATTTTACTGGTGGTTTGCATATTGATGGTAAAATTGAAGGCAATATTACTGCCACTGAAGCCTCAGGCTCAGTATTAACCTTAAGTGATCAAGGTTCAATTAAGGGTGATGTTCGTGTTCCCAATGTAATTTTGAATGGTTTAGTCAGAGGCAATGTTTATGCAGAAGAACACATTGAATTAGCTTTGAATGCCCGTGTGATTGGTAATGTGTATTATAATCTGATTGAGATGGCTATGGGTGCTGAAGTCAATGGGAGTCTAATCCACTCTGCTGATATGACTAATCAACCGGCTTTACCTTTAGAATATGACAAGAAACCGAAGGAATAGTTTTCTCCATTGAACCGACTATTAAAACCGGAGAAGTTAACCGTAAAACTTAATCGTGATAAGCGTAACGACTTTAGGGTACTGACTTAATAAATAACGGTGGTTTTTTAAACCGCTTATTAATTCTGTATCTGATAGGGAAGACTGACAACGACCTTGGTTCCTTTCCCAACTTCAGAAGCCACTTTGATATGCCCACCATGTTGTTGGATAATATGGTAACTTACCGCCAGTCCCAAGCCAGTTCCTTGTCCAAAAGGTTTAGTCGTAAAAAAAGGTTCAAAAATTTTGGGTAACAATTCTTTGGGAATTCCTTTACCATTATCTTGGATAGTCAGGTAAATAAATTTATCGTCTGTACTGGTTTTTATACTAATTAATCCTTGATATTCAATTGCCTGTCCCGCATTAGTTAATAAATTGAGCAACACATGGTTAATTTGGGAAGGTGAACAATGCACTTTAGGAAGAGTGGCATAATGTTTGTGAATCGTTATTTTGTGTTTAAAAATATTATCCGTGATGACTAAAATATTGTCTAAACATTCATTTAAATCAACATCCGTTATGCTGGCTTGTTCAATATGACTAAACTTTTCTAAATGGGTAATAAATGTTGAAATTTTCCCAATTTCAGCGAGCGACTTTTTAAAAATCGTCTGGATTTCTTGTAAGGTATGTTCTTCATAAAATTTTTCGTTAGATTCGGCTAGTTCTTGAAGTTGAGTCTGTAAATAGGCTTTATCGATTTCTGCTTCTTGTGATAATAAACCGTTAATGAGTTGATCATAAGAAACCACGAATTCACGGGTCGTTGCAAACAGTTCTTGGGTCATTTCTACATTGTTTTTAATAGTCGTTAGGGGGGTATAAACTGCATGAATAATCTCGCTTATTTTTTGACCTAGCAAAGCCATTTTTTCGGATTGAACTAAATGCGCTTGTGAAGCCGTGAGATAACTATGTGCTTTGGAAAGTTGATGTTTATAATCATCGGCTTGTTGTTGTAAAGATTCAAAAGATTGCTGTAATTTTTTCTCCATGTGTACAAATGATTTTAGGATTTTACCTAATTCATCCGTGCGTCCTAAAGGTAACTTTTGTTCCCATTCACTTCGTGATAATCGCAAAATAGCACCCTGTAAATGTTGTAGCGGTCGGGTGATCCAACGAGCTAGAAGGGTACCTAGAAATAAAGTCGTTATGGTGCCAATGGCAATGGATAAGAAAATGAGACGAGTATTTTGACTGATAAAATAGCTAAAATCGGCCGCTGGTATAACCACGACAATTAACCAATTAATCCCATTATTAACAATTAAGGGCGTTACTTGTAAAAGATAGCGTTGCTGATCGTTTTCAACAACCGTTTGAGTGGTTGTATGAATTTCATTGAGATCACCAAATTGCGATAGTAAATGGTGTGCCGCTAATTGAATTAAGGAACTGGCGCTATTTTTAGCATAAAGTTGCCGGAATTCTTGACGACCAGAACTGACTGGAAAAGATTCTTCTTGAGTCGAAGTGGTGACCAGTTTACCAGAGCGTTCCATCACAAAGCTAATACCAGATTGACTTATTTTGAGTTGATTTAAAAATTGAGTTATTTTTAGTAAAGAAAGTTCTACCATCAGAACCCCTTTTAATGGCCCAGTCGTTTCATAAATCGGTTGTACGATTCCTAAAGCCACATTATTTGAAGTCGCTCGTAGGTAAAAAGGACTCCAAATCGGTTGAGCAGCTTGTTCAGCCGATTTATACCAGGCTTGCTCTCGTGGATTGTAATCTTTAACGACTGATAACAGATCCGAACGATGTCCCTGTTCATCAGCCATGTAATTATAGAGATTGTTTCCCAGTGATGATTTAACTTCACCAATCGTGAAAGTATCATCAGGTTGTCGCTCTATGCCAATAAATTCACCGGTCGCCGTGGCAAAAGCGATATAACTAATCACATCAAAAAATTGACTTTGCTGCCAAAAATGTTGTTCTAACCTATCAATATTGTGTAAATCCAGTTGTTCAAATCGAATGGCTTCAGCATTAGCAACATTGAGGGTATAAAGCGTTTGAAGATGAGTCTCAAGCGATTTTTTGATTCGATCACTGATTTCGTTTGCTAATTGATAAGCGACTTCACTAACTAACTGCTGTCCATTATGCCAAGAAAACCAGCCCATTAATCCACCCATGGTGATGACAATAACCATGAAAGGGATTAGCAAAAAAAAACGTAATGGTATTTTTCCAATCCATTTTTTAAGCCAGCCAATTAAATATTTGGTACTCATAAAAAGGAGGACTCCTTGAAGTCACTGTTTATTATCCTTAAAAAAGGTATAGCTTGTTTTCTTGCGTAGCAAAATTTACACCTCAATTCAAAATATTGTTATTTAACTTTATAAAATAAGCAGTTAACTGACATCTTTTTTCTTAACAATTCCTGACACTGATCGACTTTCTTTTTGACACCTCCCTGCCATTAAATTAAAAGCGAATACCTGAGTTTACCCCTGAAATCGAGATGTCAAAGATGAGTTAATAACAATTATGGCTATTATTACTTTAAAAATAGTGCTTATTATCAAATTTATTAGACATTGGTCAAATATTAATAATTAACCTGGGTGGGTAAGAACGCTTCAACTTTTATAACCTGAACAGTAATGCTATAAATTAAACAGCGATAATGAGCCCATTTTTTAGGGTGGGAAATAATGAAATTAGGATGGTAACCATTTAGTTAAGTTGATCAAATAAACCCAATCAACTTGATTAATTCATGGTAAACTTAGTTTTATTATTTTAGTGATATATCATTTTATCTTGACAAGATAAAAAATTAAATTTTTTATTGTTATTTAAATTTTAAAGTCAACCCATTATAAAAAAATGCTCATCACGTTATGGTTGTTATTTACCTCTCCATTTACTTAAAATTGACTGAGTTAATTAGGGGAGTGGAATTGAAGAATTAATTTATTTATCTTGTTCTCGCCGATATTCTCCTTCAATTGTCATGGGTTCTCTTGGAGATTTAGCTTGGGATGATGATGAAGTGGGTTGAATATATTGATACCATGATGAAAATAAATAGCGGCGTATGCCCGGGATAAGACAAGCTAATCCTAAGGCATCAGTGAAAAAACCGGGAATAATTAATAATACACCGCCTAATGAGCGCAAGATACCTTCTAATAAAACTTCGGTTGGGATTGCCTTTTTTTCTAAAGTCATTTGCAGGGTTTTCCAAGTCATAACGCCTTGAATACGCAGGATATAAGCGCCTACCATAGCCGATAATATGACTAAGAAAAATGTGAGTAATATCCCAATAAAATTGATTACCAGAATAAATAAATAAATTTCAATCAATGGGATAATTAAAAATAGCCAGAATAATTGTTGTGATAACTTCATTATAGTCAAGGTGACCAGGTGAATAAACTAAAAAATGCCAGCGAAAAGAGGGTCAATAACCCGAATCAAATTAACAAACTCTGTGCGATAAAACAAATTTTTTTGCGTGGTTAAAATTCAAACTTAAGAGTGTATTTATGGAAACCAATAGTGAATATCAATTACTTTTAACGACTTGTCCAAATATGGAAATCGCCCAACAATTAGCTAAAAATTTAGTAACCAATCATTTAGCCGCTTGTATTAATATTGTGCCCAACCTCTATTCAGTTTATGAATGGGAAAATAAAATTGTCACCGATAACGAAGTCTTATTACTCATTAAAACTCGTCAAGATTGTTATACCACCATACAACAAACTTTATTACAACAACATCCTTATCAAGTACCTGAATTAATAGCTTTTTCTATAGAAAATGGCTCCCCCCATTATTTGTCATGGCTTAATCAGGTCGTTAGTCAAGCTCATTTAAAGTAACTATTACCCTAGCTTTGATAAAAATAACCTTTTGGTGGCTGTAGCCCTTTGACTTAACCTTTAGGATATGTCATTTCGATGAGACCATTATTGCTTTTGACTCTATTTAGCTGGTTGCTGACCGGAAATCTCTACGCCGAAGTGGCTACCAATCAATCAGAGAAGTTGGTTGGAGATACCCAGCAACTTGACCCACTGTCTTCCCCAAAAAAACCCTCATTTGCTCTTGAACCTCAAACCAGTGACTTACCAGTTGGAGAATCTTCGCCGTTACCTTCGCAATCAGCAGAACAACCTTTTAATTTACCTTCTGCTACCTCGGAAGACTCGTTAAGTGAGAATAATAAAGTTCTTCCGCCCGATGAAGCTTTTATTTTTTCCACTTCCTTAGAAGAAGCGACTGTTTTAGTCGCACATTGGCAAATTGCAGCCGATCATTATCTTTATCGAGATAAATTTAAATTTGCTTTGATAGACGGTGGGGTTTTAGGTGAACCACAATTTCCGCCGGGAACAACGAAAGAAGATATTAAATATGGTCTGATTGAAATTTATGAACACACGGTGGCTATCAAATTGCCTTTGAAAGAAACTCAAGGTTTAGACCACCTGACGCTAAAAGTAACCTACCAAGGTTGTGCTGAAGACAAATTATGTTACCCGCCCATCGAAAAAACGACAATTATTGACTTACCCAACCTAACCACTACTTCCATCGGGGCAGATTCTAAAATCGATGTTAGTCAACCTAATCAAAGTGAAGCTAAAGAGTCAGAATCGAGTTTAAAAAGTTACTTTAAAAAGTTAAGTGTTCTGTTAGGATTAACTCCGCCGGATAAACGCTTTCTTGATCCAGAACAAGCCTTTATTTTTTCTGCCGTATTTTCCAATCCTGACTATCTTACCCTGCGTTGGCAAATTGCGGAAGGTTATTATCTGTATCGAAATAAGTTACACTTTTTCTTGCAAAGTCCTGGTCAATTAGGTACTCCACTATTACCAACGGGTATCTTTCATCAAGATAAAGTATCAGGTAAGATCGAGGTTTATCAACAACCCGTGCTTGAAATCCAGCTACCCATTAAAACTAACGGTTCATCAACAGTGACCTTACAAGTCGAATATCAGGGTTGTGCTATAGCCGGTTTATGTTATGCTCCGATAAAGAAAACCATTGATTTAACAAAAAATCGTTATCCTCAAATAAAACTCGCCAAAGCAACTTCTTTTAAGTTAAAAACGGTTGTTTCCAACCCACCGCTGGCTGAGCAAGACCGAATTGCCAATCTACTCGCTCAGGCAAATAAGTTCTACACCATCATGATGTTTTTTGGTTTAGGTTTATTACTGTCATTTACCCCCTGCGTTTTTCCAATGATTCCCATCCTGTCGAGCATTATCGTTGGACAAGGCGAGCGAGTCACGACTTATAAAGCTTTTCTCATGTCAATCAGTTACGTCTTGGCTATGGCCATAACCTATGCCACTATTGGGGTATTAACGGGGTTACTGGGAGAAAATTTACAAGCGACTTTCCAACAAAGTTGGGTACTTATTGCTTTTGCTTTGGTATTTGTTGCTTTGGCTTTATCCATGTTTGGTTGTTATGAATTGCAAATGCCAGTGACTTTACAAACTCATTTCACTACTTTAAGTAATCGCCAAGCCGGCGGTACTTTAATTGGTGTAGCCATTATGGGCGTTTTATCCGCACTCATTGTTGGTCCCTGTATCGCCGCGCCTTTAATGGGAGCTCTAATTTATATTGGTCAAACCGGTGATGCCTTACTGGGTGGATTGGCCTTATTTTCTATGAGTCTTGGGATGGGTATTCCATTGATTATTGTCGGTGTTTCTGCTGGGCATTGGTTACCGAAAGCCGGTGAGTGGATGGAAATTATCCGCTCAATTTTTGGGGTGATGCTACTCGCTATCGCTATTTGGATGCTGGATCGAGTCGTTCCGCCCGCAATCACCATGTTATTAACCGCCAGCTTATTCATTATCGCGGGGGTTTACATGGGCGCCTTGGATAATATTAAAATTGGCGTTTCTGGTTGGCTACGGTTGTGGAAAGGATTGGGAATTATTCTGTTGGTCTACGGTATATTACTTCTCATTGGTTTAGCCAGCGGCAATAATCACCTGTTACAACCACTCCAACATCTCCGTCTTAATCAAACGCTAGCGAGTAACTCGAATGAGATTACTCAATCGTCATTATTCAAATCAATTAAAGGCTTAGCTGGATTAACCACAGAGTTAACCGCTGCTACCCAACAAGGTAAACCCGTTATGCTTGATTTTTACGCCGATTGGTGCGTCTCTTGTAAAGAAATGGAACACTTTACCTTTGCCGATCCCCAAGTTCAACAGTTGCTTTCTCACTTCGTGTTACTGCGAACCGATGTCACCTCGAATGATGAACAGGATAAAATATTATATAAATATTTTGGTATTTACGGTCCACCGGCGATTTTATTTTTTGATTCCCATAGACAAGAACAACGTGCCTATCGAGTCATCGGCTTTATGCCAGCAGAGCAATTTCGTCAACACTTAAAACAGATACAACCGTTATGAAAAAACCAGCTTATTTCATCGCGTTTACGCTTTTATTTTTGCTTGGCTTAGTGAGTATCAGTGGTTATTGGGGATATAAGCTATTACTTGCACAAGAAGAACTGGTACGCCGCCCAGATTTTACGCTTCCCGATTTAAAGGGTAAAAATCGGCATAATTCGGAATGGAATGGCAAAGTGGTGGTGGTTAACTTTTGGGCAACCTGGTGCCCACCCTGTATCCAAGAAATTCCTCAATTTGTTAACATCCAGAAAAAATATGCTGATCGGGGATTGCAATTTGTAGGCATTGCTTTAGATACACCAGAACATGTCAAAGATTTTGTTCAGCGGATGAAAATTAATTACCCCATTTTAGTAGCTGAAGAAGACGAAGTGATTGAAGTAGCAAATCAATTTGGCGATCATGCCGGGGTGTTGCCTTTTACGGCGATAGTTGATCGTCAGGGCAATATGGTTTTACAAACTCCCGGGGAAATGGATCAAGCAACCATAGAAAAAATTATTAAACCGTTGTTATAGGAAAAGGAGTAAACGCATCATGAGTCAAGTGATGACATTCGATGAAGAAGGCGTTGAAGAGGATGAGGGTATGGGGTCGTTAAATCATAGTCTGGTACAAGGCAACCTCACCGTTCTTTTATCTTATGATGAGCGGTTTACAATTTTACCAGAATTAAGTTTGGAAACCAGTCATCTCGACCTGAGTCAGTTTAGCCTAAGAACTAAAGAGGAGCTAAAACCAGACATCAGCGTGTATTTAGACCCACCAGAGAGCGTCTCCGTTGACATGTTGCGTGTTCAGAAAATGCCCGATTTATCAATAGAAATTCTCTCACCGAGTCAAGGAATAAGTGGTCTTATCGCCAAGATAAAAGCCTATTTTGCACTCGGGGTAAGATCCTGTTGGTTAGTCATCCCGGCTACTAAAATAATCCAAGTTTACTCGCAACCCACTGAGGGAGAGACATTTGATACCAAAGACCCTGAAGTAATTGATAAAGTGATGGATATTAAGATTCCGGTGAATAGAGTCTTTAAAAGAGTCCGCTAAAACTATCGAAGCGAGTAGCCTGGACTATTATACTACGCGAAATCCAGGAGAAATTTTAGAATTGTACTTAGCTAGGTCAAATGCACATGCCCCAAAATCTGCTGGTGATGGTGTTTAGGTGACCCCTCAATACACACCTCTTCAACTATCTTGCTTAATAAAATTTTTTATAGTATAATAAAAAGTTTATTAAATTTAAGAATGAGCATACCTGTTTAGAAACGACTGTTTATTTAGCTTTACCTATATTAAGTACCCAACAATTAGGCCGGTTAGTCAATTAACAATAAACGCTGAATTTCTCATTTGACCCTCCATAAATGGAGAAATCCAAAATGAACTCAAAAAAAACCGATTCTTTTCCGGAGAGTAAAACCAATACACTCAATAAGTGGTGTATAAGTTTATTATCTCTAGGTCTCATATCTGGCTCAGTATTGGCTGGTTCCACTAACACCACACTACCCAATGGTGCTGTTTGTACCGCAACGATTGCTTCACCACTGACGGGAGCTGAATTTTCACTACCGACGGGCAATCCAACTATGGATATTCCGGTAGCTGGTTCCGCCAGTATAACTGAAAGTACCCATTTAACCGCCAGTTTCATCTACGTGATGGATATATCTAGTAGTACTGCCTCTGGTAGTGGTACCGGTTGTGCACCGATTTTGAAATGTGAACAACAATTTCTAAAAGCACTTAATCAAGAGATCATCACCCAAGGTGTCAGCAATGAAGTTGGCCTGGTAGTCTATTCTGCAACTGCAGCGGCGGCTGATATGAAACCGACGGGCAATGTGCAGTTGATAACTGCACCAAATGCTGGTGATGGAACGTATTCTTCTTATGTGAATACCGTGGTTGATTCCGCAACAAGTTCTGCTAGCGCTCACAGCAAAATTACTCAATTTACTACCTATAATAATTTAGGACGTAATAATAGTACCGACTGTAGAAAGGGTCTCGAAAGTGCCTTGACTGTGGCAAATGCTACCACCCATAGCCCTAAGATTGTGGTGTTCACTTCGGATGGCATTTGCAATGAAGGTACGCAGGCCCAGTTTAATGCTGCCGTTACAGCCCTAAAAAATGCCGGTGTGATTGTTCATTCGATTGCGGTTGGAGCCGAGAGTTCATGCACAACCAATCAGGGATCGGGAAGCCTAGCCCAAATGGCGGTAAATGGTGGATCATGTTTTCAAATCCCTGATCCGGGTCAGTTGCCCGATATCATTCCAAACTTTATTAGGCCCGTACTCGATTCACTTGAGCTTCAAGTCGATGGTGGTACGCCCATCCCGATTCCTAACAGCGGAATTAATTTGCCTTTACCAAAGTCTGCGCCGGTAACAGTTAATTATACTACGTTGGCACAAAGCCTAGCCGCTGGCTCTCATAACATCTGCGTGACCGCGAATTGTTCCGAACCACAAGGCTCCGGCAGTGCGAAACAATGCGAAACTATTAATATTAAAGCAGCAAATGTTAATCATAATCCCGTAGCGAATCCCGATAGCTATACGGTGAATGAAGATGAGGCTCTCTCGGGCAATGTCTTAGGCAATGACACCGATCCAGATAACAATCCTTTGACCGTGACTGCTCATACTTCTCCCGGTCATGGTACGCTGGTGATAAACCCCGATGGTTCCTTCACCTACACGCCTAACCCCAACTATTGTGGTCAAGATGGCTTTAGTTATACGGTCTCTGATGGTCAGAATCCGGCGGGTACGAGTACTGCTGCGGTAACGATTAATGTGACTTGCGTTAATGATTCCCCCGGCGCGGTGAACGATAGCTATACCACGAATGAAGATATGACACTCACGGTTCCGGTAAATGGCATCCTGGGCAATGACACCGATATGGATGCAGGTGATGTCTTAACCGTGGTGGTTCCTACTGCTTCTCAGCCCAGTCATGGTACGCTCACCCAGAACCCAGATGGTTCACTTACCTATACACCTAACGCTAACTTTTGTGGTGAAGATAGCTATACTTATCAAGCAAAAGATCCAGCAGATGCGCAAAGTAATCTCGCCACCGTGACAATTACAGTCACTTGCGTTAATGATCCTCCCGTAGCGAACCCGGATAGTTATACCACGAATGAAGATGAAACCCTCACGGTGCAGGCAACTGGCGTCTTGGGCAATGATACCGATTCGGATATGGGTGATGTTTTAACGGTGGTTATTCCTACCACTCAGCCCAGTCATGGTACGCTCACCCAGAACGCGGATGGTTCACTTACCTATATACCTAACGCTAACTTCTGCGGTGAAGATAGTTTTACCTATAAGGCCATGGATACCACCAGCGCACAAAGTGATCCCGCTGTGGTAACGATTACGGTAACTTGCCTCAATGATCCCCCAGTAGCGAACCCGGATAGTTATACCACGAATGAAGATCAGCCCCTCACGGTTCCGGCAACGGGCGTCTTAGCTAATGACAACGATGGTGGCGATGGTGGACCATTGACAATTCCTTCGTATACCCAGCCGAGTCATGGTACAGTTACGCTAAACCAAGATGGTTCCTTCACCTATACACCTGTAGCCAATTTCTCCGGTACCGATAGCTACACTTATACGATCTCGGATGGTCAAGCAACCAGTACCGCCACGGTAACGATTACGGTCACTGGCGTTAATGATCCTCCCGTAGCAGTGGAGGATAGCTATACCACTAATGAAGATCAGCCACTCACGATGGCTGCACCTGGCGTCTTGGCTAATGACAATGATGGCGGCGATGGTGGGCCATTGACGGTAGTTTCTATTACCCAACCTAGTCATGGTACGCTTGCTCATAACCAGAATGGTGCCTTCACCTACACACCGGAAGCCAACTTCTCCGGTACCGATAGCTTTACTTATACGACCTCGGATGATGGTGGTACAAGTACGAGTACGGCCACGGTAACGATTACGATCACTGAAGTTAATGATCCCCCGGTAGCGGCGAATGATAGCTATACCACGGGTGAAGATCAGCCTCTTACGGTTCCGGCAAACGGTGTTTTAGCCAATGACAACGATGGTGGTGATGGCGGAGCTTTGACTGTGGTTTCCAATACGCAGCCCAGTCATGGTACAGTGACTCAGAACCCGGATGGTTCTTTCACTTACACCCCTGCAGCCAACTTCTCCGGTACCGATAGCTTTACTTATACGATGTCGGATGATGGTGGTACCAGTACAAGTACGGCCACAGTAACAATTACTGTCACTGAGGTTAATGATCCCCCAGTAGCGGTAAATGATAGCTATACCACGGGTGAAGATCAGCCTCTCACAGTTCCGGCAACGGGCGTCTTAGTCAATGACAACGATGGTGGTGATGGCGGACCTTTGAGCGTAACTTCCAATACTCAGCCCAGTCATGGTACAGTGACTCAGAATCCAGATGGTTCTTTTACCTACACATCTGAAGCCAACTTCTTCGGTACTGATAGCTTTACTTATACGATCTCGGACGGTCAGGATACCAGTACCGCTACGGTAACGATTACGGTCACTGACATTAATGATCCTCCCGTAGCAGCGAATGATAACTATTCCGCGACTGAAGATCAGCCACTCACAGTTCCTGCACCTACTGGCGTTTTAGCCAATGATAATGATGGTGGTGACGGCGGGCCATTAATGGTGGTTTCTAATACTCAGCCCAATCATGGTACGGTTACGCTGGACTCAGATGGTTCCTTCACCTACACCCCGAACGCCAATTTCGATAGTGTTGATAGCTTTGCCTATACGATCTCGGATGGTCAGGATACCAGTACCGCCACGGTAACGATTAATGTCGCTAGTGTTAATGATCCTCCAGTAGCAGTGGATGATAACTATACCGCGACTGAAGATCAGCCCCTCACGATTACAGCACCGGGTATCTTAGGCAATGACACCGATGGTGGCGATGGCGGGCCTTTGAGCGTGGTTTCAGTTACCCAGCCCAGTCATGGTACGCTTGCTTATAACCAGGATGGTGCCTTCACTTACACACCTAACGCCAATTTCTCCGGTCCCGATAGCTTTACTTATACGATCTCGGACGGTCAGGCGACGAGTACCGCCACGGTAACGATTAATGTTACGAGCGTTAATGATCCCTTGATAGCGTTAGATGATAACTATACCACGACTGAAGATGTACCACTGACGATTTCAGCACCTGGTGTCTTGAGTAATGATACGGATCCAGACGGCGGTTCCTTAAGCGTCACTCCTATTATTAACCAACCAACCACTCATGGTACGGTTACGCTAAACCCGGATGGTTCCTTCACCTATACACCGACCACCAACTTCTCGGGTGTTGATAGCTTTACTTATCAGGTCTCTGATGGTCAGGATACGAGTACCGCCACCGTAACAATTACGGTCACCGGTGTGAATGATCCCCCATTAGCAGCGAATGATAGCTATAACACGAATGAAGATCAGCCACTGACGATTCCAGCACCTGGCGTCTTGGGTAATGACACGGATCCAGACAGCGATCCCTTGACAGTCACTTTGACTACTCCAACCAGTCATGGTACGGTTACGCTAAACCCGGATGGTTCCTTCACTTACACCCCGGCAGCTAACTTCTCGGGTACTGATAGCTATACTTATACGGTCTCGGATGGTCAGGCAACCAGTACTGCCACGGTAACAATTCAGATTAATGGCGATAATGATCCTCCATTAGCGGCGAATGATAGCTATACCACCAATGAAGATCAGCCACTGACGATTGCGGTACCTGGCGTCTTAGCCAATGATACCGATCTAGACGGCGATCCCTTGACAGTCACTTTGACTACGCCGACCAGTCATGGTGCAGTTACGCTAAACTCGGATGGTTCCTTCACCTACACGCCGAACGCCAACTTCTCGGGTACCGATATCTTTAGTTATACGGTCTCGGATGGTCAGGCAACGAGTACTGCTACGGTAACAATTACGGTCACTGGCGAAAATGATCCCCCAGTAGCGGCGAATGATAGCTATACCACCAATGAAGATCAGGCACTGACGATTGCGGCACCTGGCGTTTTGGGTAATGATACGGATGCAGATGGTGATTCCTTGACAGTCACTTTGACTACCCCGACCAGTCATGGTACGGTTACGCTAAACCCAGATGGTTCCTTTACCTACACGCCGAACGCCAACTTCTCGGGTACCGATAGCTTTAGTTATACGATCTCGGATGGTCAGGCAACCAGTACCGCCACCGTAACAATTACAGTTACCGGCGTGAATGATCCCCCAGTAGCAGCGAATGATAGCTATACCACCAATGAAAATCAGCCACTGACGATTGCGGCACCTGGCGTCTTAGCCAATGATACCGATCTAGAGGGCAATCCCTTGACTGTGGGTTCCAATACTCAGCCCAGTCATGGTACAACCACTCAAAATGCGAATGGCTCTTTTACCTACACACCTAACGCCAACTTCTCGGGTACTGATAGCTATACTTATACGATCTCCGATGGTCAGGCGACGAGTACTGCTACGGTAACGATTACGGTTATTGACGTGCCTCATCCACCAGTAGCGGCAAATGATAGCTATACTGTAAATGAAGATCAGACACTCACGATTACGGCACCTGGCGTCTTGGGCAATGATACGGATCTAGACGGCGATCCCTTAACAGTCACTTTGACTACGCCAACTAGTCATGGTACGGTAACGCTTAACTCAAATGGTTCCTTTACTTACACGCCTAACGCTAACTATTGTGGTATAGATAGCTTTAGTTATATGGCCTCGGATGGTCAAGCGACGGATCCCGCAACGGTAACGATTAATGTCACTTGCATCAATGATCCACCGCTAGCAGTGGGTAATAGCTATAGCATAGGTCAAGGTCAGACTCTCACGGTTCCGGCACCTGGCGTCTTAACTAATGACACGGATGCAGATGGCGATACCTTGACAGTCACTTTGAATACGTCGACCAGTCATGGAACAATTACGCTAAACCCGGATGGTTCCTTCACCTACACGCCTCAACCTAAATTCTTTGGTACCGATATCTATACTTATACGATCACGGATCAAGCTGGGGCAACGAGTACCACCACGGTAACGATTCAGGTGATTTACCTTAATATCCCACCGGTAGCCGTGAATGATAATTATACCATAGCTGAAGATAAGACTCTCACGATTGTGGCACCTGGGGTCTTGACCAATGATAGTAATGGTGGCGTGGGTACTTTGAAAGTTGTTTCAAATACTTCTCCCAGTTATGGTACCCTCACTCAGGGTGCGGGTGGTAGAGTGGTCTATAAGCCTAACGCCAACTTCCATGGTACCGATAGCTATACTTATACGATCTCCAATGGTCGGGCAACGAGTACCGCTACCGTGACGATTAATGTCACTAGCGTTAATGACCCACCCAAGGCAGTAAATGACAGCTATGTTGTGTTTAAAAATCAGCCCCTGCTGATTGCAGCACCGGGTGTCTTGATTAATGATACCGATGTAGAAGGCGATCTCTTGACGGTGATTTCTAATACCGCTCCTAATCGGGGTACCGTCACGCTGAATCCAGATGGTTCCTTCGTTTACGCGCCTAAAGTTAATTATGTGGGTAATGCCAGCTTTAAATATACGATCTCGGATGGTCAAGGTGGTACGGCTACGGGTACTGTCAATTTCGTAGTACAGTGTCAGTCGTGCCCGACTTGCACGTGCCCATAGTGACAATATTAAGGAAATTATCAAGTTCATGCTAATTAAGCATTAAAACTGAAGTTAGCATTTAGCCCTAATTTTCTGAGAAGTATCTTTAACCTAATCTCGATTAAATAACGAGATTAGGTTTTTTTAGTTGAAGCACTCAGCTAATTGGTATCTTTATTTCGCTTAAAATTGGCAAAAACCAGGTCGGGTGCACATGCTTCCAAATCTGCTTTAGGTAACTCCTTAATACATCATAATATCTTCATATCCTCAACAACTTTGTTTAAGGTGGATTATTATGATATAATTAGTTGTTTCTTAATTTAATTAAGAATAAGCATACTTGTTTAAAAACGACTGATTTTTCACATTATCTCTATCATCTCTTCAATTTTCTTGCTCAAGATATGTTTCTATGATAATATTATAAGTGTATCTTAATTCAATTTAAGAATAAGCATACTTGTTTAGAAACGACGGTTTGTTTAGCTTTACTTACATTAAGTACCTAACAATTTAGGTAGGTTATTAAATAACAATAAACGCTGAACTTCTCATTTGACCTTTACACATGGGAAATTTAAAATGGCCTCAAAAATAAAATCTTTTCCAAAGAGTAAAACTCATACACTCAATAAGTGGTGTATTAGTTTACTATCTCTTGGTTTAATATCAACCTCAGTATTAGCCGGTTCAAACAGCACCACGTTACCCAATGGTGCTATTTGTGCGGTAACGATTGAGTCACCCCTGACGGGAACTCAATTCACTCTGACGGGCGATCCGACTATGGATATTCCGGTAGAAGGTTTAGCCGGTGTAACTGAAGGGACTCCTTTGGTAGCCAGTTTTGTCTACGTTATTGATATATCTGGTAGTACTGCTGATGGTGGTGGTACCGGCTGTTCTCCTATCTTGGATTGTGAACGAAAATTCATAAAAGCACTTAACCAAGAAATCATCACCGAAGGTGTCAGCAATGAAGTTGGCTTGGTGGTTTATGCCGCCACCGCAGCGATTGCTGATATGACACCCACGAGCGGGGTGCAACAGATAATTGCACCGAATGTTGGCGATGGTACGTATTCTTCTTATCTGAATACGGTGGTGGATTCCACGGTTACTTATCCAGCTCCCAGTAGCACTCCCAGCAAGATTAATCAATTTACTAACTATTCGGTAGGACGTAATACCGACTGTAGAGAGGGTCTCCAAAAGGCCTTGACTGTGGCACAGGCCACCACTCATAGCCCTAAGATTGTGGTGTTCACTTCGGATGGTATTTGTAATGAAGGTGGACAAACCAGCTTTAATGCGGCCGTTCAAGCACTACATAATGCGGGTGTAACTGTTCATTCGATTGCGGTTGGAACGGATAGTTCATGTGCCACTAATCAAGGCGACGGCAGCTTACAACAAATGGCTGATGGAACTGGAGGGCTTTGTTTTGAAGTCCCTGATCCGGGTAATTTACCAGCTATCATTCCGAGTTTTGTTGCTCCCGTACTCAATTCGCTCGATCTTCAAGTTGATGGTGGCGCTCCCATCCAGATTCTTGACAGTGAAATAAGTTTACCTTTACCACAACCCGGTCCGGTGAATGTCGATTATGCGACGCTAGCACAAAGCTTAGGAGTAGGTTCCCATGAGATCTGCGTGACCGCGAATTGTTCAGCACCACAAGGACCCGGTAGTGCGACACAATGCGAAACCATTGAGATAAATCCGACTCCACAGTTCAACTTAACCGTAAACCTCACAGGCAATGGCAGCGGCAACGTCGGCAGTACCCCCGCGGGTATCACTTGCGGAGCGGATTGCAATGAGCCTTATAATGTCGGCACTAACGTCACTTTGACCGCTACCCCCGATGCGAATTCCAACTTTACTGGTTGGAGTGGTGCTTGCACGGGAACGAACCCCACCGCCACCGTCACGATGGATGCGGCGAAGAATTGTACCGCGAACTTTACGCTCAAACAGTTCGACTTAACCGTGAACCTCACGGGCAATGGCAGCGGCAACGTGGGCAGTACCCCCGCGGGTATCACTTGCGGAGCGGATTGTACTGAGCCTTATAATGTCGGCACTAACGTCACTTTGATCGCTACCCCCGATGCGAATTCCAACTTTACTGGTTGGAGTGGTGCTTGCACGGGAACGAACCCCACCGCCACCGTCACGATGGATGCGGCGAAGAATTGTACCGCGAACTTTGTGCTCAAACAGTTCAACTTAACCGTGAACCTCACAGGCAATGGCAGCGGCAACGTGGGCAGTACCCCCGCAGGTATCACTTGCGGAGCGGATTGCAACGAGCTTTATAACATAGGCACCAACGTGACTTTGACCGCTACCCCCGATGCGAATTCCAACTTTACCGGTTGGAGTGGTGCGTGCACGGGAACGAACCCCACCGCCACCGTCACGATGGATGCGGCGAAGAATTGTACCGCGAACTTTACGCTCAAACAGTTCGACTTAACCGTGAACCTCACGGGCAATGGCAGCGGCAACGTGGGCAGTACCCCCGCGGGTATCACTTGCGGAGCGGATTGTACTGAGCCTTATAATGTCGGCACTAACGTCACTTTGATCGCTACCCCCGATGCGAATTCCAACTTTACTGGTTGGAGTGGTGCTTGCACGGGAACGAACCCCACCGCCACCGTCACGATGGATGCGGCGAAGAATTGTACCGCGAACTTTACGCTCAAACAGTTCAACTTAACCGTGAACCTCACGGGCAATGGCAGTGGCAACGTTGGCAGTACCCCCGCAGGTATCACTTGCGGAGCGGATTGTACTGAGCCTTATAATGTCGGCACTAACGTCACTTTGACCGCTACCCCCGATGCGAATTCCAACTTTACTGGTTGGAGTGGTGCTTGCACGGGAACGAACCCCACCGCCACCGTCACGATGGATGCGGCGAAGAATTGTACCGCGAACTTTACGCTCAAACAGTTCGACTTAACCGTGAACTTAGTGGGTAGTGGTACCGTAGCGAGCAACCCGGCGGGCATCGCTTGCGGAGCGGATTGCAACGAGCTTTATAACATAGGCACCAACGTGACTTTGACAGCCACCCCAGCGGCCAATTCGAACTTTATCGGTTGGAGTGGTGCTTCTTGCAGCACGAGTACGAACCCGGTGATTACGGTGACGATGGATGCAGCTAAGACGTGTACAGCCACGTTCAATGCGAAACCGGTAGCGATCGATGATAACTATACCGCAACTGAAGATCAGCCCCTCACGATTGCTGCATCTGGCGTCTTGGCTAATGACAACGATGGCGGCGACGGTGGACCGTTGAGCGTGGTTTCTAATACTCAACCCAGTCATGGTACCGTTGCTCAGAATCCGAATGGTTCTTTCACCTACACGCCTAACCCCAACTATTGTGGTACAGATAGCTTCACTTATACGGTCTCGGATGGTCAAGCGACGGATACCGCAACCGTAACGATTACGGTGGCTTGCGTGAATGATCCGCCGGTAGCGGTCGATGATAACTATACCGCAACTGAAGATCAGCCCCTCACGATTGCTGCATCTGGCGTCTTGGCTAATGACAACGATGGCGGCGACGGTGGACCATTGAGCGTGGTTTCTAATACTCAACCCAGTCATGGTACCGTTGCTCAGAATCCGAATGGTTCTTTCACTTATACACCTAGCCCCAACTATTGTGGTACAGATAGCTTCACTTATACGGTTTCTGATGGTCAAGCGACGGATACCGCAACCGTAACGATTACGGTGGCTTGTGTGAATGATCCCCCAGTAGCGGTGAATGATAGCTATACTACCAATGAAAATCAGTCTCTCACGATTGCGGCACCGGGCGTCTTGGCTAATGACAACGATGGCGGCGACGGTGGACCATTGAGCGTGGTTTCTAATACTCAACCCAGTCATGGTACCGTTACTCAGAACGCAAATGGTTCTTTCACCTACACGCCTAACGCCCACTTCTCGGGTACTGATAGCTATACTTATACGATCTCGGATGGTCAGGGAACAAGTACTGCCACGGTAACGATTAATGTCACTGACGTTAATGTTCCCCCAGTAGCGATCGATGATAACTATACCACTATTGAAGATCAACCCCTCACGATTACGGCACCGGGTGTTTTGGGTAATGACACGGATTCAGACGGCGATTCCTTGACCGTGGTTTCAAATACCCAGCCCAGTAATGGTACGGTCACTCAGAACGCGGATGGTTCCTTCATTTACACGCCTAACCCCGACTTTTGTGGTGTGGATAGCTTTACTTATACGATCTCGGATGGTCATGGTGGTACCGCCACTGCGACGGTCACTTTGGGAGTCGCTTGCCAAGGTCTGCGGATGACCGGTGGTGGTAGTCTGGAAAAAGGTACCGGTAAAGGTAAAGTGAGTGTTACTCACGGCTTTGAGTTACATTGTAATCCCAATGAATTACCTAATAATCTCGAAGTTAACTGGAATAACAAGAGTGACAAATTCCATTTAGAGACGCTTACCTCAGCGACTTGTACTGACAATCCCGATATTAGTGAAGCACCTCCGGTAGCTGGCTTTGATACTTATACCGGTACTGGAACAGGTCGCTACAATGGTGTGCCCGGCGCTACCATAACCTGGATCTTTACCGATGCGGGTGAACCGGGTAAGGACAGAGACTATGGCCAAATGACTATTATTGATGCCAATGGTAAGACCGTACTTTCAGTGACCGGTTCGTTAAACCAAGGCAATCATCAAGCGCATTAACAATTAAATAAGCATCCAGTTCTATTTTCCTTAACCTAATCTCGACAAACGAGATTAGGTTTTTTTATGTCCTGCACCCTACTTTCTTTTTTTAAATCTTTCTAAACTAGGTTAATAGCAGTAACATCAATAAGAGAATGGAGATTATTATGTTAAGCTTCCAGTCATCAGTTCAACCTAACTGCCTAAAATTGCCGATCGCTGCTTACGACGGGTTATCTTTGGGAAAACATACATAAAATTGGCTACCTTTACCTTGTTCACTGGTCGCGGTTATCGTACCCTGATTTTTTTCGATAAATTCTTTGCATAAAATCAGTCCTAAGCCAGTACCTCTTTCTCCATGAGTCCCTTTGGTGGTATGACTTACATCAATTCTAAAGATCTTATCCAGAATTTCTGCCGTCATGCCGATGCCGGTATCCGCAATTAATATCTCCAGGTAATTGTCTTTTTCTTGAGCAGAAACGGTTATCTCGCCCCGATCGGGGGTGAATTTGATGGCATTAGAAAGTAAATTGCGAATAATCGTAGTTAACATCCGTTCATCCGCAAAAACAGTCTGTTTACTATCAATGGTGGAAAAAAACTGAATTTGTTTAGCGGTGACCTGATTATGTAATAATTTAATATTGCCATCGACAATACTTTTCAAATTTAAGTGCATTGGGGTCACTTCCATTCGACCGGTTTGTGACCTTGACCAATCCAGTAGATTAGTTAATAAATTCAGACCTTGCTTAGACAATTGAAAAATATGATCAATACATTCATCTCGTTGTTTATCATTTAATGATTGATTTTTATCTACCAATAGTGAAGCAAAACCAATTAGTCCGCTAAATGGATTCATTAAATCATGCGAAATAATCGAAAAAAATTTATCTTTGGTTAAATTAGCTTGGTTTAACTCCTCGACTTTGTGAGCGAGTTCTATTTTGGCCATACTTAATTCTGCAACTCTTTGCTTGAGATCTTCTTTAGCCATTTTAAGCTCAAGATGGGTATCAACCCGAGTGATTAACTCTTTACTATTAAATGGTTTAGTAATGTAATCAACGGCGCCTAATTCTAAGCCAGCAATTACGTTATCTTTTTCCGCTTTAGCGGTTAAAAAAATAATCGGAATATCGGCAAAATTGGTATCTTGCTTTAACTGTTTACAAACCGCAAAACCATCTAAATCGGGCATCATGACATCCAGTAAAATGAGATCCGGTTGTTTATCGTAGATTGCTTTTAAAGCATGAACACCACTTTGAGCAAACAGTAACCGATGGTTGCTTTTTTTCAGAATATTTCCTACCAACGCGAGATTGTCCGGATTGTCATCGACAATTAAGATCACTTGTTCTTTATTCATCAAACGATTGCCTTTAACTGTGCTACCATTTTAGGAAATTCACTTAATACTTTGTTTAGATTAGTTATATCAAATGTTTGGGTGAGATGACATAACTTTTCTCCATAATGAACTAAATAGAGTACCTGATAGATTTCACCTAATTGTGCTATTTGGTCGGCAAAATGAGTTATTGCTTCCATTTCCATCACTCGAGAAAGTTGTTGCCAAGTGGGGACAATTTGGTTTAATTCACTTATTAGTTCCGGTAATTTAGCTCTATTTTCAATGGCTATATTTTTTAATTGTACTTGAGGAATCAGATCAATATAGGTTTTTTTGATGTATTTTAAATATTGTGATAACATTTTAAATAGATCGTAAATATTAATTGGCTTATATAAATAACCATCAAAATGAGCTTGATGTGCCATTAATTCAGCATCTAAAGTGATAGAATCGGTTAGCGCAATCACCGGTATATCTAAGGTCACCGGATTGGTTTTCAGTTGCTGCGTCGTTTCATAGCCATTCATATCGGGTAGGTTAATATCCATTAAAATGAGATCGGGATGATGTCGTTGTGCTAATAATAAAGCTTGTTGGCCATTGGTTGCTTCGATAACTTCCAAATTGACTTGAGATAACCATTCACTGATAGGTTGACGGTGAGATTCAATCTTATCGACCACTAATACCGTCGCCGTTTCAAACCAAATCTGCCGGAGATCAATCACGCTCTCAGTCAGATCCACTGTGTTTTCAACCGGTTCAACTTGAACAGCGCTTAAAATAATTTCAAAAACACTACCAGCACCAACACAACTGGAAACCGAAATCCGGCCATTCATCATTTCTACCAAGCGTTTAGTAATCGCTAATCCGAGTCCGGTACCACCGTATTTGCGGGTACTTTGACCATCTTGCTGGCGAAAAGACTCGAAAATCATTTGTTGCTGACCGGGAGGAATACCAATTCCGGTATCAGCTACCGCCAAAATGAGATCAATTTGTTGCGGATATTCTGCTTGATAAATTGGGCGAACACTCAATTTAATATAACCCTCATCGGTAAATTTGAGGGCATTACCCACCAAATTAAGCAATACTTGCCGCAATCGAGTTTCATCTATCAGCAAGATGGGTGGTAAAGTATCATCAATATCAATGATAAATTCTAAATTTTTTTCAGCTATTTTTAGCGCAAAAATCTGCTTTAATTCATTAAAGATAGTATAGAGGTTAGTGGGTTCATATTGGATCTCTAACCGACCGGCTTCAATTTTGGAAAGGTCAAGGACATCATTGATTAAAGTTAATAAACTTTTACCGGCCGATTGAATCGAATCGAGATAACCGGCTTGATTTCTATCCATAATGAGTGAAGCTAATAATTCACTAAAACCAATAATCGCATTTAAGGGAGTTCGGATTTCGTGACTGATATTAGCTAGAAATTCACTTTTAGCTTGGTTAGCCGATTCGGCCGTTTCTTTGGCTTGTTTTAGAAGGGTTTCATTCTGTTTACGCTCAGTGATATCAATCAGTTGGACTAAATAACCACTGACTGTCGTTTCAGTTTCATTCAAATTTAATAAGGTAATTAAGATATCAAGATAGATAGACTCTGATTTAGAAGTGGGGTTCAGGGTTTTAATGCGGTTACAGTCAAACAGCGTTTCGTATCTAATCGTGTTCCCTTGATAGAGTGGCTTGAGCATGGCAGTTGGAATAGCAAAATCCTCAAAAAGGTTGAAATCTTTGGCTTGATCAGCCGTGGTTAAACCAAATATTTTTAAACAGGATTGATTGATATTTAATAACTGACCCTCTGAATCGTAAAGTGCTATACCCAGCGGTGATTCTGCATAAATCCGTCTAAATTTTTCTTCACTCTCGCGTAAGGCTCTTTCAGTGCGTTTACGTTCGGTAATTTCTTGTTTAAGTCGGTTATTCGCATTGTTGAGTTCTACGGTGCGTTCTGCCACTAATTCTTCTAGATGCATTTGATAACGCTTGATTTCATCTGCTGTCAATTTACGCTCAGTGACATCAGCTACCGTACAAATCATGCCATTAAATTCGCCGTTTTTCTTTAAAGGAATTAACCACCCGGATTGATAACTAGGTCGTCCGACCGGCGTTTTTACAGCTACTTTGTCATAATAAACGGGTTTGAGGGTATCTTTGGCTTCTAAATAATAAGGTCGGAAAAATTTAATCGTTTCTTCTGGCAGATCGAGCAAAAGCCGAATTCCAGTGATGTGTTGACTAGATAGACCCGCAATGATTTCCATCCCGTGATTAGCATAATAAATGTAGTCATTTTTGTCGGTTACCCAAACGCCATCAACGATATTTTCTAAAATAGTCGCGTAAAACGCTTGCAGTTGATACAATTCATTTTTGGCCTGTTCGTGTTTAACAATTTGTTGTTGCAATTGTTTATTCGTTATAACCAGTTGTTCTTGGGTAAAACAGGCCGTGAGGTGAGTTTTAACTCGAGCTAATACTTCTTCTGGGGCAAACGGTTTGGTAATGTAATCAATCCCACCGACTTGAAATCCCCTCACTTTATCAGCCGTATCTTCTAAGGCACTGATGAAGATAATGGGAATAAGTCGATAACGTTCTACCGCTTGTAATTGTCTACAAATCTCAAAACCATTGACGTCAGGTAATTTAACATCCAGTAAGATTAAATCCGGCAACTTGGCGGTTAAAGTTTTAAAAGTGAGTTCAGCATTGAGCGCAACTCGCACGGTATAACCATTATCCTTCAGGATGTTAGCCAAAAAACGGACGGCAATCGGATCATCATCAACAATTAAGATATTTCCTAGAGAGGGTGTTACCACAGAGCGGTTGTTCGTCGCCATTTAATGGGTTAGTCAGGGTTTAATTTGAGTAAATTGGCTAATTGTTCATATTGAAAATTATGTGCATAGATTTTCATTTGTTGGGCTAAAATGGCATTATATTCGCCGATATGGTTAATAACCGAAAAAATGGCATCGATATCCAATTCTTGAAGCGCCTGCCAAAATTGTTGCTGTAACGGTTGCGGAATCAGCGCTAACGTGTCGGGATTCACAATCAGCTTGGACTCAATAGGATTAGGATAAACTAATTCTTCTAACCGCGTTTCATTTTCATAAATATATTTGATATTTAAGTGTTTAGCCATTAATTCAAAAATTTTATTATCTCGATAGGGTTTTCTAACAAAATCATCGCAACCACTGGCGAAAACTTCTTGCCGCTGGGTTTCAAACGCGCTGGCTGTCAAAGCAATGATGATAGTTTCTTTACCGCCAGGCAGGGCTTTAATTCGTTGAGTTGCTGTATAACCATCCATGACCGGCATTCGCATATCCATCCAAATCAAGTCCGGATGCCACTGTTGAAAAACTTGGATCGCTTCCTCACCATGAACAGCCTCTTGTACTTCAAAACCGGCTTTGAGTAAAAATTTTTTTAATAATAACCGGCTGTCTCGGTTATCTTCAACCACCAAAATCTGCGGAATAATTTGACCCGGTGCTAGTTTCACTACCCGTTGATAATTGAGCGGCGTTTCGATTTGACCTTTATCCGCTAAAGTGATTGGCAAGTGAAATTTAAACACGGAACCCTCACCAACTTGGCTGATAACTTGAATATCTCCCCCCATTAAACGAATATAATGACGTGTAATAGGCAGTCCTAAACCCGTTCCTTGGGAATTCAGTTGATAATGTCCTACTTGAATAAATGCTTCAAAAATAGTTTCTTGATAGGCGGCAGCAATACCGATCCCGGAATCTTCAATTTCAATCACCAAATCATATCTGACTTGGGCAGCGGTTGTCGTTGGCTGCTCATGCGCTTGAACACGAAAACTAACCCCACCGGCCTCAGTAAATTTAATCGCATTACCAATTAAGTTAATGAGTATTTGCCGCAATTTACCCGCATCGATCATAATAAATTGCGGCAAGTGTGGCTCATATTCTATGATAAATTGGAGATTTTTGCTTTCAGCACGAATTCGCATCATCTCGGCAATATTTTGCAATAATTGGTGAAGATCAATACTTTCTGCATTCAAGGTAATATGACCCGCTTCGATCTTAGACATTTCTAATACATCATTAATCAAAGACAGTAGATGTTCACCACTGCGATTAATAATTTTCACATGTTCTCGGTGTTCTGAGATGATAGTTGGATCACGTTCCATTAATTGCGAAAACCCGAGAATGGCGTGGAGTGGGGTACGCAACTCATGACTCATATTCGCTAAGAAAATGCTTTTAGCTCGATTAGCTGTTTCTGCCGTTTCTTTAGCCTGGAGTAATTCAAAATTAGTCGTTTGTAGCTGAACCTCGGTTTGTTGACGTTGTGTAATTTCTCTTTTCAAAGACCATGACCATAATAACGCTACGGCTAGAATGAACACAAACACACTGGTCACCATAGCGGCATACTGATAAAGTTCCTCTCGAGTAAAACCGCGCGGATCCACTACCCCAAACCAGTGGTCATAAATGGCATCGTATTGGCCAGTGGCCTTAATAATACTTAAGCCTTGATTGAGAGTGGCCTGCAATATTTCATTGCCCTCTTTAACCGCAAAACCATAGCCGCGCCCATGAACAATAATCAAGGGACCGGTTATTTTCAAATTAGTCAAGTTAAATTTTTTAGCGGTTACCAAACCAACTAACCTTGGAACTAAGGTACAGTCTCCTTCTCCTGCTGAGAGTCGGCGCATGGCTTGGGCTACCGTTTTAGCTAGAATTAAGTGTTCATGAGCAGGTTGCTTAAGTAAGTAATCGTGAGTGGCATCTGCCTGCATAACGATGACCGTTTTATGATACAATTCAACCTCTGAGTGAATAGGCTCATCTCCAGTACGAATAAAAATCGCCGCATCACCACGTAGATAAGGCGTTGTAAAATCAAAAACCTTTTCTCTTTCTTCCGAATAAGAAACTAAGGGTAAAGCATCAATTTCTCCCTGTTCTAAAGCATGACGGACTTCATTCCAAGCTCCCACCCGAAATTCAATGTTGAGTCCCATCACTTGAGCAACCGCTTTAAATAAATCGACACTAAAACCATCCGCTTCGCCTTGGTTATTTACCAAAGCAAACGGAGGATAATCTAGTTCACTGCCAACGATAAGTTTTCTTGCCGTTAGGGGAGCTTCTTGAGAAAAAGTATTGTCAATCCAAAAACTAGAAAGTAATAGCGATAACATCCATATTATGCTGAATACCTTAGTTTTTTCTGGTAAACCAAATATTATCAACTGGCCTTTCACATTAACTCTCTCCTAAAAATAGATAACGGCAGTGACGTTTTCAATATTTATCAGCAATTCTAGTATAACCAGGAGTTGCAATTCCGGATTGCGATTTTGACTAAAATTTGAATATTATTGATGGTAATGATAAGTCACTCACGGAGAATGTGGTAGAGCGGTAGTCATTTTAGTGTAACAAGGGATTGTAACCCCTTGTTGCAATATTGGCTAAAACTTGAATATCAGCGACTGTTTGGTCAAAACAGCAACCGTTTTATAGATAATAACAATAAGTAGCGGTTCTCTTCAGCAAATCGGCGAACATTAGCGATTCTGACCTGATAACGGGTAACTGATAACTGAATTATCAAGTCGTTGCTGTTACGGCAGCTAGATTCATTTGGGCAGCCATTTGTTTAAGTTGGTTATCAATCATAAATAAACCATCCCCTTTGCCACCAATCAGCTTAATTTTATGGATAATTTCTGCGACGGTCGCTTCTTCTTCAATTTGTTCGGTAATAAACCATTGTAAGAAAATTTGGGTAGCATAGTCTTTTTCCGTCATCGCCAGTTCAATCAATTCATTGAAATTTTGGGTAACACCCTGTTCATGCGCTAAGGTAATTTCAAACATTGCCAATGGGCTCTCAAAGGTAGCCGGTGGTTGAGCAACCGGTAACAAATTAATTTGCACGCCTTGATCAAGCAGGTATTTATAAATCTTCAGGGCATGTTGGGTTTCTTCCAAATTTTTGGTCATAAACCAACTCGCAAAACCTTTTAGCCCTAGAAAATCACCATAAGCGGACATGGATAAATAGAAATAAGCGGAATAAAATTCACGGTTAACTTGGTTGTTCAGTGCTTCGGCCATTTTCTTACCGATCATGCCAATTTTTCCTCTGTAGAAATTAGATATAACTATCAGATTCTATCGATTTCATTTTCTTAAGTAAAGTTACCTTATCGCCTTATCTACGATAGGGTTAAAGTAGAATTTAGTAGAACTTATTGTCATAATAAGTTGCTATTCATCGTGTAATCTATTTTGGAGAACGATAATGACACAATGGTTTATGTTAACTTTGGTAGGAAAAGATCAAATCGGTATTGTTGCCAAAGTAACCACCGCTTTGTATCAGGGTGGTTGCCATTTAGGTGAAGCTTCTATGCTTCGCATGGATGGTAATTTTACGATTATGCTTATGGTTCATTTCCCAGGAACTGAAGCTACATTAACCGCATTATTAGCACCGGTGGCTGACGAATTACAATTACACATCCACCTCGATCGCAGTGTCGGTGAACACGCTACCCGCCAAGAACCGGATGTTCAAATCAGTGTGCATAGTGCTGATCGTGCCGGTATTGTTGCCCAGGTTACTTCGGTGTTAGCGGCGGCGGGATTGAATATCCTTGATTTAGAATCTGATATTGGCGGCAGTGCTAATAATCCATTCTATATTATGCAAATTGAAGGAATTGCTACTCGTGGGATAGCCGCACTTCAACAGGCACTACAAACCTGGCGTCAAACGAGTGAACAACCCATTGAAGTTCGTTTAACACCTATTACAGCGGAAATTTTTTAACAAGTTATGGCTATCTTGGAGATTTTGACCTATCCCGATCCACGCTTAAAAATGATTGCTGAACCCATTACTGAATTCAATGCGGCGTTAGCGATCCTAATTGCTAACCTGGAAGAAACCATGCGTGCTGCTCCTGGTGGGGTTGGTATTGCAGCGCCTCAGGTGGGGATATTACAACGGCTTGTTATTGTCGATGTTTCTGCTAAACCGAAACTTAAACATCACGGCAGACTGATATTAATTAACCCAGAAATTAGTCATTGGGAAGGTTTTGCCATCGGTAGAGAAGGTTGTATGTCTGTTCCCGACTATACCGGTAACGTCGTGCGTGCAGAGCAAATTGAACTGTCGGCACAAGATGAAACGGGAGCAATGCAACACTATAAAATGGAAGGTTATGAAGCACGAGCAGTTCAACATGAATTGGATCATCTCGATGGGATATTGTTCATTGATCGGCTCATCAGCCGCCGACATGATTTGTTTCGTCGTAAGATCTATCAAAATTAGTCAACTCAATCTTAAGTCCTAGCCAAGTAGGGTGTGCACCGCACACCCACCATCACCAGAACTCACACTCCTCCTGGTGGGCATTGCCCACTTGGCTTTTTGAAATAACAAGCTATTTTCATAGTTCTTTAATATCATCAGGGGTTAATCCCGTTACTTGTTGAATCATTTCAACACCCAAGCTTTGTTGTTTCATATTTTTAGCTATCTGTAAAATGCCGGCTAATTTCCCTTCTTCACGTCCTTCTTCACGGCCTTTTTGCAAACCTTCTTTTAAGCCTTCTTCCTTACCTTCCTCTCTGGCAGTGTCGACGACACCTTTCAATTCCCAATAGGTTAATAAACTTTTTTGGTATTGTTCGAGTTGTTCGGGGGTTAAATTGGCTTCCTCTAACGTATCAAAGGCTTTTTGAAATAAAGGTTCGTTCAACATGCTTGGAATGTGATCAAAATTATCTAAGTTTTTCAGGAAATATAGCCATTTATCAAAGTGTGTTTCTAATTCATGAGCTTGTTTGCTAAATAAGGGCATTTGGACAAATTTGAAATGCAGTTTGTCATAAAACAAATGCCCCTCTTGATCTCTCAAAGCCACTTCTCGCAACAGTTTTTGCTTTTCTTCGTGTTCATCATACTTGAAATCCAAAATCGCAATATAATAAATCGGCGGGAGTTTGAAATCCCAGTCACCTTTTTTGGCTTGTTCACGCACTGGAAATGTGCTGTAAAATAATGCTCTATCTTTGAAAAAATGCAATTTAGCTTTTTGCATTTCCACAATGAAATCCTCGCCGGTAACACTTTGGCAATAAATATCAAAAATTGCTTTGCGTTCTAAAGGTAAATCGGGGAGATTTTCAGGATTTTTGAATTGCAAATATTGAATTTGATGATGTGGCGGTAATAATTGATTTAAAAAGTCCGTTAGCAAATCTTTATTGGCTTCTTCACCAAATAATTTCTTGAAACCAAAATCAGTATAAGGATTCAAATAGCGCGACATAATAGGACAATTCCTCACATAAAAATTCAACTGACTATAACAGATTTTGATGGCAGGGAAACAAGGTTTTGCTTAATGCTCAGAATGAAATACAACGAAGAAATATTCCTTTAGATTTGCTAAACTAGGTTCTAGCTAATCCACAACAAATTATCTTAGAAAGATATGGCAGAAAAGTCTATCAATCACAAGTTAATTTTGGTTATGGTAAACTTTTTTTGTTACGTGCCATCGTGATTGATAACCAGGATCCGGCTATTGTGGTAACTGTTTATAAAACAAGTAAAATTCACAAATATTGGAAATCATTATGAAAGTTACTTATGATTCAAAAGTCGATATACTTCGCATCTTGTTTAATAATAATCCGATTGTAGAAAGCGATGAAGAAAGAGAAGGAGTCATTTTTGACTATGATGAACAAGGAAAACTGGTCGGTATAGAATTACTCGATGCGTCTCAACAAATGGATAACCCTTATACGGTGGAAGTCAAATATGCAGCCGGGTAGGGTCAATGCCATTAAGTTAAGACTTTTTACTTCCCCCTTTGCCAAAGGGGGGAATTCTTAACTTAATGGCATTGAGCCGGGTAGAGTGGGCAACGTCTTGTTGTTGCCCACCATTCATGAGCTATCTGGTGGGCTTCGCTTTTGCCCACCCTACACGACTACACGACTTAAGCTATTTTTTTATTGTTCCCACACGCTGGCGTGAGAATCCAGTAAGATTCATGCTGCCTGTGTTTGAATCTTAGAGAATAGCATACTTTCAATGCTTAAATGATAATCTAATTCCGGCCACTCGATTCCGGTTCCTTGGCAGATAAATTGATAGTGAGATAATTGCCTTAACGAGGCTTCTTGTAATTCCTTATACCAAGACATTGGGGTTAATATTATTCTTCCATCTTCCAATTCAACCTGAAGATAACGATCATCAAAATGAACTGATTTACCGGTGACTAAAGTATTCATCCCATTTCCTCTCAAATTCATTTTTGTGTAATTCAATGATAGAAATAACTTGATTTATTTCTTTTGGTTTCATGTAGTTATTGATCACACGAAGCGTTGCTAACTCAATTTTGGCAAAATTACCCCCTTTCATGACATGAATGTGCTTTGGTTCATGTTCATTGGCATAAAAGAAAAACTTAAATCCTTCTTGAATCAGTAGTGTTGGCATATTAAATTATTATGAATTTTACAATTTAATGCTTGAGTTAAGCAAGCCGGTAGAATTTGCTTCGCTCTTTCCACACTAGGCTTCATGACCTCAACTTAAGGAATTTTCCCTTTTTCTCGTTCCCACGCGCCCGCGCGGTAATGCCGTAGCGACGCGCTAGTGTCGGCAAAGAGAGAAGGGTGGGAGGAGCGAAATGGATGACATGGTCGCGTGGGGAACGAGAGGAAAGTAGGCAATGCCTACTCTACTGGCTGGTTGCCACTAAGTTAAGCCGTTTCCCCCCCTCCTTACCAAGGAGGGGGTTGGGGGGTGGTTATTAATCGAAGGAGATAAACTTTTTTACCACCCCCAGCCCCTCCTTGACAAGGAGGGGAGGAAGAAAAGAAAACACGAAGTCGGCAACGGATTGCCGACCTACGTTAGCGTCCTTACGACATTCCCACGCAGGCGCATGGGAACGAGAAGAACGAGAGAATTATTTAAGTCTTACAATTCTTTGGAAGATATTTGTTGTCAATTGTAGTACATCCGCTCTCAGCAGCTTTACAACCCCATACTTTTTGGGTCGGGTCTGTTGTGCTCGGAATATATTTCCAACCTATGCTATCTTTGCCTGTATCAAATCCCAGTACAGTAAAACATACTTGTGGTGGGCCCACTTTATCGCCTGTATAGGTTCCTGTGACATAAGTCCCCTTCCAAACTACACCACCAGCCTTTAACTCATCAAAAGTTGGATACTCACCTTTATCAGAATAAGCATTCATGATTTCAGTCTTAAACCCATCATACAGCGTATTCGCTTCCGACACCTTCGACTTCTTGATGTAGTCTTGGTAAGCCGGAATAGCCACTGCCGCCAAAATACCGATAATCGCCACCACGATCATCAACTCGATAAGGGTAAAACCCTCTTGTTTGTATTTAAACATAATATATCACCTAATATTGTTGTTAAATGTTCTATCCTAATAATTAGGATATTGACACCTAGAATTAGCATCAAGTTTCGTGCCAAAAATCAAGTTATTGTTTATTAAGTATTTATTAAAATAACCTTACCAAAGTAGGGTGTGCAAAATGAACAGTTTTGTCAATTTTTTTCGATAAAAAAATTTTAATTTTCAAATAATTAAGTGAAAAAACTGTCTAAAATCAACACGTGTTCATTTTCAACACTTTTTTGATGAAAAATTATTTATTTTCAACTAATTAAGTAAAAAAACTGTTTCAACAATTTTTCTTTACCACGCGCTAATCGTATGAATTAATGGCATTTTATTTATGATTAAAAAGTGATTCAAATTCCTGGAGTGAGTTAACTAATACCGCTTGTTCTAATAATTGGGACAACTGGTCACGATCTTTAACTTGTTGAAGTTGTTCAATTAATTGTTTCGGTAGTTGAGTAAAACGGACTTGCAACACTTTCACGACGGCTTCCTGAGCTTGTTGTAATAAACCTTGCTCCAAGCCTTTTTGGATGCCATGCCGCTCGATACTGGTTACATATCTCATTTGCTTTGCCTTTTCATAGTGGTGAATAAATTGGTCAAATTCCAGGGTTAACTCTTCCGGTAACACCAACACCCAATCGAGAAATCGAAATAATTCCAAAATCTCTGGTGGAGTATAATGAGATTCGACAAGGGATTGATAGAGTTGGATTTTCCCTTTCAAGCGTTGTTGAGGATGTTGCTGCGTTTCTAAACCCTTTAAATGCACTTGCACTACATGGGAAAAGGGGTTGTGACTGAGTTTTAATTGGGCCCATTGTTCTTGATAGTCAAGCAATTTAATGATGGGAAATTGAAAGGTGAGTCGACAACCAAACTGGTCATAGTGATAACTTTGCGGTCGCCAAGCCGCTTTCTTATCGCCCAAAATAGCTAAACTCATTACTTGCGCACCATAACGGTCGTATAAGCGGTAGTGATAAATGAACATCCGTTGAGCAAAATTGGCTTCCACTTGTCCCTGGACTTCAAGGTGAATATATAAGAGGATTTCTTCCTGGTTGCTGAGCCACACTTTGACTAATTTATCTACCCGTCGGGACTGGGTGACGGCTTCGCGGACGACTTTTTGCAGTTCCTTATCCAAGAATTCATATCCACGGCTCCAGTCAATGGCGGCGTGCAGGTGTGGAACAAAGAATTGGAGGAAGGCTTTAAAATAAAGTTCAATCATGTCTTTCCACGGACTATCAAATTCGAGGTGTTTCGATTTTTTGGGCATGGGGTTTAACCAGTTGAATGATTATTGAAATTATTATAATTCCAAACCCGCTGGTTGGCGAGAGTCGTTCTAAATCCTCCCTTACCCCCCTTTTTCAAAGGGGGGAACTGATCGGTAAATGTCAGTTTTGTTAATCATAAAAAACTCTGTATAACAAGAGTTTACTTAGCGTAAACTGGCCAATAACATATTCGCTTGGGAAATGCACCCTCTTCCTACCATCCAAACTACTTTATGCGAATTAGTTGGCAAACTATCGGGCACTTTATAGAGCACCAACCGTTTAAAAGTAAAAGCACCTTGTCGCGTTTTCACTTCAACATTGTAAGTTTCACCATCGATAATCGGCAAACTTTCTGGCCATTTCAAAGTTGTCTGATAAGCTGGCCAAACGGCTTTGGCTTCTTTGCCCGTCGGTCTATGTTTAATCAGTACCGTAGCGGCACTGTCACTTTGACTTTGTGGTCGCCATAACACTACCTTGGTTGAAGGTGCAATGCAAAAGAAGCGTTGTTGAGTGGATTGATTTGCCACATCTACCCACCAAATATCGTCAGGATTCTTAGTTGGTCCTCGAGTTACTCGCTCTTCTTGGAGAGTTTTAATTTCATTTAATGCCTTGGCAAAATTAGGAATAAAATCAGGATCGTTTAACGTGAGTTCAGTGGGATTTGCCAATTGACCCTGATAAGGTCCGGTTATGGTTTGGACATGACCATCGGCAAAGACCGCAGTAAACTCCGCTTGTTCGGCTAAACGAATATCCATTTTACTATCCAGTAATTGTCCTGGGTAAAAAGAATCCGTTCGCTGCGCATGAATAACGACAGCATCTGCAGCCTGTACGACTTCGATCAGAGTAATAACGCTAATAATGAAGAGAAACAATCTAAACATGGCCTAACTCCTCGCTAAATAAGCCTAGCCCAAATTTTAGGTATTGAGAAAAATTACCCAACCCATTAAAATTATAGGTATTTTTTGACTAGCCGAAACTGACTAGACATGGGATAATAACTCAATGAAAAAAGACTATCAAAGAATAAGTTGTCCATTCTTTTAGGTTAAGTTTAGCAAAAGATAGCCCATCTTGAGAGATTTTTTTGTTAGCCTATGGTTTTTTAGTAAAAATTTTCTCTAAATATGATCGGGTAAGGCAATTACCCACTTCAAAGATCATCGAAGCCAACCTTTTTTAGTAACAAAGCTTTGCTGTGGTTATCTCCAACGATGAATTCTCTATCTAAAGATCAAAGTCACTATTCATTTATGCCTTCATTTGCAGAACTGCTAATAAGTTATATGAAACGTTGCGGCATAAGTAATGCTGAATTAGCTAAGAAAATCAAGGTACGTCGTGATGTTTTACTAGAATGGTTAACCGATGAATTCAGTTTACCATTGGAACGCGATGAAGTATTGCGATGTGCTTACCATCTAAACCTGACAACCGCTGAGTGTGAGAACTTATTATTAGCGGCGGGATTGGTAGAAGACGATAATGAACCAGAACCAGTGAAGCTAATTCAGTCAAATTTACCTATTTCTTTAAACACTTGGCATAGTAGTCCCTTTGTTATTGGGCCACCGATTACTGAACCCCATCAATTTTTTGGGCGAGAATATATCCTGAAACGGATTTTTGATGTGTGGAAATATACGCCACTACAACATATTGCGATTGTTGGTTTAAAACGTAGTGGTAAAACCTCTTTACTCCATTATCTCCGCCGTATTATTGATACCCCAGCAGAACAATTACGTCCTAAACAACGGAATAATTGGCTTAGCCCTGGTTATCAGTGGATCTTTGTCGATTTTCAAGATCCCCGGATGGGTTATCAGGAAAGTTTATTGCGGCATATTTTAATTGAATTAGATATGCCCGTCCCGGAACCCTGTGATTTAGTTAGCTTTATGGAAATCATCGATAATTACTTGGAAATTCCAACCTTGATTTTATTGGATGAAATTAGTGCGGGTTTAGCTTCGCCCGATTTAGATGAGCAATTTTGGTGGGGGATGCGCTCATTGGGAAGTCATCATGCCGGTGGCAAAATTGGATTTTTACTCACGGCTCATCAAGCGCCAGAAGAAATGATTTTAGATGATAATAAACCTTCACCTTTTTTCAACATCTTTGGTCATGTCCTGTATTTAGGTCCGTTAACCGAACCAGAAACACTTAGCCTCATCGCGAGTTCCCCCATTCCCTTTGCACCAGCCGATATTGACTGGATTATGCACCAAAGTGGTCAATGGCCCGCATTATTACAAATTCTGTGTCATGCGCGTCTCACGGCTTTGGAAGAAGGCAAAACTGACGAAACTTGGAAAACAGAAGCGTTACGACGGATGAATCCTTATCGCTATTTACTGGAAAAAAATCAGGATGAATAGAAGAAAACCGGCCATTCTCCACGGGTTACCATCACCATGTTACCCTCCAGTCCAATTTTCGCTAGTTTAGTTATTATTGGCTGGTTATTGTTTACTCCTTCAGCATGGCGGCGTTATGTCGCCTCTATCGATCCCAATTTATCACCGAATTTTGCTTTAGCTCATTTAACTAAACAACATTGGCAACAACCGGCTCTGTGGCGATTACTGCTCTTAGGACACGGATTAACTTCCCTTTGGGTCAGCTTGATAGTCATCGGTTGCTTATGGTTATTAGATACGCCTAATGAAGGCATTTTATTAGCGACCTGTTATGCCTTACCACTCAGTTTAGTTGGCGGAATATTAGGCAGTCTGATGGTGTCAGTGGCTTTTGGTATTATTACGGGTATGATAGGCGGTATTTTACTGAGCCTACCTATTGGTATCGCTGGAGAAATTTTGTTTAGCATGGCTAAAAATCTAGCGATTGCCATCATGCTCATCGTCAATTTCTCTGATTCTTCAGTAACAACCAGTGAAAACTCCCTAGCATTATTAACGGTATGGTTGGGAATTTTTACGGCGAGTTTAGGTGGCAGTATCATGTACAGCACCACTAAAACCGCCTATAACCATCCGGCTTATCGCCAAATGGGTAGTATCATGATTGGTGTTGTGGTCAGTAGTGTCGTCGTGTTCTTGATTGTCGGCTTCACGGCATTGGCAGCGCATAGCGTTACCGTCTTGATAAAAAATGGGATTCTATTTACCCTCGCTTATGATACTTTGATTAATGGCGTGTTTGGGTTATCAATTGCTTTTATCTGGTTCTTACCCACGTGGCATTGGCAATCCGCCTTATTATTGGGTTTTGCGGCTAGTTTCTTGTTAGGTCTATTTACTTTACTGAAAAATCAATTCTTCGTGTTCTTGCCACTCCAAATGCCACTCTATGGTTTTCATGGTGGGATTGAAAATGCGTTTCTCTATCTATTATTGTTTGCCTTTCCTTATGTACTGGCTGAACGCATTGCTAACCCCTGGGCTGGTATTATTGCGGGAATTTTTGGTAGCGGTGGTGTTTTTATCGCTTTTGCTCTCCTCATTCAAGAGGATACCTTGTGGCTACTATTACTGCTCATGCTATTAGCTATTTTACTGGGATTAAGTTTTGTATGGTGGCGTCCATTGTTATTCTATCCGTTTCAATCAGCCTGGAATCTATTACTTTACCACGCTGAAGAAAAACGCTTAGACACTCAAACGAGTTTATTGTCTTGGCATACCGCTTTTTGGGACGAACACCAACATTTACCCCTGTTTGGGTTGGAAGCTTACCTGGTTATGGTAACAGAACGTAATCCGCTGGTCGGTAAATTGGCTATAGAATATTTAAGTAATAGTTCCCAAAATTGGGCGGCGCAAGAAGCACAAATTGAATTAGACGCTAGACGATTACAAAGTTATCATAATGTGACCACGATTAGTCAAGCACATCGTCATTTGGCAGCGGGTGAATTAAGTAGTCCGGTCAGTGCGTTATTGCGTAGTTTTAGTCGGATTAGTCGTGATGTCGAAGCCGGCTTAGCGCAAGAAAGTTCTTACAATCAACGTCTGGCGTTAGATGCGATAGAAGAACGTTTAGATGGTTTACTGAGAGAATTAACACGTTCTTCCGAACCCTATGCCCAACGCTTTTATCCTATTGCTGCCCAATGGCGACAAACGGTAGCAGATTATGTTCGTGCTTTGGGGGAAGCGGTAGAAAGTCGGCAAGAAATCAGCAATCCTTACATTATTGGCATTCCCCTGACCGAACATCAAGAAATCTTTGTGGGGCGCAGTGATATTAGTGCTCGAATTGAACGGTTATTACTCGATATTCGTTGTCCACCGTTATTACTATATGGTCAGCGGCGTACTGGTAAAACTTCCTTACTTAATAATCTAGGCAAATTATTACCTTGGCAAATTATCCCGCTATTTGTCGATTTACAAGGACCGGCTTCTTTAGCTAAAGATTATGCCGGTTTTCTCTATAACATCAGTCGCGCCATGCTCACTTCTGCTAAGCGTCATCGAGAATTGCAATTACCACCACTGAGCCGTGAACAATTGAATACCGATCCGGTTACCCGTTTTGATGAATGGCTGGATGAAATAGAACAGAATCTCGAGTCGCAACAAACTTTACTACTCACTTTAGATGAATTTAGTGCTCTAGAGCATATTTTTAATAAAGGTTTTTTAGATGAAGCCTCCGTATTGGGTATGTTTCGTCACCTGATTCAACATCGTCCCCGCATTAAAATTCTTTTATCCGGTTCTCACACCATAGATGAATTTGAACGTTGGGCCAGTTATTTAATTAATGTTCAAACCGTACATATTAGCTACCTGCAGGTTAAGGAAGCCTTACAACTCATCGAACATCCGGTAAAAGATTTTGCCCTGCGTTATGCTCCCAATGCCAGTCAACGAGTAGTAACAATAACACATTGTCATCCGGCTTTAATACAATTGTTATGTGCAGAAATTGTCACCCTTAAAAATAAACAAGATATTATTAAACGCCGCTTTGCCCAAGTGACTGATGTTGAAGCAGCGATTCCTGATGCGTTACAACATGGGCGATTTTTCTTTGCTGATATTGCTAATAATCAAGTAACTAAGACCGGTTTAAGCTTATTACGATTTTTAGCTCAACAAGGCGAAGGCGCAACCGTCAGCCGAGCAGACTTGCTCAAGTATAGCCAACTCGCAGAACCAGAGGGTGAAATCGCTTTAACTCATTTACTCCAACGCGAATTAATAGAACCGGTTGGTAAGAATAAATATTGTTTTCAAGTAGAATTGATCCGAAGGTGGTTTATTTGAAATAATATCAATTATCAGTTATCAGTTAATAATTACCGGTTATCGACTAACATGTCATTTATTAATTAACATTAACCCGTTACCCATTAACTGATAACTGATAACGGATAACTGATAATTGAAAATGAGGATAATTATGTTAAATGGTTTATTAGAATTACCCGTTTGGGGTGTTGTGGTTGTTACTTTGATCATGACCCATATCACCATTGCGTCGGTGACTATTTTTTTACATCGTCATCAAGCACATCGTGCTTTGGAATTACACCCTATAACGAGTCACTTTTTTCGTTTCTGGATTTGGTTAACAACCAGCACCATTACCAAAGAATGGGTAGCCGTTCACCGTAAACATCACGCTAATTGTGAAACCCCCAATGATCCCCATAGCCCGCAAATTTTCGGCATTAAAAAAGTCTTATGGCAAGGTGCTGAACTTTATGCTCAGGCGGCTCATCAACCAGAAATCCTGGCTAAATACGGACATGGTACTCCCAACGATTGGTTAGAACAAAAGGTGTATACCGGTCATGCTTGGTTAGGTATAACCATTATGGCGGTTATCGATTTATTATTATTTGGTGTACTTGGTATTACGGTTTGGGCCGTGCAAATGATGTGGATTCCGATTTTTGCGGCCGGTTTTATTAACGGGTTGGGACATTGGTGGGGATACCGCAATTATGAATGTGCCGATGCTTCTAAGAATATTGTACCTTGGGGTATTTTCATTGGTGGTGAAGAGTTACACAATAACCATCATACCTTTGCTAGTTCCGCTAAATTGTCTTCTCAGTGGTGGGAAATCGATATCGGTTGGTTGTACATTCGCTTATTACAATTAATCGGTTTAGTTAAGGTAAAGAAAGTCGCTACTCATCCACGCCTACATCAAGAAAAAAACTGGATCGATCGAGATACGGTAAAAGCCATTCTCCATTACCGGTTTCAAGTGATGGCACACTATGCTAAAGAAGTATTAGTTAAAGTATATAAAGAAGAATTACGCCACACTCAAGGTACCTCTCGACAATTACTCAAGCGAGTACGCGCTTTGCTAATACGAGAAGAATCACTTCTGAATGAACAAGATAAGATTAATCTGGTGACCATACTAGAACAAAATCAAACTTTACAAACCGTCTATCACTACCGCATGCGCTTACAAGCATTATGGCAACAAACGGCTGTGAACCAAGAATACCTCTTACAATCCCTACAAGAATGGTGTAAACAAGCCGAAGCAACTGGAATTAAAGCATTACAAGAATTTGCTTTAACCTTGCGCCACTACACCATGCAGCCGGTTTAATGAGATTCTGGGTAGTAGAACTTTAAAGACAGAGATTAACAAATCTGACGAGTCAAATTTTAATTTAACAATTTGGCTCGACAAAAAGGAGGCTCCAGTTGTGCTGTAAAGGTGTATTCTGAATATTCCAAATACACGATACCACCACGACATGCCCCATTAGCGCGAAAAATAATCGGTTGTTCAGTACGGATTTGCCAACCGGCAGGAAGTTCAAGGGGAGGATTAAGGGTATCATTGGATTTATTATTATCAGACTTAGTGTCTGCGGATTTATTATTATCAGACTTAGTGTCTGCTTGAGGTGGATAGTGTGTTAAAGTAAAATCAATACGTTGTTGAAAAGCAAGGTAATTTAAACTGCTGAGTTGGGTTAATACTTCATCCCGTTCTAAAGACATTTGCCAACTTTCATACATTTTAGTCAACCGTGGTACAACTAATCCCGCTAATAGACTGAATATCAGCAACACTACGAGGAGTTCTATTAACGTAAAGCCTTTTAAAATGGGGTAAAATGGTTTTAAAGAATTAAAAGTAATTTGCGTAGTACACAACATTAACGCACATCTTTTTTACAACCGACACTTTTAGCTTAAATAGGGCTGGGGGACCAGGATTCGAACCTGGGTTGATGGAGTCAGAGTCCACTGTCCTACCGCTAGACGATCCCCCAAGTAGTTACACCCCGTTATCGGCAAATCCAAGGTGATTCCTGGTTGAGACCCTTACCGTTTCGAGTATTGCGGACGTTTACGTGCTTTATGTAAACCCACCTTTTTCCGTTCCACTTCCCGCGCATCCCGCGTCAAGAAACCCGCTTGACGCAAAGCGGCCCGAAAACTTTCATCATAAGCCACTAAGGCCCGAGCTAAGCCATGCCGAATCGCCCCGGCTTGACCGGTGTTCCCACCCCCACTGACGGTGGCATAAATATTAAAGGTCTCTTCTCTGTCAACCACTTGTAGCGGTTGGCGCACGACCATCCGTGCGGTTTCCCGACCAAAGTATTCTTCCAGGGGGAGACCGTTGACCGTGACTTGACCTTCTCCCGGGCGGAGAAAGACCCGCGCGGAAGCACTTTTACGTCGTCCCGTTGCGTAATGTTGTTCTGCCATAAGAATCTTAGTGTGTTAAACTCCAGGAGAGTGGTTGTTGAGCTAAATGGTTATGTTGGGAGCCCGCATAGACTTTCAGTTTCCGAAACATAGCCCGACCTAAGGGGCCTTTGGGTAACATCCCTTTCACCGCGATCTGCAGGATTCGTTCCGGGGCTTTCTCCAGCAGTTTATCAAAGGGAATCGCTTTAATTCCACCCGGATATCCACTATGGTGATAATACACTTTAGCGGTGCGTTTGCGCCCGGTTACCCGCAGCTTGTCCGCATTGATGACCACGATGTAATCTCCAGTGTCCACGTGGGGGGTATATTCCGCTTTATGTTTGCCCCGCAAGCGTTTCGCAATTTCACTCGCCAGTCGACCTAACACTAGATTATCGGCATCAATTACATACCAGTCTCGCTTAACCGTTAACGGTCTGGCGCTAAAGGTTTTCATCAATTCAATTCTCCCAACTATTCGGTAGTGATTAACAAAACAAATTATACTACGGATTCGCTCATTATCTGTCAAGGTTAATTTAATACTGGCATAGAACCATCGCGCTATGCCAAAGTATTTTTAAATAATGTGACATGCCCCCGAATCGACTTTATGGGTTCATCATTTCCTCACAGTTAATCTGTTGGGAAAAAACACCGTACAATCCGGTTTCTTCTCGCGGGATTTTGCTATTTTACCTGGTTCTATTAATCGGTTATCGGTTAAAATAAAACAGTGTACTTAGCATAACTCATTTATAAATTTAATGATTAAAACTTTTCGCTTTGCTACTTTCAATACGAGTTTGACTCGTCCTCAAAGAGGCGCATTAATAAACGATTTATCAACTCCTCATCATCTCCAAGCTAAAAATGTAGCAGAAATTATTCAGCGAGTAAATCCGGACGTGCTAGTTCTCCAAGAGTTGGATTACGACGGAACGAGAACCGCTTTACAGTTATTTCAAGCGCACTATTTAGGCAGGAGTCAAAATGGGGCAACTCCGCTTTATTTTCCATATCGTTATGCAGTTCCAACTAATACTGGAATTCCTTCAAGAATGGATCTGGATAAAGATGGTCGGATTGATAGTCCTGGTGATGCGTTGGGATTTGGGTTTCATCCTGGGCAATATGCGTTTGCGGTGTTGGCTAAATATCCGCTGCGCTGGAAACAGGTTCGTACTTTCCAAAAATTTTTATGGAAAGATATGCCACAGGCTAAATTACCGATTAATCCCCTCACCGGTGAACCGTGGTATTCTGCTGAACAATTGAATATTTTGCGGTTGTCATCTAAAAATCATGTGGATGTGCCAATTGCGTTGCCAGGAGGAATTATTCACGTGTTAGCAGCCCATCCGGTACCGCCGGTTTTTGATGGTCAAGAACAACGTAATAAGTCACGTAATTTTGATGAGATTCGACTCTGGGCAGATTATATCACGCCTAACCAAGCTCATTATCTTTATGATGATAAAGGACAAGTGGGTGGTTTAAAAGCGAAGTATTTTGTCATTATGGGGGATATGAATGCCGATCCACTTGATGGCGAGAGCATCAATCAAGCGATTAATCAACTGTTACATCATCCGCGTATTCAAACACAGCCGATTCTAAGCAGCTTGGGTGGGAAAGAATGGGCACAATTAAATCCAGAAAATTATCAAAATCACCGTGGTGATCCCGCTTATCACACCGCTAGTTGGGGACTGCGAGTAGATTATGTGTTACCAGCAAGTAGTTTAAAAGTACACGCCAGTGGTATTTTTTGGCCAACGACTTCAGATCCACTGCATTACTTAGTAGCCAAACTGGGTAGCGTAGAAGCGAGTTCTGATCATCGCTTGGTTTGGGTTGATCTCGCTTTACCCTAAATCAAGTTATGTCGGTCAGCAATCCTGGGTTGATTACAATTCCTTCACCTCCATTGAGTCACTATAAACCTCAATCCCCAGCTTTTTGGCGACTGGCTCAGCTTTCGCCTCAACCATGGGTGAAATGACTAATATTCGATTAGCTTGACGTTGATGGTGCTTTTCATAAAAGCGAACTTTTCGTTCAAAAGTGTACATATCTGAACGACTTATGGAAGACTTAATCTCACAAATTATCAAGAGCCCATTTTTAATAATCACATCCAACTCAATTTGGTCAGGTCGGCCAAACACCACGCCTTCATCATCATAATCCGTGATATTAAGCACTTGGACATCAAAACTCTTTTCTAAAATACCGACTAAGGCATTGCGAAAGGAACTTTCTGATTTGATTCCCCAACGAGCACCGAGGGCAGTAATACTACGGTCATGTTTCTTAGCAATGGCCATGATAGCCTCGTGCATCCGGTCGAATTCACGTTTGGCATCTTCCCATTTGCAATTTTGTTCATCCCATTTGAGGTTTTGTTCTTGGGTATATTCCTCCCACTTGCGATTTTGTTCATTCCACTTGCAATTTTGTTCATCCCATTTGCGGTTTTGTTCTTGGTTATATTCCTCCCATTTGCGATTTTGTTCATCCCACTTGCAATTTTGTTCATCCCATTTGCGGTTTTGTTCTTGGGTATATTCCTCCCATTTGCGGTTTTGTTCTTGAGTATATTCTTGCCACTTGCGGCTTTGTTCTTCTCTATCCCGTCTTAATTCTCCTAAAAGTTGGTAAAAGCGGTCATCGGTTTCTTTACGTTCCGCGAAATTTTGCCGAGCCAAGTCTAAAACTAATCCTTGAATTTGCGGGTTTTGCCGCATGAGCGTTGGTAATCTCTGCAAAATCAGTTGATCAAATTGTTCAGAATCAATGGTAAGTTGGGTCATCTCGGTATTCCTATAAGGTAAATAAAGTGGTGGTTAGCGTTCCAATTAATCCATTGAAAATGCCCAACCAAGCGTACACTACCTAGCTTGAGTTCTTGCTTTATTGACTATTTCTTTCCGGATTAAGAAGTTAAACTCACAACCATTTTACTTGTTTTCCACTGACATACAGATTATTTTTGACAAATTTTTTATCAAAAGTCAAGAATATAGGATTATCGAGACTTTTTGAGAGAGGTAGCGCAGCGGCAAAATCTAGTACCGTAGGTTGGGTTAGCGTAGCGTAACCCAACCATTCATCAACGTTATGGTTGTGTTACGGCGCAAAAACACCTACCTAACCTACCTCGCTACGCTGGCTGATTTTTCCGTTGGTGGGTTACCTGTAAAACGAACGAAGGTCGGCAAGGGATTGCCGACCGACGCTTTTCTAAATTTTTAACTAATGTCGGCAAAGAATTGCCAACCAACGCGGGCTACATACAACATGTCATTCGGATTGATTGGACGGTCGGTGGAATAGTAGGCCCTACATTACTGCCTGAATTCACACATTCACCCCAAATACCTATTCTTCCCCAGTTATCTACTACAAGAGTGAAACTAGCTCCTAGCGGTACTACCGATGGAGGGCTTCCGTCTTTATTACACTTTACTTCAGCACTGATAGGGGATTGATTCACTGCGTTACAATAACAAGCGTAAGTACTGCTACAGGTTTGTATGTAAGATCCCTTTACACAAGATACTTGCCCGGCTGCTTCCACTCCGACAGCGGCTAGCACACCAATTATTCCAACTACCTTTACCCAAAATTTAATATCCATAATTTCTTACTCCCTAATTAAAGTAAAGACACATAACAATATTTCAATGTACCCGCAAAAAACATTGCACTTTCTTTCAAAAGCTTTGATAGAATATAAAGTTCATTTATAACAATCCACTCACCCCTAGTTTCTATTTGACCTACTATCAGGGTGTTTTTATGGAAATATATGAAAAGATTAGGTTTATGCGTTCGTTTAAGAATTGGTCACAAGAGGAGATGGCAGGTCGGTTAGGCTTGTCAGTCAATGGTTACGCCAAAATTGAGCGGGGAGAAACCGATGTTACGCTTTCTCGGTTGAAACAAATTGTAGACGTTTTGGGCATAGATTTGGCCGAATTGTTTGGCTTAAACGAAAAGAATGTCTTTCATTTTGCTGGAACACATTATGCCCACCATCATCAAGTCAATTATTCGCCGGATGCTTCTGCAACAGATGCAACAGAACCCATTGAACTCAAACATGAATTAGAAAAATCCCACCTTATCATCCAGCAGCGAGAGAAGGAAATCAGTTATCTCCAAGAAGAAATTGTTCAATTGAAAGAGATTATTGACTTGGTTAAAAAGCAAGTACTGTAGGTTGGGTTAGGGTAGCGTAACCTAACGATTCATTAACGTTATTGTTGAGTTACGGCGCAAAAACCCGCGCCTAAGCTATCCATCCTCCGCACCATTCAAGCTTTGGTGCCGTTATTCCTTATTAAAACTGTTATGAAACCGCTTGAGACGCTGCTGGATTTCCGCAACAATGGCGCGTAACTCTTTCCAATCCGAGTCACTCAAATAAGGTACCAGTTGAGTCAACAAAGGTAACACGTTGGGCTGATAGTAATGAAGGAGTGTACTAATATCATTTTCATAAAGTCCAACACGAGCAAAATGACCTTGACGATAAAGAGAAGGCAAGGCGTAAAGTTTCAATAACAGTAGTCCCTCAATGCTGGCACAAGGAATTTCTTGTTCTATAAAGGTATGAATCGTGGTGTATTCCTGTTTGACCTTGTTAAATACCGGATTGTGTGTCAGGAGCAAATCAATTTGAAGTGCCTCAAATTGACCTCGTATAAAATCATTATCTTGACTAAGCACAGTTATTTCTGGCAAATGGGGTATCGATTCCAAAGCCATTATGATATCTACATCTTTGGTATTACGTCCTTCTACATATTGCAGCATAGCAATCCCACCAACTAACACATATTCAATTTGCCTTTCTTGTAATAATTTAAAAAAATAACTAACTGATTCTAATAAATAATCCGTATTCATAATGGTATTATCGTGCCAGTTTTTGAAATTAAAAACATAGGCATCACGGATGATATAACCGATAGCAAGCGTGCTGGGAATGGTCTTAGTTTTCCTGAGCATGGTTGTTACTTTAAGTATTAACTGAGTAAAAATAAAGAAGGAGAATCTATCACTTCTACCCTGACAAGGCGTGCTTCAAACAGCCAAACCTTGACAATCAGCAAGGCTACTTGCTCCCGTAAGAATATCGCTCATATGCACATCGATATAACCCATTTTTTATGAATCACGCTCAAATACACGAGTACGATTATAACCTTGTTGTTGCGCCAGATGGCTAGCACTGTCTGCCTCAGCAATTAAAGATTCCAGAACCGGTTTGGCAATTCCTTCCGACGAAGTGAGACCAATACTCACGGTCACGGCTAAATCTTCTGGTTTGAGCACCATTACTTTCTGACGTAGATCTTCAGCTATAATTTTGCCATTATCAGCGGTGCAAGCCGGTATGAGGATGACAAAGCGTTTACCGGCAAACCGTGTCACCATCGCTTCTTGAGGAAAATAATTCACAATAAATCGACCCACTAAATGGAGAATATGATCACCAATTATATGTCCTTGTTCTCTATTTATTTTTTCAAAGTGGTCAATATCTACCGTCATTAGGCAAATTGGGGTGTGTTGATTAATAAATCCTTTACCTTCTTCGAATAAGAATTTCTTATTGCGGGCACCGGTCAAACTATCCGTCGTCGCTAATTTATAAATATCTCTAGAATAACGTTTAAGCACATTATATTGATGTTTAACCAACAATAATGATTTAATACGCGCAATGAGTACTTCTTCAACGACGGGTTTGGTAATAAAGTCATTGGCACCGGCATGGAAAATTTCGGCTTGACATTCTTTATTATCTTCGATGGTGATGACTAAAACGGGCATTTCTTGACGAGAATAATGCAGTTGAGTACGAATCGCATACAGTAAATCTCCCCCAGTCATTTGCCCTTCCAAGAAAAAGTCAGTAAAAACAATATCAAAACCATCTTTTTCGCCGGTACTATCGGGTGAATTTTTATTTTTTTTCAATAATTCTAAGGCGGCTTCTCCACTCGTGACCTGAGTGATGTATAAACCATGTTTTTCCATTAAAGTTTGCGTGGTTTGAGCCGTACTAAAACTATCTTCAACATAAAGAATTCGACCGACTAATCCGGCATGTCGTTGGGAAACATCTTTAATAAATTCAACTAATTTTTTATAACCTAATGATTTGTTAAAATAATCAGTCACTCCGGCCGAAAAACCTTCTCGGAGTAGACGACTATCGGCATCACTCGAAACGACAATGACCGGGGTGAGATGTTGTTTGTCACTCTTCCGAATCTCATGACATAAATCTAACCCATCCAAACCCGGTAATAACAGTGAAGTGGTAATGAGATCAAACTTTTCTTGACGCAAATAATCTAATGCTTCTTCGGCACTACCACAAGTGACAATATAAGCATCCTGCATTTCTTTTTGCAAAATATGGGCGATAATTGAGCGTGCCACTTCGGAACGATCCACGATCATAATACGATTAGTTTTTTCTTTTTTAACACGAGTCATCGCTATTAACTAATTAGTGTTCTAATAAAATGAAGAAAATTGATTGGCTTATTTATTATTAAAATATCATATAATTGACTTAAGTTAAGCATAAATCAGATAATTTATTTTTTATCAATCAGATAGATACAATTTATTTTTCTCATCTAACATTGTCAATGATACCAATTTAATAACCTAAAAAAATAAAGAAAATTAATTTTTGAGTTAACTAGACATAATCAATACAATATTTGCGCCACTTTTGAGAAAAGTGCTCAAATAGGGCAAATCAGTTTATCTATACGCTTGAGATCATTAACATCTAACTTATTAGTTGGCTACCAATGATGTCATGGTTATGATCGCCGGTGTGCTCATTTTGGCTACCAGGAAAAAAAGCTGAGTCGATTAGTAACCATTTAACCACCATAACACTTTGAATATTGAATAATGATCTTCTATCATACTTAACATGAATGGTTTCACTAAACTACTGAGCAGTACACTTAGTCAAAAAATCATCATGTCAATAACGGGATTATTGCTCATCTCATTTTTAGTGGTACATTTAATCGGTAATTTATTATTATTTAAAGGAGATGGTGGCCATGCTTTTAATGCTTACGCGCATTTTATGTCCACCGCAATTATCATATGAGTTGATTGTCGTTGGTACCGGTTTAGCTGGCGCATCAGCAGCGGCTACTTTGGCAGAATTGGGCTATAATATCAAAGCGTTTTGTTTTCAGGATAGTGCCCGTCGAGCACATAGCATTGCTGCACAAGGTGGGATTAATGCCGCTAAAAATTATCAGAATGATGGTGATAGCGTTTATCGGTTGTTTTACGATACGCTTAAAGGCGGGGATTTTCGCTCCCGCGAAGCGAATGTGTATCGGTTAGCGGAAATTAGCGGTCAAATTATTGATCACTGTGTCGCTCAAGGTGTGCCGTTTGCGAGAGAATATGGCGGATTATTAGCCAATCTCTCTTTTGGTGGTGCTCAAGTAGCGAGAACTTTTTACACCCGCGGGCAAACTGGGCAGCAACTCTTATTAGGTGCCTACAGTGCATTAAGTCGGCAAATTGCTGCCGGGAAAGTTAAATTGTTTCCGCGAACTGAAATGCTTGATCTAGTCATCATCGATGGCAAAGCCCGTGGTATTGTGATCAGAAATTTAATCTCGGGGCAAATTGAGTCCCATTGTGCTCATGCCGTGTTATTATGTACTGGCGGTTATAGTAATGTTTTCTTTCTCTCGACTAATGCGCGAGGTGCTAACATTACCGCCGCTTGGCAAGCCTATAAAAAAGGGGCGTTATTTGCTAATCCCAGTTTTATTCAAATTCATCCCACTTGCATCCCGGTTTATGAACATCATCAATCGAAATTAACCTTGATGTCAGAATCATTACGCAATGATGGTCGAGTTTAGGTGCCCAAACAACCGGGAGATAACCGTCCTCCAAACCAAATTTCAGCAATGGCCAGAGATTATTTTTTGGAGAGAAAATATCCGGCTTTTGGTAACTTAGTGCCTCGAGATTTAGCTTCACGGGCAGTTAAACAGATTTGTGTGGTTGTCACTTTCGGGAAGAACATCAAACGGCCGAAGGCGAAGCACAGCGTGATGATGACCATTACGCCTATGTTGCCATTTGGGAATATCAGGGAGAAGATCAGCCACCGCAACTTCACCAGGAACCGCTCATATTCACTCACATTACCCCCACCCCAAGATGCTATAAATGAATGACGGTTATGAGAATCTATCTTAAAATTTGGCGACAAAAAAATTCAGATACCCCGGGTCAGTTGGTTGATTATCAAGTCGATGATATTATTCCGCAGATGTCTTTTTTAGAAATGTTGGATGTTTTAAACGAAAAGCTACTCAAACAAGGTGATGAACCGGTCGCCTTTGATCACGATTGCCGTGAGGGGATCTGTGGTACGTGTGGTTTATATATTAATGGTAGAGCACACGGTCCTGAGCAAGGCATTACCACTTGCCAACTCCACCTGCGTTGTTTTCAAGATGGGGATACGATTTATGTCGAACCTTGGCGAAGCTCAACTTTTCCAATCATCAAAGATTTAATGGTGGATCGTTCGGCTTTAGATAGAATTATGGCAGCGGGTGGTTACATCTCGGTGAATACCGGTTCGGCTCCCGACGCCAATACGATTCTGATTGCCAAAGCGGTTGCCGAGGAAGCTTTTGAAGCCGCCGATTGTATTGGTTGTGGTGCTTGTGTAGCCGCTTGTAAAAATGCGTCCGCTATGCTGTTTGTCGCTGCGAAAGTATCCCATTTGGCTTTATTACCTCAAGGACAACCAGAAAGACAATTAAGAGTTAACCAAATGGTCGCTCAAATGGATAAAGAAGGTTTTGGTGCTTGTTCAAATACCGGGGCGTGCTCGTTTGAATGTCCTAAAAATATCCCCCTTAGTCATATTGCGCGTTTGAATCGTGAGTATTTAGCAGCGCAATTATTCTAATTTTTTTGCCGATGAGAAATGACATTCACTTACAGCGGGTGATAAATACAGCCAGCTATTATATTACTTTAGTATTAACTTTGGGTTATCTACCGGTTGCGGTTGCCGGTACCACTTCTACCTCATCAATTACGGTTTACAAATATATTGATGCCCAGGGCGTTATTCATCTGACTAATCGACCGCCGCAATTACCGGAGCAGTTGCTTTACGCACGCAGTTATTTAATTCCTCCGGCTCAACCGCCGGCTATTCCCAAACTGAAAACCATCTTACCTCATCACGATTACGCACCGTTAATCGAAGCCGCTGCACAACAAACTCAACTCCCGGCTGCTTTATTGCAAGCGGTGATACAGGTTGAATCCGCTTACAATCCTAAAGCGATCTCTCCCAAAGGTGCAGTCGGTTTAATGCAATTGATGCCGGCGACAGCTAAACGTTATGGCGTAATCGATCGAACTGATCCGGTGGCTAATCTCAAGGGAGGCGCACGTTATCTACGCGATTTACTCACCTTATTTAACGAAGATTTAGCCTTAGCACTGGCGGCTTATAACGCCGGTGAACAAGCCGTAAAAAAATATGATAATATGATTCCACCTTATCAAGAAACAATTAACTATGTTAATAAAGTCAAAAAGTTATATGAAAAATTTTTGCTGAATAACTGATAACTGATGAAACCACCAGAACATATTCACCTTACTTTTCCTCTTAACGTCTATGCCCATAGTCTTTATTTGCAGCAGGGGCAAGTGAATTATTTACATTATGGTCTAGTGGAGGAAAACGAAGACGTTTGGGAATTAGGCGCACTGGCAGCGCAACAACGTTCTACCGATCTCCTGTTAGCACGGTTACCACCCCCTCCTTGCCGTATTTTAGAGGTAGGGATTGGTTTGGGAACTTTAGCAGCGCTATTAATGGAACAAGGCTATCAGGTGACCGGTATTTGTCCCGATCCTTACCAGATTGCCATAGCTAGGCAACGGATCCACAGTGGTTTTCGGTTACAGTGTTTAACATTCGAGGAATTTAATACGTTGGAACAAAGTTATGAGGTCATTTTACTGCAGGAATCGGCTCAATACTTAAAACCACTCACCTTATTTAACAAAGCGCATCATTTGTTAAGTGAAAAAGGTCAATTATTGATTATTGATGAGATCGGATTACGACGTTGTCCTCAAGATAGTTTGGAAGGATTACCTTTACTCAAATATAGCTTAGCACAAGCAGAACGTTGTGGCTTTAAGTTACTAGAACAACTTGATTTATCTAAAAAAGCAGCTCCTACTTTAGATTATTTACTCAGTATAATTCAAATTCATCAACAACAACTATTAAGTGATTTGAATTTATCTGCCAAGCAATTGACTGACTTAGTCGATTCATTACGCTTATATCAAGATAAATACCGAGATGGACGTTATGGTTATGTTCTATTACGCTTTGAAAAAACCAAAACACCTTATTGGCGAGTAGTCGAAATCACCTCCAATGATCAAGAGGCGGTAAGAACCCTATTTGAACGGGTCTTTAAAAACCAAATGAGCAAAGCGTTATGGGAATGGAAATACGGTCATGGACGTGGTATGGCGATGGCAGCCTGGAAAAAAGGCCGAATTGTGGCTCATTACGGCGGAGTTCTCCGTGAATTATGCTATTTTGGTGTTCCCAAAACCGGAGTACAAATTGCGGATGTGATGGTAGATGAGAAAGAACGAGGTATCTTAACCCGCCAAGGGCCTTATTTTTTAGCGGGCGCTACTTTTCCTGAGTACTATGCTGGTTATGGGAATCGTATTTTATTAGGTTTTGGATTTCCAACCGGGCGAGCGATTCGAGTAGCAGAGTTGTTAGGGTTATATGCGCAAGTGGGCAAAATGACTGAAATACGTTGGTCAACCCAAAGTGGCTTGCCCCATTTATGGAGCCGTATACGTCATTTACATCCCTTAGAACACGCAGCGGATCGAGAGATAGTTAATCATTTATGGAATCAAATGCAAGGTGGTTTTAAAGAGGCGATTATTGGGGTACGTGATTGGGATTATATCCAGCATCGCTATATCTCTCATCCTCTGAAACATTATGATATTTTAGTCGTGAGCAACCGGTTTGGTGGTGAACCTTTAGGCTTGGTGGTTTTATCCCGAGAAGCAGAAATCTGCAAATTACTGGATATTATTGCGCCACTCAAGCACCTTAACACGTTGATTAAACAAACTCAACGAATTGTCGGTCGATGGGGTATTCCAACGCTCAGTTTATGGATCACCGAAAACTTTGTGAATTTATTTACTCAAACCGGGGGTGAATCCTATCCTTTAGATGTCAGAATTCCGCATTGTATTTGGTATGACGGTCCACCGGTATCTGAAGTTCAAGGTAAGTGGTGGTTAATGGGTGGTGATACTGATTTTATGTAATATCAACGCCAACGGGTTGTTAAGCTACCTTATCTTGTTCTAGCCATTGCCAACTAATCCAGATAGCGATGAGGCAAACCCCAGCGGCTCCCCAATAGCTGAATTGCGCACCCATTTGCCAAACATAACCACTGGCTAAACTTCCAACGGCGCCTCCAGCACCAAAACTTAAGCTACTGTACAAAGCTTGAGCTTGACCTTGATGATGATCAGCAAAGTAATGACGAATCAGTTGCATGCTCACGCCATGATAGATTCCAAAACTCGCCGCATGTAATAATTGGGCAAATATTAATATCAGCAGGGAATTAACGGCAGAACCGATCAATAACCAACGTAACGCGGTTAAACTTAAACTAATGATTAATAATCGACTTAAACTAAATCGTATCAGTAACCGGTGCATAACCAGAAATACCATGACTTCAGCAACGACACCTAATGCCCATAACCGCCCAATTAAATCTCGTGCATAGCCATGATTTTCTAAATAGAGCGAATAAAACGTATAATAAGGACCATGACTGGCTTGCATTAGAAAACAAATTGCAAATAAGGCAATAATAGTCGGACGTCGTAATACTTGATAAAATGATTCGGTGTAAGTGGGCGTGACGGAATTAACTTTTTCTGGTACCCATAAACTGCTTAACCAAATCCCGATAAATAAGCTCAGTAATAAAGCGGGTAATAATCTGATCGGGATATATTCCAGTAACCAACCAAACAGGGACACGGTGATAATAAAACCGATTGAACCCCATAAGCGAATTTGAGTATAACGACGCGCTTGCAATCCTAAATAAGCGAATGTGGTCGCTTCAAATTGAGGCAAAGCCGCATTCCAAAAAAAACTAAACGTCGTCATCACGATAGCTAACCATAGATAATCTTGTCTTAGCAAGACACCCGCAAAACAGATCACCGCTAATAAAGAACTGATACGCACTAAAGTGATATGATACCCGGTACGAGCAGCAAGCCAACCCCAAATGTTCGGCGCAATGATCTTGGTTCCCATAATGATAGCGATCAGTTCCCCGATCGCTTTAGCGTCAAAGCCTAAATGATGTAAATAAATGCCCCAATAAGGCATCATCGCGCCGAGGCTACCAAAATAAAAAAAATAAAATCCGGATAGACGCCAGTAATAAGGGATACTATCCAAGTGCGTTTCCTGAGTTTTTTGGCACTACCGGTTTTTTTTGCAATCGGTCGCTTGTGGAGGAATTAAGGGAATTGGCGAGTGCACATCCCAATTTTGAGCACGATGGCGTAAGGCATGATCCATTAAGACTAACGCTAACATCGCTTCGGCGATCGGCGTGGCGCGAATTCCAACACACGGATCATGTCGTCCAGTCGTAATTACTTCGGTAGGTTGCCCATGAATATCAATACTACGTCCGGGTAATCTCAGGCTAGAAGTCGGTTTTAAAGCGACACTAGCAATAATATCCTGTCCAGAAGAAATTCCGCCTAAAATGCCACCAGCATGATTACTTAAAAAACCCTGTGGGGTAATTTCATCCCGATGTTCCGTTCCCTTTTGTTCGACACAGGCAAAACCATCACCGATTTCAACGCCTTTTACCGCATTAATGCTCATCAGCGCGTAAGCAATATCCGCATCTAGCCGATCAAAAACCGGTTCGCCTAACCCGACCGGCACATGATTAACCACCACGGTAATGCGGGCACCAATCGAATTTCCTTCCTTACGCAAAACATCCATGTACGCTTCTAATTGGGACACCAGGTCGGCATCCGGGCAAAAGAAGGGATTACGGTTGACTTCTTCCCAATTAAATCGGTTAGGGTCTGGCTTAAGCGGACCTAATTGTGTCAAATAGCCGCGTATCTGAGTACCATAATGCGCTTTAAGATATTTCTTGGCAATCGCACCTGCCGCAACTCGAATCGCCGTTTCCCGTGCTGAAGCGCGTCCACCACCGCGGTAATCACGAATGCCATATTTTTGTTGATAGGTATAATCAGCGTGAGCCGGTCGAAATTGCTCCTTAATTTTGCCATAATCCTTAGAACGTTGATCGGTATTATCAATTAGTAACCCAATCGGACAACCGGTCGTTTTACCTTCAAACACGCCAGAGAGAATTTTAACGGCATCGGCTTCACGTCGTTGGGTAGTATGGCGAGACGTTCCTGGTTTGCGTCGATCTAAATCAACTTGTAAATCATCTGTGCTCAATTCCAAACCAGGTGGACAACCATCAACAACGCCACCAATCGCCGGACCATGGCTTTCTCCAAAGGTGGTCACCGTAAAGATTTTTCCAAACGTATTGCCTGACATAAGAAATTTTCGGATGGTTAAAATAATAAATAAACTAAACAGTTTATCACGCTTTCAAGTCAGAAGGGAGTGGTTTAAATGCAGTTAGTTTAACCGAGTTACCAAATGTTACCGATCAAATAACGAACACTGAATGGCTTTGAAGTTCAAAACTTTAACACTGAAATACTTGACAATCTGACTAGAAGACTTTAAACTTATTGAAGTTTTGAGAGGGGCTATAGCTCAGCTGGGAGAGCGCTTGCATGGCATGCAAGAGGTCGGCGGTTCGATCCCGCCTAGCTCCACCAAAAACGTCATTAGGTCCCCATCGTCTAGAGGCCTAGGACATCGCCCTTTCACGGCGGTAACAGGGGTTCGACTCCCCTTGGGGACGCATTATTTTCCTTCAGATAATGAAGGTCGGTTTGTTGTCAAGACTCACCTGGTTTTTTTCTTCCCAATATTGTTTGATTCCAGCTTCTCCTTTATTTTCCGCCCATTGTTTGAGTTGTTCTCGTTCGCTTTTGAATTCAAAGTAAGGTACCCCCATTCCACAAGAAGTTTGAACTAAATCAATTTGCATATCAATCAGTTGTCTTGCACCAATTTTAACTGGAAATAGTGAAATAAGGGTATTCCATTCAGAATTTCTGGGATGAAAAATCTGAGCATGACCATATACTCTTAAAATTAAAGGCTCGGCTGCAAAAGAACAAAACATCAAGGTCAGACGTCGGTTTTCCAAAAGATGTGCAGCCGTTTCATTACCACTTCCGGTGAGATTGAGCCAAACGATTCTGTTTTTAGTTATAATCCGTAATGTATCCATGCCTTTGGGAGAAATATTAATTCGTCCATCAGCAGCGGCTGTTGCCACAAAAAAGATCGGTTGTTGTTGAATAAATTCTCCGAGTTTGTCGTTCAATTCTGTATACTTTTTACCCATATTCGTTGTTTCTCTTGATTTGCGTTTGAAGGTTGAACCGATTTTTAATGACATCAAAACCAGCATCATCAAAATAAATACTAACAAAATCTCTATATTAGATATACCAAGTTAACCAACGAGTTATTATATAAAGAGTCATCTATCCCCAAAATATATCTGTCACAGTCAACCCCACAATGAGAGCCCTCTTCCATTGAAAAAATGAGTTAAAGTAACCACAATCATCAGTTGATATTGATTTTACCGGGATAATAAATTTAAAATAATTAGGTATAACAACCGAATAACTCATGGCTACTTCAACTTTTAATCAACGGTTGCTGGCTTGGTTTGACCAACATGGACGCACTAATTTACCCTGGCAAAATAATCCAACCCCTTATCGGGTATGGATTTCAGAAATCATGCTCCAACAAACGCAAGTTAATACCGTTATTCCTTATTACCAACGTTTTATCGAACGATTCAGTGATATAATTATTTTAGCAACGGCTTCATTAGATGAAGTTTTGTATTACTGGGCTGGTCTAGGATATTACGCTCGTGCCCGTCATTTATATCAAGCCGCGCAACAAATTTGTCATCAATATGATGGTGAGTTACCCACTGATTTAGAAAAATTAATGCAGTTACCGGGAATTGGTCGCTCAACGGCGGGTGCTATTTTAGCTTTAGCACATGAACAACGTCACCCTATTTTAGATGGTAATGTAAAACGGGTATTGTGTCGCTATTATGCGCTCGCCGGGCATCCCAGTGAAAAAGGGGTAACGGATACTTTATGGCGTTTAGCTGAGGAAAATACACCCACCCAACGCGTTGCTGCTTATACCCAAGCGATTATGGATTTGGGTGCGACTATTTGCATCCGTCGTCAGCCTCACTGTTTACTCTGTCCATTCCAGCCAGATTGTTTAGCTCATCAACAGCGACAAGAGGAGGTTTATCCCTCTCCGCAATTACGTAAAGCTTTACCCGTCAAAACGACAACTTTTATCATGTTACAAAATGACAGCGGTGAAGTGTTGTTAGAAAAACGCCCCGCTAAAGGGATTTGGGGTGGGTTATGGAGCTTTCCAGAATGTGCTGTGCCAACCGATATCCCTCATTGGTGTCAACAACAGCTTCAATGGGCTGTTCTTCAATATCACCCTTGGCCACGTTTACGTCATACTTTTACTCATTTTCATTTAGATATCATTCCAGTACATGTTCCTATCCCAACAGAACTGGGCAAATTAGTAGTATTTTCTAATCGATTTTGGTATAACGCTGTTCAAACACCCGGTTATGGTTTAGCGGTTCCCGTAGCACGGTTGTTAGTACAACTTACTTCAACAGGAGAATTATTGTTATGACTCGCATGGTTAACTGCATCAAACTCGGTCGAGAAGCTGAGGGCTTAAAGATCCCGCCTTATCCAGGTGAATTGGGAAAAAAAATTTATGAACAGGTTTCTCAGGAAGCTTGGCAAACCTGGCTTAGACATCAAACCATGTTGATCAATGAGTATCGTCTTTCACCCGTTGATCCACGGCATCGTAAAATGCTCGAAGAAGAAATGGAAAAATTCCTGTTTGGCGAAGGTTCCGTTTAAAATCAAGAATGTGTAAACCGTTCTCAACAGACAACTTCCTAACGAGCGAGTACCTGCTTGTGCTTGGAGTAAAGAAAAGCAACCGAGTCAGTTAAAGGATAAATTATAAAACTTTTTTGCTTGAGTCGCATTTATAGTGTATTTCCTTTCAAAGTTGAAACTAAAAAGATTTGATGGGCTGATGAAATAGCCAACTCCTTAAAGTAAAGGAGTTAGCAAAATTTGATTCGTTAAGAAGATAGCTATCTCTTGAATAAACAGGCCGTTTGACAGATTTTATGGCGGGTTAAAATTGAGTCGTTATTTAAGGATTTTGGGTTTGAAAATCTCCATAAGAAACAATGGAAATATTCTGTGGACAATGCCCATCGGGAAAATGTAAACAGACATAACTATCTTCCCAAGATTCATTATTAGGCAAGGGATCATCATCGGTTAGAGAATAAGTATCCTCCTTATTTATTCGGTTAGGGTGAACCGGATAGGAATAATGAGATTTTAATTCTGTCAATGCCTTTACAGCGGGTTGTAACCCAGTAACCCGCTGATGAATATTGGATTCACTTAGTCGTTGCACCGATTCAACTGAGGGTACGGTCGTGGTAAAGAGTGTCTCATCACGATCAGAGTAAAAAATGACTAAAGCGCTACTACCCATAATAGCAGCGATAAAAGCGGTGATGAACATGTTTTGCATTGGTCGACCTCACACTTCATATTGACACCGCAATATGCAGCAGTTTTGTTTCATTAAGTAAATAAATTATTTTGAATCGCTGGTGTTGGGCAATGCTTATCATACCATTCCAGCCTCATGTTACTTATTTAAGTATAGATGATCAAGCTAAAAAAAACGCAAAAAATCTTCCTAAACTAAGTAGGAGTAGCTAAACTTGATTGCTCGCTGGGTAAATTAAACTGACTTATTAATAGTGAATATTAAGCTGACTTGATTTTTATACAATTAACCAACATACCTTATTTTGATACTCATGTATATGGTATTTGGAATATTCTCCAAATGCCGCATTGCAACATGTGATAAAATAACTGATAATATATATCATATAAGTTATTTATTTGAGGATGAATGTCATGCACTGCATTTTTTTGAAAGCTAAACTGCATCGTGCTTGTGTTACTCATGCGGAACTAAATTATGAGGGTTCTTGTGCGATTGACGGTTTGTTACTTGATTTAGCTAGAATAAATGAATATGAGCAAATTCAAATATATAATTTGAATAATGGTGAACGTTTCACTACCTATGCCATTCGTGCTCAAGAAGGATCGAGATTGATTTCCATTAATGGCGCCGCTGCTCATAAAGCACAACCGCAAGATCGGATTATTATTTGTGCCTATATTGCGTTAACGCCGGAAGAAATGGTTTTACATAAACCGACTTTAGTTTACTTAGACGAATCGAATACGGTCACACACACTCGCCACACGATTCCTATACAAGCAGCCTAATTGGTCCATTACCGTATCAGTAAGTTAATAAACTTCTGGCAACGGGTAGTTATTACCTCAATTTATAAAAATTTTATCTCAGCTTATCCCAGTCAATGGCTATCGGGACGTCGTTCAACATACCGAGACAGTGAGAACAAGCATTGTTATTTAAAAAGATTATTTGATAATCCATAATTCCAAATGGGTAGCCTCGCTTGAAAAATTTTAACAGCGAGTTTCCCAACCGAGAATAGCTTGTTTTCTGTCACTCATCTTCAACGCCAAAATAAATTCACTTTCATAACGCTTCAGAGGCAGGTATAATAACGTCAGTTCGACGTTAAAACTATTTAATAATCAATCAACTAAATACGAATTAGTGACCATTTTATGGCAACCAGAAGTAATAACACTGGGTTGCGATATAGCCTATTGATACTTAATTCAAAGGTCAATTTTGGTTATATCAAGACTGATTCACACTGGCTTTTCTCATTTTATCGAACTCATATTAAAGTAAAATTGTCTTGCCTAATTTTTTCAGCGTCTTGGCACAGCCAATTCTTTTTCCCTATTCTGCTCTTTATTCAATAGCTCAGACAACTTAAAATTTTAACTAAAGGTGAGCGCAATGTCATGACAATTTCCTCAATACCGGGTATGAGTAACCTTCGAACCAAAATAAAATCATTAACTTGTTATTATGAGTCAAGGAAGCTATTGTTAAATGAATCAAGAAGTTTTGATTAATGTCACACCACGTGAAACACGGGTGGCTTTAGTAGAAAATGGGATTCTTCAAGAAGTTATGATTGAGCGGATCAGTAGTCGTGGGTTAGTCAGTAATATTTATAAAGGTCGCGTCTGTCGAGTTTTACCGGGCATGCAAGCGGCTTTTGTGGATATTGGTCTGGAACGAGCCGCTTTTTTGCATATTTCAGATATTGTGAATGCTCACTTACATCATGGTGAGATAGCGATTGATGATAAAACCGAGTCTATTCACCATTTTCTCCATGAAGGTCAACCGGTTTTAGTCCAAGTGATCAAAGAACCTTTAGGCACGAAAGGTGCAAGGTTAACGACTCAAATTGCAATCCCTTCCCGGTATGTGGTTTTTCTGCCCTCTTCTCCCAATATGATTGGCATTTCTACCCGCATTGAGTCTACTGAAGAACGTAAGCGGTTAAAAGAGATTGCTTGGCAACACATGGGAATTACTGAGCAAGCCGTCATTGAAACTTCAAAACAGGGAGAAACCGAGGTGATGCAAGCGATAGCCACCGTCTATAATGATCAAGCCGAACAACTGAATCATTATGGCTTCATTATTCGTACTGCAGCAGAGGGTATTACGACGGAGATGTTATGTGCAGATATGAATTTTATGTGTCGGTTATGGAAGGATATTCAAGACAAAGAAAGTCAAGCACCACCTTGCTCTTTAATTTATGAAGATTTATCTTTAGCATTACGGACTGTCCGTGATTTGATGGGCACCGTCGTCGATAAAATTAAAGTCGATTCACCGATCATTTTTAATGAATTAATTGATTTTACTAATAAATTTATTCCAGATTTCGTGCCACACATTGAATATTATACCGGTGAGCGGCCGATTTTTGATCTGTATTGTATTGATGATGAAATTACTAAAGCACTAGAACGTAAAGTACAATTGAAATCTGGGGGCTATTTAGTCATCGACCAAACTGAAGCGATGACTACCATTGATGTGAATACCGGTGGCTATGTTGGTAGCCGTAATTTAGAAGAAACTATTTTTAAAACCAATTTAGAGGCTGCTCAAGCGATTGCTCGGCAATTACGGTTGCGTAATTTAGGTGGTATTATTATTTTAGATTTTATTGATATGTTGGATCCGGAACATAAACGTCAGGTATTACGAACTTTAGAAAAATGTTTAGAACGGGATCGAGCTAAAAGTCATATTGGCGAAGTTTCTTCGTTAGGCTTAGTCCAGATGACCCGGAAACGAACTCGGGAAAGTTTAGAACACGTACTCTGTGAAAACTGTCCGACTTGTGGTGGACGTGGTTCGGTTAAAAGTGTTCAAACGATTTGTTATGAAATTTTCCGCGAAATTTCCAGAGAAGCATTATTATTTGATGCTAAACAATTCTTAGTATTAGCTGCTCAAGAAGTCGTGGATATCATGTTAGATGAAGAATCTAATCATGTTGCTGAATTGGAGGAGTCATTGGGTCGTTCTATTCGGTTTCAAGTTGAAATTTCTTATACCCAGGAGCAATATGATATTGTGCCCGGTCCTTTTAATACTTAAAGTTATGGTGATGATCATTGAGTAGCGCAACGTGTGGTGGTTAGTGCCAACTATTTTCAAATTAGTTCATTGGTTATGGCGATTATGGCTATGGATTTGGTTGTTGCTGTGTTTATTTATTTTACTCGCAGCATTCCTGTTTGCTAAATTACCCGAATATCGAGCAGAAGTTGAGCAATTGCTTAATGCCATTTGGAAACAACCCATTACGATAGGTCAACTAGACACGTATTGGGTAGATGGAATGCCGGCCATCGCAGTGCAGCAAGTTCATCTCGTTGATACCCAAATTGAAATTGCTTATGCCGAAGTCGTTATTGATGTGTTAGCTTCACTTAGGCAAGCTCGGTGGGTTACTCAAAGTATCACCGCGAAAAGTAGCCAACTGGCATTAACTCGAACGACAGAAGGTCGTATCACAGTAGTTGGATTACCCGCCAGCGCTAGTCAATCTCCAGGTCATTTAGAATGGTTAGTGTGGTTATGGCAACAACCGACAGTTTCTATACAAGTTGCTACGTTACAATGGTTGGAACCTAAACAGATACCATTGACCTTTTCTGCCGTAGAACTATCATTGAGTTGGCAAGACCATGTCCCTTGGTTACGTGGGCAGGTGAATTTTCCCCAAGAAACTTTTTCAGTAACCAAACCCACTCGCCTGGACATGCAAGCTCAACGCCTGACGTTTGCAACCGGACTGCTAGAACCGCAAGTGGCTTTGCCTTTAAGAATTGAAGGGCAATTTACGCTTGAACAACTCCAACTGTTAGCGCCCGTTAACTTACCTCCGCAAACGTTGCAAGGCCGATTTTTTGCTGATCAATCCACCGCTGGCACTTGGCAAATCCAGAGCCAACAACAGCTCGTTTCTTCTAAACAAACCCTTGAATTACCTGAGTTAAAAATACACATTTCCCCAACCGAGCAACCTTTTCTTGGGCAGCCAATCGAATCATTACTATTACCTGGGTTTATCAACCGGTTATCTCAAAACTTGCTTCAGCAACCTAAGCCGAACAGCGGTTCTACTGCAACGGTCAATTGGTTCTCTTCTTTACCGCTGATATTGCGACCCACTGTTGCTCAGGAAATCGAAGCGCCCATTTTGGTTACTCATACTAATCAAAGCCAACCCGTTGAAATCAGTGCACAACTGTCTCGCTTATCTTTAAACGAATGGTTATCTCAACTCTTGGATTACTTGGAACCAAACTGGCAAAAAACCTTACTCGCACTCCAACCCCAAGGTCAGTTAGCGGATATCCAATGGCAGTACACGCCTAATCAAATGGGGCGAATTCGTGGCCGGTTAGTTAATTTTGCTAGTCAACCGGATGAACAATGGCCTGGTATTCAAGGATTATCGGGAGATTTTGAACTGACTGCTCGCCAAAGTACCTTGACGCTGAAGCCAGCAACGCTTGTGGTTAATTGGCCGCGTTACTATAAGCAACCGTTATTGTTGAAAATAATAGCAGGGCAGTTCCAGTGGCAACTCTCTCCTCAAGGTAAGCACCTGGTTATACCTGATTTACAAGTACAACTGGATCAGCAGTTAACCATGCAACTGACCGGTCAGATAGACATGCCGTTAAATTCCAAGCGCCCAGTTATCCAATTACAAGTGCGTTGTTACCAGGGCAATTTAGCTCAACTCTGGCGTTATGTTCCCATTCAATTACAACCCCAGTTAGCGTCACTCGTTCAGTTGAATGGTGAACTCACTCAAGCCCAAGTTATTTTGACGGGAGATAATCAAGCCACTGAATTTGAAGTCAAGGGCCAGATTAAGCAAGTGAATTTTAACTGGATTTCTCCTCAAACTCAGGTTATGGTTAAAGATTTATCGGCTCATTTTAATATTGCACCTCACCAAATTGCGCTTAAAGTAAATAACGCTACCGCCACAGTAGATTTACCTAATTTATATAGTCATTCTTTGTCGGTAACCCAAATTAAAGGCGATTTGAACTGGCAAGGTGTCCCGGGACAGTGGCAACTCAGCACTCATAAACTACAAGCAGTTGATCATAAAACTAAAATTCAGATCACCGGTCACCTTAAACAACCGCTAGCAGCCGCTGTGGAAAGTCATTTACAAATCAACCTCCATCAAGGTCAATTGTCCCAAGTTTATTATTATTTACCCGATAAAAAATTAACTAAACCAGTTAATTGGCTTAAACAGAGTTTACTAAACGGTGAGATCCATACCGCTCAAGCCTCACTTGAAGGCCCCCTGCAAACCCTATTTCATAATCCCAAGGGCTTTAATTTTAAAAGCCAAGTGAATAATGCCCAAATTCAATATGCTTCTTCATGGCCGGCGCTAAGTCGGGTGAATGCCCAAGTTTTTATTCAGGGACGGACCTTAACTGTTCAAGCGCAAAGTGGTCATTTACTGAATAGTCAGTTAAATGCCACCACGGTCACCATTGCGGATTTATCCAATCCGAAACAAACATTAGTGCAAGTCACCGGTCATCTTCATGGAGCGGCTAGCGATGGCTTAAAGTTTATCGAGCAAAGTCCTTTGCGTACTCAATTGAATTTGAGTCGACTCGATCTCGATGGGTTGATGGATTTGCAATTGAACTTAGCCATTCCGCTCACTAAGGGACGTACTCAGGTTGCTGGTCAAATTCGTTTTACGGATACTACCTTACAAGATAAATCGCTTAATATCACTTTAACTGAAGTTAATGGCCAGTTGAATTTCAATGATGATCAAGTACATGCACCGCAACTGCAAGGGAAATTGTTAGGTAATCCCATTACTTTCTCGCTACTCACCTTGAGAAATGAACGTCCTAAACGAACCACAGTACAAGTGAGTGGTTGGGCAAATCCGCTGTTGTTAGCTCAACAAATTAACCACTTTGTTCCCAGTTTAGCACCGATTCCGATAACCACTTATTTGAGTGGTGAGAGCCAATGGATAGTTACGGTGAATTTTCCGAATGAAACAGTTAAAGAAAATAATGACACGGATATTCAAATCGAAACCGACTTATTGGGTATGGCGGTTAATTTGCCAGCACCACTGGACAAAATTGCGCAAGAACAGCGTTTTTTGAGTATCAAAGTACGCTTACCCAATAAAATAAGCCACTTTAATCACAGTCCAGCGATTGAAGTACAAGGATATTATGGCCAGATTCTAAATAGTGTATTACAAATAAACCAACAGCGGCTAGAACGGGGTTCGATTGTGTTTGGTACGACTCCCGCGCAACTCCCGCCGACGGCGATGCTCAACATTCAAGGCAAATTAAATACCTTATCAACCACCGCTTGGCAAAAGCGTTTTGCTGCTCCAGCGAGTGATTTTTCTTTGGCTTCAAGCCACCCAGATAACCAAACCGCTCTTAATCGTTGGCTAAAACCGATCCCGCTCTTTTCCTTACCCATTTCATTGGAAGTTTATTTTGATCAACTGGAACTGTTAGGGCAAAATTTTAATCAAGTAGCGTTACAAGCTAAATATGCCGAATTGTTAGGACAGTTAGCGATAACCAGTAAAGAAGTCGAGGGTCAGATTAAATTCAATCAATTGGGTTCACCTTCTCTCGATTTAGTATTTCAAAAATTACGGTTAACTCATTTATCTTCCTCTCAAACTAAACCGACCCAACCGATGGTTCAGGTGACTAATCAAAGTCAGCCACCCGATCCACACGATTTACCACCTATTTCATTCCACTGTAATGAACTGCAAATTGGCGATACTCATTTAGGAACAGTCACCTTTCAAGGTCAAGCTCATCCAGAAGGTTTAGCCATGACTTTATCGGCTCAGACGCTGGGATTGGATTTAAACATGAAAGGACTTTGGCGTTATGTGGTACAACAACACCAAACCTCAGTGGAAGTACAACTCAATAGCGATAATACCCGTTTAATGTTACAGCAACTGGGCTATCAACAACCGCCGCTGACTGGCAAGCAAACTCAAATTACGCTGAATGCCTATTGGCAAAGTGCACCCTACCCATTTAATTTATCAACCCTCGTCGGAACTTTAAGTTTAGTGATCGCAGAAGGCAATATTGTTAACGTTGAACCTGGGCCAATTGGTCGCATTTTTGGGTTATTTGATGTTTATACTTTACCACGACGGTTAGCGCTAGATTTCAGTGATGTATTTAAAAAAGGCTTTGGTTTTAATACCCTAGCTGGGGTGTTTTTTTTGCAAGCCGGGCAGGCGTATACCGACCAATTGATATTACAAAGTCCAGCAGCCCATATTAAAATTCAAGGCCAAACCAATTTAATCGACAAAACTTATGAACAGGTTGTCACCGTATTCCCCCAGCTTGCTAATCCCTTACCGGTCGCTAGTGCTTTGGCCGGTGGTGTTGGTGTGGGGGCGGCTGCTTGGGTAGTACAACAACTATTGCAATCCGAACTGCAAAAAGTGATTTATTCTCAGTACCGTATTACTGGACCTTGGCAAAAACCAGCGATTATACCGCTCCCTCATCATCGTCTCCCACCCACTCCACCCGAATTCGCCGAGAAATAGGTCAAGCCATTTAACTTTTCTTGATCGTTTCCCAACTTTGGCGTTTGCGATAGATGGTAGAAGGACTGACCTCTAACAAAGCAGCCGCTTTAGGAATATTACCGTCACAAAATTCAATGGTTTGCTCAATCGCTTCTTTTTCCACTAACCACAGTGGCCGAACCACCGGTGGCGAAAGGTCGGTCATTTTTTTGGCCGGCAATCCTTCGGTAGCCGATGCCATGATAGAAGGCTTTTTGTGTGATAAGTAATTCAAGGGTGCGGGTAACATATCGATAGTGACTTCTAAACCCTCGTTTAATACCACAATATTACGGACAACGTTTTGTAACTGCCGCACATTACCTGGCCATTCATAATTGAGTAAAATGGCTTCCGTTTCTGGGGTAAAACCCTTAAATGATTTATTTTCTTCTTCGGTATATTTTCTAAGAAATTCTCGCGCAATTAATAAAATATCTTCTTCGCGCTCCCGCAGCGGCGGTAACATAATCGGAATGACATGTAACCGATAATAAAGATCCTCCCGAAATCGCCCTTCTTGAACATCGACCAACGGATCATGGTTAGTCGCACAAATAAAACGGACATCTACTTTTTCTAGTTTACTACTACCGACTTTTTGAACTGTACCCGTTTGGACAAACCGCAGCAACTTGCTTTGTAAATCCAAATCCATATCACCGATTTCATCGAGAAATAAAGTCCCCGTATCGGCTTGAAAAGCCGCACCTTGTCGTTCAGCGACTGCACCAGTAAATGCGCCTTTGATATGCCCAAAAATTTCACTTTCGATCAATTCTCTTGGAATTGCAGCACAATTGATAGCCACAAAAGGTTTATCTCGGCGCGGACTATGTCGGTGGATGGCTTCAGCACAGAGTTCTTTACCGGTACCACTTTCTCCAGTAACAAAAACGGTGGCTTTGCTAGAGGCTGCGTTTTCGATAATTTGATAAACCAATTGCATCGCATGAGAAGCGCCAATAAAACTATAGAAGGAATTGCGAAAGAATTTTTCGCGATAAATATCCAATCGTTGGCGTAATCGCTGATGATGTAAAGCATTACGGAGTGTAACCAGCAACCGTTGACCGTCAAAAGGTTTTTCAACAAAATCAAAGGCACCTAAGCGCATGGCTTCAACCGCAACATCGACTGAACCTTGCGCGGTCACTACCACGACTGAGCTCGGTAGTTGTTGCTCGTTAATATACTTAAGAATTTCCATGCCATTCATATCCGGTAATCCCAAATCGAGTAAAATCGCATCGGGAACTGATTTTTGGATATAAGTTAAAGCCTCTTTACCGGTTTCAACATACGTCACTTCGCAGGGTTCATGACGTAAATATTCTTGGTATGCAATAACCAGTGTGGTGCTATCCTCAACAATCAATAAGGGTTGTGGATTCATTTTCATCTCAAACCTCAAAATTGGGTTTAGTGTTATAAGCGATTTGATATATTAACTCATTCTCAAGTGAAAACATTTTAAATGAGTAGTTGCTTAATAAGTATTTCATTAAATAATGTATTATAACGTGAGTTCAATGACGAATAGTATTTAAAATAATCAGTTGTTACTACCCTGCGGTTCGTTATTCCCGCTGTCGCCGGAATGATGTGACTTGGGTTTCGTCGAACTCACATTATTATAAGTATTGAGGACAGTTCTGTTTGGAAAGCAGCTATAGAAATGCAAAATAAGTTCCTACTGTCAATTAACCGCTGTTGAGACATGAGTTAGACCTTTGAGGTTATCCCAATTTCAAAGGTCTTCTTCAAGAAGAAAATTTTGCTCAGTTAATGGGTTCAACCACACAATGTTCTTTGGCTTTATTGAGCATAGACAAAACCGTTTTTTTACCTAATATTCCTAAAAAAGGCCCGAAGCGGGGACCTTGTTCTTTATTCAATAACACCGAATAGAGAAATTTAAACCATTCTGGCTGACTTAAATTATATTTTTTAGGAATAATGAAAGCCAAGGCTTGAATTTCTTCACCGGTTAGATTATCAAAATTATCTTCTTTTTCAATAATTTCTATTAACTCTGGTAAATATTGGGCATAGGATAGATCGATAGTTAAGGGTTCTTTAGACGTTTGTTCTTCATAATCTTGGACATAAGCAATCACTTTTTCACACAATAATTGAAAAAAGTCTTGGTTTTGTGCCACCGTCGGATCATACTTTAGCGCATATTGATAGAGTAACCCAGCATCTTTTATCCCTAAATTTTGGGCAACATTAGTTAACAAATTATAACTCAACTCATTATTTTTTAAATAAGAAGCATCCTGTCGATGTTGAACATTATCAATAAACCACCGATGAAAATGAGTGTCTTGTGGATTTTCTTTACCCAGGACATCAATATATTCATCAACAATTTTAGGTAAAATCGGTAAACCCATGGGTCTAGCTTTATTCGGATTAGCGAGTAAGAAATTTAATAAAGCACCTAATGGTGAATATTTAATCCATTGTTCCATAGAAATGCCATTACCGATTTTTTTAGAAATTTTAGCGCCGGTTTCATCTAAGAACAGTTCATATTTATACAGCACTGGCGGGTTACCACCTAAAATTGAGCAGATTTTACTGGCTAGGTTAGCCGAACTAATCAAATCTTTGCCATACATCTCATAATGAACCCCAAAAGTATACCAACGTAAAGCCCAGTCAATTTTCCAACCCACCTTCACTTTTCCGCCCGTAATCATCGTTGTGCCAACATGACCACAGGGGTTAAAATCTTTTCCAACTTGATCGCATTGGTAGCTCAGCGAATAATGGAGCGGATCGACTTCAATCACTCGGGTAGTATAAATCTTACCACAGCTTTCACAAAGTGGAAAAAATGGACTCCAACTGGCTCTTTTTTCTTTTGAAATCGTTGCAATGAATAATTCCCGAATGGAATTATAATGGTCCATGACCTGTTTCAAGCCATTATCAAAAATTCCTTGTTGATAACAGCGGGTAGAAGAATGAAATTCATAATCAAAGCCATAGGAATTTAAAAATCGTTGCAACTGCTTATTCATGTAGTCGGCAAAACTCGCCGCTTGTTTAAATGGATCAGGAATAGCAGACAGCGGCATTCCCAAAAACGGTCGTAATTTTTCGTGATGGGGAATATTCTCGGGTAAACTTCTTAAACCATCCATATCATCAGAGAATGCAATTAAACGGACTTTAGCCTCCGGAAAGTCATGCTGTAACGCCTTAATTACAAAAGTAGTCCGTGCAACTTCCGCAAAAGTACCAATATGAGGAAGTCCGGATGGTCCATAACCGGTTTCAAAAATAATCGGTTGATCTGAATTTAATACTATAGAATGTAACCGGTTAGCTTCTTGATGAGGCCAAGTTACTTTAGGCATGGTTATAACCCTAATAAATCAATAAGATATGTTTAATCCCCGCGATGAAAAAAGCTGAGGATTATATGCTGAGCTAAATTATTAGAGCTTTATTATATCAATGGTTGGAACAGTTTTTATAAGTAATTGATTTTATGTAGGATGTATTAGCGAAGCGTTAAGCTATAACCCTTTTTTTGAAAAGAGGAGCCGGGAAGATTTTAAGAAAAATAACCCTAAACGATAAAAACCCTCTGCCATTTAAAATGACAGAGGGTGCTGAAAAGAAAGACTAGAACAGTTTATTGAGTAAAGAGTTAAGCCACTATTTATTCAGAAACTGTCGTCGTGGTGCTATTTTCACTGTTATCAGTGGGTTCCGTTGCAGAAGCAGCACTAGGTGTAGTGTCAGGTGTAGAGGCTGTATTTTCATTAGTTACTTCACCAGTACTGCTTTTAGTCGTATCACTACTATTTGCCGCATCACTATTAGTCGTATTAGTGGCATCAGAGGAAGTCGTGGCTGGACTCGTATTACTGGTATCAGTTGTATTCTCAGCTGCAGGTACGACACTTTCACCAGTATTTGCCGCATCACTATTAGTCGTATTAGTGGCATCAGAAGAAGTTGTGGCTGGACTCGTATTACTGGTATCCGTTGTATTCTCAGTTGCGGGTACGACACTTTCACCAGTATTTGCCGCATCACTATTAGTCGTGTTAGTGGCATCAGACGAAGTCGTTTCTGGACTCGTATTACTGGTATCCGTTGTATTCTCAGTTTCGGGTACGACACTTTCATCAGTAGTGGTCTCGCCATTGCCGGCTTCAGTAGTTGTCACATCCTTGACCACGTTAAGTTCTTGAGTGCCTTCTTCAGTAGCGATCGTGGCTTTGGCAATAAGTTCTTCAGAAACTGGCTCACCTTGTTCATTGAGGGTTTCTATTTGTTCACCTTCCTTAGCATTGGTCACTTCTAGAACCGGTTGTGAAGTGTCACTCGGTTTATCCTCAGCAACTTCAAAGGTAGGTATGGCTTTGAAATTTTGACCATTAAATTCAAACTTCGCCGTTCCATTCGCTTGGTATTCAAATGCGATTTCTAATCCTAATAATGTCATCGTTGCGACTTGCAATTGCGCCATCTCGGGCATAGCTGGGCGTATCATTTGCATCGTGCCGTTGGGATAAACTACTGTTCCAGACATCCCTTCGATGAAAATACCCGGTTTCATTTCCTTAGGTGCTGGCATGATCGTCGGGTTAAACATAGCGGCTACATTGCCATAACCCACCACTGGGAAGTGGAAAGCGCCATGTTTCTTCTTCTTGAGCTTACCTTTACCTTGGTTACCATGAGCAAGCTTGAGTAATTGCACTGGGTTCTTCGGTGCGGGTAAGAAGGTCATTTGGATTCCATTCGGTGTTACAATAATATAAAACCCATTTTTGTCTTGTGTTACCCCAGCCGGTGTGCCTTCTTCTACACGAACGATGGTTTCTTCATCTGGCACAAAAGCGAGGTCGGTTCCGGCTAAATCACCGCTACCAGTGATATTCACGATACCATCTTCTTGAGTAACGGTTAAATCCGGCATACCCACATCGGTGAGCGTTTCTTCCAACTGCTCCACGATTGGCGGTAGTTCTTCGCCATCAATTATCAACGGTGTAGTTAAATCAACGGTTCCGATTTCCAGATCGGTGGGAGTAATTCCATCCGCTTCGGAAAGGTCGATTTCAGCTTGAGGTAAGGTAATTTGCCCAGTTTTTTCATCAACGGTTACTTCAATTGGTGTAGTTTCACCGCTAGTTTCGTCAGTCGTGGTTTGATCACCACTGGTTTCGTCAGTCGCAGTTTGATCACCGCTAGTTTCGTCAGTCGCAGTTTCATCACCGCTGGTTTCGTCAGTTGCAGTTTCATCACCACTGGTTTCGTCAGTCGCAGTTTCATCACCACTGGTTTCGTCAGTCGCAGTTTCATCACCACTAGTTTCGTCAGTCGCAGTTTCATTACCGCTAGTTTCGTCAGTCGCGGTTTCATCACCGCTAGTTTCGTCAGTCGCGGTTTGATCACCGCTGGTTTCGTCAGTCGCAGTTTGATCCCCACTGGTTTCGTCAGTCGCGGTTTGATCTTCAACTACCGGCAAAACTGGCGTATCGGGTGTGATAGGTAAGTTTTCCCATTGATCTTCGGTAATCGCTTTACGGATCTCTGGTTTTTTATGCAGCATCTGAATCAGCTGATAAACATTAAAGCCATCCACTTCCTCTGGATCGAGGGCAGCGAAAGTTTCCGGTTTCCAACCTTCCATCGCTTCTACGGGTAAGAAAGCCAGTTGCGGATGCTTAAAGCCAATCACAGCAGTCACTTGTAAATTAGCAATCATCCCCGCATTAAAACCAGCTACGGCTGTTGGTGGAATGGCACTGAGTTGATCCGCTTTCAGACCACTCACCGCTTCCGGGGTTATCTGAGCAACCATTGGTGCTGTCATGACACTGATTGAAACGATAGGTAAGCTACCTATTTGCATTGCGGTAAACAGCTTAAAGGTAACGGGAGAGAATTTGGCAACCTGCTCCGGCTGAATCTTGCCAATTATTTCAGGTGTTAGCTTCTTAGCGGTATCTTCAGTGACATTACCGGTACTCGCTTGTTCAGCAAACTGAACGACCGTTTTCTTATCTTGAACTGGCTTAGCAGCGGCTGGTGGTAATTTGTCTACTTCTTGCGCTGGAATCGATGCCACTTGGTCATCGTCTAGCCCTTCCAAGGAAGTGGTGGGCATTGAGGTCAGTTTTTCTGCTAGATCGGCTTGCGTTTCATTCTCGCTCGGCTCAAAGTCAATGAGTGAAACAAATTGTTTTGATACGAATTTGAACGCTTCTTTCTTCGGTTTGATCTTAATAAAGAACTGTCCGTCTTTCTCTTTAACTTCGACTTTCCAACCAAGAGGTTTGAATAACTTCTCGTAAAACTTCTCTAGGTATTTAGCGTAATCCTTAGCGTGTTTCTTCTTAAACTTCTTCTCTATCTTCTTGACATCGAGTTGCAGCACAAACTTGGTCAAGAATTCCGGAGAAAATTCACTGAGTTTCTCTTCTGGAACTTGGTCTAGGTAGTCATCACCCAATTGAGCTAAAGTTTCTTCCTTAATGCTGCTCATTTGCTCAGTGGTTAACTGTGCCATGATAGTTGGATGTAGATATTCAAATTGCTGAGCGGATAGGGAAGCGAGGAAGTCAGTTGATAAAGCTGAGATAGATTCTGGACTTAACACCAGTTGATTGGATTGAAGTTTCCAACCGATAGTGGTTAGTAATTCGTTTAGACCACTGGGTAACTGACTGCTATCTTTATCATTGTCGTTGTTACCTTCATCATCACCTTCATTGTCGTTATCATCTTCATCATCATTGGTAGATTGAGGTGGCAACGTGGTTTCTAAAACATTTATGGCGACTAATACGATTACATCAGGAGTTGATGCTGATAATAACTTTAACTCTTCGGCTGGCATCAATTTCAACAAGTCAAACCCGATTGCCAATAGAATCTCTTGATTTAAGCCGCCAATATTACTGGCATTAAAACCCGCCAAACTTTCTGAAGAGAGCGCGAGTACTTGCTCAGAAGATAAACCGGAAACGCATTTTTCAGTTAATGCACCCACTTGTTCTTTAGTCATGCCAATCATGGCATCGGTGGGTATCAAAGCGATTTGTTTCGCCGTCAACTGGGCAATCGTTTCCAGGGGTAATTCGCTCAGTTGTTGGGCAGTGAGGTGAGAGAGATCAACTTCAATGACATTAACTTCTTCTTCAGCGACGGTCTTACCACCTGCGGTTGCGCAAGGACCAAGGCTGTCACCATGGCTCAGATGTTTCTCTACATCGGCAGGTGAAATATCAAGAGAATTAGCTTTTCCTGGATTACCACTAGGAACATGACAAACGGTAACTTGACCCTTTTCGGTAGTGAATAAGGCAACGAGTTGTTTTTCATCAAAGATTTCCTTCGCTTTATCACCCAGAACTGACACTTGTGCTGATGTCATACCGGCTTTAGCTTCGTCAGATAAAGCAGCGAGTTGCTCATCGCTTAATGCAGCCACGACTTCGAGAGAGAGGGAACCCACCATTTCTTTGGTCAAACCACTAATGGCGGCTACGGTCAATTTAACCGCTTGTTCTTTGGTCAAACCCTTTAAAGCGGCGGGTTGAAATTGAGCAACCTGTTCTGGAGTTAAGGAAGCAATGACTTCTAGCGACAATTTACTCACCGCTTGAGCATCGAGTGATGAAATATCTAAGTCACCAACCGGTGGTTTGATTCCTTTCAGGATCTCAACTTGTGCTGGCGTTAGTTTTGGTGAATTGGGATCATCTTTCGCCAGGACGAATTGCGCCACTTCTGAAGAAATGGATTTCATCTCCGTTTCAGTTAACGCAGCAACTTTTTCAATGAATTTGGAGAGGGATTCTGCTGGGATCTTCACTTCGCCGATCATTAACTGACCGGCATCCAGCTTGACCGTACTCCAATCGGTTAGCTTGGAAATCGCCTCTGCTGGGGTGAGGGTCGTGGTTGCGGGGAGAAGCGCTTTAAGTGTGGTAACTTGAGCGGTAGTTAGTTTGGGTGAATTGGGATCATCTTTCGCCAGGATAAATTTAGCCACTTCCGGAGAAATTAATTTCAACTCCGTTTCAGTTAACGCAGCGGCTTTTTCAATCAATTTGGAGATTAAGTCTGTTGGGATCTTCACGTCCCCGATCATTAAATTCTGCTCAGCATCTAGCTTAACCGTACCCCAATCGGTTAGCTTGGAAATCGCCTCTGCTGGGGTGAGGGTCGTGGTTGCGGGGAGAAGCGCTTTAAGTGTGGTAACTTGAGCGGTAGTTAGTTTGGGTGAATTGGGATCATCTTTCGCCAGGATAAATTTAGCCACTTCCGGAGAAATTGATTTCAACTCCGTTGCAGTTAACGAATTGACTTTTTCGATAAATTTGGAGATTAAGTCTGCTGGTATCTTCACATCCCCGATCATTAAATTCTGGTCAGCATCCAGCTTGACTGTACTCCAATCGGTTAGCTTAGAAATCGCGTCTGCCGGAGTGAGAGTCGTGGTTGCGGGGAGAAGCGCTTTCAGTGCAGTAATTTTCTCCGCAAGCGAGGGGAAGTCGGCTTGGTGATCAAGGAGAAATTGGGCAACCGGGGGATTCATTTTGCTGAAATCAGCAAAAGTAGTGATTTTGACCACGAATTTTTGAAGCTCTTTAGAAGATATTTTGAGATCTCCAATGACCAGTTGATCACTGTTGATTGTAACGGTGTCAAGGTTAGTTTCTGTCAATATTCCGATAGCTTGTTCAACCGCAGTGTCTACCACTTGTTGCAACGTTGCTATCTGAGCAGCAGTGAGTTTAGGATCAGCAGATTCATTATGGTCAATCAGAAACTGGGCTAATTGTGGGGGGAGTGTATTTAATTCAACTGACAAACTAACGACTTTTCCGATGAAACTATTCGTTAAATCTGTTGTAATATCTCCAACATTTACATTAACGATAGAGTTTTTATCTAATTGGTTAATTTGCTCGGCGGTGAGCGGTGCCGCTGAGACATTTCCCATGGCCATGCTTAAAAAAGCGGCTTGAATGGCTATAATAAGTTGTTTCTTTTTCATCGTTGTGCTCCACTAAATAAATTAGTTTTAATAACATGGTGATAAGAATAGTGGAATCTAGAAAATAAAAAATAAGAATATATCTTATTGACACATAGGTATTTTACTTAAAATCATGAATACACGGTAAAAAAAATTAGCTTGGGTTAAATAGTAGCAGGGCTAGAGTTTTTCAGCAATCCTATGCTGATATTCATTGTAATCAATCCAACCGGATGGCCATTGCTATTAAATTAACCACCCCTCACTCCCCTCCTTCTCAAGGAGGGGTTGGGGGTGGTTGAAAAAGTTTATTTCATTCAATCGATTAATAACCACCCCCCAATCCCTCCTTAGTAAGGCGGGGGAGGAAACAGCTTAACTTAATGGCAGTGAACCGGATGGTGGGAAGGGATTCACACCTTACTTTTTGAATACTTATCGTCCATAATGCCGGCTATTCGATCTCACGTGTACACCGCCAGCGGATCTAGCTGTACTCATTTATTTGGCATTAAATCTATCAAATAACCGAGTAAAAGCAGATTGTTTTTTCGGTTCAAGCAGTTCAGCAATAGCCGACAGAAAATTTTTCTCATTGACTATCTTCATATCAAACGTATTCGTCAGTCCTAAGACTTTATCATCAGGTATACCTAACACCAGCAACAAAAAGTGTTTTCTATCAAACTTTAAGCGCTTACATAATTCAGCATATTTATTAATAAAAGACCTGAATTCACCGGCTTTACATTCTATCCACAAGGGGATTTTGTCATTGATAAGAAAAAATAGATCAATTTCATGTTTATCTCCGTTAGGTAATTCCATATGAAAACTGCGCAAGCAAGAAAATTTAAGTTGCTTGTCAACCAACCAAGATGCCACTTTCATAAATGCAAACCACTCTAACCATTCGCCATTAAAAAAATTGACGATTTTCGGTTCAGTTTGTAAAGTTAAATTTATCCGTTTATCCGTTTTTTCATTGAAATATTTGGCAATAAAAGCATCGTCGTAGAGTTCCTTACAAAACGCCTTAATCACTTGAATATCTTGTTGACTGTGAGAAGAAAGATTGAAACTAGCTTTGGTATATCCTTTGGTTTGAGTCCATTTTATTTTGTCACTCACTTCTTTTAAAATGTCATAGTTATCGCCCAACTTCACGGCAATTTCATCAAAAAATCCACCAATATCAACATCTTTTTGATCATATTTTACTTTAACTTGTTTCGCGGCAAACCACTGAATAACCCCATCAAAGTTACTGAGTGCGGGAGAAGAGGGCATATTGGCAAAGGCATAACCTTTATTCTCTTTTGGGCTAGGGGGCGGAGGCTGAGTGGATTTTAGTTCCACCAATTCTGCTGCTAACTGAGTTATTTGTTGAGAGAGTTGCTGAACTAAAGCAATGGTATCCTGTATTGAAGTCACTTGTTGACACGATGGACATTTAACTTTTTTACCCAGATGTTGATTAGCAACTTCTCGTAAATATCCACACGCTTCACATTTTAAAAAAGCCATTGTTTACTTACCCCTCCAGTTAAATGCCGCTAACACTTAGTTCAAATATTACCGAACCGATTTCACTGATTTTTCACCTCATTAAAGATGATCTTTTAAAGAAAATCTTATTCAATGGTAGATGAATATTCAACACACTATCAAATACTTCCCCTTCCTCAAACGATTTAGATTGCTGCAGTGAAGAATAGATCTTAACCAATTTCAAATTTGGATCAACATACCAACAGGATTTTACCCCCATAGCAAAATAAACGCGGAACTTACGCAAAATTTCCATACTCGACTGAGAAGGCGACACAATTTCAATACAAAGTAAGGGCGCTTGTTCCAATCTGGCGATATCATCCTCTTCTAATTCGGGGTCAAGATAATCTAGATCCTGAGCATCGTATAGGCAAATGTCCGGTTTGAGTTCACGTTCTGCTTTGACATGATATTTTTTGAGAATGGCTTGACGTTCCGAAGAAGAAACATCTAAGCTTAATTCGGTGGCGATGGTAAACTGGTCGTCAGGTAGAGTTTTGATAAGATGAGTTTGTACCAGCGCATGATTGATAGAACTCTTTTGAATATCTTCCTCTGGTTGCACGTCCTCATCTGCAATTAATTCTATTGTCATCAACTTCCTCCGCAACCAAGGCTATATTTCTCAAAATATTGACTGATAAACAATCTATATACAAGAGCAAGTAAAATAGTAAAATAGGATGTGCATTACCTACAGCGTACGTAGAAAGGTTTTAATCTTGAAAATGAGACCAAGCAATATCATTGATTTCCAATGACCAAGGAATGAATGGTACCAATAGCACTGGCATTAACATACCACCGAACAATATTTTTTTTATAATAGTAGGATGTGGATAAATATAATAAGCCCAAAAAGAGAAAACAGCTGCTAAAAAAGCGGCACCAACACTTGGACGAATGTATTTAAAAGCATTTTGATGAAGTGACGAAATTAAGGGAATAACTATTTGAGCGCCAATGTAAAAAATCGCTATGAAGATGTAGACTATTGCCAGTGTTGTTAACGTTAACTTGAAGAACGATAATTTATCTCTTTTCACCATTTTCAACCATAAACTACTCACCAAGGCGATGGGTATAGTAATCGGACTAGTCATTATCAATGATAACAAAGCATCAATGAAATAATTACCCGTAAGAATTCTTATAATTTGGTTGGGATCAAATTTAGGCTGTTCAAACAAAAAGCTGATGAGGAAAGCGAGCAATGATAACCCGATTACAACCCCCATCCAAACTAGATGATCACGACTATCGTTAATGCTTTCTTTTTCTACTACTGATTTATTGTACAACGATTGTGGCATAGTGTTCCTTTGGCGGAATCGGTGGTGTTTTAAATTCAGCGAAACGTTCCAGATTAGCATTGACCCAAGTTGCCATTTGATTTTGGCTTATAGTTAAGGTAATAACTTGATTGGGTTTACATAAATTAAGCTTATGTTTAGCTGCACTTTGACTGAGTAGTTTTTCTCCAGTATTGAAAAAAAGAGCCAGTACAGCGGGTGAGTCTCTAATCCAAATTCCACCAGATAGTTTGTAGTATTGAGTAGCTACATCATCCATTATTTCAGCAACTAATTCTATAGCTGACACGGCTTCTAACCTCAAACATTGTAATTCAAAAGGGCGAGAATGAGGACGAAATTTTTGGGCGGTATCGGTATGTATACTTCCCCACCCTAACCCTTGACCAAATAATGTCCCTTTACATCTATAACTACTGAAACTCATGTACTGCAGATAGTCTGATAATCTGCCGGCAAAGTTTTCTTCATATTCCCATGCAATAGCACCAACAATTGCTCTTGAATCAATATTGTGATTTTGCCCTTGTTGCAGAATATCATTTCTAAATTGCGTAAGCATTTCTGTTAGCGAAATACGAAAATGAGAAGTGGATAAATTACATGGAGAACAACTAGGAGAGAAGATATTTTTGATTCTTTCAATGGTCTGTTCTGGAGTTTCTCCATAATCAATATACCAAGCCCAGCGTAATATTCTTTCAAACTCATCCATTTTTTATTCCTTTTACTGGTAAAAACTATCTATATTAAATAATTTTATCTCATCAGAATAACAATTTTAATCACCATTTAAATATGCAGCAAACTCGAGATTTTTTTACTAATGATTCATGATAGAGGTGGCTTCACGAACTACCCTATTCCCTATTGTTGCTTAATCACATATAATTGTTCGCTTTCACTTACTTGTCCACAGTACAAGTCATAGCACAGAATCGAGAGAATCACATGGTCACAATTCGTTTAAGTCGTGGTGGCGCAAAAAAGCGTCCTTATTATCACATTATCGTTACTGATTCACGTAGCCGTCGAGATGGTCGTTATATTGAACGACTTGGCTTTTTTAATCCAATTGCGAGCGGCAAAGCGACAGAACCTTTACGCATTGATTTAGCGCGTACCCAATATTGGTTAAGTAACGGTGCTCAAGCCTCAGAAAGAGTAGAACAATTAATCAAAGAATATAGTAAAAAGGCACCGATTGCTCCCGTGGTCAATCAAAGTAATATGCCAGAACCAGCGGCAGTTATCAGTGCGACAATTGAACCTCCACCAACAACGGTAGAAACTTCCCCAGCCACCTAATTATTAGCGTTACTCATGTCCGAATCTACCCGGGTCATGCTAGGGAAAATTAATGGATTATATGGTGTACACGGTTGGGTAAAAATATTTTCTTATACCAAACCGGTCACCAATATTTTGAACTATTCACCGTGGCAAGTGTATCAACAAGGACAATGGCAAACCATGTTGGTGCCAGAAGGTCAAGCTCACGGTAAAGGCATCGTAGCTCGCTTAGAAACCTGTCATGATCGTAATGAAGCAGTGCGATTCTTGGGAGCCGATATTGCGATTTATCGTGAGCAATTGCCACCCCTTCCAGAGGATGAATATTATTGGAGCGATCTGGTTGGGTTAACGGTGATTAACCAGGAAAATATTATTTTGGGTCAAGTCAATTATTTGCTAGAAACCGGAGCCAATGATGTTTTAGTGGTGAAAGGTGAACAGGAGCGTTTAATTCCGCTGGTATTCAATGAAATTGTACTGGAAGTTAATTTAGCACAACGTTGGTTGCGAGTGGCCTGGGATGTGGATTTTTTAATCTAACTTAACCCGTTCATTTTCCCTCAAAACAAGCCAATATCCTCCAGTTAACCCTATAATAGCGCCTATTTCTTCAAAACCAGTCTCTATGCATATTGGCGTGATTACCCTATTTCCTCAAATGTTAGATGCTTTACGGTGCGGTGGAATCACTGCACGGGCTTTAGAACGGGGTTTGTTACAACTCTCAACCTGGAACCCAAGGGATTTTACCCATAATAAGCATCGTCGAGTCGATGACCGACCTTATGGTGGTGGTCCAGGCATGGTGATGCAAGTACAACCACTCCGTACTGCCATTCAAATGGCTATCAGCGTACTTGGGCAAGATACGCATGTTATTTATTTATCGCCGCAAGGTCGCCGGTTCGATCAAAATGGGGTACAAACTTTACTTAACTATCCACGGTTATTGATGGTAGCGGGTCGCTATGAAGGAATTGATGAGCGCTTAATAGAACAAGATATCGATGAAGAATGGTCGATAGGTGATTATGTTCTTAGCGGCGGTGAACTGGCTGCTATGGTCATCATTGATGCGCTAATTCGTTGGTTACCCCAAGCGTTAGGACATCAAGAGTCAGCTACAACCGATTCTTTTTACAACGGTTTATTAGATCACCCTCATTATACTAGACCGGAAGAACTGGCCGGTCAAAAAGTACCGGCTATTTTGTTATCGGGTAACCACGCCCAGATTGCGCGTTGGCGACATAAACAAGCTTTGGGAAAAACGTGGCGTCGATGCCCGCAATTATTAGAACAGCTTGAGTTAACGGCTGAACAACAACAACTTTTAACTGAATTTATTACTGAACAAGGAGAAGTAGAATGACAAATATTATCGCCATCTTGGAACAAGAACAGATGTCTAAAGAAATCCCCGATTTTAGGCCAGGCGACACTGTCATAGTGCAAGTTAAAGTAAAAGAAGGTAATCGCGAACGTTTACAAGCATTTGAAGGACTAGTCATTGCCAAACGGAATCGTGGTTTAAATTCTGCTTTTACGGTTCGCAAAATTTCCCATGGGGAAGGAGTAGAACGGGTTTTTCAAACTTATAGTCCTTTAATTGCAGAAATTCAAATCAAACGTCGAGGTGACGTTAGAAGGGCTAAACTTTATTACATGCGTAATTTACGTGGTAAAGCGGCTCGTATTAAAGAAAAAATCTCAGCCCCAACTCCCAAAGAAGAGTCACCCAAGTAACCAAGTTAGATTTTGGATTGGCTATTTTCAATCCAAAATCAACCTAGTCTATTATCTTAATCATAGCAGCCATCACTTGAATAAAGTTTTTCTTTCTCTAAAAGGGTGAGATAGAATGAGTGCTGCTATTTATTCACTTTTGGTTTATTTCAAGGAATTATTATGCGTAATTATATGATCATAGGGGCTTTGTTGGCCATATCTTCATCGATTTTAAGTGCTGAACCATCGGCAACCGTTGCTAATACCGCTTCACCGCCGGCTGAAACGCCAGCAATGGCAACCGATACCCCTCCTGCACCCGATAAATCCAACCCAACCACTCCTGAAACCACCTCAGCTACAACTGAAGAATCCACAGCTAAAACTACTCCAGCAGCAACTCCTGAAACTGAAAAATCCACTGCTAAAACCACTACCACAACCACTACTGAAACCACCACAGCTACAACTGAAGAATCCACTGCTAAAACCACTCCAGCAGCAACTCCTGATGCAGCACAGCCGGCGACAACAACGGATGAGAAATCAACCGCTCAACCTGAACCTGCTCAACCCGAATCCACTCCAACGACTTCTGAATCAAAACCGGCGACCACGACAACTGCCACTCCCTCATCTAAACTCGTTCCAGAAGCAGTTACTCAGGCTTTAAAACGCATTATTAAAGTTGATTTTGATAAAGTATCTATAACCGAATCAGCATTAAAAGGATTATATGAAGTTTTGATTGGTTCAGAAATCGTTTATGTGAGTGATGATGGTCATTATCTCGTTGTCGGTGATATTCGCGATATGAAAACCGGCCAAAATCTAACGGACGATAAGCGTGCTCAATTACGTGTGAAAGAGCTCGAAGCGCTTGATGAAAAGGAAATGATTGTTTTTGCTCCAGAAAAAGAAACTAAGTATACCGTTAATGTCTTTACCGATGTTGATTGTCCTTATTGTGCTAAATTTCACACTGAAGTACCTGAACTGAATAAAGGTGGAGTTAAAGTTCGCTATTTAGCTTTTCCACGTGCTGGCATTGGCTCAAAAACCTATAACACGATGGTTTCCGTTTGGTGTGCCGAAAATCGGCAACAAGCGATAACAGATGCTAAAGCCAAACGTGAAATAAAATCAGCAACTTGTAACAATCCGGTTGATAAAGAGTATGAATTAGGTAAACGTCTCGGTGTCAGTGGAACACCTGCCATGTTATTACCGAATGGCGAATTGGTACCGGGTTATGTTCCGGCGAAGCAACTTATTGCCTTCTTGGAACGTAAATCTAAAGCTAAATCCCAACCCGCCGCTATCGATAAGTAATTAAAAGGTTATCAAGAGAAAGTGAGTTAGCAAACTGACAATGCTAACAAATCGGCCTGATCAGTTAAACATGATTGGGCTTTTTTTAGGGTACAACTTATTTAATACGAAGTTGTTTTCAGGATTATCTACCCAAATATCTTTCTCTTAACTCAATATCGGCAAAGGATTGCCGACCAACATTTCTTCCTGAACGCAATTGAATTATGAGATGCTAACTGTAAAATTGCTCACTTAGGCTATTAACGATTTACACGAGAAAATCATGTTAAATCAGGCGCTTGAACCAGGTTGGTTACCGCAATTATCGCTACCTACCCAAGACGATTTACCGAGTGATGACGGGGTACCTATGGAAACGGAACGCCATAAAAAACAAATGGATTTACTGATCTATCCCTTAACATCTTGGTTAAAATTACGGGCTTATGTTGGCGGAAATATGTTTATCTATTACAGTGTTAAACAAGTCCGTTATCAGGATTTCAAAGGACCAGATGTCTTTGTCGTTCTTGATGTTCCTAACCGCGAACGCAAAAGTTGGGTCGTTTGGGAGGAAGGTAAAAGTCCCGATCTGATCATTGAATTATTATCAGAAAGTACGGCCAATTATGATAAAAATGAGAAAAAACAAATTTATCAAAATCAACTCAAAGTCTCAGAATATTACTGGTTTGACCCGTTTAATCCCGACGATTGGGCCGGATTTGAACTCCAACAGAGCTGTTATCAACCCATAATACCGGATGCCCAAAACCGTTTCATCAGTTCACGATTAAAATTAGCGTTAGTACGTTGGTATGGTATTTACGAAGGAGTCGAGACCATTTGGTTACGTTGGTCTCATTTAAACGGTGAATTACTACCCACCCCTCAAGAAGCACGAGATAGCGAAACACAACGCGCCAATATGGAAGCCAAAGCTCGCCAATTGGCAGAAGCAGAAATCGCTCGTCTTCAAGCGTTATTGGCAGAAAGAAAATAACCCATCCTATTGATCAATTACCAAAAATAACGTCTAATTAATTGGTGAGTTATTGGTAATATATAACGAGGACAATAAAGATGGATTTGATAGATAGGTTGAAAACTTTATCACTGAAAATATCCAAACAATTAAACGTGCTGCAAACCGAAGAAGCGACTAAAAACGCACTAGTTATGCCTTTCATTAGTGCCTTGGGATATGATGTTTTTGATCCAACCGAAGTCAAACCAGAACTGATAGCCGATGTGGGTACTAAAAAAGGTGAAAAAGTCGATTATGCGATTTTTAAAGAAGGCAAACTGATTATTATTTTTGAATGTAAAAAATATGGCACAGATTTGAGTGAAGAACATTTATCTCAACTTTATCGTTACTTTAGTGTCACGGAAGCTCGGTTTGCGGTATTAACCGATGGCATCATTTATCGTTTTTATACCGACTTGGATGAACCCAATAAGATTGATTCTAAACCCTTTTTTGAATTTAATTTGCTTGATATCAAGGAACCAGAAATAGAGGAACTCAAAAGATTTAGTAAGACCTCTTTTAATCTCAATGAAAACTTAACTGCTGCTGTCGAACTTAAGTATACCCGCGAACTAAAGCAATATTTAAAAAATGAATTAGCTAATCCTTCGGAAGAATTTGTCAAATTTTTTGCCACCCAAGTTTATTCAAGAAAACTAACTCAAGCGATTAAGCAACAATTCACTGAACTCGTTAAAAAAGCTTTTTCTCAATTCCTTTATGATTATTTAAGTGAACGCCTCAAATCAGCTCTTCAAGAATCCACTCCAGATACCGAAGTGAGTGAAGTCAAAGAATCGGAACCCAAGATTAGCAAAGTTGTCACTACTGAAGAGGAAATAGAGGGATATTCTATTATTAAGTCAATTCTAGGAGAAATCCTCGATCCTGAAAAAATCGTGATGCGCGACACGATTAACTATTGTGGCGTTTGTTTTGATGGCAATAGTCGCAAAACCATTTGTCGGATGTATTTTAATAATTCGCAAAAGAAATACCTTGGATTATTTGATGACAAAAAAACCGAAGAAAAATTTCCTCTTAGTCAATTAAGCGATATTCGTCAATACTCGGAACAAATAAAAGCCACCGCGAAACGTTACCTAGACAATGCTTAGCCAGCATATTTGAACCAGATTAACAGCGAGTTTTCATGAAATTTTTTATTGTATAAAAAGAGCACTATAATTAATTTAGTCTGCCTGATTCAGGTAAACTTTGAGATAAAATCCTGTTCACCCATCATTTGAACCGCGATGCTTTGGTAGTCGGCATTAAGAGGAAAATATAAAGATGTTAACTACACCGCTCACTAACCTGCAAATGGAATTATTAGAATTGTATAATACCAATTTAACTGAACAAGATTTGAATGAATTGAAACTGCTTTTAGCTCATTTTTATGCCAACAAAGCTATCCAACAGGCTGATAAAATTTGGGATGAACGGAACTTTTCGCCAACTGACATGGAAAAGTGGCTAAATGAGCCAAATTAGGGTAGTGCTTGATACCAATGTACTACTAGTATCGCTTTCTTCACGGTCTCAATATCATTGGCTATTTCAAAAACTTCTCCAGAGCAAATTTGACCTATACGTGACGACGGAAATTCTGATGGAATATGAAGAAATTATTGCTTTAAAGTACCATCCTGAAATTGCCAAGGAGGTTTTGAGAACGTTGTTAAAACTTCCCAATGTTCATAAACAATTCATTTATTATCGTTGGCATTTAATTAATGCAGACCCTGATGATAACAAATTCGTAGATTGTGCCGTCAGTGCTAATGCTCATTACTTGGTTTCCCATGATAAACATCTTGATATATTAAAGAATGTCGCTTTTCCAAAATTAGTAGTGCTTAGACTTGATGAGTTTAAACTAATCCTTTCACCATGAATTTCTCAAATTGAGATAAAATCATATCCACTAAAGTTATTTAAATTCGTTGAGTTAGAATGAGGTAGCCATTAAATAATGTCTTATAGTGAATTTACTAACCTAACTTTGGTCAAAAAGCAGTTTAATTTGACCCTAGACGAAACTCGTAACCTATTTACCACCGTACCAGAAGTGACCATCAGTCAGATGTTGACAGAGATTTTGTCTGAAAATGTGCCGCTGGCGTTGGCAATTGCCACAGAAAAAGCCCGTTCTGAATTAATTATCGCACCAATTTTGGTAGAGTTACGAAAATTAGTTCATCACCAAATTAGCTTATTTTCTGGCGTCGAATTCACGATCGATGAAGAGAAAGGTTTGAAAGGAATATGTGACTTTATCATTACTCGTTCCCCAGAAATGTTTACCATTAATGCACCGGTAATCATGTTGGTGGAGGCCAAAAATGAAAATATAAAGTATGGATTAAGCCAATGTCTTGCGGAAATGATAGCTGCCCGAGAATTTAACCAGCGGGAAGAAAGTGATATTGGTAAAGTGTATGGGGTCGTTACTACCGGTAACCTTTGGAAATTCCTCATTCTGGAAGAGAAACTGGCGATGATTGATTTACCTGAATATCATATTAGTCAAGTGGGTAAAATTTTAGGTGTGTTGTTGCAAATGGTGTCGTAGCAATAGGATTACTTAAGTTTTTCATGATTTCTTAAAAAAACTGTATTTTTAGTTTAGTTAAGCTCTATTATTTAACATTTGAATAAACTCTTGTTCTGGCATGGGACGTCCAATGAGATAGCCTTGAATTTCATCGCATTTAAGTGATTTTAAAAAAATTTGTTGTGATTTAGTTTCTACACCTTCTGCTATAACAGTCAACCGCAGACTCCGTGCTAATGCAATGATAGCTTTGATGATACTCATATCTTCTTTATTGTTGGGTACATCTCGAACAAAACTTTGATCAATTTTAAGCTTATCAATCGGAAACCGTTTCAAATAGCTTAATGAAGAATAGCCGGTGCCAAAATCATCGATGGCTAATAGCATGCCCATTTCTTTCAATTGGTGCAAAATATGATTCACTTCATCAAAATCAGTTATTAATAGACTTTCGGTTAATTCCAATTCGAGTAAAGTTGGATCAATACAGGTTTCCTCAATAATTTCTCCAATTCGTTTAATGAAATTATCTTGTTTAAATTGTCGCGAAGATAAATTGACCGACATTCGCAACAAAGCTTGACCTTGCTCACGCCAACGTTGATATTGCAGACAAGTCCGTTGTAATACCCATTCTCCTATGGGTACAATTAACCCGGTTTCTTCTGCTAAAGGAATAAAGCGATAAGGTAATACTAAACCCATTTCCGGATGTTGCCAGCGTAATAACACCTCTGCACCAACAATTTGGCCGCTAGCCAGGTGCAATTGTGGTTGATAATACAAGACTAATTCTTCTCGCTCTAAGGCGTGACGTAATTTGGTTTCCAGAATCAACCGCTGATGAGACAGGACATTGAGGCGAGCAATATAAAATTGATGATTATTTTTCCCGTTTTCTTTAGCCCGATACATGGCCATATCGGCATTTTTTAGTAAGGTATCAACCTCTTGGCCATCGTTAGGATAAAGACTGATACCAATACTCATGGTGATAAAAGTTTCTTGCCCATTTAACTTAAAGGCAGATAAACTCATGGCTTTCAGTATATTTTGTGCGAAAATATCGACTTCTTTGACATTATTTATATTTTCTAGCACAATCGCAAAATCATCGCCACCTAAACGCGCAATCGTGTCGGTTTTGCGTAAACATTCTGTTAAGCGGCTGGCCACTTTTTTTAGCAATAGATCACCCGTTAAATGTCCCCAAGTATCATTAACATACTTGAAGCCATCTAAATCCAAAAACATGATAGCCACTAATTCACTGTGTTGTTGGGCGTAATATAAGGCACGATTAGCTAATTCATAAAATAAAGTTCGGTTAGGTAACCCCGTTAAATCATCGTAATGGACTAAATAAGCGAGTCGTTGTTCAGTTTGTTTGCGCGAAGTGAGGTCAGAAAAGATACCCAAGTAATTGGTAATTTGATTTTGATTTTGTTCATCACGGATAACACTGATATGTAACCATTCTAGGAAGATTTCGCCATTTTGACGACGATTCCATATTTCTCCCTCCCAATGTCCCAACCGCAGAATAGCGTTCCACATGACTTCGTAAAAATCACTTTTATGTTTACCCGATTTTAATATTTTAGGTGTTTTCCCCATCACTTCTCTGGCTGTGTAACCGGTAATTTTAGTAAACGCTTTATTAATACCTATAATTCGGGTATTGGCGTCAGTGATACAAATGGCTTCCGCACTATTTTCAAATACCTTAATGGATTGGCGTAGTTTATCTTCTACCATTTTTCTTTCGGTAATATCTTCAAAACAACCCAATACGCCCATCACTTGATTTTGCCTATCCTGCAGTGGAACTTTATTTATTTCTAACCAGAGGCGGGTATTATTGTCTAATTGAACGGATTCAACTTGTCGGTAAGCATATTGGCCATCTGCCACAATGCAACGGTTAAGCGTTTCAAAAAAGGCGTGCCCTTCTTGTTGGTAAAGCATTAAATCAGCATCGGTTTTGCCGACAATGTCTTCGACTTGTTCTAAACCCACAATACGACTATAATTTTGATTACAACCTAAATAAACCGAATAATTGTCTTTCCAGAAAATAAATTGGGGAATATTATCTATCACTAAACGCAACATGTGTTCAGATTGTTGCAAAGCTTCTTCATATTGTTTGCGTGCTGTAATATCACGGCTAATTCCAATGAGACCCAGTACTTGTCCATCGAGTGCAAAAAAAGGGGCTTTTAAAGTGTCAAATAAACATTCATGACCATCTGGATAAGTACCACATTCTTCGTGAGCATGCGGTTTACCCGTTGTCACGGTTTGTTTATCAGTTTCCCAACAAAATTGCGCCTTTTCCGGCGGGAATAAGTCAAAATCACTTTGTCCTAGTAATTCTGAGCGATTGATGCCTTTGAATTCTTCAAAAGCTTTATTACAACCTAAATACTTGCCTTCGCAGTCTTTGTAAAAAATGAGATCCGGAACAAAATCGATTAAATTGCACAGCAATGCCCTTTCATGTAACAATTCTTGGGTGCGTTTTTGAACACGTTGTTCCAATAGGGTTTGAGTAGAATGAATCTCCTCAAATCGGGCTTGCAGTGATTTAGCCATCGACTTGAAATTATTGGTTAATGAATTGATTTCACTCACCCGGCTTTGAGGCCAATGAATGACTTGGTTTAGTTCTAACCGAGTCGATAAATTATCCGTGATATGGGCTAACTTCTGTAAAGGTGAAATCAACCAGCGGCTAATAAAAACCGATAAAATTAGGCTAAGGAAAGTAATGATAGAAATTATAGCTAATTTGCTGACATATAAATTTTGCCAGGATTCCAGATAAGGTCGCATCGGCATTTCAACCACCAGCGTCAATGGCAACTGGTTATGTACTGGGGTATGCTGTATATAAATAGCCTCACGCCAACGTAAAATAGGATGAACAACCGCTTGAGGAAAAACCGGATAGACTATTGAATTGAGCCATTTCCATTCAGTTGATGAAAAATCACGGAAATGATCATAATGGCTTAAGCGATTTAAATCGGTTCGAGTAGAATCAATAACAATACCCTGTTCATTCGTTAAGGTGATATCGGTATCATTGGTAAGAGAATGAATAGCATGTATTTTATGAAGTGCGGTTATCAACTGAAAGTAAATTAAAAGTACCCCGGTTACTTTACCATCCACACCACGGACGGCAAACGCATGTGCTATCACCGGTATTTCGGTACCCTGCTCTACCCTAATGGTATTAAAGGTTAAAACTTGGGTCGTATTCAAGACGGACTGAAAGAGCGGTTTATGTAAAGCTGGCGAATAGATATTTAATTCATTAGCGGGTTGGCGATAGTTAAATAACAAACAGCCTTGAGTATCCAGTAAAGTGATATCCAAAAATTCTGGAAATGAACTCATCAGTTGCCTCGCTTGCTGAGCTAACTCAGTTGAGTTTTGCCAATGAGCTTGCGTAATGAGGGAAGCAAATTTTTGTAAAGAGTCAATTTGTTGCAGATATAACGATTGCAGGTCATTCACAATATAAGTAGACAACGTATTGAGATCAGTTGTTATTTTAGTTTCTACTTTTTCCACAATAAGCCAGCCATTAAAAGTCATGGTCAGTAAAGTGGGTAATAAGACAAAAATACTAATTAAATTCAGTAGAATACGTTGTAAAGACAGTTGATAAGTGGTTACTGGTAATCTACCCCATTGTCTCAAAGGTAAAAAAGTAATTATCAAACAGGCGATGGACGCATTAAAAATACCATTTACTAGGAATTTCAATAGGATTAAAGCAATCGGGATCGTATCTGGTGGAAGGGTATCAATATAAAGTACCCACATGACGGGTAACCCTAAACCCAACCAGAAAATACTTTCTAACAACAGTAAATGATTACTATAACGTTGCCAAGCTAATCCAATAAAGGCGGCTTCTAAAGTGAAAATAATTAATTCATTAGGGTGTCCCCATAAAAACCAGTTCGGTGTATTAGCGAATATTGCTACAGCTAATCCCCAGCTTATTCCAAATAAATCAATTATCAATAAGGTGGTAATGCTACCAAAAACAAAATCTATTCCAAAAAATAAAGGTAAACTAAAGTAATTCCCGAGCATACTCAGTATGCTAAGTAGTATCAACACCAGATACGATCGTCGTTGCAAAGTGGCTTAACCTATTTCGTTAAAATCAGGGGGGAGTAATAAAAGAGGAGGAGCTAAAAGTCGGTCAAACTATCGCTAACTATTGTTAAAGTTGTTTATTATATTACATAAATATCATCTTTGCAGGCACTTATTTAAAATAGATAATTTTATTATTGTAGCATATAGATAATAATTATGATAGAAAAATTGGTCAATGTTCTATCGTTTTAAAGTTAATCTTAGGCGGATTGGGGGGGTATATTTGTTTTGTTTGGCGGGTTCCTAAGTTCCAGCTTGGGAATCCCACTGTTTGGAAGTTAAGCTAAGCAAATCTGCTAGCGTTCCCAACGAGGACGGAAGGTAGGGTGCACCCTACGCACCCTACTCAATGTATAACAGTTTTACTAACCCGCTAATCAACATCACTAGACTAACCGATAATATCATTAGACCCAACCAGAAGAGAGTAAGCATTTTATCTTCCACAAGCAAAATACCTCTCACTCATCAATAATCGTAGGTCGGACTCAGCATAGCGTGTCCGACTCTTCGTTACTGTAAGTAAATGTAATGAATTTAGGGTGCGTTAGGCGTCAACCATAACGCACCCTTAACCTTTATTCCTTAATAATCACCTCAATTGGTTGTGAATTTGCCATTTGTACCCCGTCTCCCAACGTCACTCCATTGGCCATAACAACCTTTTCTCCGAGAACAACCTGATTCAAAGTACTCCCCTCCCAATTTTGACAGCAAGCGTAGGGCGGATAAGCGTAGCGTCATCCGCCATAACCCATGTCTCAACGGTGCATGACGCTTTGCTTATGCACCCTACTTGGGCTAAATAGCGGTTTACTATTCTGAGAAATCGTACCAAAGTCATTAGATTCTTTAGTAAATCAGAAGGAGATAATTTTAGTCCAGGTGAGTATTTTGGAATAAAGAAGTGAATTGAAGTACACTCTTTTTCCCATTGAGAAGGAAAGTTAAAATACCGCTGTCGAGGGGGGCAAGCCAGGAACAGTTGAGGTAAAGTTAAACCAATGTCCTTATTTTGTGCTAGCATATTATATATTCCTCAAATTCAACTGTAAGGAAATTAAGTGAATACAATACTTAATTTGGGGATAAAGATTGTAACGGTTGTATACCGCTACAATCTTGTTTGTCAGGTTCCCAATCCGCGAGACTGAATTTCAGTTTTGGTCTGAGTCGATGATGGAAACCTCCTTGATTATAGTGACAAGTTTTATGCCAAATATTAACTTACTGTTTATTAAGTACTTGTTAAAATAACCTTACTAAAGTAGGGTGTGCAAAATGAACAGTTTTGTCGATATTTTTTAATAAAATATTTCTTATTTTCAACTCATTAAGTTAAAAAACTGTCTAAAATCAACACCTGTTCATTTTCAACACTTTTTTCGAGCTTTTTTAATAAAATATTTTTTATTTTCAATTTATTAAGTCAAGTAGCTTGGATAAAACGAAGTGAAATCCAGGAGGGGAATTATGATGGCTTCCCTGGATTCCGCTACGCTTCATCCAGGCTACATTACAATGCCATTAAGTTAAGGAAAAATTCCCCATCCTTAGTAATGAGAGGGTTTGGGGGTGGTTGTGAACCGATTGAATGAGATAAATTTTTTCAACTGACTAACTTAATGGCAGTGCAGCGTCAGCCGGGAATTGCCAACCGACTTAACTTATTTTTCACTTTCCTTCCTTTTGATCAAGCGAGGTGATATTACGATTATCCATTTTGTTAGCTAATACTTCTTTAGCGATATCACTAATACCACTAATGGAACCAATCAGGTTAGCGGCTTCAAGCGGTATCATAATGAGTTTTTGATTATCAGCACTGGCAATACTTTGTAAAGCTTCAATATATCTTAGGGCAATAAAATAATTAATCGCTTGAATATCCCCTTTCATCAACGCTTGTGACACAAGCATAGTAGCTTTAGCTTCAGCGGCTGCCAGTCTTTCTCGTGCTTGTGCATCGTGGTTAGCCGAATCACCACGAGACTCAGCATCGAGTAGTTCGGCTTCTCTACGCGCTTGTGCTTTTAAGATTTCTGCCGATTTGAAACCTTCTGCTCTTAAAATATCCGAGATTTTTTCACCTTCTGCTTTGAGAATTAAAGCTTGTTTTTCGCCTTCGGCTTTTTCAACTGCCGATTTTCTTTGTCCTTCTGCTTCTAAAATAACCGCCCGCTTTTCCCGTTCAGCTTTCATTTGTCTTGCCATGGCTTCGACTAAATCTGGCTGTGGGGAAATATCTTTAATTTCTATCCGAATGATTTTAATGCCCCAAGGATCGGTCGCTTCATCAACGACTTTAAACAATTTTTCATTAATCTCATCGCGTTTAGACAGTAAATCATCCAAATTCATAGAACCCATCACGGTACGAAGGTTAGTAATCGTTAAGTGCATGATAGCTTCGCTTAAATTACTCACTTCATAGGTTGATTTTTTCGCATCAAAAACCCGGTAGAACACCACACCATCCACTGTGATCATGGCATTATCCTGAGTGATAACTTCTTGGCGAGGAACATCCATCACTTGTTCCCGCATATCAATTTCATTGCTAATTTGTTCAATAATTGGCCACCGCCAATTAAAACCGGGTTCTAAAATTCGGTTATATTTGCCAAAACGTTCAACTGTACATTGCTTGCCTTGGGAAATAAATTGAATCCCAAAATAAATGAATAATGCCAATAAAATGGCAACAACAGCACTGCTGAGAATAAGTGCTAAGAAAATAACTGATTCAATTCCGGTCACACAGTGTTCCTACACAAAAATGATACTTAACTTATCACAATTATAGAGTGGTTTTTTCTCTCGCCACCCGATTCAGACAACATTTTTTATATTTTTTACCACTACCACAGAGACAAGGATCATTTCTACCTATTTTGATTGGATCCCGCTGAGGGGGAACTAAGCCATATTTTTCAGCTAAACTCGGGTAGGTGGGTGGTTGGGAACGGTGGTCTCGAAGTCCTAAATCGATTTCGACATCTTCTAGATCTCCCATAATGGTACAATCCACATAATCTTCATTATAAGCTTGTCTAATAGTCGCTAGCGATTCTATCGCTTTCAAGTCAGCCAAGTAAGTAATTAAAAATCCATTTAATTCCGGATCATTATGGGTAAATTTTTCGAGTTGTTGGGTCAAAGCTAAGACACAGGCTATGCGCGCCTCGGAATAAGTATTACCAATCTTTTCTAGACTGCAAGCGGCATTTATTCGCGGATAAACGCCGTGCGATTTATTCCCCAAATACTCAGCTAAAGCCGGGATAGCCTTGACTCCAATTAAGCCATAAACCACCGGCAATTCTTCCGTAATCCAATCATCTTCTTCAGAAAATAAACTCATTAAAGGCGTTATCGCGGCTTCCGCATGTAATTGAGCTAAAGTACGCCACGCATGAACTGGTGCCCAAGTCGCTAAATTTTCTGAATCACCCCAAAACAGTTCTTTATCGATAGCCATTTGCACTAATTCGGCAACCTGTGCTGTGGTAAAGCCCAGTTCCAGATAATTAGGCCATTTTTTAAAATGAGAATTAGCCCAATCACATTCACCATAGGTCAGTAACTGAGTAGTAGGATAGGTGTAGTTATTCATATTAATGACTTGTAATTAAAATTAAAATCGTAACTGATAGTCATTCAACTATAAACTCTATTAATTAAACGCTAAAAAGGTTAAACTAAAAAATGTTTAGAAAATTTTAGTTTAGACCGCTGTTTTGAAAGCGACCCAAAATTGGTAATGCCAAATAAGTAGTGATTTTAGGGTAACCAGAGATTGCAACTTTGGGTTGGCAAACTAACTCCACTACTAATTGAGTACCACCGAAAAATCTTCTCAAGAAATTACTTTTTGTGCTAACCGCTTTTCTAGCTATGATGAACTTATTTAGTAAAAATAAAACCGTTAAGTCTCCATTAGCAACTTCACCTCAGTTAATAACCACACCGTTGAATTATCAAATTACTTATAACCCACTGCCTCATAAAAGTATCAACCAATTACCCCCTCAAGTAAAAGAGCAGTTGGAAGAATTATACAATCTGATTCAAAAACAACCACAACAGACTATTCAACCGTTACTGGATCTCATTACCCAATATCCCAATGTACCGGTTTTTTATAATTACCTCAATGTGGCTTATGAAATGACCGGACAACCAGAAAAAGCTTATACTATTTTAAAAGCAGTGTATCAAAAGCATCCGGATTATCTCTTTGCCAGAACCAATTACGCTTTTTATTGTTTAAAAAACCATCTTCCGGAAAAAATTCCAGTTATTTTTGATCATCATTTTGATTTAAAATCCCTCTATCCACAGCGGAAGGTTTTTCATATTACTGAATTTACTGCATTTACTACAGTGATGGCGTTATATCACCACGAAATCGGTCGTCAACCAGCCGCTGAGAAGTACTATCAACTGTTAAAACAGATCGTACCTAACAATCAGATGACTAAAACCGTTAAACGTTATTTGCATCCGAGTTTATTACAACGGTTACTAATGCAACTGGTCCAAATCTGGGCTACACGACAACGTTGTCAGCCTCCATCGAGATCCAGTGATTATTTCAAGCATTTTTAACAATAGCGCCGCTATTTATTATAACTGATTGATTTTAAATTATAAATGAATTGGTTTGTTAACTTAAGTTACCGGGAACGTTGGGTATTGCTAACGGGTTCAGTGTTATTGGTCTTCATTTTAAGCTATTTTGGGTGGTGGCAACCCTTTATGGCTACTCAGGTTCAACTGACCCATATCATTGCTAGTCAACAAAAAACTTTACAATGGATGACGACGGCTGCAGCAGAGATACAACAATTACGTCAACAATCTCCTCATTCTACTTCATCAACCAATTCACCGTCGTTATTAGCTTTAATTGATAAAAGTATGCGGCAGGGTGCTCTAAACTCGGTCAGTAAGCGCATTGAATCTAAAGGTAATCAAGAAGTACAAATGGCCTTTGAAACGGTTAGCTTTACTGAATTAATGCACTGGTTAGAGCAACTTTACAATCAATATCAAGTTCAAGTGGATTCTATCCATATTGAACGGTTAGCACTTCCTGATAATGTCAAAGTACGTTTAACCTTGAAAATGGATATTAAGTAGGGGCGAACCAACGTGTTCACCCTAACCATTTCAAAAAGCTAATGCCAAAATTAAAGCATCTTCACGTTTGTTAGTCCCGTTGGGATAATAATTTTTTCGCAATCCGACCTGATTAAATCCCATTTGTTGATAAAGACTAATAGCGGCTTGATTAGAGATACGGACTTCTAAAAATACCGTATCCGTTTGGTGCTGTTTTGCTATCTTGAGCAATTGCTTCAAGATCCGCCGTCCATAACCACAACATTGAAAGTGAGGGTGGACACAAAGGTTTAAGAGATGTGCTTCGCCTGCCGCAATGGACATCAATCCATAACCGACTATCTGATAATCTAATTCTAAAACCCAAGCTTGATAGCCTACGCGTAGACAATCCCTGAAATTCAGCTTGCTCCAAGGCAGAGGATAAGCCGCCATTTCAATTTCTAGAACGGTTGGTAAATCCGCTGCTTGCATGGGGCGTAAGCGGGTCTTGAAAGCTAAAACGGCACTCATGATTTCAATAGCGTCATTTGTTGACAAATAAATTGTAAGTCTTGCCAAGCTCGACGTTTTTCAGTTGGGCGACGTAACAAGTAAGCCGGATGATAAGTCGCTATCAATGGGATACTCAGATGGGCATATTCAAAACGTCGACCGCGTAATTGACCAATTGGCTCAGCGGTCGCTAATAAATGTTGAGCAGCAATTCGACCGAGTGCAATAATTAATTTTGGTTTAACTAAAGCCAGTTGTTGTTGTAAAAAGAGGTTACAACGGGTTGATTCTTCATGAGTAGGATTACGATTATTCGGTGGGCGACATTTAACGATATTAGCAATATAAACTTCTTCTCGGCGTAATCCGATTGCATAAAGCATGGCATTTAATAATTGTCCCGCACGACCAACAAAGGGTTCACCTTGCGCATCTTCTTCAGCACCGGGTGCTTCACCAATGAACATCCAATCCGCTTGTCGGTTACCTACTCCCAGTACAGTTTGAGTTCGAGTTTGATGTAATGGGCAAGCGGTGCAAGTGCTGACTTGTTGTTGCAGTGTTTTCCAATCGATCTTAATTGGAATCGTTTGGGTTTCTCGTTGCGAAGGGTCTAATGAAGAGGGGATCACGACTTCAAGTGGTGGTGATGTCGTTAAAGTCTCATTGACAGATGTAATCGGTTCTGCCAATGAGATAAAAGGGGGTCGCCGTACCCACACCGTTATTCCCATGGTGTTAAGGTACTGATGATGGCGATTCTTAATCATCGTGACTGTCATTTTAGACTGGTGCAGCGACCTTTTGTGGATGTTTTCGATCCACTGGCGTTAACATTTTATTGAGTGCATTGAGATAAGCTTTAGCCGAAGCAATCACAATATCGGTATCAGCACCCTGTCCATTCACAATTTGGCCCTCTTTTTCTAAACGGACACTGACTTCCCCCTGGGCGTCGGTACCCCCGGTCACGCTATTGACAGAATACACTAATAACCGGCTTTCACTGTTAACTAAAGCTTCTATCGCTTTAAAGGTAGCGTCAACCGGACCACTGCCCTGAGCAGCGACGCTATTTTCAACACTATCCATGTTTAAAGTGAGATTGGCGCAAGGCGTTTCCCCCATTTCCGAACACACTTTAAGCGCAACTAATTTGATCCGCTCATGTTCGCTGGTAAGCGTATCGGTCACTAAAGCTTGCAAATCATCATCATAAATCTCATGTTTTTTATCCGCAAGTGCTTTAAACCGAGCAAAGGCAGCGTTCAACGCCTCTTCTGACTCAAATTCAATATTGATTTGTTTCAACCGCTCCCGGAAAGCGTTACGTCCTGAATGTTTGCCTAACACCATTCGATTGGCATGCCAGCCCACCTCTTCTGCGCGCATAATCTCATAAGTTTGACGATGCTTAATCACCCCATCTTGATGAATACCCGATTCATGAGCAAAAGCATTAGCGCCAACAATCGCTTTATTCGGTTGTACCGGGAAACCCGTAATGTTAGACACTAAGCGCGAGCAAGTTAAAATTTGCGTGGTATCTAAATCGGTATGGCAAGTGAAAACGTCTTGGCGGGTACGAACAGCCATGACAACTTCTTCTAAAGCCGCGTTACCGGCTCTTTCACCTAACCCATTGATAGTACACTCAACTTGCCGGGCACCATTCATAACAGCAGCAAGAGAATTCGCTACGGCTAATCCTAAATCATTGTGGCAATGCACCGAAAAAATCGCGCGGTCAGAATTGGGAATCCGTTCGCGTAATTCTGCCATTAATTTGCCAAACCGATCCGGTAAGGTATAACCCACCGTATCAGGAATATTAATAGTGGTGGCACCGGCATTAATTACCGCTTCAATAATACGGCATAAAAAATCAGTTTCTGAACGTCCGGCATCCTCTGGTGAAAATTCAACATTATCAGTATATTGGCGTGCACGTTTCACCGCTTGCACCGCTTGTTCTAATACCTGTTGCGGTGACATGTGTAATTTCATTTCCATATGCACGGGTGAGGTCGCAATAAAAGTGTGGATGCGAGCAGAAACGGCTCCTTTAAGTGCTTCGGCAGCACAATCAATATCTTTATCAAGCGCGCGTGCTAATCCACAAACGGTACTATCTTTAATCGTATTAGCAACGGCTTGAACTGCCGCGAAATCACCCGGACTGGCTACTGGAAAACCCGCTTCAATCACATCGACACGTAATTTTTCCAATGCCTTAGCAATACGAACTTTTTCCTCTTTCGTCATGGAAGCGCCGGGACTTTGTTCGCCATCGCGTAAAGTGGTATCAAAAATAATGAGTTTATCAGTCATAATAATGGCTCCGCTACTCTGAGTAGGTAAAATTGTTTACGTAAGAAATTATTAAAATCGAGTTGGCGTTATTCGCTAACGCGAGGAGAGTATGCTATTTACTGCCCGCTAGGGCAGCAGCAATCGGAGTAGCTGCCAATAATAAGAAAGTGGGAAACTCAAGACCGAAGGACACCCCCTCCTTTGCCCATTAAAGGCATGAGGCTTGCGCGGTTGGCTGCGAAAGTGATTGGAGTCCCTCATGAATAAAATTTAAGTCCAGTAGTAGATGTGTTCAGATAATAATAGACATTATTTTATTATTTGCCAAGACTTATTGATGAAAAAATCTCATCGAGTGAGATGAGCCAATTGGTTTAAGGAGAAATTCATGAACGTGTGTCAATCTCAAGTGAGAATTATACGCACACTAGTTTAGTTGGTACATCAAATTGAACCACATAAAAGGGAGGAATTCCTTAAGTTAAAGGCAGGGTGGTATTGGGTGTCTTAGGTGTCACCTTAACGCACTATAGCAGATTTAATATGTTAAAATATTTTTTCATTAGCTAATTTACTTTAAATACAGACAAGGAGCGGTGGAATTTCCACCGGTTAAGGTTCGATGAAAGCACGTATTAAATGGATTGAAAATGCTTGTCTTCTTGCTGAGGCAGATAGCGGTCATGGCATGATTATAGATGGTGCTCCAGAAATTGGTGGACGCAACCTAGGTGTACGTCCAATGGAAATGATGTTGATGGGATTAGGTGGTTGCACCGCTATGGATGTGCTCAGTATTCTAAAAAAACAACGCCAGAATGTGACTCAATGTATCATTGAAGTTGAAGGTCAACGTCGTGAGGAACATCCAAGGATTTTCACAGAAATTCGCGTTCACTTCAAAATAACGGGTTATAATTTGAAAGCCACTCAAGTTAAGAAAGCAATTGATTTATCTGCAGAAAAATACTGCTCTGTTGCTGCTATGTTAGGTCAAATGGCTAAAATAATTCATGACTATGAAATAATGGAAGAAAATCCTGAAATAACCACCAATTAAGGTTTAAAACTGGACTAATTTGAATTGTTATTTTTTTGCTTGACATTGTATTCTTGAATCTTCATAATACACGCCGTTTTTAGTTATATTTGATACGGTTAAGATTTTTCCAGAGGCCGGTAAAAAGTCTTAAATAAGAGTTGACTTTTTTCATGCAACTCTTCATAATCCCAAAAGTATGGCAATTCATATTGGCTATGTAGCTTAGACGGTTAGAGCGCAGCACTCATAATGCTGAGGCCGGTGGTTCGAGTCCACCCATAGCCACCATCTTTTTCTTAGATAATTGATAACACACTGTTAGGGAGCTTAGCTTATGCAAAGACCAGCCTCTACATGTGGCATCAACCACATCTTGATGTTTACTCATCTGTTCATAGATCACCTCTTTTTTAGGTGAGTATGTTTAGCCAGCAAGTCAAAAATCAAACTAAATATTATCTAATCTCAAACAATAATAACTTTGTTCAAATAAGGGTAGGCAACCCCAAAAGCCAAAACCAAAATGGTTTTATGGGTAAATTACCTACTCAAGTAGAGCGAGGACATCCCTTTTTACCTGAGCGGTAGCCCGGTACCAACCGCAAAGGTACATATCGTTTTTACTGCCCCAACTTTAACAAGGGCAATAGTTATCATTTCACTCTAAGTTAAACCACCGTGTTAACCATGATCACGGGGTTGAATGAATTGAACAATAAGTACTTTTTGGGCAAGGTGAAAGGTGAGCAAAACCGCAAAAAAAATTAAATTTAAGCTGCAAGGTTTTAACAATTTAACGAAAACGTTAAGCTTTAATATTTATGATATCTGTTATGCTAGAACCGCCAAGCAACGTAAGGGTTATATTGAGTACATTGATGAAGTTTATAATGCCGAACGCCTAACTCAAATTTTGACCAACGTAGCATATATTATTGACGCTAACATACTCAATATCGCACGTCAAGACTATGATCCCCAAGGTGCCAGCGTGACGATGTTGATTTGTGAGGAAGCATCGATATCACTCGATTCAAAAATATCTACTGATCAGGAGCCAGGACCGTTACCTGATGCAGTGGTAGCTCATTTAGATAAAAGCCATATTACCGTACATACCTACCCAGAAAGCAATCCACATAACGGGATTAGTACTTTTCGTGCTGATATCGATGTTTCAACCTGTGGACGAATTTCACCTTTAAAGGCGTTAAATTACCTCATACGTAACTTTGACTCTGATATTGTTATCATGGATTATCGTATCCGCGGGTTTACCCGTGATAAAGGCGGACGCAAACATTACATTGATCACAAAATTAATTCCATTCAAAATTATCTCGCTAAAGATACTAAATCTCTTTATCAAATGATAGATGTGAATGTCTATCAAGAAAATATTTTTCATACTAAAATGATGCTTAAACAGTTTGATTTAGATAATTATCTTTTTGAAATCAAGGCATTAGATTTATCTCAATATGAAAGAGAAAAAATTGAGCGAGATTTGCGTCGCGAAATGATGGAAATTTTTTACGCTGAGAACATTCCTAAAATATAATTTTTCCTTTTCCTCCTTACCCCCAATGAGAAAAGGATGGAGTGCAAGATAGCGTTGTTTTGCACTCCGGCTTCTGCTTTCCAGTTAACTTGAGTTAGATGTCATGGTGATCGTGCTAACTTGTTAATAACATATAAACAATATTGAAAAAAGTATTGAGTGTCTCCATTTCGCTTAGTATCGGTAAAAAATTGTCAACCGACATTTATTCTTGAACTCACGTTATTTTAGAGTTCAATAAAAAATAGGCATTATTTTAAATCTCCGCGGGGATTTTCAAATTTGAGGGAAGGAATGGGGTTGCAAATTTGGGGTAAAACGTTACCTAACTGATTATTTTTTCTAATAAGCTGTAATGCTCACAATTTATCGATATCAATAATCAAACCTTCTCGGGCGATATGACATTCAGTATCTGCTTGGCGCTCATGAAGTAATTTAATGGTGGCACGGTGTAAATCTTCTATCTTAGCGTCGTTGTAATTGGGATCAACATGAAATAAATAAAGTTGTTTAACATGAGCATCTATTGCAAAATGGGCAGTATCAATATAGCAAGAGTGCCCCCAACCACGTTTTTTAGCATAGTCTTCTGGGGTGTATTGGGCATCATGGATAAAAACATGCGCATTATAAACTGACTCTAAGGCTTTTTCTCTTTCTTCTAACCGCATCGCCTCGATCAATTTCAATTCTTGCGGCTCAAGTTCACTTTTACGGTCGGCTATAGATTTGTCTATAAATGATAATTCATTATCCGAAGCGTAAACAATAATTTTATCATGTACTTGAATGCGATAACCAAAAGTACTGCCTGGGTGATGGACATTGAAGGTTTCCATTTTAAAGGGACCATATTCGAGTTGGCTATTACGTGCCGTGAGATATTGGATATCCGCTAACCACGTTTCCACTTCGATAGGAAAATAAGGATCTATCATTTGACCGGAAATACGTTGTTCTATAATTCTTTTACTATCGCCGGGTCCATAAATATTGACTTTCCATCCTGGTACAAAAGCGGGGATAAAAAAGGGCAGCCCCGAAATATGGTCCCAATGATAATGAGTGAGAATAATCGTCACTTCTTTAATTTCTGGTTGTGTCATTAAAGCATGACCTAAAGGGATAATGCCAGAACCACCATCACAAATCAGAACGTGATTATCTACACGCAATTCGACACAGGAGGTGTTTCCACCTACACGCATATGGCTACCAAAAGGAGCGGGATAAGAGCCGCGAACGCCCCAAAAACGGATATAATTAAGCGTATCAAATCTCATTTGCCAATCAAGTTACTGATGATAATAGGCTAAATTTTAGAGGTAAGTTTATTGGTGTAAGGGGAGTCATTGGGTTATTTATCGGGATAAGTATGCCAATCACCCGCCTTTAAAATACCATAAAACATCCCTTCAGGTACTTGAGGATAATTATCATAATGATAAAGAAGACATTTTTTTTGGATGGCTGGATCGAGATAATTGATTAGATCGGATATATGTGGATGTACTCCTGAAGGAATCGGTGAAGTTTCACAATCCATGTAAATTCTATCGGCTCGTTTATAGTGCATTTCTAATTGCGCCGGGATCATATATTGAATATCCGTTGGCATTAATATATGGTAACCGGTGGAGTGTTGTAAGCTAATCCCATAACTGGGCATTTCCTCAGAACTAGAAAAAACGTGCATAGCAAAAATAGGCTTCATTTTCCAAGTTTCCTTCCCGTCTTCAAACAGATGAGTAATTGTCGTTCCATCTTCTTGCTTACCCACTAAATGAACTTCAAAATAAGTCTCTAGAGAAACATCTGGGACACCTTGTACGGTATCTAAACCTGGACCTAATGCTCTTCTCAAGGGCTCAAGAACTTTTTTATGAATAAACAAATCCGGTTTGGTACTACCAGGTGGAGTTCCCCAAGTTTTTTCCTCGTGGAATAATTTGTTAGCAATGAAGTCATCTCCTAACCATCGTTTTTTAGCCACCGTATAAAATGGATTAAATAGCGTTGTTAATCCCATGTATTCCATGCCACCAATATGATCATTATGCGGATGAGAAATATAAATACCATCGATATCACTCGAAGACAATTCCAAGGCTTTGAGTGCATGTCTAACATCTCCACCGACATCTAATAGCAAGCGGTAAGGACTTTGTCCATTGCGTTTACTAGGCATATCAAATTCCAGTAAAAAATTAGACTGCCATCTCGGGTTATAACGGATGCGGCTTAATTGAGCGAGTCGGACTTTAATGGCATCTGTAGATAAAGTAGTTGAATCGGGTGAATTGAGTATTTTTAAAAGGAGATCATAGGCGTCTTTTTCCGTTATGACCTTCTCATATTCTCCGGTTGAAAATGCTGCATTAACACCGATTGCTGTTATTTTCATATTTAGGAACTCGTTATTTTAAATTAAAACGTTCACCTTTGCCCGCTGTTAATTTCTCCTCAAGGAGTAGCACCTATTTTCATAAAAAATACCTTTATTACTTAAATAAAGTCTGCCGGATAAAATCAAAGATAATAGCGGTTTCACCTCAAGATCAATCTGAATTAGTGCCTTCTATCTCATCAAGTTGACTGTTTTGGTTTAGCATTGACATAGTGACAAACGACATCACGAATTTCTTTAAAACGGAGCGGTTTTATCAAAAAATCCAGTGCACCTAATTGTTTAGCAATGTAGCGATCTTGAGCATAATCTTTTGAGGTAACCATGATAACCGGCGTTTCTTTATGATGTGCAATGGTACGTAAATACCTTAATAAACTTAGCCCATCCATACCCGGCATAATAATGTCTAAAAACAATAAATCCGGTTTATGTTCTTGTAAATAAGGGAGTGCTTCGGCAGAGGAGCGAAACCCAATAAAATTGACTGCCAGTGATTCAACGCTGAACTGATATAAAGAAATAGATGTTGCGCTGTCATCCACCACCACAATCGTTGGCATTTTATCTATCATGAACTCAATCCATCAATTGTTTATCACTGAGCACCATTTTTTAACCCTTAATGACTTCAATCATTCGAACAGTTTTTTAGTCATATCTTATTTAACTATTTTTAATTTAGAAACGGTTAAACTCTTATTTAAGGAATTAAAGTAAAACCAACTGGCTTCAACCGGGAAAAAACTTTGCTTAAATACCATGATAATCATAGAGATAATGTATTCCAAAAAATTTAGCCCGCTTTGGCGATCGACTCACAACCGACCGGCTTTAACGTTAAGTTCTTAAAATGCTTGTTAAAAGCACTTAACAAAGCCTGGCTTTCCTTGGGCAATATTTTAACATTTAGCCAATATCGTGTATCACTTTTGTAACGCTCTTGGGTTTTAATATTTTGGTAACCTTTGGTACTTAATTCTTTAAGACGTTGTTGTACATTAGCTGGATTACGATACCGTCCTAAAGAAATCGCGTTATCAAACTGACCTTGAGTCACTACCATATAATCAGCAATACCTAATTGATTCAAACGTTGTTGGGCCATATCGGCAGCTTGCCGATTTTTAAAAGGGGGTAAGTAAACCCAAGTTGATTCGAGCACTTGGGTTTGACGAGGCTGTATTTCAACCTGAATATCTCCTTTAATCTTTGGTTTATTTTTTGAGCTACTGTTATTCTTTAACCAATTATAAACTGGTTGTGCAATTAAAGCTTGAGCATAGGGTCCAGATTCGAAACAAATGACTTGCTGCTCAGTAGGAGATTTAAGCGGTTTTACGAGATTGGCGGTTGAAGTGACTTTATTCACGGATTCAACTTGATTAGCTGATGAAGATTCAATCTTAGGCTGTTTTTGATCTGCAGATAGTTTGACAGCCTGTTGTAATTGTGATGCACTGGCCAAAGTTGTAGCGGTTGTTGCTGCCAATGGCTTTACTGGCTTTTCTTCCGCGTTCGCTTTCGCTACAGTAGAATGATCATTTACCGCTGTACTTGTCATTAATTGAGTCACAGGTTTTGTCATCATCGGTTGTTCTTTAGAAATACCATTTTGAGTATGGGTTATTTTTCCTATTTCTTGAGTTTGATTCTCAGCAAGATTTGTGACAACTGGTGTTAAAGGGGGATTTTTCTGTGGATTATCAGCAGAAGATTTAGCCTTAGCAATATTGACTGGCGTATTCATATTGGGTTCATGATGTTCTCTTAATAATACCAACTGTGGTAGATTGGAATTGGAAATTGACAGCTTTCCCTCACTAGAATAAGACTGCGTGACGTGCTCAGGTTGCCACGGTAGCCAAGGAAATTGATTCAATTGCCAACTGAGAAAGCTAATATTCGCTAATAATAATAATAAGGCTAAACTTCTCATAACGATCGATTAATGACTACGACCATCCCTTGCAAAACGAGATCCGGGATGTATCGATAAGGTCTTTGTAATAATGACATGATAGCGGGAGCTTCTCCCCCAGTGAGTATCAGTAACGGCTTATTCACTTTATTATCTAAAGAATTTATGACCTGTTCTAATAAACCAATTATGGCATATAAGCTACCTAAGGTGATCCCGGTTTGAGTTTCTTGAGCTAATAATGGAACGTTATCTAACCAATGCCAACTGTTGGGAACGGGTGTTAGCGCATAAGTTTTTTCTAGCAGCGCATTATACATCGTGGTTACTCCCGGCATAATTAAGCCACCTAAATGATGGCCATGAGCAGATAATACGTCTACAGTGACTGCTGTGCCACAATCAACCACACAGAGCATTTCCTTTTCTAAATGGCGAGCCCCAATTAAAGCCAACCAACGGTCAACTCCTAACTGCTCAAAATTTTTATAGCCGTTTTTAACTTCCCCTTCACACTCGGAGGTGGTTATAAAATTGGGTTGAATTTGCCAATGTTTTTGGATCCATTGAGTTAAATTTTCCGCTAGCTGCGGTCCAGCAACATTAGCAACCCAAATACCTTGATCCGGCTTTTGCAAGTGGCCCCAAGCCTGAATTAGCCGCTGTTGAAGGTGGTGATATTGATAAGGCAAGCGTTGTTGAGTCCTCAAGCAATTGTTTTCCCAGAGTGCCCATTTAAGACAACTATTACCGATATCAACTAGAAGTTTCATACTTGTATCCTAGCTTCACCATAAAAATAACGTTGTTTACAGTCACCAATTTGCAATAGTAGCGCGCCTTGTTCATCAATACCACAAGCTTTTCCGGTAACGATAACGGATTTTCGTTTAGTTTTTTCAGTGACAGAATGACCATCAAAGGTAGAATTTTCTAATATCACTAACTGTCCATAAAGTAAATCAAAATGATACCAGTCTGATATAAAGGTGGTTAGTCCATCTTGGGAATAACTTGCCAACGTTTGCAAACAGTGCTCAATTAGCATAGCAGCTAAAGTGTTGCGTGAAATGGGTTGACCTAATACCGTCTGTAAATCTACCCAAGGTTGCTCGATAGTCTTTAATTCGACCACTGGCATTTTAACATTGATACCGATTCCAACAACGATCTCATAACGATGATTTCGAATACGTGTTTCCAATAACAAACCGGCTAATTTGCGGTTTCGCCAAAGAATATCGTTCGGCCATTTTAAACCAATCTCCTGAGCACCCATTGCCTGTAATAAGCGTACCACGGTAATAGCTAATGCAATACCCAATCCACCCAGTGAGTGGTTGAATCGGGTATAACCTTGCTTAATAGACAAACATAAGCCACTCGCATAGGGTGATATCCATTGTCGCCCTTGTCGTCCTCGTCCAGCAGTTTGATATTCAGCCAAGCAAATTAGCGGCACCCGTTGCTTTTCTGGTGTTAATACATAGTGATTAGTAGAATCCACTACATCTAATATTTCTAGATGGGCAATTTGTTGACGAGTATACTCTGGGAGCTGTACCCATAGACAAGAGTACTCTAACAATTCTAAGTTCTCACTTAGCTGGTAAGTGGAAGCACCTAATGAAGAAAATTTTATACCATAAGTTATTAATGTCTTGATAAAATCATCTAATTTTGTCGGACTTATTGCTAACTTGGATGTCAGTTCTTGGACAGTATGCGGTTGTCCATCAGCGAGTACCTGTAAAATACGATGAAACATTTAAAAAATTCTATCATAAAATAAAGTAGTTGTAAGCGAAAGTTTAACCTAAATAACAAGAATATCAAAGGCTCAATAACAAGTAATTGAGTTAACGGTGACTTTAACAATACGGCGAACCACTTTTAAAAATATTTAATTTTATCAATCAATTATTATAAAAATGTCGTGATATGAGATCAACTCGTTAGAAAAATCCGAACGAGCGTCAGTTATAAAAAATGGCGCCAGGATTGTTATTAGTGATATTTTTTCCCAGATGAACTACTATTTTTTATAGGAAGCACATATAGAGAAAATAAAGCAGTATAATTACCTGACATGATACTTGAAAACCCCACTGAGAAAGCCATTGGTATTTTAGGGGGTACTTTTGACCCCATCCATCATGGTCATTTACGCTTAGCAATAGAATTGTATGAACGATTAGATTTAGCTGAAGTGCGCCTAATACCGGCTGCTTATCCACCTCATCGGAGTTTTCCTTTCGCCAATGCCCAGTTGCGATTACAAATGCTACAAGCAGCGATAATAGGTACCCCCGGGTTAGTTGTTGACGATCGTGAACTACATCGATTGGGTCCGTCTTATATGGTTGATACTTTGAGCAGTTTACGTGAAGAATATCCTTATCGTTCTTTATGTTTAATTTTAGGGATGGATGCGTTTAGCAATTTGCCACAGTGGTATCAATGGCAACGTCTTATTACCTTAGCTCATTTGTTGGTAGTACATCGCTTAGGTACACAAATACCCGCATTTTCTACTATGCAAGATTTTTTATCTGAGCATCAAACGAATTGTTCAGATACTTTAAAAAAGCAATTAACCGGTTGTATTTGGATAGAAGAAATTCCGGTTTTAAACATTTCTTCAACTCAAATTCGGCATTTAATTGCAGCCGGTAAAAATCCTCGCTATTTACTTCCAGCAGCCGTTTTAAACATTATTAATACTCATCAGCTTTATAGCTAACTTATGGATATTTATGAATACAGAACAACTTCTCATCCTCGTTGAAAAAGTCTTAGATGAAAAAAAAGCTAAAGATATTAAAATATTAGATGTGCGCCACCTGAGTAGTATCACTGATTTTATGATCGTAGCCAGTGGCAATACCGATAGACAGGTCAATGCCTTAACACAACATGTTATCCAACAAGCCAAAATACATGGTCATCAACCACTTGGAGAGGAAGGGAGTCAAGTTGGTGAGTGGGCATTAGTTGATTTAGGTGATATCATCGTGCATGTGATGCAACCACGTATTCGTGATTTCTACCAATTAGAAAAACTGTGGAATGATATGGATAAAGAAACTTTATTCCAATCGGCAGCGGGATAGTAAATAACGGAGGTTACGCACCACTACCATCAACTTAAGAAGTTCCCTCCTTTGACAAAGGGGGGCCAGTGTTTGATTTAAGCGTTTGATATTAAAAATAATCTTTTTTATTTCCACCGGAGCAAAGTGGGAAAATAATCGCTTAAGTTGAGTTAATAAAATTATAATGATAAAAAATTTGCTTTTTTACATAAATTAAACAATTAGTAAACTTAATAAGTTATTTTTACTACTCAATTCTCAATCATTTTATGTCGGTTTGTATCGGTTCTTGTAATGGTGGATCACATTGAAGTTCTTTAAGGCTAAGTACCGAAATTCTAATATTCGATTGATGCAATACAGCCCTGCATTTAATAACTGGGCCTGATTGTGGTGGTATTGAATCAGTAATGACAATAAAAGTGGGTATCTCGACTTGTGGAACAGTTAAAATTCCCGTTTCTGGTATAAATTGGGCATTACATGGATCAGATTGTTTCAAAATTTCTTTAAAAACAACCTCTTTTACCTCAAAATCTGCGAAGCCGAAAGGGATTCTCAATTTAACTGCAAACAAACCTACACTGGATATGGGTTGACCACTCATATCTAGATATAAAGGTATTTCCACCGCGGGTAAATGTGCTTCGCGGATATCATTGAAATAAATTGCTGGATTATCACATTCCATCGCCTGGACGGTTGCTGGTTGAACAAGTTTTTCAGCAACCGTAGTAGCGTTTTCTGTGATCATGGGTTGAACAGCCGGTTGGAGTTTTTCCACGGTTTCCGAATGATTTGGAATAATGGGTGGATCATAAGTAATGCTAGGTAAAATTTCACCACTACCATTTTCTAAAAGTAAAATCTCTTCGGATGGTGACTTGTTCAATTGATTAGGATTTATTTCTTGACTAGTTGTCGTTGTTGAGGGTTCAGTTAGTTTTTCGTTTTCTGGAGAAATTTTCCCATCAGTCGGTTCGGAAGATGGCTCAGTAACTTGATGTGATTCAAGTTTATTTAATTGAGTATCATCAGCAGCATTGGGTTCTGGAGTCACTGTTGTTGAGGTTTCGCTGGGTTTTTCTTCAGCCGCTACGACGGATTCAGCTTCATTTTCCTTAGAAATAACGGCTTCATTAGTTTCAATTCCCTCATCTAATAATGATGAATCAGTGATTTCTTCAGTTAATTCCGGCTCGGTTTCTAAGATTTCATTATTAGGGAGGATGTCTGGTTCATAAACTTCTTCTTCCCACACATCTTCTTCCTGTGCAGAAAGTTCACTAACATTCCCCACCATAATGAGGCTACTTATAAGTGATATCAGGACAATAATATTAGTTTTCATAACATTATCTTTTCGGTTTAATTGAATTAGTTAATAGATAGTCCTCCACAAATAGTGATATATCATCTTCAAAAAACTACATTTTAATGCTTTCTAAATTAGATATCACTACCTGTAGAGTACTACTCATTAAGGTAACACACAATTAAACCCAGTTAAGCTTAAAACATCGGGTCTCAAGATAGATTGTTGCAATGTGGCATCACATTGCACGATAGGACCGAAAATAGGCGTACTTTTGAGGTAAGGAACAATAGTCGGTACATTAAGAACTGGAATCGTCAATACTCCATTTTCTGGTTTAAATTGTGGGTGACACGGATTAGTTTGCTCTATGGTGCTTATAAAAGTAAGTTCCTTCACTTGAATATCTGAAAAACCAAAGGGAATTTCTAAAATGGCTGAAAAAAGGCCAATAGATAAAATAGATTTCCCATCAATATCAGTATATAAGGGTATTTCTACATAAGGAAGCGTAGCTTGCCGCGTTTCATTAGAATAAGTAGCGGGTTCACAAGATGCAAGTTCGCCAATGGTAATTGGATCAGAACCGACGATGGTTGGAACAGTACTACCGGTTGAAGGAGTAGAGTCGCTCTTCCCAGGAACAGTACTACCGGTTGAAGGAGTAGAGTCGCTCTTCCCAGGAACAGTACTACCGGTTGAAGGAGTAGAGTCGCTCTTCCCAGGAACAGTTCCACCGGTTGGAGGAGTAGAGCCGCTCTTCCCAGGAACAGTTCCACCGGTTGAAGGAGTAGAGTCGCTCTTCCCAGGATCAGTACTACCGGTTGAAGGAGTAGAGTCGCTCTTCCCAGGATCAGTACTACCGGTTGAAGGAGTAGAGTCGCTCTTCCCAGGATCAGTTCCACCGGCTGGAGGAGTAGAGCCACCGCTAGTCGGAGCATTGACTTTCAATACCAAACCAACTGGCACAACAGTTTGATTATATAAATCATCGCCCCAACAACTTACACTATCATCTGCTTTTACCGCGCAGGTATGATCAAAACCAACACTGACTTCATCAAAGCTACCCCCTGCTTGTGAAGGTAAGCTAACTTCCCCAAAAGTATCATCTCCCCAACATTGAATCTGACCACTATCTTTCATGACTGCACAAGTATGAGAAAATCCAGTATTAATATAAACAAACGGCCCTACTTCTGAAGCAGGCGTTTGATTACTACTATTTTCACCCCAACAAGTCATTTCACCTTTTTCGGTTAATCCACAGGTGTGATAACCAGCCGCGCTAATTTGTGTAAAAGGACCGGCTACTGGTTCAGGTGGTGCCTGACCAGAATCGTTATTTCCCCAACATTTGGCCTGACCTTGTTCAGTCAAAGCACAAGTATGAGCACTACCTACACTAACCTGTTTAAATGGGCCAGTTTCTGAGGCAGAGGTAAGTGTTTGACTATCTGAATCATAGCTCCAGCAAGTGACATCATGATTTAAAGTGAGTGCACAAATGTCATCATCTCCAACACTGACTTGAAGAACTCCTTTCTCATGCTCAACCGGTATTGGTGGGGGGGAGGATGTCTCTGAATTTAGTGGGTCATTGGTATTAACCCAACAATTCATTTGGTTAACATTGTTAATTACGCAAGTATAAAACAAACCAACACTGATTTGGGTAAAAGGTGCTATTATGGCAGGAATTGGTTCATCGGCATGATTTCCCCAACAAATAATTTTGTCATCCTTTGTTATTCCACAAGTTTGATAGTCACCAGCATCAAGAACATTCGCTGACGCCATCCTACTTGTTAAGCAAACTATAACGATAAATATACTCAGTATTCCTTTAAAAAAATACTGATTTTTATGATAAAGTGTATTGGTGTCCATAGAACTTCCTCCTACGAAGTTCTTAAAGTTAAAGAAAAGAAATTGTCTCTGTTAGTTGCTAAATAAGCTGAAAGTAAACAAACTACCGATTTTCCGGTAAATCAAATTTCTCTATAAATTTAAACATTATCTTTTTAAAGGATAACTTTAAATAATTATAGCACAAAACTTTCTTTATAGAAGTAATTATTTGGTTAACCTTCCCATTTATCAATGGTTACGGTGAGATTGTTCAAGATATAGTGGTAAACCCGTTAAAAAACATTCACCAGTAAGTTGAAGAAATTAAAGAGGGGTAAGATAAAAAGATCTATTTTAGAAAAAATAAATTTTATACCTTCTCTAATTTTTTTAAATTACCCTATCCCATCAAAGCCATTATAACTGAGTTTGGATATACTTAGCGTGAACCGGGTAACCTACACGTGCAAATTAGGAATCGCTATCCTGGATTTCACTGCGTTCTATCCAGGCTACAGCGAATTATGGGTTGTTAGTTGTCAGTAAACAAAGAAGCCTGTAATAAGGTTTGTGTATAAGGATGTTGGGGATAATTAAATAGTTCTTCCGTTTTCCCTTGTTCGATAAATTGGCCATGGCGCATAACGATAATACGATGAGATATGGATCGAATCACTTTGAGATCATGGCTAATAAAGAGATAACTGATATGGTGTTGACGTTGTAGATGGCTTAATAATTCTAAAACTTGTTTTTGCACAGATACATCTAAAGCGCTCGTTGGTTCATCTAATAAAATTAATTGTGGTTCTAAAATGACCACTCTGGCAATAGCGATACGTTGCCGCTGTCCACCGGAGAATTCATGGGGATAGCGCCATAACATCTCTTCTTGTAAACCCACTTCAGTTAAAATCTTAATAATCCGCTCACGTCGCTCATCACGATTTAATTCTGGATAATGAATCGCCAGTCCTTCACCAATGATTTGTTCGACTGTCAAGCGGGGTGATAAGGAAGAATAAGGATCTTGAAATACCACTTGAAAATGACGACGTAAGGGTCGTAATTGACGAGCCTTTAATTTATCTAACCGTTTACCGGCAAATTGAATAGTGCCGGTACAAGATTGTAGTCGTAATAGACAAAGTCCTAAAGTGGTTTTGCCGGAACCGGATTCACCAACTATTCCAACAGTTTCGCCAGGATAAATGTGTAACTTAACACTATCGACGGCTTTAATTTGTCCAATGGTCTGTTTAATTAAAAAACCTTGTTTAATGGGAAAGTAACAGCGAATTTGCTCAGCTTCAAGTAGGGGGGAAGAGACGGTACTGTAATCATAATCCGTTTGGAGTCGTTGCGGTTGGCTATTGAGAAGGTGTTGGGTATAAGGGTGTTCAGGTCGTTTAAATAAAGTCTCTACTGGCGCACTTTCAACGAGATAACCTTGTTGCATGACACAAATTCGCTCGGCGAAACGCTTAACCATATTTAAATCGTGGGTGATTAACAATATCGCCATGCCAAATTCTTTCTGCATATTTTCCAGCAATTCAATAATTTGCAGTTGAATGGTGACATCTAAAGCGGTAGTGGGTTCATCAGCAATCAATAATTTAGGACGGCAAGCTAATGCCATAGCAATCATCACCCGTTGCCGCTGTCCCCCCGATAGCATATGCGGATAGGAGTTAAACCGTTGTTGCGGTTCTTGAATACCAGTACGTTCGAGTAGCTCTAACATCCGATAACGAGCCGACGCTTTACTCAAACCCTCGTGCAACATTAATGGCTCTATTAATTGGGTACCAATCGGATAGACTGGATTAAGTGAAGTCATGGGTTCTTGAAAGATGATGGCAATTTCTTTGCCGCGGATTCGCCGCAACTGAGCGGGCTTTAATTGGAGTAAATCTTGACCGGCAAATTCGATTTTGCCACTCGGAAAAACGACCTGTTGGCGATCATGAAGTTGTAAAACAGATAAAGCAGTTACGGATTTACCGGAACCAGATTCGCCCACTAAAGCTAATTTTTCTCCGGCATGGAGAGCAAAACTGATTTCATGTACCACTTGGGTATAATGCTGTGCTGTGGTTTTGAAAGCAACGGATAATTTGCTGATATTTAACAAAGGATTATTCATGATGATGATTTAATTTTAGACCATTCTTTGACCATAACCTCCTGTTGACAGGACGGTAGTGTTAACCATTTTATTATATTGCTTACCCCATTCCAAAAAAGCCGTATTTTCCATTGGTCCAGCGTATAAATGACCTTGTGCAAAATCACAACCATGATCACACAAAAAATCACGTTGCTCAATGGTTTCCACGCCTTCAGCAATAACCGTTAATCCTAAAGCATGTGCCATATCGATTGTGGCTACCGTAATGGCGGTATCTTCAGGAGAAAAAGTAATGCCTTTAATGAAAGATTGATCAATTTTTAAACTATCGATTGGTAGACGTTTTAAATTATTTAAAGAAGCATATCCCATCCCAAATTCATCAATAGTCACGCGAATACCCATATCTTTAAACCGTTTCAAAGTGGTTATGGTTGAATCGATATCCTCAAGTAAAAAATTCTCAGTCAATTCTAATTCTAAATATTCTGGTGTTAATCCAGATTCCTTAATCGATTCCACTACCATGTTAATTAAGCGTTTGTTACGAAATTGATGTGCCGATAAGTTGACAGCAATTCGATTAATGATTAAACCCGCTGCTAACCAAGCTTTTAAGTGTTGACAAGCCATGCGTAACATCCATTCTTCCACCGAAACAATAATCCCAGTCTCTTCCAGTATCGGTTTAAAATCGACCGATGACATCAATCCATTTTGAGGATGATAAAAACGAATGACTGATTCGGTGCTAATCAGTTGTTCTGAAGCGAGTTCAGTTTGGGGTTGATATAATAAAACCAAGTTATTTTTCTTAATGGCTTGATGTAAATTAGTTTCAATTTGTAACCGTGAAACGGCTTGTTTATACATACCTTGATTAAATACAGCATAACCGGCTTTTCCCATGATTTTAGCACGATACATAGCGGTATCGGCATTACGCAATAAATCGGTACTTTCTTCTGCGCCGGTGTAATAAGCAATCCCAATACTAGCCGCGGTAATGATTTCATATCCATCTAATGAGAAAGGGCTGGCTAAGATTTCATTAATCGTTGCTGCTAACAGCGTAGCCTCATTTAAATCTTGCATCTGGTCCAACAAGATCATAAATTCATCGCCCCCAGAACGGGCTAAAATAGTGTCTTTTTTTAAACAGCCTTGTAAACGTTGAGCAATTTCCATCAGTAACCAATCACCCATATCATGACCCAGACTGGCATTGACCAGTTGAAATCGATCTAAATCCATAAATAATATGGCCACATGTTTATCTTTATTAGATTGCGCAGCAGTTATCGCTTGATCTAAATATTCCAAAAATAAATGTCGATTAGGTAACCCGGTGAGTTGGTCGTGTAAGGTCGTATGAGTTAATTGTTGTTCTAAAGCGCGACATTCACTTAAGTCGCGTCCTTCCATTAAAATCCATTCGGTTTCACCAGCAGTATTAGTAAGCGGGGTAAAGGAAAAATCTATAATTACCATTTCGTTTTTAGCATTAGGGACTTTAACCTCACAATGGGTAAATTCACCTTGAGCGGCTTGCACAATAGCCAACTGAAATACCGTATCGGTTTGTGGTAATGATTTTATCCAGGGTATTTCCCAGAGTAAAGAACCAATAATCATTTCTGAGTTCACATTGAAGAATTTTAAAGCCGTTTGATTAATTTCTTGTAAAATACCTTCTAGAGTCAGTAATATCATTAATTGAAAGGCGTTATCAAAAATCGTTTGAAAATTCCTTTCTCTTCGTTGTAAAGCCAGTAAATTAGCTAAATAGCGAATTATTCGTTCTAACAATAACCAATTGAGTTGATCATGAGCGATAAAGTCAGTTCGATAGCTATCGAGATGGCTCGGATCAATCGGTTCAGCGGTTTTAGTAATTAGAATAGTTGGAACAGTGGTATATTTATATAACCAATTTAAAAATCGTTTTTGGGTCAAATGATTCGCATGATATCCTACTAAGTAAGCGTCATAAGTATTTTGTTTAATCCGCTTAACTGCAATTTCATAATTAGGTGCCCAATCAATATTTAAGGTGCTGGTTTGCTCATCCAGTAATTGACGGGTATTTAAATAATCTTGGGCTTCTTCTTCTATGATGAGAATACGCACTTTTTCCATTGACTTTCCTGTATCATAGTGCCCCTTCTGTACAATTAATAATTGATAATTGATAATGGTCAATAATTCATATCAATTATTGCTTAGTTATGTATCTTAGCCTATTACCATTACTAACACCACGTTATTGGCTTTGGTGGGGCACAGTGGGCATATTATGGTGTTTAACCCGCTTACCTTACCATTGGCAATTAGCTGTAGGACAGCAATTGGGACGGTTAGCTTATTGGCTAGCACCACGTCGTCGACAAATTGCTGACATTAATATAAAACGATGTTTTCCGGAACTAAATAGTACCCAGCAACACCAATTGGTGGTCAAACACTTTGAGTCACTGGGTATGGGCTTACTAGAAATGCTCAGTGCTTGGTGGTTGCCCGATGCTAAATTAAAGCCACTCGAACATATTCAAGGGTTAGAACATTTACCAGCGGCTTTAGCCCGAGGAAAAGGGGTCATTTTAGTGAGTGCCCATTTTACTTCCTTGGAGATAGGTAATCGGTTTTTAACCCGATATACTGCCCTTCACGCCACTTATCGCCGACATGAAAACTCATTGATCGAGTATTTTATAAAAAAAAATCGGGAACGCCACGCTCAAAAAGCAATACCCCGAGAAGCAGTACGGGAGATGTTACGCAGTCTTAAACAGAATAAAGTGTTGTGGTTAGCAACCGACCAAAACTTTGGTCACAAACAAAGTGTGTTTGCCGATTTTTTTAGCATTCCAGCCGCGACCAATACAGCGATTTCACGCCTAGCTAAAATAAGTGGTGCCGCAGTTATCCCTTGCTTCACCCAGCGTTTAGAATCTTTAAAAGGTTATCAAGTTATTTTACAATCCGCTTTAGAAAATTTTCCCAGTGGGGATCCGCAGCAAGATGCTTCCCGAATTAATCAATTGATTGAAAAACAAATTCGCTGTGCACCAGAACAGTATTTATGGGTACATCGACGTTTTAAAGATAGACCCGTAGGAGAACAAGCTTTTTACGCTGTAACTCAATAAATAGCTTATTAGTTCTAGGTTCATTGTACTATCTTGTTTCCATATAAAGTATACCATCTGTAGGTTAGCTATTGAGTTAGTTTAAATTTTATTACTATAGTCAAATTATATTAGAAAAAATAGCGATAAAAAAACTGAATTAACAGTTTGGTACAGTCGTTATCACAAGGAATATCTCCATGTTTAATCATTTTGAACGTAGATTATGGGTCGGCGTAATGATCGCGACACTCCTTTTATTAGCAATCACTTCTGTTTTAGCCAGTAACTCAAAAGATACTTTTTATCTACTTGATTCTCAAGGTAATCCAGTTGTCACGCAAGCGGGCAAGTGTGTTCAAACACGCCAAACGCCTAATTTACCTACCCAGTTGTTTAAACAATGTGGTGACCAGGGTGATAGAGATGGAGATAGTATACTCGATGATCAAGACGTTTGTCCTGACAATACGCCAGAAGAAATTTCTCAAGGGGTTTATCAAGAAGGCTTACAGCGAGGTTGTCCTTTAGAGAGTGATCAGGATGGAATACCCGATTATCGAGATAAATGTCCTCATAATACCCCCGAGGAAATTTCTCAGGGCGTTGACTCACAAGGTTGTCCCTTGGATACCGATCAAGATGGCATACTGGACTATAAAGATCTCTGTCCAGGAACACCCATCGGCGTAGCCGTAGATGAACATGGTTGTGCTCTCTATGAAAAACCGGTTGATATTGTCTTGGCGGGTGATGTGACTTTTGCTTTCAATAAATCGGAGTTAACCCCGCAGGCTCAAACGACTCTTGATGAATTAGCCGATAGAATCGAAGTTGATTTTCTTAAGGGAGTAGAAGTGGTTGGACATACAGATAATCTCGGTCCTGAACAATACAATCAAGCCTTATCAGAAAAACGTGCATTTATTGTCGCTAGCTATTTAATAAATAAAGGATTACCGGCTGATAAAGTGGTCCAACGGGGTGAAGGAGAAAAACAACCCATTGCTACCAATGAAACGACAGTAGGGCGTGCCAAAAACCGTCGTGTCGAAATTAAAATTATTCATTTTAAGAAAAAATGATTATGAATTTCTAATGAAAAGAGATAATGATGAAAAAATTGATTTTAAGCTTAATTTTTCTTACGCTGACCGGGGGTGATCCAATTGCTGCTAGCGACAATGAAGCCCGCCAACTCGTCGAGTTTCCACTGATGATGCAGCAACACCTGCTAGGCAACATGCGTGATCATCTCTTGGCTATAACTGAGATTCAGCAGGCGTTATCATCTGGCAGTTTCGATCAGGCTGCCGAAATCGCAGAGAAACGAATTGGCATGTCGTCGCTTGCCTCTCATGGCGCTGCCCATATGGCTCCTTATATGCCAAAGAAAATGCAGGCGATCGGAACACAAATGCACCGGGCTGCCAGTCAGTTTGCCATTATTGCACAGGACAGCGCAGTAGATGGAGATATGAAGCGCGCTCTTGGCGGTCTAGCGAAGATTACTCAGCAATGTGTGGCTTGTCATGCCGCATTCCGTGTTCATTAGATAACCTAACAACCGTAACGCATAGTGATTATTTGGGTTACTAACAGATTTATGGATAAAATTTTGAACAACTCGTTTCGGCGGGTGGCGCAGGCTTATTCGCTGGCGAGCCGGGCGTCACCGTGATGTGGTGGGGAGTTCAGCGATGGTTTGATCGGGTCGCCCGGTGGCGGCTGCTTGGCTCGGCGAACCGCCGGGGAATGGAGGGGAGGATAAGCCTAGCGGGAGAGGGGGAACTTCTAATCGCTTAACTTAATGGCATTGGAGTGGAGGGTGGGAGCACGCAGCAAATCTCACCCAATCAGCGCTAAAATGACAAAATTAAGCCCACTATCGTCGCGGTAAAACAAGTCGCTAATACCCCGGCAAAAATCGATTTTATCCCTAAAGATACAAGCTCATCTCGCTTTTCTGGTACCATCGCGGTCATTCCACCGATCATAATTCCCAGACTACCGATGTTAGCGAAACCACACATCGCATACATCATGATTAAGCGACTTTTGGGTTGTAAAGCGTTTTCCGGTAGGTTAGCTAAATCAACGTAGGCAATTAATTCATTTAAAATGACTTTAGTTCCCATCAACGAACCGGCTGTAAAAATTTCGTTATAAGGAATGCCCATTAAAAAGGTTAAAGGTGCCATGATCAAGCCGAAAATCCGTTGCAGCGTAATCGGTTGTTCATAAAGTGGCGGGAGTAGTTGTAGTATTTGATTCACTAAGTTCACTAAGGCGACTAACACGATGAGCATCGCAATAATATTAATCAATAATTTGACGCCATCGGTGGTTCCGGTGACAATCGCATCCATCGCGCTCGAAGCAAATTTAGGCAATATGACCTTTTCAGTTCGTGCATAAGCGGGTTGGGGAACGATGATTAAAGCGATGATTAAAGCCGAAATCACGTTGAGAAGCGAAGCGGTTAAAATATGTCCCATCGCTTCCGGAATGCGACTAGATAAGATATTGGCATATAAAACCATCATCGTTCCAGCAATCGTTGACATCCCCGCCACCATCACCGCAAAAATTTCATCCCGACTCATTTTACTTAAATAGGGTCTAATCAACAAAGGCGCTTCTACCATGCCCATAAAAGCATTGGCAGCGGCACCTAATCCGACGGTACCACTGATATGTAAACTTTTTTCTAATAACCACGAGAAAAATTGTACCACCACCGGTAAAATACGATAATAATACAGCACCGCAGATAAAGCACTCATCACCAATAGTAAGGGTAACGCCTTGAATGCTAAAATAAATAACTGTTGTGGCTGTTGTACCGTAAAAGGGGGTTCACCGCCACCTAAATAACCAAATACAAAACTGGTTCCGGCAGTGGTAGCTTGTTCTAATAGGAATACGACTTGATTCAGTAATAAGAAAAATTCCTTGAAAATCGGTATTTTTAATAAAATAATCGCTAAACTAAAATGAATACCCAGACCGATCATTGTCCTTTTCCAGGAAATCGCTGCGCGTGCTTCACTAAAAATGTAGGCTATCAACAAAATAGCGCCTAAACCCAAAATACCTTGTAGTATCATGTTATTTTTGCCTTAAAGAATAATTCATGTCACTAGTTACTAACACGCTTAGTTGGGCACTCGTTATTCCGACATACCAACGTCAAACTATCTTGTTACGTTGTTTATCCTGTGCTGCCCAACAAACCTTACCACCGCAAGAAATTATTGTGATTGATGCCAGTCCGGATTGGGAAGCGACTTATCATCAAGTCATGCAAACCCTGGCAAACCAACATTCCTCAATCGATTGGAAATACTTACCGGCTAACCGACTTTCCTCAGCAGCCCAACGTAATCAAGGCATTAATTTAGCCACCGCTGACATTGTATTTTTGATCGATGATGATTCGTTGATGTATCCTGAGTGTGCCCAAGAGGTTATCCGCCTTTACGCTCAAGATACCCAACATCAAGTCGCGGGCATTATGCCGAAATTGGAAGCCTTACCCCCAGATAGCCAAGAACAGTCCGGGGCGGTTAACAACAACCCTATTTCCTTTCGTTCCAAGCTGGCGAATGGGATTAAAATTTTTCAAGCCAAACTCCGCTATTTTGCCAAACAGTTAATTAAAGATGATGATATCTTTATTCCGTATGATTTTGCTTTTCCTAAATATACTCTACCGGAAACCTTGAAAGATATGGACACTCATCCGGTACCCATGATACATGGTGCCCGCATGAGTTATCGGCGAGAAATTTTAACACAGGTGCGATTTGAAGAAACTTTAGAATGCTATGCCGTTAATGAAGATAATGATGTGTGTTATCGGGCTTCGCGTCTCGGTATGCTTTTACATGCACTCCAAGCCAGAATTTGTCACCTCCAAACTCCAGAAGGACGTTTAACTCGCTTCACTACTACCGCTTTATGGGGACTAAATCAAGCAGTTTTACACCGTTTTCATAGCGCCGATCTGCAACGGTTTAACCAGCGATTTCGACAACTTTTATGGCAACGACTCTGGACTCAAGCGCTTAAAGATATCCTTGACCGCCGCTGGACCCTGCCTTCAGCGCGTGGCATTGGCTTTGTGCTACGGCATTATCAAGCTATTTTAGCCATGACCCCAGCAGCGCTCCGAACGGAGTATCCGGCTTTTCAACAACAACTGATTAGTCGAGATCCTCAGAATCGGAGAGATAAACAACCAAAGTAATTAATTGGTTTTAATTGAAATGATTTAGTTTAATTAAGTATACTGCTTAGCGATTCTATCTTAAATTCTAAGCTTTGTAGGGTGTGCACCGCACACCCATCATCGCTGGTGAGCTCATCTTGATCGTTAGTCTAATACAAAGAGGAGTGTTTTATGAAAATCTTGAATTTGCTTCATATTCATACCATCAGATTTTTTTTGTTAGGGATTCTAGTTTATTTTCCCATATTGTCTGTTGCTGGAAATGTAACTACTTTTTCATCCGTTGAAGCTATGATCGAGGAATTCAATGACTATTCTGCTTCAAATGGAACATTCCAAGTCCTTGCATCAAAACCATTACATATTCAATTATCTCCGCAAATTGTCCAAGGAGATCTTCCTGAAATCATTGAGGAACAAGTAAAGAGAGCACTAGTGTATGGGATCTATCGAGTATTCATACACACGCCCATAAATAAAATAACGGTTACAGCAATTCCACAAGAGATAGATTTCAAAACTAAAAAAACTCGATATGCTCCCAAATATAAAAGAACCATATCGAAAACCAGAGCAGAAGCATTGGCATTAGTAAAAAAGCATCTTGGGGTCAGTTCGTTTTCCGATTTGGTAACTGAAACTAAGGTTGGAAATATGGCTGTTCCAAACCAATGGTCTAAAGATTTCAATCGGTTGTACTATAACGATCAAGGAGAACCAGGTCTTAATCGTTTCGTAGATGATTTAGCAAAATAGCGGCTAAAATGGCATTTTTCCTCGTTTCCTCGTTCCCAGGCTCTGCGTGGGAATGCCTGTCTTAACGCTCCAGCGTCTGCTATAACTCCATCGCATCGCCTGATCGGTCAATACACATTCCCACGCTGGAGCATGGGAACGAGAATTTCTATTACCTAGTTATAAGTCTTTAAGCTGTAAATCTTCAGCATGAGTAGCACGAGTAGGCTGGGTTGAGGAACGAAACCCAGCTTATTCAGTACCAATCTCCATCACCTTGTTGTTATTGGTTGTTGTTATGTGTAGCCCCATCGATTGGACAAACACCCGGAGCTACCTAATGATGAAAAGGTGTTAATGAAAGCTTCGTGCTTACCTGAATTTAGCTGGGTTTCGTTCCTCAACCCAGCCTACGTGCTCCAGCAAGGAGGTGCTAGCGGCTTTGCCGTGGCAGAATATGTCACAGGCCATCACACAAATGCGGGAGAAAGGTATTTGGTTAAGTGAACGTGTTATCCAAATAGCTTTGGAACAAAGTCATTAGAAAATAACTGGAATCAACGAGTGCAAAGCAAGAGTAGGATGAGCAAAATGCATCAGCGCAAAACTTATCAAATTCTTTCCTTGAATTAACAGTGTCGGCAAAGGATTGCGGATCTACACGAGTTTTAAAATTTTAACGGCTGCTTTCCCCCCCTCATTAACAACTTGATAGAGTTGGCTTTTGATATCATTATGACATTCATTTTGTTTGATACGGTTAACTTCTTCTAAAATAGCGGTTTTTAATTGATTACGTTTATCACGATGCCGATATTCCGATTCTAATAACGTTTGCACTTGTTGTTTAATCGGTTCTAAATGGATTAAATCTAATTGCTCATAAGCTTCGATAAAATTTTCCCCTAAATCAATGGGTTCTTGATCGAAACCTTCTTCATCTTTTTGCGGCAAAGAGAAGTGGCGTTTGCCAGTGTTGGAGTCCTCTGACTGAATAATTAAATTCATCACTTTGGCTAACAGCAGATAAGGAATGGCTTGTTTTTTAATTTCTTCGGTAGAAGGCACAAATAAGTTCGGAAATTGGCTACCATCTCCTTCAATATGCAACTCGAGTTTGGCTCTGGCACTATCGGGTTGATTAATTCGAGTTAAATATTTTTGGCGCAAAAAATTGACTTGGGTAACAAAACGGAGTGGAAATAGGTTAGTGATATTAATCATCACAATTTCATTTGGTTTGACATCCGATTCTAAAAATTCAATTTCTCCCGGATAACTTTGTCGAAAAATCTCTTTTAATTGGGTTACGAAATTGATTTGTTGAGGTGCCTGCGGCAATATCACGGTAAAACGGGAAAATTTGGTGGGTGTTGAAGGAATACCCAGACCACTTTTCTGAATTTCAGCATTATCAAAACTGAGATAGTTACAAGCATATTTAACTAATTCAGCAACGTACCAGCGAAGTGTCTGCTCGTCATACCGTTCCTGTAATTTATCGAGAATGTTGACGCCAAATAATTTTTCTTTAGAATCGGGGATAAATTGATCGTGTCCCAATTGAGCATTGTTAGCACTGGCTATGACTAAGGTATCTAAAACTATCGCCCGACTTAACTGGGTTAATTTGAAAAAATTGGCTTGATTACCTAATTTACTGATAATTTCGTTTCTAACGGTAGTGGTACTGGTTCTTTGCAAGGCGTCATCACTCAGCAGTTTTTTAGTGACCTTTTTGATTAAGTTGGGATCGTATAATCGAGTGGGTTGTTCGTTATACGGCGAAGGATTATCGTTCAGCCGCTGTTCAATTAGGGTCGTAAATTCTTTGATGGCTTCACTCAGCGTATTAGTAATTTTGAGCAATTGTGCTTGTAAGCTATTGAGTTCATGAATTAATTCATCCACTAATTTATCCGCAAAATGGAGGGCGATAATCCAAGTTTTGGCACGATAACTCTCTTTTAGATTTTCGGCTTGGTTATCGAATAATTTTCGGGTGTTAGTCAAAAATCCTTTATTAAGCCATTGATTTTTAGTTAAGGCAATTTGCTTATTAGCGCCGCGGAGTTGATTATCGCGGGTGGTGATTTGTTGAGCCAAATGGCGTTTGCGTTCCTTCAACGAAGTCATTAAGGCGACGACTAACTGAGTCACTTCCTGAATCGATTGAGTACCATTGTTCCAGTCAGTAAATAATTCTTCCTCAATTCGTTGACTAATCTCTTTCGCCATCAGTTTTTGCGAAGCGTGTTTTAAACGATAAAAATTATCGACACCACCCACTTCACCCACCTGACGACTCCGAAAATCTTGCTCAAACCGTTTTTGAAACAGCTTTTCTAAGCGTTCTAGACGTTCATCTTTCTCGCTGTTATAAGCGACTTCTTTTAAGTGTGGGGTAATCAGTTGCCATTCTTCATCCAAACTATTCCATTTTTTATCGATATCTGCTGCCAAAATTCCTTTGGATAAGCAAAGATGTTCATCAGTTATCAACCACTTAGCTTGTATGGTTGGTTGTAATACCATGTCTTCAATGGCGGTTTTTCTCGGATAATCCACAAAACCAACACTGTCATCCCAATGATTAAATTGCAGTTGTAATGCAGCTTGACGGGCAAAATGGTAAGTTAAATATTCTTTAATTTCTTCTTCGGGAATCGCAATGCGATTGATCCCAAAAGTTAACAAGCGCTTGGCTCGTTCTGGCAAGCGACTATTGGGAATCGCGGCGGTTTCTGGCGTACTATCGCCATTTTGAGCATCTTCTAAAAAAGCCAGTGAAGTCCAGGCTACTTTGCTAACGGCGATTATTTTTTGATAGAGAAAATCAGCTACAATTTGGGGTATTTCATTTTCTACGCCCACTATCACATTTTTCTCATTTTGATTGGTAAACAAATATAAACCATTAAATGCCACCCCACACGCCACGGGTTTGCCTCCCATCAGATCAGTCGGATCGAACCGACCGGCACTGAGGGCATTTAATTCCATTAAAGCGGCATAACCATTGGCTTGATAGTTACCGGTATCCCATTTGGGATTGGGATTTTTTTCCGGTAAATAGGCATAAACTAATAAAGGATAAGTTAACCCTTGATTGCTATACGGATAGTGTTTGCGAAGTTGTACTATCGTATCAATGACACTACCACTGCCAGTTCCGCCCGCTAAACCACAACAAATATGAAAAGTGACCTCGGCTTGATTAGAAATACGTTGTAAATGATTCACTTGTAGAGTGAGTTGATTAATGAACGCATCGATGTTGCAAGCGAGTAAAAACCGACCTAACCGCCGCTTTTGCCCCCCATAAACTCGTCCACCGGCAAAACTACGCAAGATATCTTTCCAATCGCCACGATTACCAATCCATTCTTTAATACCAGGGTAGTTATGGATATTATTCAAACGTTCTTCGAGATCCGCACCTTGGATAAGTAATTGACTGTCGATCCCCAATTGCACCGAATGACCTAAAATTTTCCACCGGGGATCATCTAATGCCATCATTTCATCATCAGAATCAATATATAAATAAGCGATATTAACGTCTGGAGGATGAATAGTACGAAATTCTTGATAAATAATTTTTCGTAAGGCGCGAATAATCCGACCACCCGTCCCGCCAAGTCCAATAATTAAGTGATTGTTCATAATCAATTATTTTTTATCTAATCGGGTATTGCTGTTTGGTAACGATGAGCTATACATAATACTATAAAACCTCATCTCGAAAGCATTGATATCCGATTTTTGCGCTAAAAATAATATAAAAAATTAATTATAATTAACCGCACCGGAATAAAAGCGGTAGCATGAAATGTCGGGTTACGCTATCGCTAACCCGACCTACATGACTGATTTCTTAGCTAATTTTAGTTGAGGAGTTCCAAGCATGGTATTTATTTTGCCGAACGAATGCGTACTCGTTCTTGAGTTACCGTAATAATTGCACCCGATTCCAATTCATCAGCATATTTTCTGAGCACCTTTAAGCAATAAGTACTTTGTTGTTTGGCAGTAAGTCCTACAAGACGCACAATGCCGTAATGTGGTTTGGCATAAACAATCGCCAGTTCCCCAAAATCTTTATCCAAAGTAATCAAGATCCGTTGTTGTTGATAAGCATAGGCTAATATTTCGTTGTCACCAGGGTCAACTTGCCAATCACCACTCCAGATAACATCATATCCATACTCGTTAAGTGTTTTTACTGTTCCTCCCCAAATACAAGTATCTAATAATAGTTTCACACGATTGTTTCCAACATCAAAGGTTCAACCCGTTCATGTTCAACTAATCGGTGTGCATAAACTAAACAAGCTAAAATATCTTCCTGCTCTAACCAAGGATAACCGGCTAAAATGACTTCCGAAGAATCACCTGCAGCTAACATACCTAACACATGTTCTACTGCTAAACGACGGTTACGAATGATTGGTTTACCACCAAATATCGCTGGGTTAATGGTAATACGCTTTAATAGTTCATGTTCATGCATAAAACGAGTTCCGGTTTTTAGTTAACTGAAATTATATAGAAATTTATAATGACTTTTGTAGGGGATGCAACGCACACCCATCATTGTCATAGCCAAGTAGGTCGGGTTAGGCGCGTCTTTTTGCGCCGTAACCCGACAAAATGAGCTTTCACCGATCTCTATTTAAGAAATTCGTCAACTGGTGCCCATATTCCTTCTTTAATCAAGGTATCACGATCACTGATGGGTGTCCAACCGAGTTCGCGTTGAGCTTTGGATGAATTAAAAGTGGAAGCAAAGCTTCGTCCTTTAATTTCCGCGTAGCTTGGAAAAGCCGCACCGGGATCCCGCCCCACTTTTTTAATTGACCATTTAGCCAGCGATTCAAGATAATAGCGCCAGTTGGACGCGGGTATTCGTGTCAACTGGATGCCAGCGTGCTGTTCAAATTCGTCGAGATAGTCATTGGCTGTCAGGCAAGGTAGACTGGTTAAATTGTAAGCTGCTCCTTCGATATTCGGTACGGCAATGGCTTTTACCATCGCCGCCGCGACATCATTCACCAGCACAATCGGAAGAGGGTTATTCCCTTTTCCCCACACGAGGCAAACTGAATTATAGGGCCAAGCGACTACGCCCCAATGGTAAGGGCTACCACCACGACCCAAGACAATAGCGGGACGGAAGATAATGACGGGTAATTTTCTATCACGATGCAGATCCAGTAATATCTGTTCATTTTCCACTTTAGAACGAGCATAAGGACTGATGCTGATCACGTTGGGATCGGCTGGAGTGGCTTCGGTAATCACTAAGGAAGGGTCACCGGCATTATAAATCGCAATTGAGGAAGTGTAATATAAGCGCTTGACGCCGTGTTTTAGACATAATTCTGCTACCTTGCGAGTCGGTTCAACATCGGTTTTTAGATATTCTGGCCAAGTATTGCCAACACCACGCCCTAAGTGGTAAACCTGTTCAATGCCATTTAAGGCGGCAGCAACTGAATCGGGGTCAGTAAAATCGCCTTTAGTGATTTCGAGTTTAAGCTGAGCCAGTTCTGGTGGGCAGCTTTGCGGATCCCGAGCTAGAACTCGCACGCTGTAGCCACTTTCACACAGGTGCCGAACTAAAACTTTGCCAATAAATCCAGTTCCACCAATCACTAATACCGTTGGTTTTTGAGCCGGTGCGGCGGGCATGAACGATTCTGCTGGTTTTTGTGGAGCAGGTAAATTGGCTTCACGAGCAACCCATTCGGCTAGATTAACGGCTGCTTGACCTAACTCTGGGCTAATGCGTTCATCGAGTGTGCCGCTATGGCGCCCTTCGTAAAAACTGGCTACGGTTCGGGCAATACTTTGTGCATAAGGACCGCCCGCCGATTTCAGCAACTTCATTTTGTATAACACAAATTTAGCCAGAGTTCCGTTAGCTTGTAAAAAAGCGTTTTTGGCTGGACCAACCACATTGGCGTAATGATCGACATCAAACGGTTTTGGGGTATGTTCTTGACAAGTATAGGTATTATGTTCGATATCAACATGGGCGACGGCATTGGTTCCCCGCACATGAATGTACTGTTCGGGATAGCCATCAATAAAGGCAAAGCGAATGCGGATACTGGTATTGCCTTTCCAACCGCGGATTTCCCAGCGACGATAGAATTCTAATCCACGGGGTAATTCAACTTTATCACGAACTTCAACGGCAATTGAATCGGGTAACCCCCCTAACAAGTGAACGAGATGAGCAAAAGAATGCGGAGCGACTTCAAATAAAATATTGGTGGGGGTTTGCAACATCCAGGAGCCAAAAGGTCCACCTCGCAGTTGACCCAATTCTTTATTCCAAATAATATCAACCTGATCAATTTGCCCTAACCGACCACTCCGCCAATCCGCCACTAATTTTTCGTACACCGGGAGATATAAGAAATTATGCGTTACTCCAATGAGTTTGCCCTTCGCACGGGCTTGATCACGTAGTTGTTGGCAATCGGCTACCGTATGGCACAGTGGTTTTTCGCTCATCACATCAAGACCAGCGGCGATAATTTGACTGCTTGCTTGAAAATGAACGTGAGGTGGGGTTAATACTTGAACGACATCCAGTGGTTCATGTGCCAGCATATCACCTAAGTCGGCATAAACTCTGGGAATTCCTTTTAAATCAGCAAAGTGTTCTGCTCGCCGCCGATTTAAGTCACAGACCGCCTTGATTTCAACGTTAGGTAATAACCGTAGGGCGGAAAAATGATAATCAACAATATAGCCGGCGCCAAGGAGTGCGACGGTGATTTTATTATTAGCCATAGTCTGAGTTCCTGAGTGGATTGAATTGCCTGAATAATGGACAGTAGAGTTCTGTTATTTATACTCTATAATTTCAGGTCGTTTATGACGCAGGCGATCCCAATGAAATTTCATCGCCCCGAGGACACCAGGAAATGCGCCCATGGTGCAAGATAATCCCCAAGCGAATCGGTTCATGGGCGAAAAACCATACTGTTTGGTTTTATAAAATAAGCGAATGGGGGTAATGAGATAACGCAAAAAAGCTAGGAGCGATAATCCATAAGTCACCGGCGCTAAAACCAAAGCACCTATCGGGACAATTGCTCCCCATAGCCAAGTACGTTGTCTTTCTTTAACAAATTTGCGTTCTGGCGGGGCACCGTGTAAAGATGAAACTTGCGCATAGGCATAACCAGTTCGTTTAGAGCGTTGCCACCATTGCCACACGCTGTGCATATCGGCGTCGTGAATAATGCTCTGTTGGTCAATCCGCCAAATGATGCCGCCGGCTTGTCGTACCCGCACACTTAATTCGTCATCTTCAGCGGCAATCACATTCTCGTTGTAGCCACCGACTGCGACAAACATATCGGCACGAATGACAACACTGCCTTCAAAACTGACGACTTGACCGGTTTCCCCGACCATTCGTCCTTCTACATCACTGATTCGGTTATAAATACTCTGTTCAGGAAAACGTTCTCTTCTCCAGCCACACACTGCTACCACCGGATTAGGATTATGATTAAACTCTGCCATAGCGGCGGTTAGCCAACCCGCTACTAACTCTGAATCCCCATCAATGAATTGCACATATTCAACGGTCGGATCTTTGGCCTGTAACCGTTTGAAACCCGCATTGCGCGCCCGAGAAGCGGTAAAGGGAATAGACATATCCAGTTCAACCACTTCAACTCCCAGTTCACGAGCCGCTGGGCAACTTTGATCAGTAGAACCCGAATCTACATAAACCACAATCCCTTCTGGAGGTAATTGGGCTAATATTGATTGTAGACAGCGAATGAGTCGTTCGCCTTCATTTCTGCCAATGGTGACCACACCGATTTTACTCATTTTAATCATTGCTCATTTTAAATTAGTCTGCCCTTCGACCACTTTCGTCGTTACTTCAATATGCGGCGGGGTTATTAATGCTTTTTTGACACTGCATTCATTCACGGCTCGAATTAAAGCCGGGGCATATTTCTCTGGGAAAGTCGGTGGAACGGTGATTTCAATTTGAATATTTTCGACTAACTTTTGGATCGGATTCCAATCATTTGACATCCGGACTTGAATTCCAGCGGTTGGAATATCTCGGGATTGACAAAAACGGAGCACAAAAAAGCCGGCACAAGTTGCTATACTACTTAAAAAATAAGAAAATGGATCGGGAAAAGTTGCTTCGCCACCGACTTGTTTAGCTTGGTCGGTATTGACAGTGAAGTTGTTAAAATGGGCATTGATTTTCATACCACTGCCAAATGTAACGGTGATGTCCATAGGTTGTTCCTAAAATTTTGCTTTGTAATCAATGCCTTTTATTTGTAAATTGAGGTTGTTTTCCGCTAAGCCCTTTTGGGTGATTAAGGTTTCAATATCGGCTTGATATTGCGCTAAGTTATCTTCCTCTTGGTTCAGTTGACTAATATAACGTTCGCGTAAACTGCGTTCATCTTCGGTATTGCCTAATGCTTGCAGATTATGGCGTAACCGCTCTTGATTTTTAAAAACGGCTTGGATATGACTTTCTTTGACTTTAATTTCTTGCCGAATTTGAGTGATTTGTTCAGTTAATTGAACAATTCCTTCCAAAGCGCGAAGCGTCTTTTTATCAATATATTTTTTTTCTAACCAGAGTTGTAAATTTTCCCGCGAGGTGTTAGCTAGTGCGTAGGTTGTTTGATGTTCAATACATTCCGTGACCGTAAATAATTTAGTCTTATTACTGGGAACATCGAAGCGAAAGCGATAGAAATGTTCAGTGCGTTCGACTGGTTCTGGCGTATCAATCAATTCCCATTGTTGATTGAAACGGTGTTCTAAATAGAAATCTAAGGGACGTTCAGTGTTATTATTAATCAGGTAAGTTTTATATTCCAATTCGTAGTGATAGAGATATAGAATACCGTGCATAATGCGCACTTGGTGGACATTTTGTTTATCACTTTGCGGATCGATGCTCACCAAACAGCCTAACTCGACTGAAAAAGGAATTAATTGTTCTTCATTGGGCTTGAGAAGATTGAGCATCGCTTCACCAACATAAATACCGTTGTCAAAAACCGTCATCGGTCCACTTTCTAACGTTAAACTGGTGGTATTTTTAAACAGAATTGCTGACAGTGGATTGTTTGCTCGTACTTCAGCGTTATAAATAACAACTCGTTTGCTATTAAAAGGGGCTTGGAGGATAGGAACTAAAGCGGATTGTTGTCGAAGCACCGTTACCGGATTTTCTATTTCGTAGTGAAACAGATCGCTTACCTCTACAGTACGAGTTTGAATAGGAATGGAACGTTCTGCTGCACTGAGTTTGGAGCTAGCTAGGTTACTAATGGATATCAATGAGTCGTTCGTGATACTTCCTATTATTTCCTCTTCTTCAAGAGGCAAATCAAAAGCCTCCAAAAGCAAACCCTCCTTCGCTGTGAAATCATAAACTGCTTTTTCTAGTTTAGGTGGAGCATAAGCCAACTCATTTTTGACTTTCACTACCGGACGTGGTTGATAACGAGGCGAGTACAAGTCGTGGCTGAAGGAAACCGGTAATCCCGCGACTAAAGATAAAGCGACATTTTCCCAGTCTTCATCTTGGGTATTATCAACCAGTGCCCAACCTTGAATCAAAGACGATTTATCATTCAACAATAATCGATAAGACGTTTTCCATAGCGGCGCCGCGACGATATAGCTGAGGTTGATAGTTCGTTCCCCTTCGCCTTTGGAAAAGACTGTCAGTTTTTTCAGGTCTTTTTTCTTAGTCGTCATTAAGACATTGAGTAAATGTTGTAAATCTTTTTTTAGATCTTCATCAAGTAGTTTAATTTGCTTGGCTTCTAACAGATCAAATGATTGTAAAGTAGCCCCTTCAACTAACAGAGAAATATAAATCTGCTCAACCACAGTTTCTTGCGTCTGACGTTGGATCGTTTCAATCCCGATCACAATCCCTTGAACGGTTTTCTGTCCAATATCAACCGCAATTTGTGCACCTTGAATTTGCGAGAGTAGCTCAGTCAGGGTATTCTTGTTGGGTAAGCGAATAGCGAGATCTTTTAACTGCTCTTCCAGAGATAAGGTTGATTCATAGCTAATACTGGCAATTAATCCACCCGTTAAATCCAGTACCGTTAAAGATTTGAGGACATCATTCATTTCCGTTGTGCGAAAATAGAGGTCAATAGCGGCATCACCGTGAACGACTCCTTCGCGCTCAAAGTAACCCACGCCATGTTTAAAAAGAATCACTTTTTTGATAGGTAACATGATGAAAAAACTCCATGATTATTGACAACCAAAAGCTTTATCGCGCCCGACTTCTTCAGTCACCAAAGTATCACCATCTAAATAAACTTTTTGTCCCTCTAATGATATGTCACTACTGGTTGTCACCGGTGACCCACATTTCGGCGGTAAAACCGGTAAGGGCGGTGCTGAAGGAGTCACTTTCCAAGCTTTATCATTATTATAGTTGGCTAAAATAATATAACCCTCTCGGTGCCAAGTTGCTCTCATCGCTTCATCAATGGTCATTGTTTGGTTATCAAAGATATTCAGACTGTTAGCATGTAAAAATTCGACCGTCACTTTACCACATTCTGGACTATAAATATGCGCCAATTGTTGACCATCTGGAGAGGGAATAACCGTTTGCTCAACTTGTAATGGTAAAGATTGCTCCGGACTGGGTGGTGATTGCTGACAAGCTTGATGTTCACTATCTGGGGTTTCTACAATGAGAATTTCATTGCCATTTAAAGTAATTTTATCAAAGCGCCGCGCGCCTTTTTCTAATAAAGATTCGACCACCAGATAGCCGGCTTGTTTCATATAGAAAAGTTGCTTCGGTTGGTAGTCACGCCAATCAGTAAGAGCATGTCGATCTGAACCATCTTGATTTTGTGTCCAAATTTGGTGTTGAGGAGAACTGAGATCAGTATTGTCACCCTCTCGATTTTTTTGAATAGCGATAGCTAATTTTGAACCGTCATCAGCCCATACTACTATATTTTTTCCCTGGTGGTCTTGATGCGGCGCTTCGGGTTGGTGTTCAGGTGGTGAACTTTCAGTCTTTTGCTCGGTGTTGGAAGCGGTTTGGTTAGATTTTTCTGGTTTAACTGGTTTAGGTGGTTGATGGCTACAACTCGCCAAAATAATGAATACCACAATTAATAAATACCGGTAAGTTTTCATTTGAATTATTCAATAAATTAGCTAGGAAGTTTTTAAATGAACCAAGCGCTCAATTAAGCTTCATTGATTTTATCTTCTTGACCCGTCAATAAATTATTGATATTAGAACGATGTCGCCAAATTAACAAGCTACTCATCATAAAGCTAACCAGAATATATTCAGGTATTCCAGTAAACCAAAACATATAAGCTGGGGCAAACATAGCAGCGGCAATCGAGGCTAAAGAAACATAACGAAAGATAACCAGTATAACTAACCAAGTCGCTAAAGCCGCTAAACTGACTTGCCAGTTTAATACCATTAAGATTCCCAAAGCGGTTGCAACCCCTTTTCCACCTCGAAATTCAAAGAAAATGGGGTACAAGTGACCTAAGAATACCATGAAACTAGTACCAGCCAATACCAACGGTGAGGTAGTCAGCAGTTTAGCGATAAATACCGCACTTATTCCTTTGAATACGTCTATAACGAGGGTAATAACAGCCGCTTTTTTACCGCTGTGTCGTAATACATTAGTCGCACCTGGATTACCCGAACCTTGATAGCGTGGATCCGATAATCCCAGCCACCGACAAGCAAGTAACGCCCCGGAGATAGAACCCAGTAAATAAGCACAAATAGGGAGTAATAGATTAATTAACATATAACCTCTTCAATTGTTAGTTAGCCATTATTATACTCAAATCTTGCACCTTACTAACCAGTGACATGATACTAATTCCCTTTTTCTAACTTAGAGAATTTTTCCCTTAGCCCCAATGCCATTAAGTTAAGGATTCCCCCCCTTTGAAAAAGGGGGGTGAGGGGGGATTTTAAAGAGGGGAGTTATGGCTTAACTTAACCTGAGTTAATAACGGATATCAGTTAAAATAATTGTTCCGGTACAACACTATTAGATCTTCTTGGTGGCGTGACGCGAGTAGAACTACTATTAGTTGAATCCGAACTGGAAGTGGCTGTACTTCTACGAATAATTTTTCTTTTACTCGCCCGCGATTTACTGCTACTTATCGTAGTACTCGATCGAGTTGATTTCTTTTTCTTAACTTGAGTCTCTTCCACCTCACCCGTAGTTGAATCGGGTTCTTCAATGGGCGTTTCTCTCACCAAATTACCCCGATCACGATCAAGTGGAAACGCTTGTTCATTCTGCCCACGCAAATAGTCTTGCATAAAACTTATCCACATCGGTAAAGCCGTTCGACCGCCGGTTTCAGCCGCGCCTAATGAACGGGGTTGATCAAAACCAACCCAAACGGTAGTCACTAAATCTGGGGAATAACCCGAAAACCAAGCATCACGTAAGTCATTCGTGGTACCAGTTTTACCGGCAATGTCATTCCTTTTAAATACTTGGTATGCCCGCCGAGCAGTGCCCATACGGATAACATCTTTAAGCATAGAAGTCATAATCTGAGCATTGCGATAACTAATCACTTGAGGTGCATAACGTGGTGCTGGTGCACAATCAGATTGGGAAATGACTAAACCACTGATAGTTTCTTCATGAGAAGCTAAAATTTCCGCCGGACATTGATGACAAACTCTGAGTGGGTTAGCTGAGAAAATAATCTTGCCGGTAGCGTCCTCAATCCGCTCAATAAAATAAGGTTGGATTCGATAACCACCATTAGCGAAAGTGGTAAAGCCTCTGGCTAATTCTAAAGGAGTGACATTACTGGTTCCCAAAGCAATAGTCAAGTTTTTAGGAATATTTTCCCGTTGAAAACCAAAGCGAATAATATGATCAATAGCGGTACTAACACCTATCTTTTGCAACACTTTAACGGCAGAAACATTATAGGAAGAAGCTAAGGCTTTCCTAAACGTCGTTGGACCATAATATCTACGCCCATAATTGAGAGGACGCCATTGCTTTCTACCCACTCGAAATGAGATAGGAGAATCGTTGACAATACTTGAATCCGAATAACCTTTGGCAATGGCGGCTGAATAAATAAAAGGCTTAAAAGTAGAACCAGGTTGTCTAGCCGCTTGAGTGACTCGATTAAATTTACTTTGCTTATAGTCAAAGCCACCCACTAAAGCTACAATAGCACCGCTATTAGGTTCAAGTGCCACTAATGCTCCTTCTACTGAGGGCTTTTGAGCTAAGCGCCAACGTTGAGGTAGAGAAGCCGGTTCAGTTTGCTTAGCCGAACCGGACTGTTGATTTTTATTGAGCGAAGTTGAATTTGATTGCGTTTTTTTAGCTGAATTAGGTGGAATTTCTGGCTTTTTTTCCGCATCGACCTGAAGCGGACGCACCATAATAATATCGCCTGGTTTAACAATATCTCTAGCATTATTGGGATAGCGTCCACGTCGATTCTCGCTAATATAGCGACGTGCCCAAGACATATCTGACCAATCGATTTCAAACTGCCCCACTACTCGGTTATAAGCCACTATACTTTTTCCTTTCGCTTGCAATACCAAACTCGGTATTAAATTACCTTGCTTTGGATAATTACCCAACACTGGGTGAGCAAATTCTTCTACCGGAGTGATATCATGAGGAATCGACACATGATCAGTGACTCCACGGTAACCATGACGTTCATCGTAAAGGAACAGCGCATCACGTACTGCTGCTTGTGCGGCTGCTTGTAAATGACTATCAATAGTCGTATAAACTCTATATCCATTGGAGTAAGTCGCTTCTTCACCAAACCGAGCGAGTAAATCAGAACGCACCATTTCTGCTATATGAGCGGCTTCTATTTCCGTGGTGAGTTCATGAAGGTGGGCGGTATTCGGTGTTCTAAGGGCTTCCTCATATTGAGAAGGTTCGATATAGCCCAATTTTAACATCCTTTCTAAAACATAATTACGGCGAGCTAAAGCGGTTTTCGGGTTAGTTAAAGGATTGTTACTCGAAGGCGCTTTAGGTAAACCCGCTAACAAGGCTTGTTCTGCTAAGGTTAATTCACTCACTTCTTTACCATAATAAATTTGCGCGGCAGCCCCTACACCATAAGCACGATGACCAAAGAAAATTTTATTGAGATACAGTTCAATGATTTCTTCCTTGGTTAATTTTTCTTCAATTTGGAGTGCTAATAATATTTCTTTTAATTTACGAGTATAGGTTTGTTTCGGCGATAAAAAAAAGTTGCGAGCCACTTGCATGGTAATGGTACTACCACCCTGGGTTTTCTCACCAGTTTTTAGCAACATAACCGTGGCACGAAGTATCCCTTTTAAATCAACCCCAGGATGTTCATAAAATCGATCATCTTCAGCGGCAAGTACCGCTTGAATCATGGATTTTGGAATTTTGTTGGCATTCATTGGAATTCGACGTTGTTCACCATATTCAGTAATAAATACCTCATCTTTCGTGTAAATACGTAGCGGTACCTGGAGACGAATGTCTTTGAGGGTTTCTGGTGAAGGCAATTGAGGAATGAGATACCATTGGATAAAGGCACTAATCAAGGCGGCTATCAAAACCAATATTAATCCCGTCACCAAGGTAATATATATCGTCTTATAAAAAGATTCTCTAATACTCATAAAGATGCTGTGTTATTGGATCCAAAATTTTAATTATTATAAAGCCTCTTTGACAAAAACGTTAATTTGTAATTTGTGCTTGATTTGATCTATAGTTAGCTATAAAGTTTAATGTATAGTAATATCTTTACTCCTTAACTTAGTATTTATAAACAAAAATATATGAGTATATTCAGTTTAAAACCGGATCCGGTGGTTGGTATCGATATCAGTTCAACCGCGGTGAAATTACTGGAATTAAGTCGCGCCGGTAAAGGTTATAAAGTTGAAACTTATGGCATAGAACCCCTGCCCGACAAAGCGATTGAGGACAAAAATATTCCCGAAGCGAGCATGGAAATAGTGGGTGATGCCATTAGTCGTTTGGTTAAACGGACTAGCCCTCGTGCCCAACATGCTGCGGTAGCGGTTGCCGGACCCTCGGTCATCACGAAAACGATTACTATGGATGGTGGGATGTCCGACAACGATATGAAACAACAAATTGAATCTGATCCGACTACCTATTTGGGTCAAGAGATTGAGGAAATTAAATTTGATTTCCAAGTACTTGGTCCGAATGAAAAAGAACCCGAGCGTGTTGATATTTTGCTGGCAGCGGTTCGAAGTGAAACCCTTGAGCAACGCACGGCTGTTCTGGAATTAGCTAATTTGAAAACCAGAGTGGTTGATATAGAAAAATATGCACTGGAAAATGCCTTGGTAATGGTTGCACAAAATGATCCAGAAATTAATGAAAACGAAATTATTGCCTTAGTTGAAGTGGGTGCGACTACGACCACCATCAATGTCCTCGCGGAAAAAAAAATCGTCTATACCCATGAAGAAATGTTCGGTGGGAGGCAATTGACTGAACAAATTCAAGGGCATTATGGTCTGAGCTATGAAGAAGCAAATTTGGCTAAACGGAATGGTGGACTTCCTGAAGATTATGAAGCCGAAGTTCTCCAACCCTTTAAAGAAGATATGGCACAACAAATTAGTCGTATGGTGCAATTTTACTATGCTGCTGCTAGTTATGGTACTTTATCACATGTGCTCATTGCTGGCGGATGTGCTTCTATTCCGGGAAGCATCGATGAAATCAATAAAAAAGTAGGTGGACACGTTAGCATTATCAACCCATTTGTAGGAATGTCAATTGCATCTCGTGTGAGTAAAAAAGCCTTAATGAACGATGCCCCAGCCTTAATGATTGCCTATGGCTTAGCGTTACGAACCTTTGATGAATATTAACAGTAAGGGTTAAAGTAACCGCAAGGGTTGCGCCTACGATTGAATTACCGGAGAAAGAAATATGCCACGCATTAATCTATTACCTTGGCGTGATACGCTAAAAAAAGAACGTGAAACTCGTTTTGGCATTATCACTGGTATTGCACTGGGGATTACCGGGCTCATTTTTTTTGGGATACATCTTTATATAGCAAATGCAATTAGTTATCAAGAAAGTCGTAATAACTATTTAACCGAGCAGATTAAAGAAGCTGAGGCGAGAATCGCAGAAATTAAAGACCTGGAGCAGAAAAAAGAACGCTTAATCGAACGGATGAGTGTGATTCAAGAACTTGAAAAAAGTCGTCCTCAAGTTGTCCATTTATTTGATGAATTAGTCAAGCAAGTGCCTCCAGGCGTGTATTTCACTAAAATGGAACAAAAAGGTGATAAGATTACTTTACAAGGGTCAGCACAATCCGACGCCCGGGTATCATCATTGATGTCTAATATAGAAACATCGCAATGGTTATCTCATCCCAAAATCTATCAAATTATTACTAAAGAACAACAGCAAGAGAAAGATAAAAAAGGAATGCGAGTGAGCGAGTTTAAACTAGAAGTTACCCAAACCGCGCCTAAATCTGAAACAGAAGCCACTCTAACCACACCGAAACCTGAAGCCGGAGCCACTCCAACCACACCGAAACCTGAAGCCGGAGCCACTCCAACCACACCGAAACCTGAACCGGAAAAGAAGCCATGAAATTTGAAGAATTCAATAACTTAGATCCGCAAAATTTAGGTAATTGGCCAGTTCCAGTCAAGGCAGTGATTATTGCTTTAGCCTGTGCCGCTGCTTTAGGTGCTGGTTATTACTTTGATACTCAGAATCAACTGGTTGCGCTGACAGACATTACCAATAAGGAAGAAGAATTAAAAAAGGAATTTAAAGATAAACAATTTCAAGCGGCGGCTTTACCTAAACTTAAAGAACAATTAAACCAAATTGAAACGACTTTAGCCGAATTATTAAAAAAATTACCGAATAAAGAACAAGTTGACGAATTAATTCGCGATATTTCTCAAACTGTGTTAGCCAGTGGTTTAAAATCAGAATTATTTGAACCACAATATGATAAACAAACGACTGAAAAAGGACTTTACGAAAAGTTACCCATAAAATTGCAAATGAGTGGTGATTATCACTCATTTGGTAAATTTGTGAGTGGTGTAGCTGCACTACCTCGAATTGTCACTCAACATGATATTTCTATTACCCCACAAAATAAAGGAATGGAAAAAAAAGGCGAAAAAAATAAACAACTATTAACCATGGAGATGACTGCCCAAGTTTATCGATATATCGAAGCTGAACCAGACAAGCCAGCAGACAAACCAGCAGAAGGAACCGCTAACAAACCAGCAGAAGGAACCGCTAAAAAAGATGAAACAACTAAGTAACTTACTTAGCTCCTAAGTATCAAGGAGGGGCGGGGGGTCAATGCCATTAAGTTAAGAGTTTTTCTCCCCCTCCTTACTAAGGAGGGGGTTGGGGGGGTGGTAGTTAACCAATTGAATAATAGAAACTTTATTAACCACCCCCGGCCCCTCCTTGCCAAGGAGGGGAGAAACTTTCCTTAACTTAATGGCATTGGGGCGGGGGGTGGTTGCATCCGGTGAATAAGTAATACAATTAACCAGAAATTTAATAAATAACAGTCCGTTGCTAGGAGAAATAACGATGAAAAACGCTAACAGTTTATGTTCAAAGTATTGTTATTACCTAATTTATATTGGATTATTAACTTCATTACTCACGGCTTGTAGTAGTACTGATATGACTGATCTAGAAGAGTATGTTGCGCAAATCAAGAAACAGGAAAATCCTCGGGTTGATTCAATTCCCGATTTTGGGGATATTCCCAGTTATTTTTATGAAGCACAACACCTGCGCGATCCCTTTGAACCGTTGATAGATAACCAAAAGCCAACTTTGTTAGCGACTGGTGAAGGCAAACAGAAAGAAGATTGCCCCAGTCCTGAAGACTCTCATCGGGTACGCGTTGGCATAGAATTAATACCTATAGATGCTTTACAAATGGTTGGAACCTTAGAAACCAAGGACCCACAAGGTCATCCTACCCTGTGGGCGTTGGTAGTTTCCAAAAGCGATGGGACGATTTATCGAGTCAAACAAGGTGATTATATGGGCAATAATTACGGCCAAATTATTAATATTTCTGAAGAAGAAATTGAAATAGCAGAACAAGTCCCTGACAATGAAGGCTGTTGGAGAGAAAATCTGACTAAGATTAGCTTATTTAGTAGTTAAAATTAATCGTGTTGGAGTGCAAGCTGGGCTGGCTCGAACCGGCGGGCAAAGCCTCACTGCCATTAAGTTAAAACTGGTTACTTCCCCCTTTGAAAAAGGGGGATTGAGGGGGATTTTTAGATCTCAACCCCTTAAATCCCCCCTTGCCCCCCGTTTTCAAAGGGGGGAATTCTTAACTTAATGGTATTGAGGCAAAGCCTGCACTCCAACACCACTCACTTTTAATGCGGTTAACCGATTATCTATAAATTAACTTATTGAATCTTTGCTCCGCTAGGAGGAATGAATATGATAACTCATCCTAATTTATACTCATATTACCTCAGTTGTATTGGATTATTAGCTCTATTACTTAACGCCTGTAGTGATTCCAATCAAACTGATTTAGAAGAATATGTTGATGAAACCCAAAAAGCGGGCAATCCTCATGTTGACCCGCTTCCACCGATTGAACCCATTTCTAATTACTTTTATGAACCCAATGGACTCAGAGATCCTTTTGAACCAATTATGCCGACGGAACTAGAACCACCGCCACCACCTCCCGTACCTTGTCGCCCGCTTAACATTAATCGCGTGCGTACTGGTTTAGAATTAATGCCACTGGATGCTTTAACCCTGTCTGGAACCATAGAAACGAAGGATTCTCAAGGTCATCCTACGTTATGGGCACTCGTGGAATCCAAAAGTGACCCTGTCACCATTTATCGAGTCAAACAAGGCGATTATATGGGAAATAATTATGGCCAAATTATCAATATTTCTAATGAAAAAATTGAAGTGTTAGAACAAATTCCAGATACTGAAAGCTGTTGGCAAGAAAATCTTGTCACCATCAGCTTGTTAGCTGACCAATGATAAAATTAAGGATATGGTTCTATGAAGACAATCACCTTATGCTTTAGTAAAAAAATGACCCTCGCTTGGCTGTTGTTGCTATCACCACTGGCTATGGCAGTAAACGGTTCTAATCGCCTAGAACAGATGGATTTTTCTACATTACCCGGTAATCGAGTCCAAGTACAGTTAACTTTTGCGGAATTGGCTCAAAATCCCATTAGCTTTTCAACCGATAATCCAGCGCGCATTGTCCTTGATTTTCCCAATACTGCACTAGGGTTGAGAAAGAAATCGCAACCTATCGGTGTTGGGGTAGTACAAGGTGCTAGCGCTGTAGAAACCGAAGATCGCAGTCGGGTAGTCGTTAATTTGGTGCGGATGGTACCCTTTAATATTGAAGTCATGGGTAAACGAATTCTGGTAGCGTTGGATAATCAAGGTTCCCAAACGCTCGTTTCTTCACCGGATAAGGCATCCGATCTGACTGAGAGTAATCTTACAACTCAGGCGGTTTCACCCCGACCAAAGGCTCCAGTGAAATCGATGGAACCACAAATACAAAATATTGAATTTCGCCGTACCAACGAGGGTGCTGGACGTGTCGAAATTACTTTATCCGATCCCACCATTGAAGTAGATATTCAGCAAGAAGGTGAAAATGTGGTGGTAAAATTTACGAATGCTCAATTATCCTCTCGTTTAGATAGACGTTTAGATGTCGTCGATTTTTCCACGCCAATTAGCTTTATTGATACTTTTCCGGTTGGCGCTGATGTGCGGATGAATATTACCATCAGTAATAAAGCCGAATACCATGCCTATCAAACCGATAATATCTATGTCGTTGAAGTCAATGAAAAAATAGAATTACCCAAAGAAGAAGAAACCAAAATAGAAGAACGAACTTATGAAGGACAATTAGTTTCTTTTAACTTTCAAAATATTGATGTACGGGCTGCTTTATCATTACTATTTGACTTACCCGGCGTTAACTTTAACATGGTAGCCGGTGATAACGTGGGCGGTAATATCACTTTGCGCTTGAAAAATATTCCGTGGGACCAAGCCCTTGATATTATCCTCGAAGCCAGAGGACTGGGGATGCGTAAAGTGGGCAATGTCGTTATGGTCGATTTAAAAGAGAATATTGATAAACGTAAACAAACTGAATTAGAATCGCAAAAGAAAATTAAAGAACTAGAACCACTTCGCACCGAATTTATTACTATCAATTATGCTAAAGCGGATGATTTAGAAAAATTACTGAAAACGGCTGGACAACATTCTTTCTTATCCGACCGGGGTAACGTGTCTGTGGACAAGAGAACGAATACGCTTATTATTCAAGATACTATAGCAAAAATTGCGGAAATACGCCAGTTAATCACTTCTTTAGATACCCCAGTGCGCCAAGTTTTGATTGAATCAAGGATAGTCATTGCAAGTAGTGATTTTAGTAGAGATTTGGGTGTTAAATTTGGATACAGTGCTAATGAGGCTCTAGGACATAGCAATGGTGTTGTATTCGGTGGTAAAACACCAGGGGATACAACTTTCTCGGGTAATACTGGATTCAATAGTGGTAATACTGAGACTAGGGGACCTGAAAATTATATCGTGAGTTTACCAGCATTAGGATCGAGTGGGACACCCGCTTCGGTGGGATTAGCCATTGGTAAAATTGGTAGTTACTTATTACAATTAGAACTTTCTGCTATGCAAAATGAAAATAAAGGAGAGGTTGTTTCTAACCCGCGAGTAATTACGGGTAACCAACAAGAGGCTGTTATTACTCAAGGTACAGAGATTGGCTACGTACCACAAGTAACCGGCATTGGTGCACCTGCTCAAGCGCAATTTAAACAAGCTACTTTAGAACTCAAAGTAACACCGCAAATTACGCCAGATGATAGAATTAATCTTGATCTAGCTGTAAAAAAGGATTCTCAATTAGGATCTCTTTTAGGCATACCTAGTATTGCTACTCGTTCAGTCAAAACTAATGTCTTGGTTGATAATGGTGAAACCATAATATTAGGTGGTGTTTATGAAAAGGATGCCAGCAATACCTTGACTCGTGTCCCATTTCTTTCTGATTTACCTTTAGTAGGTAATCTTTTTAAAAGTCGTAGCAATCAAGAAAAACAATCAGAACTCCTCATTTTTATCACACCGAAGATTTTAAAGGAAACCACCTAGATTCGTAGGGGAAACCCTTGCGGTTGCCCTGATATTCAATAAATGTTAATTAATAACTAATTACTGATACCTGAAAAGGGCAACCGCAAGAATTGCCCCTACGGTTAACTAATTACTGCAAAGGGATAAAATTAATGATAAAACATTTTTTCAGCCGCTGGCTGATATTTATATTTTTCATACTGAGTCTATTAACTGCCTGTGGCGGTGGTGATGAACCCAGTAATATGTTAACGAGTACTTATAGACCTCCAGTATCCACCACACCAACTACACCAACTAATGAAACTTTGCCTATCCAATTTAGAATTATTGACCAGCAAAGTAATCAACAACTTATTCCTAGTGGTGGTCGGACCACCATTAAAAGAACCGCTGTTTACGCCGCTGAGCCCAAAGATACCGGAGAAATTGCGCCGCTTATTCCGCTTAACATTTCGCTTCATCCACCCGGTGCAGCAAAATTAGAAGATGCACCTAAATTTACCGATAAAGATGGCAATTTAATTTTCACGGTTAGTGATCCCGGTAGTGAAAATATCACGGTCAATATCAGTGGTAGAGACACTGCGCAACGAGGATTTGATATTCAGCTTTATTTTGGAGCCACAGCGACTGCTGATGTCATTCAAAGCACTTCAACCGCCAATGGTTCTATACCAACGATTATTAGAGTTGTCGCTCATGATTGGAAAGGAGCACCGATTAGGGGTATTCCAGTCGAATTAGCTTTTCCACCGAATTCTTCTGCTACAACTTATCCTCTTTCTAGTGATGATTCTAGTTGTACTCATAACACCGGTTTGGATATGAAGAGTGATCCAGACTACTTTTTGAAGGTGCCAGCAACGGTTATTGCACCCACAACCTCCACTGGGGAACTTTGCATTGGAATTGTTGATATGGTCCCAGAAACGCTCAAAGTCACCCCAATTGTCGGTGGCTTGACCATTGGAACCTATTCGCTTGATTTTAGAACCGGGACGATTGCAACGGGAGAAGCCATAACGCCTGAAATCATCGTTAAAAGTAATAATGTTTCAGCCGATGGGGTTACCACAGCAAAATTAATCGTTTTGGCGCGAAATGATGTCACGAAATCACCGATTCCTAACGTTCCTATTCGGATTTATAGTGACTCGATCACCGCTCAGTTAAAAATAGGTGGAGAATTGCAAACGTTTTCGATAACTGGTAATACTGGCGCATCGGGTTATATTGAACTCACCGTGACTGATACCATTGCTGAAACGGTGAACCTCACTGCAGTTACAACGAGTGGTGAGACCGTAGCCAATGCGACTCAAGCTATTATTTTTACGACGGGCGAGTCAGCTACTGGCATAAAACCAACCACAATTACTCTAGACAAGCCGATACCTGAAAAAGCAGAAGCGAATGGTCAAAGTTCGATTAGCCTAGTCGGTCAAATTACGAGTAAAATTTCTGCAGAAGCGACAGAAGAAGTACCGGTCGCTGATTTTCCAGTGAGTATTTTAGTTAGTGGTGGCTCTGCTAAAATGACCATTGCCAATGATGGCAAAACTAATGAAGCCGGCTTCTTTGTCGTTACTTTTACCGATACCGTTGTCGAGCAATTTACCGCTAGAGCCGTTGCTGGAACAGTCAGTAGTAGCTCAGAAAAGATTGAATTTACCGCTGTTGCTGCTCAACCAACGGTACCAGGAGAAACGCCCACAGTCGTAGTTGTACCCGCTACGGTTACCTTGATTGCTTCACCGCCAACCCAAATAGCCGATGGTACAGCCAAAATTACGTTAGTTGCGAGAGTCCGTGACAACAGAAATATACCACTAAAAGATGCTCAGGTAGAAATAACTGCGGACAGTGACACCTCACCGATCATTTTTGATAAGACTCAACAAGCTACCGATGCCGGTGGCAGTGCCACTTTTACAGCAACCAGTACAGCCGTCGGTGAATTCACGGTTACGGTTCAAGCTTGGGTAGTCGATAAAAACAATCAATTGGTAGGTAGTCCAGTCCGTAATTCCCGTTCAATTACTTTTGTTAGTGCCGATACTCCAGTAACCAACTTGAACATTGAGAGTATAACCGACGATTATCAAAAGGCGACGGGTAAAGATGCCATTAAAGTCAAAGTCTCTGCCAAAAATGATCGGGGTCAACCGGTAAAGAATGCACCCATTGTGGTCCAACTCTCCGCTGGAGAAGAAACTAAAGCCATTCCAGCAAAAGGCTTTACCGGTGATGATGGCTCTTTTGAAACCGCGATTACGTCTACTCGAGCCGGCAAAGTTGGCGTTAGCTTTGCGGTTGAACAAACTTCAGTCACCACTTCACCAACCACGATTAATTTTGTTGCCACTGACAGTACTGTACCCGGTGGAGGTCCTCCCGTAAGCCAGATTGATTTAAAAGTTGAAAATAATAACCAACCCGCAGATGGTCAGTCTAAGATAACTTTAATCGTAATCCCTCGTGATGCGCAAAATACGCCGCTGTTTGGTAAAGAAGTCGTCTTGTTTACCAATGCGCAGCAAGAGATTGGCTTCGATAACGCGGCGGGAAAAACGAATGAATTGGGTGAATTTCGCACAACTATAACGAGTGCCAAACCGCAATCATTTCAAGTCACAGCAGCACTCAAAGGTCAAACCGCTCCGATAACGACCCAAACCTTAACTTTTGTAGCACCGGCACCGGCTACCAGTGCGGTTATTGATTTCCAAATATTGAATGATAATCAACCGGCTAATAATGAATCAGAGAGTATCTTGGTAGTCACTGTTAAGGCAGCGAATGGGACGCCCGTAAAAGATGCAGCAGTGAAATTTCTGGCTGACGATCCGAATTTAAAAATTGGCGAAGGCAAAACCAATGAGATTGGAGAATTTCGGGTTGCAGTTAAACATAATGTCCCAGGTACTTTTAGAATAATCCCAGTAGTGGATACTATTCCAGGTACGCCTAAATATATTACCTTTACCCCACTTGCTGGTGCCGTCATCCCAGCGAGCATTCAGTTAGAGGTTATCGGCGACGCTCAAAAACCGGCGGATGGTCAAGCAGCTATCAATTTACGTGCGGTGGTGTTTGATAACCAAGGCAAACCGCTTCCAGGTGTCGATATGGAGTTAGTAAGCAATTCCACCAATGCTAAAATTGCAGCAGCTACCGGTAAAACCAATAGTTTAGGTGAATTTCTGACCACGGTAACGGATGCGGTTGCAGAAACCGTTAATATTACGCCAATTGCTAAGGATGCCAAAGGAACTCAGGTAACCGGTGCTCCAGTTGCATTAACCTTTGTAGCCATTGGTTTAGAAGTCGCTGATTTGAGTGTAACGGTAATTGATAATAACCAAGACGCAAATGGTAAAGATCCAGTTGTCATTCAAGTCATTGCCAGAGATAGCGGCGGCAGAGCTGTTCCGAACGTACCGATTGTGGTGCAAATGCCAACCGGTACCTCAGCGGTTGCTAAGGTAGATGATCAACAGAAAAAAGATGCCCAAGGACAAGTCGTAACAGATGACACCGGGGTATTTAAAGTCGGAATCACTTCCCGGCAAGCCGGTGATGTGCATGTCAGTATTTCTGTTAAAGATACTGAGATTGCTCATCCACCCGTCACCGTTACCTTCAAACCCTCTAGTGATAGCGCAGCATTCCCTAGCACGGTTGAATTACTCGCAGTTGATTCGCCTCAACCGGCAAATGGTAAGTCGAAAATCACGTTAGTGGTTATTCCTCGTGATGCCAGTGGGAATCCGTTACCAGGCAAGAGTGTGAGTTTAATCGCCGATTCTGATAAAGTGACGATTGCTGCAGCCACTGACAGTAAAACAAATGCGTTAGGTGAATTTCGTACCACCGTGACCACCACCGAGGATATGACTGATAGTCTAACGGAAATTTTAACCGTTAATATCACGCCGGTATCAGAAGGAGTGGTGGGCGAACCGACGCCAGTAGTCTTTACCCCGGTGTCAGTTCCCATCCCAGCCACCTTAACGCTTACGGCAGATAAAAATAGTGTGGAAATCAGTACGGATCAGGAAAATTTCGCTACCTTAACTGTGTTAACTCGAGATGGAGACGGTTCACCGATGCCTAAAGTTCCGGTGAAACTTCTCGTATCACCGAGCGATAAAGGCAATGATATCACTGGCTCAACCATTTTTGATAAATTCAAGGGTAACACGGATGATGCCACCGGTACCTTTGTCGCGAAAGTTAAAAATAGCCTGCCTGGTACTGTCAAAGTAACCGCCGTGGCGTTAAGTAAAACCGATGGGGAACCTATTTTAAATAGCAATACAATTGAGATTGTTTTTAAGCCAGCAGCGACAAGTAATGTCAAAGAAGTGAGTAGCCTGGACTTAATAGCAACTAGTTTCCAACTGAGTTCTGCAAGTCCTACCGAAGGCGTTATTATTACTGCGATTGTTAAAGATGAACATAATAACCTCGTCGACGGGGCAACAGTGTCTTTTGAAACCAGTTCGGGGGAAATTCAACCCATTCAAATAGTCACCGCCGGCCAAACGACCACTCAAGCTGTCGCCGGTAAAACAGATGCGTCCGGACGCGCTCAAGCCCGTCTAACCACGCTAGGAAATCCAGACAATCGAACGATTACTGTGCGAGCCACTGTTCCAACCGCTACCGGAGAAATTCGCGAAGATACCATTGAGATTGAGGTTACTGGTTCAAAAGTGGGTATATCTGGACCTTCTGCGGTGATTGCTAATACTGACGCTAATTTTGTTATTACGGTAACCAATTCTGCGGGTAGCGGTATCGCCAATAAAGCGGTAACTTTGACTTCTGATTTGGGCAATACTTTTGATCCGCCTTCTCCTACAACTAACACGTTAGGTCAAGCATCGGTAAAACTGATAGCCACTCACGCCGGTAAGGATACCATCACAGCCAGTGCATCAGGAGCGGATAGTGCGACATTCAAGTTAACTATCTCGGATAGTAATTTCATTGTTGAACCAACCGGTAACAACCCGCTTTGTACTTCCATAGCCGATTATGAAGATACCAACAACAACCGTATCTTAGATCCCGGTGAAGATTTGAATAATAATGGAATATTGGATTTAGGTTGTCGAATATCGCTCCAAGCTACAGCAGGTCAACAGTTTAAAGTTCATTGGGATGAGGGCGGAATCAATCAAGTCAATGAAAAATTACTACTTTCAACTACCCGTGGACAATTGGATAGTAATCAAGTCATTACTGATCTCATTAATGGTAATGCTACCTTTACCGTACGTCCAAGTGGTAATGCGGGTAGTGCTATTATTACTATACAGTCTGAAAAACCAGGCGGTCCGTCACAGCAATTAACACTCCGATTTGTAGCCACTAATCCAAAATTTATCAATGTTCAAGCTAACCCAGCGGTGATTGGGGTAAATCCAGTGGGAACAGAAACCCAACAAAGCAAAATTTTAGCAGTGGTACGAGATGCCGATAATAATTTAGTTGCTGGTCAACAAGTTGAGTTTCTTCTTACCGATATTAGTGGTGGACGAATAACTCAAGGTTCTGCAATTACGGATGACTTTGGTAGAACCTCGACCACCTATATTGCTGGACCTTCTACCAGTGCAGCAAATGGTGTAGCAATAAGAGCAGTTGTTACTGGAACTGATATTGCTGAAGTAGTCAATTTAACTGTTGCTAAACAAAGTTTATTTGTAACGCTTGGTTCGGGTAATGTTATCTTAAAGGAAGAAGGAATAAGATATAAAGTACCTTTTACGGCATTGGTAACTGACTCCAATGGTACTCCAATTAGTGATGCTGAAGTCATTTTAAGTATTTATCCATCTCGGTATGCCAAGGGAACAGCAGGCCTAAATGCAGATAAGAAAGTTACTCTTGATGCTATTGGATGTGATAATGAAGACATTAATCGGAATGGTCTACTCGATATTGGTGAAGAAAAAAATGGGAATAACCAACTTGATCCTGGCAATGTTATCACAGTGGACAATTTAACCATTAAAACCGGTACTAATGGTTATGCCGATTTTAATGTGGTATATGCTATACAATATGCCTGGTGGGTCGAGGCTGAAATAATGGCGCGAGTATCTGTAGGTGGAAGTGAAAGCAGTGATACTCTTTTCTTCACAACAACTTGTTTAGCAACTGATGTGCCTGATAATTGTCCATTGCCTAGTCCTTTTGGTAAAGACAAAGCATGTGATAATACGAAGTAACATGAATTTCCTTGTTTTTCCTCGTTTCCTCGTTCCCACGCTTCCGCGTCACTGCCATTAAGTTAAGCAGTTTACTTCCCCCTTTGACAAAGGGGGGGGCTTTTTCGTTAACTCGTTACCAAGCTCGGCTTGGTAGCGAGCAAAACTAACTGGAATTACTTATGCAACTGATAAATATTAACGAGATTTTGAACACGATTTCCTCTTTGTCTTTAGAAGAGCAATATTTTATTGTTGATACCCTCACTAAAAGAATTCAGGACCGCCGGCGTTCGCAGATTGCGGCAAGAGGTCAACAAGCACAAGAAAATTACCAGCAAGGTATGGTGACTTCTGGTACTGTAGCTGACCTCATGAGAGCGGTTGCTGATGATTGAAATTTTATGGGATGAGCCATTTTTAAAAATTTTAACCAAATGGAAAAGAAAACATCCGGATTTGATTTCAAAACTTGAAGCGAAGTTAACCTTATTTAGCTCTAAACCCTTTCATCCTTCATTAAAAACTCACAACTTAAGCGGTAACTTAAAAGATTATTGGGCACTCAGTATTACATATGAATATCGTTTGGTATTCAAATTCGTTGATGAAAATAAAGCATTACTCATCGATATCGGAACACATGATGAAGTTTACTAAGCTAGCGTAGGGTCACTGCCATTAAGTTAAGGAAAAGTTCCTCCTCCTTAAGTAAAGATGGGGGTAGGGAGTGGTAATTAACCATGTGAATGAGATAAACTTTTTTTAATCACCCCCGGTCCCTCCTTTGTCAAAGGGGGGAGTTAGGGCTTAAGTTAATGGCAGTGACGCGGGAGCGTGGGAACGAGAATATCTAACTAACAAATTGATTTTACTTTAGATACTTATTAAATGACCAATCAAAAATCGCCTTCTCTCAGCTACCGTGATGCCGGCGTCAATATCGACAACGGTAACTTACTCGTTGAACGCATTAAGCCGCTAACAGCGCGCACTCATCGCCCGGAGTTATTGGGTGGAATCGGTGGCTTTGGTGCTTTATTTGAAATTCCGCTAGAACGTTATAAAAATCCAGTCCTCGTTTCCGGAACCGACGGCGTTGGTACCAAATTAAAACTCGCTCTCGCTTATGGTAAACATGACACTATTGGCATTGATTTAGTCGCCATGTGTGTTAACGATATTGTGACCTCGGGTGCTGAACCACTCTTTTTTCTGGATTATTATGCCACGGGTCAATTAGATGTTGAACTGGCAACTCAAGTTATTGCGGGAATTGTTCGCGGTTGTGAATTAGCCGGTGCTGCTTTAGTCGGTGGCGAAACGGCTGAAATGCCCGGGATGTATCAAGCAAATGACTATGATTTAGCTGGCTTTGCAGTAGGAATTGTCGAAAAAAACGCCATTATCGATGGTAGTCAAGTTCAAGCCGGTGACGTTCTCATTGGCTTAGCTTCTAGTGGTATTCATTCTAACGGTTATTCGCTCGTGCGTAAAATTTTGGAATATTCCCAAACACCGTTGGAACAAAACTTTGATGGACGCCAATTGGGTGAAGTGTTACTAGAACCGACCCGTATTTATGTCAAACCGCTGTTACAACTCATGAAAAAAATTCCAGTCCGCGCCTTAGCTCATATTACCGGCGGTGGTTTGCTAGAAAACGTACCTCGGGTTTTACCCACGGGCTTATGTGCTCATATTGATACCACGAGTTGGATTCGTCCTGCTATTTTCAATTGGTTGCAACAACAAGGTCAAATTGAAGACCAGGAAATGTACCGCACTTTTAACTGCGGCATTGGCATGGTCATTGGTGTCGCAGCAGAATCCGCAGCAGCAGCGGTAAAATATCTTCAGGAAATGGGTGAAACCGTATGGCTAATGGGAACCGTTAAAGAACATCCTAGCGAAAGGATTGTGTTTCAGGGCATCACTTAAACATTTTCAGTAATAACTCAGGTTACGCACCACTGTCATCAACTTAAGAAGTTTTCTCCCTTTTTCAAAGGGGGGAACTGGGATTTCGGGAAATTGACCTTCGGTAAATCCCCCCTAACCCCCAATGCCATTAAGTTAAGGGCAGACACGCCGGTCTGCCCCTACCAAATATCCCGTAGGTAGGGGCGAACCGACGTGTTCGCCCTAACACCCAATTGCTTAACTTAATGGCATTGCCCCTAACCCCCCTTTGAAAAAGGGGGGAAGAGGAGAAAAATGGTTTAAAGGTGGGAATAAGAGCAAAACGGTTTGATGCGTAACCTAATGTAGTCAATAAAAATATTTATTAATTTATTCCCCCCCCCTTTGAAAAAGGGGGGATGGGGGGGATTTAAAACATGGAAAAATTACCACTGGTCGCTCTCATTTCTGGACGGGGCAGTAACTTAAAAGCTATCATCGATGCCGCTGATCCACTGATTGAAATACGAGCGGTGATTAGCAATCGCTCCCAAGCCGGAGGTTTACTTTACGCCCAACAAGCCGGCATTGCCACAGCAATCGTCGATCATAGCTTATTTAAAACGCGTCTCGATTTTGATATCGCTTTACAAACCGCTATCGATCAATATCAACCTAAATTAGTTATCCTCGCTGGATTTATGCGAATACTTAGCCCAGAATTGGTTGCTCATTATCGGGGGCGGTTATTCAATATTCATCCATCCTTATTACCGGCTTTCAAGGGTTTACATACCCATCGCCGTGCATTAGAATCTGGTGTCAAAGAGCATGGTGCCAGTGTCCATTTTGTCACGGAGGATTTAGATGCGGGACCGGTCATCATCCAAGCCCGGGTCCCAGTGTTACCGGATGATAATGAAGACAGTTTAGCCTATCGGGTTTTGCAACAAGAACATCGGATTTATTCTCAAGCAATTCATTGGTTTGCAGAAGGACGCTTACAATTGCAAGGTCAAGTGGCTTTATTAGATGGTCAACCGATTACTTTTCCGTACCGAGGTTAATATGAAAATGATTAAAATCACTGTGATACCACTGTTAATTTTATTGGGGTCTGCGCCGCTATTGAGTTGGGCTCAACCGGCTGAACCACTGACCCAATCGTCTACCCTTACACCGCCCATGATTGATCCCGATTGTGTTGCTAGCACTGAAGTTTGCCAGCAACGCGCTGAACAGCGTGAAGCGTTGCTACGACGTTGTGCCACTGATCCAGAATGGTGTAAAGAATATCGAGCTAACAAACGACAGATGCACGAAGAAGCACAAGCTTTAAAGAAACAATGCCAAGAGCACCCGGAACAATGTGCCGAACTCAAGCAACAATTTAACCAAAGACAAGCTCAACAAAGAAAAGCCGGACACCAAAAATTAGAAAATGCGCAAATGCAATGGTGTCTAGATAACCAAGCTGCTTGTGAACAATGGAAAATTGACTTTAAACAAATGCAACAAAAATATCAGGAATTGCGACGTCAACTTGAAGAAAAATATCCTACTCGACCACGTTAATTAATCTTGGAATGATTGCTCGTTCCCACATGCCGGCGTGGTCACTCCCATTAAGTTAAGAATTCCCCCCTTTGAAAAAGGGGGGTGAGGGGGGATTTTAAGCAGTTGACTTCCCCACACACCATTTTTCCCACACTTGGCGATAAGCCATTTCCAAATGGCGAGTAAAAGTTTGGTCGTCCATCAAGGGAGAAGTTTGCATTTTATGCCGTAACCCAGCGCGTAATTTTTGCAAATAACTCATATCGTTCGCTAAGTTAACGCCAATCTCGATGTATTCTGCCGGCGTATCTGCAATCAGTTCGGTTAAACCGAGAGCAGATAAAATACTAAGTCCCATCCGCGAAGCCGGTCGTTCTCCTCCTAACGTCACCACCGGCACTCCCATCCATAACGCTTCACAAGTTGTGGTAGCACCATGATAGGGATAACTGTCTAAAGCAATATCGATTTGATGGTAATATTTCAAATGAGCTACAGTGGAATCCGCATAGTTAGCGAGAATCAGACGTCCAGAGTCAATTCCTAAGGCGATTAATTTTTGCTTAAGCTGCTGCCGGGTATCCGGATCATTTAAACTTCTCGCTTTAAGTAAGAGTTTCGCGCCAGGAACCCGCTGTAATATTTGTGCCCAACTCGCTAAAATATCGGCGTTTAATTTGGCATAGTTATTAAATGAGCCGAAAGTAATCTGTTTTTTCTTAAGAGCCGGTAGAGGATTGATTGGAGGACTGTCATCGTCTGGACGGTAACAAAAATAACTATTGGGCATTCTAATTAATTGTTCAGTATTGAATGAATCCGTTTTACCTTCTGGATCCACGTGGTTATCGGTTATTCGATAGTCGATGGTCGTCAAACCGGTAGTACTCGGATAACCCAAATAAGTGATTTGTACCGGTGCTGGCTTTCTGGCAAAAACCAGGAGGCGATTTTGGTTAGTATGTCCACCCAAATCAACGAGGATATCGATAGCGGCTTGTCTAATCTTTTCTGCTAATTCTTCATCAGACCAACCCGCGCAATTTATCCACTGATCAACCGATTTTTTAAGACGTTGAGTGACTTTATCGGTGGTAGTGCTATTGTCATAACAAATAATTTCAAACTGTTCATGGTCATGTTGGGCAAGCACTGGTTCAATGAAATAGGCAACGGAGTGTTTATGAAAATCAGTTGAAATGTAGCCAATTTTTAACTTGCGCTGCTGGCAACGATCATTCAAATGGGGCTGAATCGACGCTGCCAAAGGCAGAACATATTGTTGATTGAATTGTTGATGCGCTGAGAATAGCGTGGTTAAATCAACATCGGTTTGGTACTGAGAAGCTAAGAGCAAATTACTATGGGTCAAGGCATTTGGTCGTGCTGCCAAAATTTGCTGATAATAGCTTATAGCTTGCTGAATCAAACCTTGATATAACAAACTACTGGCTAAATTACTACCCGCCTCAGAAAAATCAGGGACTAATTGGAGTGCTTGTTGGAAACACCGGGTCGCTTTACTCAGATGACCCATTTGACTGAATACCGTACCCAAATTATTGTAGGTATCAGCATCGCTTGGGTTTAAAGCTAATGCTTGTTGGTAAGCAACCATCGCTTTATCCAAATGACCTTGGATTCTCAAAACATCACCTAGATTTTTATGAGTTTGAGCATTATTCGGTGCGAGCGCCAGTGCCCGTTGATAAGAGTCTACGGCTTTGGAAAATTTACCCAATTCCGCTAGGGCATAACCTAAATTGTGATTAATTTCAGCATCATTGGGTTTTAAAGCTAAAGCCTGTTGGTAACACTTGACTGCTTCGCTAATTTGTCTTTGTGATAGCAAGACCGAACCCAAATAATCATGTACTGTCGCATCATTGGGATTTAAGGCTAAATACTGCCGATAATGCTGAGCGGCTTGTGCCCACTGGTGATGATGACGCAATAAATTACCTAAATTATAGTGCGCCTCTAAGTGATTCGGATCTAAAGTTAATGCCCGGTTAAAATTCTCTATCGCTTCTGCCCATTGACCTTGTCCACTCAGCGCACCGCCCAAACTACTGTAAAAATTAGCCACCGTATTATCTAGAGCAATAGCTTGATTAATCAGTTCAATCGCTTCGTCAAATTGCTGCCGCTGAGCGGCAATGACACCCAGTAAGTGCAATAGCTCACTGGGCTGAGGCGCTATTGGTAACGCTTGGCGATAGATTGCCTCAGCTTGAGATAAATTACCGGCTTGATGGTGTTGAAAAGCCAGTTGTAGTGCTTGGGAGTAAGTTAACGTCTGAGTGGAAGCAGTCATCCGCTTTACCTGGATTGTAACTGCGCCGCTATCCGCAACCGTAACGCATTCAGCTTAATAAATCCTTCCGCATCTTTTTGATTATAGGCACCTTCATCTTCTTCAAAAGTGGCGATATTGGCATCAAAGAGACTATTGGTTGCCGAATAACGTCCAGTCACAATGACATTGCCTTTGTACAGTTTGAGACGAACTTTACCATTCACATGGGATTGGGAAGAATCGATTAATTCTTGTAATAATTTACGTTCGGGACTCCACCAATAGCCATTGTAAACTAAACTGGCATAGCGCGGCATTAATTCATCTTTTAAATGAGCCACTTCCCGGTCTAAAGTGAGCGATTCTATTGCCCGATGGGCTTTGAGCATAACCGTACCGCCAGGTGTTTCATAACAACCGCGAGATTTCATGCCCACATAACGATTTTCGACCAAATCAAGTCGTCCAATTCCATTGGCACCCGCGACTTTGTTAAGATAACTCAACACTCGAGCCGGCTTCATTGGGGTACCATCAATCGCGACAATATCACCTTGAGCAAATTCTAATTCTAAAATCAAATGTTTATCGGGTGCCCGTTCTGGCGAAACACTCCAGCGCCACATTTCCTCTTCGGGTTCTTGCCAGGGATCTTCCAGTGGTCCCCCTTCATAAGAAATATGCAGTAAATTGGCGTCCATAGAATAAGGCGATTGATTACCGCGTTTCCGTTCTATCGGAATATTATGCTGTTCAGCGTAAGCCAAGAGTTTTTCCCGAGAAGTTAAATCCCACTCGCGCCAAGGGGCTATCACCTTAATGTCCGGTTTTAAAGCATAAGCACCTAATTCAAAACGGACTTGGTCATTACCTTTCCCGGTTGCACCATGGGCAATCGCATCTGCCCCAGTTCGATTAGCAATTTCGACCAAACGTTTAGCTATCAAAGGTCGAGCAATGGAAGTACCGAGTAAATATTCACCTTCATAAACGGTATTAGCTCGAAACAGGGGAAATACATACTCTCCTACAAATTCTTCGCGCAAATCCTCAATATAAATTTCCTTGACACCCAAAGCTTGAGCTTTAGCACGCGCCGGTTCGAGTTCTTCTCCCTGTCCAATGTCAGCAGTAAAAGTAACTACTTCGCATTGATATTGATCTTGTAACCACTTGAGGATAATAGAAGTATCCAAACCACCTGAATAAGCCAGTACTACTTTGTTTATATTAGCCATAGTGATGTTATTAATTTTGATAGGTATTATCGAAATGACGGTTATTCAACCTTGCTGTTGTTTTTTACCAATAACAATATCATGCCAAGCAATGATATTTTGGACGAGATTTTGCGAAAGATGTTCAAAATCACTACCATATTCTATTAGTGCTTTAGCTTCCGTTGGTTTTCCGCTCAAGGCAAGATGAATAATTTTTTGTGCTTCATAATGGAGCTTACGGTTTAATTCTACCACTTTTGAGTAATGTTCATATTGGCTTAATTCTTTTGCATTAGTTTTTAACCAGTTATCAAATTGGTCTTGCTCGATGGCAAAATCATCCGGGTTGCCACCTTGTTTAATAATATCATGCAAGTGTTTTTTCCAATGGGTATGGTTCACTATAGCTTGATAAATGGTATTAGCGATACTACTCACAATGTTCTCCGTTCGTTATTGACCTATTTATTATTACCAAATTGACTGACTTAATTTTGTTTCGTTAAATTGTAGAATCGAACCCACGGGTTCGCCCGGTGTGAGTTGGAAACGGAATTTCAACCGGTTAACCGGAGCAGAGAACGTAGGACGAGTTAAACATCAGCGAAATCCATCATCCTAATAACCGGTTGATTACTTTAAATTTTCAGCTAATAGTGCGGTTAAGCGATTAATTTCAGCTTCAGCAGTCTTAGCCCGTTGCGTTTCAACTTCAAGTTGTTGTTCTACCGATTTAATCCGTTGTTCTGCTACTTGAACTTGTTGTTTTGCTACTTGAACTTGTTGTTTTGCTACTTGAGCTTGTTGTTTTGCTACTTGAGCTTGTTGTTCTGCTACTTGAGCTTGTTGTTCTGCTCGTTGAGCTTGTTGTTCTGCTCGTTGAGCACGTTGAGTTTCAGTTTCTTCAGGGAGTAACAATAAATCGCCAGCTAAGGTAGCCCAACGCAACCAAGTGGTCTCAACACCTTTGTAGATGCCTTGCCAACGAACGAGAGCTAGTCCTAATTGCTGACTGACAAAATGCTCATTTTCGAGCAATAAGGCTTCATAATTTCCTCCACTGAGCCGAAATCCAGCCCAATCATCGGGGTTAAAAGGGTCAAACCAAAAATATTCTGAAACCTTGAGTTGATTTTGATAAATCATTTTCTTTTTGGTTTTATCTTCTTTAGCAGTGCTTTCCGATAACAATTCGATGATAATATCGGGTGTCTTACCTTCTTCCCATACCACCCAACTTTTCCGCTCCCCGTGAGGAACGCCTAGCACCACAAAAACATCCGGACCTTTAAAATCTTGATGGCGGATTTGCTTAAAGCTATAGTAAATAAACATATTACCACCAACATAACCCCCTTGAGGATGATTATTTAACCAGGGTTCAAGTGAATAGATCAGTAAGTCCATTTGTTTCTTATGTCGTTCCGTTTCCATAGGGACACCATCATCGCTCGGGAGATTATCTTGGGTAGGAAGTGATAAATTGGCTTCAACAATGAGAGTATTTAACATATTTTTGACTCCAGAATTGATACTGGTTAAATGAATTTGTATCCCATACTAACCCAAAAGTCAACTGAGTTGGCAAGCGCTCGCAACGCTGGCTATCGCCGGTAAAAATTAGGTTTGAGTGTGGCTGTGTGTGTATAGTTTGAAGTTGCTCTTAATCCTTCACCACGGGTTTACGCTTGCCAACTATTAGCGTATAAGCCGATGGAATCACAAACAGAGTTAAGAAAGTGCCCAACAATAAGCCTCCCACGATAACCCAACCGATCGGTTGACGACTTTGCGCGCCGGCGCCGGTGGCGAGTGCCAACGGGGTTGCACCCAGTACCATAGCCGCAGTCGTCATCAGAATCGGGCGAAGGCGCAAGCCCGCCGCTTCCACTACGGCATCCCGCACCGTGTAACCTTTTTCCTGCAATTGGTTAGCAAATTCGACGATCAGGATGCCATGTTTGGTGATTAGTCCTACCAGCATCACTAAACCGATTTTGCTGTAGACGTTGAGGGTAGAACCGGTATAATCTAGCGCTAGCACGGCACCTAAAATCGCTAATGGCACGGTAAACATAATGGCGAATGGTCCAGTAAAGCTTTCAAACTGTGCTGCCAATACCAGATAAATGAAGACCAGCGCCAAGCCGAAAGTAAACCATAATTCAGCACCCGATTCACGGAATTCTCTAGACTGACCGTCCAGGGTGAGTTGGACGCTGTTATCCAAGGTTTCACGAGCCGATTGTTCCATAAAATGAAGCGCTTCGCCTAAGCTGTAACCCGGTGCCAAATCAGCGGAAATGATGGCGGCTCGCATTCGGTTGAAGTGATTGAGTTCTTTCGGCGCCACGGTTTCTTCTAACTTAACCAAATTGGATAACTGAATCAGTTTGCCATCCTGATTCCGAACAAAGATAGCGTTCAAATCATTGGGGCGAGTACGATCTTTATCGGCTAGTTTGACGATTACATCGTATTGTTCGCCTTCCTGTTTGAAACGAGTGACTTGGCGTCCACCCAAAAGGGTTTCCAGGGTACGTCCCACGTCTTCTACCCGCACGCCGACATCAGCCAGCTTGTCACGATCGACCGTCACCACCAACTGCGGTTTATTGAGTTTCAAATCGCTATCCAGTTTTTGTAAGCCGGGATTATCGCGTACTTTGGCCATCAGCGCATTCACCAGCTTGTCCAAATGCAAGTAAGAATCTGCCTGGATAACGAATTGTACGGGCAAACTGCGAAAACTTTGTCCCAGTGAGGGGGGATTGATAGGAAAGGCGAGTACCCCAGCTAATCCCATGAATTTTGGAAATAATTCTTTGGCGATGTCTTGCTGACTACGTTGCCGATCTTCCCAAGGTTTAAGACTAATAAAAGATAAAGAAGTATTAACCGGATTAGGTCGATCTAAGCCGGGCGCTACTATCATGAAATAAGTACGGACTTCCGGAATCTGCCGGTAAAAGCTTTCGATTTGTTTAGCATAATTGTCGGTATACGCTAGAGTAGCCCCTTCTGGTGCTAGTACCATGCCGATGACGATTCCCCGATCTTCTAGCGGTGAAAGTTCTTCTTTCAGTTGTAACGTATAATGACCAGCAGCAACGGTTACGCCCAGAAAAATCAACAGGATCAACCAACGTACTTTGAGACTCCAGCGCAACAGCGTTTTATAAAGCCAGTTAATGCCATTGAGAATGGATTCAATCAGACGGTAGAGCCAATTATGTCGGGTTTGGTGACGCAGCATTTTGGAACACATCATCGGCGTCAGGGTCAAAGCGACAAAACCAGACACCAGCACCGCTGCCACCACGGTCAAAGCAAATTCAGTAAACAGTCGTCCAATATTGCCGGTGCTAAAGGTCAAGGGAATGAATACCGCTGCCAAAGTGGTGGTCATCGCTAACACCGCGAAACCAATTTCCTCAGAACCCATCAGTGCCGCTTTGAAAGGTGGAATGCCCTCTTCAACATGGCGATGAATATTTTCTAGCATGACGATAGCATCATCGACGACTAACCCAATGGCGAGGACTAATCCCAGTAATGTCAAGATATTAATAGAAAACCCGAAAGCCCAGAGAAAGATAAATGCACCCGTCAGTGATAACGGAATGGTGATAAAGGGAATTAGGGTCGCACGCAGGTTGCGCAGGAACAGAAAAATCACTAACGTTACCAGCAGTAACGCTTCGCCCATGGTGTGGTACACCGCTTCGATAGATTTCTCGACAAAGATCGAGGAATCAAAAGCCACGTGCAAAGTCATCCCAGCGGGTAACAAATTCTTCATATTTTCAGCCTGTTGGCGCGCTGCCGTAGCCACTTCCAAAGTGTTAGCGGTGGCTTGCTTGACGATACCCAGCCCCACGGCGGCTTTACCCATAAAGCGTACCAAATTGCGTTCATCTTCAGCGCCGATTTCTGCTCGCCCGATGTCTTTTAACCGCACCGGATAGCCATTGGCTTGTTTGATAATCACGTTATTAAATTCTTCTGAGTTACGCAAATCGGTAACGGCTAGCACGGTAAATTCCCGTTGCTGGCTTTCGATGCGGCCGGAAGGGACTTCTAAGTTCTGTTGCCGCAAAGCATTTTCCACGTCTTGTGGTGTCAGACTATAAGCCGCTAATCGTTCTCGATCGAGCCAGATGCGCATGGCATAACGTCGCTCACCACCGATGATCACCCGCGCCACCCCGGGCAAGGTTTGCAAGCGATCAATCACTTGACGACGAGCGTAGTCGGTAATTTCCAAGGCGCTATGACGATCGCTGGAAAAGGCAAACCAGAGGATGGCATTCGCGTCGGCTTCGATTTTCGCCACCACGGGATCATCGGCTTCTTCTGGTAATAATCCTCGTGCTCGTGACACCCGATCGCGCACATCGTTGGCAGCGGCATCGGGATCACGGCTGAGGATGAATTCGATGGTAATTTGACTCACCTGTTCGCGGCTAACCGATTTGAGAGTGCGAATGCCTTCAATGCCGGCTAAAGATTCTTCCAGGGGACGAGTGATTTGACTTTCGATAATTTCAGCGCTGGCGCCGGTATATACAGTGCGCACGGATACCACCGGCGAGTCGATTTTAGGATATTCACGTATCGATAACCGCTGAAAGGCAATCACGCCGACCAGTGCCAATAGCAAGCTCATAACCGTCGCGAGCACCGGACGGCGAATAGAAATGGTTGAAATAATCATATTGTTATTTTCCGGCCGACGGTGCGTTAGGTAAAATGACTATCGGCATACCATCACGTAATTTGATTTGACCATCGGTCACTACTTGATCTTTGGTGCTTAAGCCGGCCAAAATTTCTACTTCACCTTCGCGCCGTTGTCCTAACGTGACTTTGGTTTGTAACGCTTTGCCTTCGACAATTTTGAATACCAAGTTCTCTTTGCCTTGCGGAACTAAAGCTTGCTCCGGAATCAGCAAAGCATGACGACGTTCTTCCAGCACCAACGCTACGCGGGCAAACATCCCAGGTTTTAATTCGCCGCTGGTATTGGGGAGGCTAGCGCGGAGCAGGAGAGTACGAGTTTCTTCATCTACAGTCACTTCACTAGCGTAGACTTTGCCGATAAAGGTTTGGTTAGGATAAGCATCGACGGTAATTTTAACCGGTTGGCCCAGGTGAATTTGAGGGAGAAATCGTTCTGATACCCGAAAATCCAGCTTGACCGAATCGGTTTTAGCCAAATTCACTAAATCCTGCCCGGGCTGAATATACGCGCCGGAGCTAATTTGGCGTAATCCGAGTATTCCATCGAACGGAGCATGGATCACCGTTTTATCCAACCGCACTTGATCCAGTGCCTGGAGAGCGCGAGATTCTTCTAACTTCGCTTGAGCTTCGTCATAGGCTTGACGACTCGATAATTGTTTGTTGTATAAATCTTTAACTCGCTCAAAGTTGAGTTGGTTAAGTTTTACCGCCACCGCACTTTCTTCTCGTTGGGCTTGGTATTCGGCCGGATCGAGAGTAACCAGTTCGTCACCTTGGGAAACTTGTTGACCTTCGGCGAAGTGAATCGACAACACCCGCCCGGCAATTTCTGAGCGGATAACTACACTTTCTTCTGCGCGTAAAGTGCCGATCGTGGTGATCTCGTCGGTGACGGTGCCGATCTTGACGGGTGCTGTTTTTACTGGCAGGGCTGGTGGTCCGCCGGTTGGGTTGGGTGGCTGTGCAGTAGCGAGAGACCATAAGCAAACAGTCATTATCAGCAACCCTTTTTTTAAATCGCAACACCGTTCTTTGCTATCCATGGAATATTCCTTGATTTTATCTCTTGGCAGTGATAACTACTTTGGTGCCTTAGTTATTATCAATCCAATTTTTCTACTTTAAATTGCGCAACTGCCGTCGTCAGTTGAACGGCTTGTTCAACCAATTGTTGGGCATTTTTCGCCGCTGCTTCCACAAAGGTGTTATTTTGGTGGGTCATATCATCCATTTGCGCGATGGCTAAGTTAATTTGTTTAACGCCTTCAAGTTGTTCAGTAGAACCCACCGAAATTTCAGCGATCATTTTGGTCACTTTACCAATAGAAGTAATAATCTCCTGCATGTTCTCACCGGCTTTATCAACCAATTGAGTTCCTTCCTTGACATTTTTTACGGATTCCGCAATTAAGCCTTTGATTTCTTGAGTGGCATTGGCTGAGCGTTGTGCTAAATTTCTGACTTCCGCAGCAACCACCGCAAAACCACGTCCTTGTTCACCAGCACGTGCTGCCTCAACCGCCGCATTGAGCGCCAGTAAATTGGTTTGGAAAGCAATTTCGTTAATGACATTAATGATCAAGGAAATTTTTCGCGAAGAAGTTTGGATTTGATGCATGTTGTTGATCACTTGTTGCATCACTTGACCGCCATTATTGGCTACTGCTGAAGCACTATTCGCTAATTGATTGGCATTTTTAGCATTCTCAGTATTACGTTGAATGGTGGTGGTGATTTGGGTCATGGCACAAGCGGTTTGTTCGAGCGAACTCGCTTGTTCGTCGGTGCGCGCAGAAAGAATTCGATTGCCTTTTTCAATTTCACGCGCCGCGTTTTTAACGGTTTCAGCACTTTGCTTAATTTGGGATAGCATGTTAATTAGTTTGGCAATCGTGCTGTTGGCATTGTGCTTAATGTTATTAAATTCCCCAGTATATTCCGTTTGAATCGGTTGAGTTAAGTCGCCTTCCTTGAGATTGGCTAATAATTTGCCAATATCGTTACTGAAATGAGTTTGGATGGTGATAAGCGCATTGACAGCCAAACTGAGTTCTTGAGTAAATCCTTGTTTACCGGTCAGATCAATGAGTTGATCCCATTGTCCCCGGCTGGCTTGATTAACGATGGCTTGAATTTCAGTGATGGTCGTTGTTAAGTTACCAATGGTGAGTTGAACGGAGTCAGCCAGTTGCGCATAAGCGCCTTTATAGTTATGTTGGGTGATTTCATGAAGATGTCCTTGAGCTAATGTGGTCATCACGCGATTCATATCGGCCATGATTTCAGCCGTGGTCGCGATTAATTGATTGGTGTTATCCCCTAACTCTTTCATAAATCCATGATAATATTGCGTATGTACTCGTTGAGTGAGATCCCCCTGCTTCGCGGCCAAAATGGTATTTTTGGTATCGAGGATGATTTGTTGTAGCATTTCAGACATTGCTAAAACGACCTTGCGCATCATACTGATTTCATCATGCTTTTTGCTTAACAACCCTTTCTCTCTTTCAATATTCTCACAAGCTTCTGCGAGGAGTTTACCTTTGGCGAGTTGATTAATGACGGTCACTATTTTGTGTAAAGGATAAGTAATGCTGCGAGTAAGCCATAAAGCCACGCCAATAATCAAGGGGGTAGCGATTAGTGCGACTATAGTGGATAGCCATTCTAATTTGAGAATGGGCGCAAAGGCTTCAGCCTGACTGATTTCAGCGATTAAGGCCCAATGATTATTACCGATTTGTAATGGCGTATAGGCAGATAACACGTTATCACCTTGATAATTCTTAGTGATTTGCTCACCGGTTTGCCCGATTAAAGCCGCTTGACTACTGTCAGTGTTGACTATCCCTTGATGCGGAATAGCAAAAGCGGCTTTAAGCGAATGGGTTGCGGGTGCTAAGAAGGAATCCGAACGCATGAGTTTATCACTCCCCACGAGATAAGTTTCACCGGTTTGCCCCATACCCACTCGTGCTCCCATAATTTGGTTCATCATGGTTGCATCTAATTGCAACACCACTATGAGCTCAATTTTATCTTGATAAAATAACGGTTGCGCAATGAAAGCGGTTGGGGCATTGTTGCTGGGCGGATAAGGCGCATAATCGGTTATTTCAAACTGTTGGTGTTGTAAAACATTTTTGATCAGTTGACCTAAATGTGAATCAGCATATTTACCGTGAAGAATATTGGTAGCATAATCATCTTCATGCCGGACGGTGTAGAAAATTTCCCCAGCCGGATGAATGAGCAGCAGATCATAATAGCCTTGTTGATGAATGTATTTGGTAAAAAAATCTTCTTTTTCATCACTGTTTTTGGGAGTTAACAGTTCTTCTAGAGCAATGGTCGTAATAATACCCCACTTTAGCCCTGGCACCGGTAGTGGCGCATAAGCACCTAATTCTAATATTCCGGTATCCCCCAGTTTAATGGCTATTCCAGTTTGTCCGGCTAAGGCTTGGTTAATATCCTCGCCACCTTTAGGAGCACCAATCACATCTTGATTCCCTGGTTTCAGAGAGCGATTGCTACGATAGCTCATTTGTCCATTCAATTGACCCACGAGATAAGTTTCGCCGGTTTTGCCCATCCCTTGACGTTGTTGCACAATGGTATCAATCCGATTGGGCGATAAACTCAGGATTAAAACCCCGCTCAATTCACCAAAGCGGAAAATGGGGGCAGTTAGGAAAGCAATATAGCGGTTATCAATGATAGAATAAGGTTCAAAATCATGGACAGCAATGGTTTTAAGTCCCGTTTGAAATGCCTTATACAAAGGACTATTTTTAAGCGCACCGGTTAATACATTTTGGCCTAAATCAGCTCGCTTAGCGACGGTATAAACGATATCACCATCTTTAGCAATAAATAAAATATCATCATAGCCGTATTTTTCTTGATATTGTTGCAGTTCATTACCAAATCTGGCTTCGATCTCTTGCCAAGAGAGTAGTCCATTGGGCTTATAACCTTCGGCTTTAAACGCGCCATCAAATTGTTCTAATGCCTGAGAAATAGAGTCCATTTTTGACAATACACTGATATCATTCAACCGCTCTTGAAAATACCATTCGAGTTGAGCTTGTTTATTTTCTTGAACACTTTGCAATTTTTGCAAGGCATTTTGCTTAAAAGTGGATATCGTCTCGATGAGAAATTGGAGCTCACGTTGTTTGTCGAAGAAAAAATTTTCCAGTTGGGCTTTTTTTATTTCTCGTACACTTTTTAGATGTTCAAAGGCTTGATTGGAAAGGGCAGAGCGACCATTGAGCAAAGCAATAGTCCCAATTATAGCGGCCGGTATAAAACCAATAGCTAATGCCGCCACCAGTAACCGTTTCCCAATAGTCATGCGCTTGACCTCAATTTATAATTTAACATCTATTAACAATGGATATGATAACTATGAGGAATATTGTTCATAGAAATAATGTAGTACGACTTTAAATATTATTATAATTTTCTACTCGTATGCTGTCACTCTTTGAGTTGAAACCGAGAGATGAAGAAACTCATAAGCACTTTTAGTGAGAGTTGATGATGAAACTCAATTTGGAAACGGGGTGGTTAGAAGGTATTTCTCATTGTCCTTCACCACATTATGATGAACGCCCGACCGGGATGGATATCGATCTCATCGTTATTCATGGCATTAGTTTACCCCCGGGAGAATTTGGCGGACCCTTTATTGAGCAATTATTTACCCAGACTTTAGCGAGCGATGCTCATCCCTATTTTGCCACCATTGCTCAGTTACGCGTTTCTGCGCACGTATTAATTCGACGTACTGGTGAAATAACTCAATATGTTTCTTTATTCCAACGAGCTTGGCACGCGGGCGTCTCTTGTTTTGCGGGACGCACTCGCTGCAATGATTTTTCGGTTGGAATTGAGCTCGAAGGGAGTGACGAGGTGCCTTATACCGATGAACAATATCAGCAATTAGCAAAATTAATCAATTTATTGCAGCAAGTTTGGCCCAATATTAACCGTAACAGTATTGTGGGTCATTGCGATATTGCACCGGGACGGAAAACGGATCCCGGCCCCGCCTTTGATTGGGAACGGTTGCACGAATTAATGAAATTTGGCTCGTTACCCAGTTCTACTGGGTAATGCCGGTGTGCCAAGCTCTGCTTGGCGAGGTAGGTAGACGAAGCCGAGCTTCTTAAGCAGACACTACCAAGCAGAGCTTGGTAGCGAGCAAAACCGATTAAATCCCCCCTCGCCCCCCTTTTTCAAAGGGGGGAATTTCTAAAATGGCATTGCCCTAAGTGGCTACATAGATTTTAAAATTCGCTTCTTTATAAACCAATTGATAGAAGCCAGAACGTTCAATTGCCTCCGTATGCCATACGGCATCAAACTTATCTACTAATAATACCTTGACTTTTAAAGTATCACGAATAGTACGAAGTGCTTGCTCAGAGGGTTGGGCAGAGAATACATTTTGTATCAGTTGATATTGTTGAATATTTTTAGCCAGATCATAACGATAAGCGAATGAAGCAGTATATTCAGGATTAGCATAAGCAATAGCCCGATCAGCAAACAGTACATAAGGTAAGGTAGCTGGCCATGGCGTTACAGCAGCATAGCCATCTGGATTGGCTTGTACCCGCTCAGTTGGCCCAGCATATTCACGTACCTTAGCCCAGGCTTGTTGCTGACGTAGAAATCCTTGATGTAAAGCTAATGTATTGGCATCCGGCTGACGATAACTTGGATCCGGAAATTGCCACAATCGCACTGAACTGAGAATACCGATTGTCAATCCAACAATGGCCATGCTCAAGATAGCCGGTCGCCAACGGATAAATAGTGCATTAAACCACCATTTCACTGCCGGCGTCACCTGACAACTGATTAAATCGGTTAATGCAATCGCACTCCACACCAGTAACAACATGATCGGTACTAATACAGCTCGCCAGCCTAAGTCATTATTATAAACACTACTTTTAACGAATTGCACCACCAACAAAAAACCCAAGGTACTACCTATACTCAGTGCTTGAAAAATTCGTTCTTCTAGCACCGAAAAGGAGCGTACCAACAAGGTTAAGCCCCCTAATACGATCACAATGCCCAAATTTAATGGCAAAAATTGTAACCAAAATAATAGGATATGTCCTATATATCCCCAGTAAGGTTCTTTGTTAAAGAAACGAGTCGCCGTGTACAATCCCAACCGAAAGGGTAATTCCGAGTGTGCTAAAGATGGTCCTGATGCTTGTGAAATGAGAGAAGGCAAGGCGAATAAAATACAGACTATTACTGCTAACAATGCGACTTTCAGCGTGTTGATGTAGTGAGAACGCGGCAAATGAAGTAACCCAGCGGCCATGACTAAGAACGGTAAGCTCAAGGTTAATCCTACCCCGCCGACCCAAGTTGAGGAACCAAATGCCGAAGCTGCACTTAACCCCGCAATGACAGCATAATTGAGTTGCAAGCGATTACTACTCAGCACCCGGGTCATTAAAAAAATCAATACAACCACAGATAAGGCAGAAAATACGTGTTGTGGTACCCAAGACATTTGTATCCACAGTAATTCTAAGCCATGCACCGGTGGATAACCAACCCAATTTTCCCAGCGTGGCCCAAGTAACCAGGGAAGTAAATCCGCTAACGGACCAGTTAAGGCAAATAACAATAGAAATGCACCCGTACGCGCTTGTCGAGTTAAGCGGATGGCTAATGCACACAAAAAGCCAATGGTCGCTAAGCCGGTAAACCAATTTAATGCTACTTCTGCTTGCCAGCCGGTGACTCCAACCAATAATTTGAGTTGTGAAGCTAAAAAATGCCACGTGTAATAGTAAATCAATAAAATCTTTTCGCCAGCCGGTGCATAATAGGGATTAATAGGTAATAAACCTTCACGGGCAATCGCATCGACAATAGCAATTTTGGCATGGTCAAAAATAGGTGCATTAACAAACAGTCCATTCTGATACACTGCTGGAAAAATATTGATGGTGGGTATCACTGCCCATAGCGCTGCTCCAAGTAATAATAATAGGCTATGTTGAGGAGAAAGCTTGCAAAAATCTTCGGAGTGAGTTGAGAAATAAGTCGCTTGGCGAAGCCAGATCCAAATGGCCATTTGAAAAACCAACCAAGCCACTATTAAAGTCAAAATGGAATAGCCAAATACCGCCGTAAAAGCTAAAGAAAATGGGCCATAAGTACATAAACCCAAGGCCGGTGCAACCAATGCTGCTGATAACACGCGCCAATGAGTTTGTAATCCTAATAAACGCAGTACCCATAAACCCGGTAAACTAAACCAGATACTGGCTACCAGTGCTGCAAGTGCACTATGCCAGAAAAAATCACTCACAAAATTCATTTAACTTCCCAAGATTAAAAATTACCGTTGTACACTTTGCGCAGATTTTTAAGTACCTAAACTTATACTAGGGCATGTCTGCAAACTTTTATAACCATAATAGTTAGCATAGTCTCATAATTGAGAGATTTTTTTATAACGAATTGCAATACGCTGTATGTCACTGTTTCAATTGGTTGATGGTGCGTTCAACCCTGCAAACCATTGTATTCGTTATGAACTTAATGATTTCCCCCTAACAAAGGGGAGATAAGGGAATTGTTGTCCTTCAACAAATTCTCCCTAGCTCCCCTTTTTCAAAGGGGAACCGGAGAAAAACTGTTGGGGATGTAACCGGAGAATGAGTGAAGGAGTGTAGGTTGGCAACCCCTTGCCGATGTAGAGTTCATTGGAGCAACTTTGGTAGCTATTCTTGAGATCACTTAGTATTAGAATGGTGTGATTTAAGTTAAATCTCACGACTTTTAAGGCGCTACCAAAACAACCACTCCTGAGCCAAGCAACACACAAGCGCTGTGAAGCATAACACAGCGCGATATTGTTATTTAATTGCCTTGGGGTTGATGATAACCATATTGCTTAACCATAGCGGCTTCGTAATTGGCTTTGTTAGCTGCTTGAATAGCTGTATTCGCTTCCGTCATGGCAGCATTTGCGGCTTTAGCAGCTTTATTGACCATTTCTATGGCTTTATCAGCGGCATCGGCTTTAGTTTTTGCCTCTTTGGTGGCTTCTTCGGCTTTAGCTTTAATTGCTTCGGCTTCTTTCTTGACTTTTTCAGATCTTTCCGTCGCGAACTTAGCTACTTCTGCGGCTGCATCAGCAGCGGATTGTGCCGATTCGGCGTTAGCTTTAGTTGTATCCGCTTGTGCTTTAATAAAAGCGGCGGCATTGGCTGCTTGATGTGCTGCTAAAACAGCCGCATCAGCTTCTGATCTCGCAGAATTAGCGCTTTGAATGGCTTTATCAGCTATTTTTTTAGCCGCATCGGCTGCTTCAGCGGTTGTTTTAGCGAGCTCTTCCGGCGTTGCCGGTGCTTTCTCGACAGTCTTTTCAGTCTTTTCAGGCTGAGTCGCCTCGGTGGTCTTGGTAACTTCTTCCGCCTTAGCTTTGGTTTCTTCCGCTTTTTCTCCAGCAAATACTAGGGAATTTGCTGCTAAGGTAACACTGAAAAGTGTCCCTATTGCCCAAGCAAGAGAGATTTTAATCATCTTTTCTGGCATCGTTAAACTCCTCCTTTTGAGTCAAGATTCAAATAAATCCATAGGTGAACAAACTACTTTCATTCGAGCGAGCGCGATTATACCATGTCAGCGAATCAATACTAGAACCGTTTAATCTACTTTAAGTTTTTTTAATATAGATTATTGATAATAATTGACTTATTTTTATATAACGACTTTTTTACCACTTACACCTCACTAAAAAGATGACATTGAAAAATATTATAACCAAAAATAATTAAAAAATAGGGGTGTGTTTATATTTACATTTAATCTAAATAGACTATACTGGTATATAGTATAGTTATATACAATATATATATTGATATAATCAATGCTATTCTTTCTAGGAAATTGATTTTTAGATAAGGTTTCCAGTTGCCCAGATGGGCTCAAAGTTGATTCATTGTTAAATTAGTTTTATAACAGGAGAACTATCATGACCAGTTTATTCAAACGAATGAGTGATATCGTCAACGCCAATATTAACGATTTACTTGATCATATCGAAGATCCAGAACGCATGATTAAACAAATCATCCGTGAAATGGAAGAAAATATTAATCAATGCAAAGAAGGTGTGATTACCGCGATTGCGAGTGAAAAGCGACTATTCCGTGAGCTAGAAACGCACCGTCACCACGCTCAAGAGTGGCTTCAGAAAGCACAAACCGCCTTAGAATTGGATAAAGAAGAGTTAGCACGTTCGGCATTAAAGCAGAAGAAAGAGATTGATAAAATCATCAGTGGTTTAGAACCCGCTTGGGAATCCGCTCAAGCCACGAGTGAACGTCTAAAAACCCAATTGCGTCAATTGGAAGCGAAGTTAACCGAAGCAAAATTAAAACGCAGTACCTTGATAGCACGGCAACAAGCTGCTCAAGCGCGTCATCAATTGCATACAACGGTAGACAAACTTCAAGCACATTGGGAAACACAGACGTGTTTTAACCGGATGGAAGATAAGATCGCCGATATGGAAAGCCGAACGGAAGCACTAGCCGAATTGGATGAGGATCGGTCACCCTTGGAAAAGGAATTTTTGGATATGGAAATAAATAAAGAAGTGGAAGCGGAATTAGCTTCACTGAAAATTAAAATTCCCAAACAGTCATAGTTACCGCTCAAATCGGTTACTTGGAGGAGGAAAATATGATTATTATTCTTTTTCTATTGTTATTTTTTTTCTGGTATAACTTACCAGAAATAGTAGCTCTCATTGCTACGATAATACTAATATTCTGGGCTATTTATAAACATAACCAGTCATTACCGGTTGAAGCCCAATCTAAGCCTCACATCGATAATGATCCGAATACTCAGTTAATCGCCACCGTTTTATTATATTTAGAACTGAAACAACAGCATCGTTTAGGTCATTTATCTACGGATGATTACAACTATCTCACTGAAAATATAGATATTATTTATACTCAGTTAGTTAAGAAATTAGGCATAACTGGAAGTCAACGTCAGGTACAATTAGAAACGGCTTGGATTCTTTTGAGGAGACAGGTAGGAGGAGATAACTTGGGCGCACCACCTTGGCGTTCAACTTCTCAACCAACTTCATCACCAATCCCGGCAAAAGAAAAGTCTTTTACTCAGAAATCGCCGGTTCAACCTACTGAAATTCAAGTGGCTGTTATGGCGGACTCGCCAACGGTAACGCCTCAAGCCACTTCTTTGCCAAAAACTGAAGCCGTGGTTCATACTCAAAAGAAGGAATCTCCGGTTCAACCGGCTAAAATTCAAATGGCTGCTGTGGCGAACTCGCCAACAGTAACACCACCTCAAGCTACCTTTTTGCCAAAAGTGGCGAGCAACCCTGCTCAAGCGACTCTACCACCCGTTAATGCAGAGCCATTGTCCTTTACTCAGACGGTTGAGAAAACAACACCTGCTGCTCAGCCAATCATAGCACCACCTCAATCAGCATTGTTGCCCAAAGTGCTAAAGATTACTAAAGCTGTGGTTCACACTCAGCAAAAAAAGACAGCCTTTTCTTGGTTACCACGCCAGTTCAACCGAGAACTATTCACCCGTCTGTTGCTGCCGTTTTTATGGCAAAATTTAGGTTGGTTTATCGGCGGTTTTTGCTTTATTTCGGGTTCAGTTTTTTTAGTGACGAATACCACTGGCTTCGCTAAAGCAGTCACCGTATTTACAATTCTTTACCTTTATACTTTACTGCTGTTTTGGGGAAGTTATCAAATTCGGCGGCGGCGTCCACAATTATTGACAGCCAGCCACGTGTTATCCACCTTAGCAGTTTTATTAGTACCGCTGGATCTGGCGGCAGCAACACGTCTGATTCAAAGTAGTCTTCCTAACTTGGGCTTAGTTAGTTTAACAATCTTGGGTGTGGTCATTACGGTTGGTCTGTTGGTTATAGCGACTCGTCTGGCTTCTGGCATGATGGAACGTCATTTACAAAATGAACATCCTTACTTATTCATTGCGCTAGCGAGTTTACAGTTGGTCATCCCGATAGTTAATTTTATACCCCATTGGTTGGTGTTAGCGGGGTTACATGTCAGTTTGCTGAGTTTATTAAGTTATGCCTTATGGCGTTTTAGTCAACAGTGGTTATACGCGATTTTTATCGAACCACACCCGGTCGCTTACTACGCCGCCGGTACCTTGATCTATGCGGCTATCGTTACTTTTATTCATTCGATTTGGGCCAGTGGCATAACGTTACCGGCCGGTTATGTGGGCCCATTTTTAATGGCACTTTGCTTCCTATTATTGCAAGTGGATATCCAATTTAAACAGTGGGTTCATAAACAAGCTTTATTAAGCCATTTCACTTTTGTCATTTATGGATTATCAGTGATCGCCGTTTTATATTCGTGGGTTGGACTCATCCCTATCACTTTGACCCTGATGATAGGTAGCGTGGTTTATGGAATGATGTTATGGAATTATTTAACATTACCGCCGCTCTATTTATTGCTCGCTTGTTTAAGTGGATTATATGGCTTATTAATTTTACAGTATTTTCCTTATCACTGGTATTTTTTGCTCAGTTTACCGGGGTTGAGTAGCTTGATGGGGTTACACCACTGGGCTCAACAACGTCATTCAATGGCTTTAGCTATTATTTGTTATCGAGTTATTTTCAGTTTAGGTCTCGGTTTATTTATCTGGAGTCTTTACCACGTTGCTCCTGGAGAAATCGGTTGGTTAACGGCGATAGCGGCTACAGTCGTCATTACCACCTGGAGTTGGCGAAAACCGGTCGATTTTTACCCCCCCGGTGGGGCTAAATATTATCAATACGCTGTCTTCGTTGGATTAATAACGATCACGTTAGCTTATACACCGCTTTATTTAGGACTAAGTTGGATAACGCAATTTAGCAGTGGTTTAGTCATCTTGTCGGTATTATGGAGTGCTTGGGGATTATTCATTCGCCGCGTTGCCAAAGAATCCGCCGTCGTATTTGTTAATAGTGCGCTACTCAGCTTAATTGCCAGCGTGATTTTAGTGGCGATTTACTTGCCAACTTCTTTACCGGGGTTACTGGTTGCCGTGAGCGGCGTGTTACTCTGGTTGAGTTTAAGTTTATACAGTAGAACCTTGTTTTACGTTACTTTAATCGCGTTGGGAACCGCCGGCATAGTCTTCAAAAATTATTACTTACAGGAATCTTCTGGGAAAGGGATTATTTTATTAGCGGTAGGCGTATGGATGCTCTTGTGGTGGCTTCACTATCGTATTATTTACTTGCCAGCGCGTTCTACAACCCGCAAACCAGTTGAAACTATTGCTAACCAACCTGATTTGACCTTACTTGGATTACTCACTTTATCACCAACCACTTACGCTAACCGGTTTGAATTGTTGAAACCACCTTTAGAACAGACTTTGGTATTAGCGTGGTTAATCGGTTTAGGGTCAACGCTTAAATCACTCATATTAATTAATAGCTTAGCAGAAATTTTAACCTCATCCTGGTCAAGCACACTGATTTGGAATGCGGTGGTCACGGCTTTAATCGCCGGGCAGTTGCAACGCCTTGAACTGATACCTCTCGCCCTCGCCTTATTCGCTGGGGCGTTGTGGACATTGGGTTCGGTGCAAATTGGTTGGTTACTAGCTATCACCGGTGCCGTATTGATTTGGATAAACAGCTTGTTCATTTTTAGCCACTCCCGCTCCTGGATGACTTTCTTGGGTTGGTCGGTGAAAGAAGGGATTCGACCACTCGTTGAGCAGATCATTCATTGGACTGTTGTGGCTATCTGTTTTATCAGCTTAGCTGGGGTAATGTCGTTCAATTTCGCCTTAGTGCAATTGGCCACTTTAGCGGTTGCTATCCTATTTTTCGCTTGGGCAGGTTGGCGTTATCAATTGCAATTACACAGTTACATGGTTATTGGCTGCACTATTTTAAGTCTGCCTATTTTAAGCTTTAGCCTACTCGGTTGGCTAACCATATTACTACCCACTATACCACTGTATTTATTGGCTTTATTAGCGATAGGATTGGCCGTATTAGCCCATCTGCTTACCCAATCACCTTTAGCTACTTTGTATTCCCGTCCCTTGTATCACACAGCTTATTTTTCTTACCTATTATCTTTGATAAGTAGCTTGTATTTGTTAGGGCAACCTAATACCAGTTATGGCGGTAAATCTCTCGTAGGAATATTTGTTATTCTAGCATTTGGACAATTACCGCTTTTACGCTCATTAGCTATAGCCCTAAAAATACGGGGAATTGGAATAGCACTATTATTAAGTTTAGCTGGGTTCATTTGGGTTTTTTACTCTCATCCAGCTCAGCTTTTCTGGTTCACCTGGCTGTGGGCACTCATTCTGTGGGGAATGGGGCATTATGGACTTCCTTCCTTCAATAACCGTTGGCCGCAATGGGCTGTCGAACCCACTTTTTGGCCCATTCTGGGATTCGGTTTATTGATCATGGCCTTTTCATCGGAAACTTGGCAATTCAATCACTTGACTTATTTGCAAACGATAATTCCCGTCACTTTCTATTTCGTTCTCATGTTGCGCAATACTGACTGGAAATGGCTACCTTGGTTAGTTGGTTTAGCTTTAATGGTCAGTGGTGGGGTAGTATTATTAGTAGTAAGTAATGGGGTGGTATCATTGGAATTATCGCGTGATTCAGAGTTATTTTTCATTTTTGGAATAACAATTTGGGTCAATTTATTATTCTGGCTATCACGAGTTATTCAGCGTTCTCATGAGATAGCCCATTGGCAGTTCCAGCGGCTAGTTCAACCTTTATTGATCTGGTCTATCGGAGTCATTGGCCTTCAGCTACTTGGATTAAGCTTTATCACGCTGCTAGTCAATTTCTCTTTTTCTCACCAACACTTTTCATCAAGTGAAGTTACAGTCCTCATTGTTTGGGCAATATTACTCAATTTTTCTTGCTTTCACTTAGTCAGCGTATCAATGCAATCCGTATTTGCTCATACTTTGATATTATCATTGTTAAATACCACCTTGTTATTACTCAACGGCTGGATTAATACACCGCTATTACTCAGTTTATGGACAGGTGGATTATTGCTTTATTTCAAAGTGAATAACCAAGCTCACCCAATTTGGCTAACTACCCTCGCTACTTGGTTATGGCTTAGTTTTGCGGCGGCATTACTTACTTTCCCTCTCCTGTTGATGCCAGCGATTTCAATGAATGAACGCTTATTAACGCTGGGCTTATTAGCAGCCTTAAGTTTTATGTTTGGTTGGTTTAATATCCACCACCAGATGACGAGAAGTTGGTTGGTCGGTAGCGTTGTCCTTGCTGGATTATTTTTGCACCTGATTTGGTTAATGATATTGCCCCAGGAGCAACCCATTTTACTCTTACCGTGGTATGCGTTACAAAATGGCTTACTGATGTGGGGTACGTTTTGGTTGAGAGCTCAAAATTTTGCTATCGCCGAGGATAAACAAGCTCATTTACACTGGTTGCTCCGGGGATTAACCCCAGTACTAACAAGTTTGAGCTTATTGAGTTTGTGGTTAGCACAAGGGATGTCGGTCTTAGCTATTGCGAAGGATCAAGAACCACTCAATTTTTTCGCCCAATTGGCGGTGATTGTCACCTACTTGCTTCTCCTCGGGGGATGGTGGCGATACAGTCCTTGGCAAAAGACGGATAAGAAAAATTGGATTGATAGCTTGGCTATTTTAATCGCTGGGTTAGGAATTTACCTCCGCTTGTTAGGGGTGGGTTTCGCACCGCCTAGTGTTTGGGATACCGCCGTACCGCTATTACTTAGTTTATGGACGGGTGGATTATTGCTTTACTTCCAAGTGAATAACCAAGCTCACCAAATCTGGCTTACTCTCCGAGCGATTTGGTTATGGCTTAGTTTAGCGACTACATTGCTCAGCCTCATTCTCATGCCAGCGATTTCAACGAATGAGCAATTATTGACGCTAGGCTTATTGGCTACCCTGAGTTTTATGTTCAGTGGGTTCAATATCCACCATTATGCCGTGAGAGGCGGGTTGGTGGGTGGTGTGGTCTTCTTGGGATTATTTTTGCACCTGATTTGGTTAATGATATTACCCCAGGATCAACTCACTTCACTCTTGCCGTGGTATGCGTTACAAAATGGCTTACTGATGTGGGGTACGTTCTGGTTGAGAACCCAAGATTTCTTCACCATCGCCGAGGATAAACAAGCTCATTTACGCTGGTTGCTCAGAGGCTTAGCACTAGTACTCGCGAGTTTGACCCTATTTAGTTTATTATTAGCACAAGGGATGTCGGTCTTAGCTCTCGCAAAGAATCAAGAAACGCTGAGTTTCTTTGCTCAACTGGCGGTGATTGTCACCTACTTGCTTCTCCTCGGAGGATGGTGGCGATACAGTCCTTGGCAAAATAATCATAAGGAAATTTGGATGGGTAGTTTGGCTATTTTAATAGCTGGATTAGGGATTTACCTCCGCTTGTTAGGGGTGGGTTTCGCGCCGCCCAATGTTTGGGATACCGCCGTCTTGATGGGCAGTAGCTATGTGCTATTAGCCATTCAACATCTTTATCCGGCTTATCCACTGTATCGGTTAACTTTACTGATACCCGGATTAGCTATACTAACCGTACCGCCACAACTGGAATCTATTCAAGCCAGCATGGCTTTAGTAGCTGCTGCCACTTTATACCTGCTCATGCCCCGTCGTTCCCAGCAAAATTTACCGCTTTATTTAGGGCTATTAGCTTTAAATGTGGGTCTCTATTTGTGGGTGCCCAGTTTGGCTCAGGATTATAAACTGCTTCAAGTTTATACTATCCCGGCGGCCCTAAGCTTGTTATTGATGTTACAATTACACGAGTTAGAGCTAAAACCCAGTGTGCTGAATGCGATACGCTTGGTTGCGCTTAGTACCTTATATGCCAGTGCGACTTTAGACGTTTTTCTTCAAGAAGCACTCAGTATTTTCATTTTAGTGTTAGCTTTAAGTTTAGCCGGGGTGATACTCGGAATCGCTTTACGCATACGGGTTTTTCTTTATAGCAGTACCGTATTTTTAGTCCTCAATGTGGTAGGGCAACTCATTCAATTTTATCCAGAAGGACGTTTGGGCAAAGCGATTATCTTAATGATACTGGGTATATTAATCACCGCCGGAATGATTTGGTTTAGTATCCAACGTGAAATATTCCTACAACGAATTGATAATATGCGCGCCAATTTAGCTACTTGGGCGTAAATGTGGAGAAAGGAGAGAAAGGATATTTCCTCTCCTTTCTAGAATGTGAATCGGGTTAAGTGTGCGAAAGCTAACTTTGGTTAGGTTTCGTTCCTCAACTTAACCTCACTTAATTTATATACGTTCCCCTTGTTTTTAGCCAAGAGAGATATTAAAAATATCTAAAATATGATATAATAAAAAATTATATAATAAAATAAATTTTATTGTTGTTTACAATCAATTTGAAAGGATTCTTTCCTACCTAAGTATTTCAATTGAGCGTATTATTTGAGTAAGTTAAAATCACGTTGCGTTTAGAGTGGTAAAATTTGACAAAATAGTTCATTATAATAGGCTTATCAATTTTTACAGTTTTAGTTTAGGAGATTATAACAATGTTATTAAGATTACCATTATTTTTGTTTATATTATTATTGAGCATTGTGGGTTGCGAACAGCAGGATAAGGAAACCAATACTAAATCTCCACCCGGTATGTCTACGCCAGAAAAACCAGCTATGCCAACTAACAAGGAGGAAAATACTGGTACTACCGGATCGGATACCACTCCTGGAGGGGAAACTGATGCCAAGAAAACTGAACCTGATGCCAATAAAGCAGCAGAACCGAGCACAGATACTCCAGCAGCCGGTGGTGAAGGAGCAACTGAAACTAAACCCGATAAAGAAACAACTGACAATGCTCATTAGTCAATGCACAGTACGGGTTGCTTTGCGACTGAACTTTGCTTAGGCTAAATTCTTTCTTGAGTAGTTTCTAGGGGTATTCAACCGGATACCCCTAGTTTATTAGAAATAAAAAAATAGATTAACTAGCGTTATAGAGAAATCAAAAACTTCTTGTTGTTACCTATATAAAAATAAGTGATTATTCATAAGGATTTGTAAAACTTGTTTTAGGTAAGCAGGTTGGCCTTTTTTATTCGATAAAGTACTGTAGAATTATGATGATACCACATAAATCAAGCGATATATGGAAGTTACTCGTCACTGGCAAGAAAAAGTGTAGGTGTAATCTTGTGCCAGCAAGTATTTTGTTAGAAAGAATTGTTCGCTCTACTCAGGATGATGATTCACCAGAAAACATCCAACAGTGTGTTGAAGAAACCTATAATTTCTTTGTTCGTTATACACCTATTCTTAGTAAGGATATTTATCAACTTTTTTTTGAAGAAGTTAATGAACAAGTTCCTTGCAGTTCCAAAGAACACTAAAATAATTTAGTCCTATTTATCATCTGAGGTTTCATGGTAAAGTGGTTAATTCTAATGAAGGTAATTGAGGAAAAAGGATTTTAGTACTTTGGTAATACTGAGTTGTTTTCAAGCGTATCTACTTCAGTCTCTCTATTTCGCTCAATGTCAGCAAAGAATTGCCGACATTCATTTATTCTTGAACGCAAGTTAGTATTAAGAACGAAAATGGGTAATAAACTTTCCGCTGGTGCTAAAAATGGGGTGATTGTGGCGTAACAAGGAGTTGCAACCCCTTGATACTCTTACGTTAACATCACTACCCATTTGGCACCACCCACTTTCCTCATCTTTATTCCAAGGAGGGGTAGTTTTTTTATAGAAACCAAATAGCCCTACTTTTACCAGCAACCCTATCAGTACGCCATGCTAGAAATAGTTAACTCCTTTGCCAACGATATCATTGGCTTCACCACCAGTGCAATATTGTTAATCTTATATCACGTTTTTTTGCGCTACCAAATCCGTAACAACCCGGCTTATACTGTGCAATCAGTAAATATCATCGCGCGTACCGCTTGGGTGGAAAATATCATGCGTAATGGCAAAGATATACTGGCTGTGCAAACCTTGCGCAATTCCACGATGGCAGCTACTTTTCTTGCCTCCACCTCGGTATTGTTGATCATGGGAGTATTGAGCCTAAGTGGTCAAGGTGATAAGCTGCATTCCACCTGGCACATACTGAATCTAGTTGGCTCAAAACACCCAGAACTATGGGTAACAAAAGTGCTACTCATGTTGTTGGACCTGTTGGTGGCATTTTTCAGTTTTGCTATGTCTATCCGAATTTACAATCATGTTGGTTATCTCATCAACGTGCCCCTAGAGATGAATCATAAATCCATTTCACCCCACCATGTTGCTGTTCACCTCAATCACGCTGGACATTATTACAGCGTTGGTATGCGTGCCTATTACTTGCTAGTGCCACTCGTATTCTGGTTGTTTGGTCCACATTTGATGTTGCTCTCCACCCTATTGCTGCTCCTCATGCTATACCGCCTGGATCGCGCACCAAAACTAAATTATTTTAATGAATAATAATTAAATACGTGGCGCAATTGATAGACTATGAGTAAACTTTGGACATAATAACCTATCCAAAGCTTCTCCAGAAACCGCCCCTGTAAATATATCGGATAATACAGCTAGTGTAGGATGGGTAGCGCACGTCAGCGCGAAACCTATCCAATTAAGTACTTTGGTTTCCAAAATATTGGGTTTCACTTCGCTCTATCCAACCTACGCACCACATATTATTATAGCTGAAGTACAATAAAATAGGTATATGTAAATAGCAGCAGCTCAACACCTATCAGGTTGAGTTAAACTATCTGCATAACCAACCGGTTCATGAAGGAATCCGAGATGGGAACGGTTAACAAGTTGGCTGAAAGAGTGCAGAACAGCCTAGAAGAGATCTTCCCTCAATTGCGCCAGACCGTGACCAGGAAACTATCGCTAGCGGTCGGAGCGATGCTGGAAGGTCAAACGCCGAATCCGGTAGAACTTTCCAAGTTATTACCGTTACAACCAAAGCGTCCGGACATGCGAGAACAGTGGCTCCGTCGCTTGTTGAAAAACTCGCTCCTGAACGGTACCGTGGGAATGAAACCCTTTGCGACTAGGGAATTATCTAAAGCGGGGCCAAACCGGCAACCGATCCTACTGTGTCTGGCTCAAAGTGACTTGGGAAATCGGATAGCACTGCTGATTATCAGTCTCCGAGTGGGAGGCCGGGCACTGCCATTAGCTTGGTAGGCACAAACGGGGGCTGCGAATATGGGTTTTGAGGCACAAAAGGAATTGCTTGAGGGGGTGTGGTCTTGGCGGCTAACCGATGCTGAGGTGTTGTTGTTAGCCGAGCGTTTCTACCCGTCTCGTGGATTATTTGAGTGGTTACACTCGCCTGGTTGGAAGTATCGGCTACGGTTGAAAAGTAAGGTGTTTGCCTCTCCTGGCTGGGGAGAGGAAACCACCCCCCGTGAGTTAGCACGTGGTATGACGGAGCGCTTCTGGCCGAAGGTCCGTCTCTTTGCCAGCGGCGTGAGGACGAATCTAGGCCTTTTGCCGGAAGCGGGACATCCCCAACCTGGGATTATTGCCATGGACTGTTATCCCGGTCGGGCTGCGGTCATGGATTACCGTGAGCGAGGGGGAATTGAACCGAGGTTTGCCGATTTCAAGACCCGAGGTGTTGATTTGGAAGATTCGCAATTGAGACAAGCCGACCGTTTGGAACGCTTCGTATTGATCCTGGTATTATCTAGGTATTGGTGTGTCCATATCGGGTGCGACGACGCGGCACAGAACCCAACACCACTGGAAAAAAAAGCACCTCATCAAACCGACCCTGAACATTGGATATCCCGGAAACTCAGACGTAGTCTGGGTTCTTGGTTCAAACGCGGCTTACGTCTCATCAGGCGCTGTCTTCAGCAGAACCGACCCGTCCCACCTTTGTTTAGAGGTTGAGAATCTGATAGGTGGTAAGCTAAAATAACTCGCTCTCGACAAGCTCATCGACCGGTTGTGTCTCTTGATGAAAGTGGTTTTGCTCAAGACATGCCACGCCAATAGGGCTATGCTTCGGTTGGTAACCGTGGTGGGGAACGCGACTGGCATGCTCAAGGTCGCCTGAATATCATTGGAGCCTGGTTCGCTTCGTGCCTCTTGACGGTCAGTTTGTTCCAAGGCTCTATCAATACAGCCGTGTTTTCAGCTTGGCTTGAACAAGACTTGCTCCCCAAATTGCCACTAAACTGTGTAATTATCATGGATAACGCTTCTTTTCATCGCAGTGCACCCATTCGGCAACTCATCGAAGATGCCGGGCATGATCTCGAATTCTTGCCTACTTATTCTCCGGATTTGAATCCTATTGAGAGAAAATGGGCTCAAGCCAAGGCTATTCGACGACAACAGTCAGGTTCTATAGTCAGGTTCTATTGAGGAACTTTTTTCTTTCTATATCTTATAACATGAGTCTAAACAATTATTCTATTTACATATACTTGCTTTATTGTACTTCAGCTATAAAATCAATTATTTCTTTGTTAATATCACCATAAACCGTGACGACTTGGTTTTCATTATTCTGCTGCGAATTGACCTGCTCACGAATAGTTTTAAGTGTACTCATAAAATGCTGCAGTTGCGGCCAACGGGTCGTAAAACCGATAGGATAGTGGTTCGTATCTAAAATAGATATAAACTGGTTAAGTTCTATTATCACCTGATCAGTTGAAGTCCGTGCCGGATCTAATTGAGTAGCATATTGATGCGATTGAGTTTTTAATAATAGTTCGCTGACATTCCGTTCATGTTGAATTTGATGAACTACTGTACTTAATTTGAGTGATAATTGGATTAGTTTTTCTAACTAACTCATTTCGTGTGCTATATCCGCTCTTTCTGTCACGACATTAATTGCAAAAAGCAGTAAGCTCAATAAAGGTAACAACAGCATCAAGGCTAATTTGTATTTAATTTGCAAGTCAGCTATTAATTTCATTAGGGGTCTCCAAATAACAAATAGGACTTACGCAGTTGGATTCATAACTAATTGATTTTATTCAACAGCTATTTTGCACTGCAAAATATTAACTTATTGAAATAATTAAATTATCTATTTCAACTGCGTAAGTCCTAACAAAATAAAATTTTGAACAGGAAATAAAGATATGCTTCATCTTCCTTATTCGTCTATACAATATTTATGGGATTATGAAATAAGTCGTCGTGATTTCTTACGAGATATATTAGCGACCGGTGGGTTAATGGCAGCGGGCTTGAGTTTACCTCGTCACAGCTGGGCGCAACCGAATCATTCTGAGGTCATTAAAATCGGTTACTTACTATTGCGGATGCAACGGCTCTATTAATAGCACATGCTAAGGGGTATTTTCAAGCAGAAGGTTTAACCGTTGCGCCTCCTACGATGGTGCCTAGTTGGACCCAGTTAATTCAAGGTTTATTCACCGAAAAATATAACTTAGTTCACTTTCTTAATCCCATTCCCATTTGGTTACGTTATAACCAAAAAATACCCGTTAAAATTATGTCTTGGGCACATCTGAATGGTTCAGCTATTGTCGTTGGCAACCACATTTCAGCGCATTCTTTTACCGATTTAGCTGGGAAACAAATAGCTATTCCTTATTGGTATTCCATGCACAATATCTTATTACAGAATGAGGTGAATCTGAGAGTGGTTACCCCCTCCCTTAATGGTTTGGGCTTTACAAGCACGGAATATCGATGCTTATATTGTCGCTGAACCGATTAATGCCAAAGGAGAATTACAAGCCGGTGCGACCATATTACGATTTACCGGTGATATTTGGAAAAACCACCCCTGTTGTGTCATTTGTATGAATGAAAATACGGTAACTGCTCAACCGGAATGGACCCAGAAAATTATGAATGCGATTGTCAGAGCATAAGTTTATGCGCAACAACATAAAGCCGAATCAGCAGAAATTTTATCTCAAGATGGAAACAATTATATTCCAGTGGCAGCAAAAGTACTTAAACGAGCGATGTTGGCTTACGACCTCCAAACCTATGGCGCCACTCGGGCCATTTCACATCCAGAATGGGGTACGCATTGATTTCTCACCCTGGCCCTATCCCTCTGCTACTCGGTTATTGATAGAAAATCTACAGCAAACAGTCATCGGTAACCGTGATACCGCCTTTATTCAACAATTAGAGCCAGATTTTGTGGTCCACGATTTAGTTGATTATCATTTTGTCAAAGTCGCTATGCAGAAATACGCCCATCAGGGTTTGACCGACCGTAGTTTTGAAGATTCTCTTAACCGGGAAGAAGTTATTATTATTTAAGCCCGTGTAGGGTAGGCAACCGGGCTTATCGTTGCCCACCCAATTCCAAATCTCACGGCATGAGAAGGTGGGAAAACAACAAGACACTTGCCCATCCTACTAAACTACGCTAGACTCACTCTTGAATCACCACCTCCAACGGTAACTTATTCACGATCAAGGTTCCATCTGCTAACCGATAACCAAACTGAATCTCCAACCGACCGGTAGCGGGAAATTGGCCACGATACCAAATCATTTCTTGCAGTGGCTTCAATACCACTCCTTCCTCAAATGCCACCAATTGCTCCGCATCACCTCCCCAAGGTAACACTTGACCCTGATTATCAACCATAAAATACAGCGGCGGCGTCTCTTTTGTCGCCCAATAAGTTGCATACAATACCCAATCAACTGTTTCGTTTACTAGCTGATTCGGAGCGGCGGCAATCCGACCTCGCACTTCGACCGTATCAACTAAATTTACCGTCATTTGCCGCTGAAAGATTTCACCATCCGTAGAAATGCCGCCAGCAAATTGAGTACAAGTTCCACTCGAATGACCTAACGTCATCGTGTCTACCAATGGCAAAACCGGAATCATCTCTACTAACAAGTGATTTTCACAAGGTATTTGGGATTGCTCAATAAATTTAACATTGTTTTCAAACTCCACGTCTTCACTCCACTTGACATTTTTGCCGATAATTACATTGGCGAGATGACTATCCGCTTGAATCGTTAAATCTTCCAATAAAGCCGGTGCCGCAGAATCGCCATAAATCTCACCTTGCAAACTACCGCCGCTAAGATGAGTTCCAGCCGCTAAATGAACATCTGTAAAAACTCCACCGACCAAACTATTGTTAATGATATTACCCGCTAAAGTGCCTCCCCATACTTGCGCACCCACAAATTCAAACTCCATCAAGGTGCCTTGATTGACAATGTAACCACTTAGTTTGCCCCCTTTTAATATCGTATCTGGTTGAATGGTCACTTGAGAGACGAAACCTTGGTTATCAATTACACCGGCTAATTGACCGCCCGCTACTTTTGCGTTATTTTCTAAAGTCACATCAGTCAAAACTTGACCTTGGTTTCGGCATAGCCAATCAATCATGACACCCGGTAGGGTAGGACAAGTATTTGAGTTAAGTGTTTCAACTACAAAGTAGTTTTGATTAATAGCAGGGGCAATCTCGATATTAGATAAATCAGAATGACTAGTTAGTTGTTGATCTTGTATTACCTCAGGTTGAGATTTTCCAGACTCTGACTGAGGTTGTTCAGGTTCAGACTGAGGTTGTTCAGGTTCAGACTGAGGTTGTTCAAGTTCAGACTGAGGTTGTACAGGTTTTGACTGAGGTTGCACAGGTTCTAACTGAGGTTGTGCAGGTTCAGACTGAGGTTGTAGAGGTTCAGACTGAGATTCTTTAGGTTTTGACTGAGGTTGTAGAGATTCAGACTGAGATTGTCCAGGTTTACTTTCAGGTTTATAAATAATAATATTAGATAGGGTTGGTGTTATAGTAACTGGCGTTACTACTACTTTAGGTTGATTAGAATTAGGATTATTGATGACAACAGGTATCTGAATGATAAAGACTTCGGCAGTAGAGAAGATATTTGGATCGGCTTGCGAAGTCGCTTTAAGCGTCATGAAGTTAGCATTCGGTATCGTAAGATTAACTAACACTTTGACTGTCTCTAACCCGTTGACCGGAACGACGGCTAATTGTTGCCCATTCTGAGTAGAATCCATTACCGTAATCGTATAAACATCCTCTGCTGGGCCACCGTTAGTCAGAATTAACTGAACCGGCACTGTATCTCCTAGCTTACCAGATACTTTGCTCGGTGCAACGAGAGCAACGTCACGTAAAATCTTACTCGGACCCACCACGATAGAGTCAGATTTAATGTGTTCTGCTAACGTTTCCCCCGGTTCAAGGAGAATGTTATCCGCAAAGATTTGCACTTCACCCTGCGCTGTTAAAATCGGGCCGGTGCTATTCCGCAAATCAATCAGTCCACCTTTTCCAACCGCTAAAGTGATATTACCGCTAGCTTCGATCACCGTACCATTGAGGTTGCTTAAATCTAAAGTCCAGTCATTGCCTCCATAAATAGCAATATCACCGCCATTAACCTGTGTTGCTGCACCCGCGAGGGAGATGACATTCGGTTCGATTCGTACCCAACCCGCTTGACCATCGACTGTGCATCCATCACCACCATGACCGGCTTTGGCAATGCCACCTTCGATATGAACGTCAGGTAAAGAAACTAACCAAAGGTTGCCACCTTTGCCACCGGTTTGTTGTGTCCCTTGGGGATTGCAGTTGCCACCGTTTCCGGCGATAGCTTTGGCACCATTTTGATTGTAAAGATGACCTGTACCACCCAGTTTACCCCAAATTTGGGTTAGTCCACCCTGACCACTTTCGCCAGGTTGAGTACCGAGAACGTTGCCACCATTCCCAGCTTGAATCTGATTAGTATTAGTCGTATTGCGACCGAGAACGAGGGCATTTCCGCCCGGTGCGCCATATTGCAAACCATCGCCACCTTTGCCGGCAATGATTTTACCGGTGTTGAGGATAGGACCACCCGAACCGTACCACCACCAATCACCTAATTTATCTTGTTGATGAAACTCGGTTCCTACTTTCAGCATCACACTAGCGCCCGGTTGCGCACAACCGAAAGTTCCAACCGTCGCTGCTTGAGTACATGTGCTTCCAGCAAGTTCATCAGCACCTGCTTGACCAAGAATGACTCCTTGATTTTCTAGATAATCGGTGGCTTGAATTTCTAAAGCGGTACCTTGATTGTCTAAGCTTTGCAAAGTGCCCGCGACGCATAAGGTTCTCACTTTGGCAACGGCTTGACCGGTAACGGTATGGCCGGAGTTGATGCGTACGACATCGGTTTCGTTGGGAATTTGCGAAGTTGACCAGGTCGTGGGCGCATTCCAATTGCCATTTTGGCTGGATTCAATGGTGATGTTGGTGTTGTCACAATCCTTTGATCCATATGCTAGGCCAAGTAGCAGTGATTCCAGAGGAGGTAAGCCAGAAGTCACGGTTAAGTGAGCTTGTTTTTGACCCAAGAACCTGGGCATAAACCCAATGTTTAGGTCACATTGCTCGCCCGGATGGAGAATATCGTGGGCAGTACATTGCCATTTGTCCAAGGAAAATTCAGCGGCGTTGTCGCCCGTGAGAGTAAAGTTGTTTAATTTTAGACTCAGTTTGCCGCTGTTGTTAAGGATAAAAGTTTGTGGTTCGTTGGAACCGACGCCAAGTGTGACTGAGCCAAAGTCATATTCGGTGGGTGTTAGTTCTAATTGTGCTTGTCCAGCCGCGATGGCTTTAGCTTGTAGGGCTACTGTGGATACTGGTAGTTCGGGATGGTCTCTTAATTTGAAGGTTAACTCGGCTTGTTTCTCTCCGGCGACGGTGGGCGTGAAGACGGTGTTAAATCGGCAGTAGGAATAGGAGTATTTGTCCCAATGGGAGTAGGTGCAGTCGAGATTTTGGACGCTAAACTCTGCTGCATCTTGACCCACAACTTCAATGGCTTCAATTTGTAACTCTTCACCACAATTTTGAATGGCGGTGAAGTTGACCGTTTGGTTGAGGCTGGTGATATCACCAACGAGAATGGTGCCCAAGTTGGGTAATTCTGGGTAGAGATTGAAGACCTGTTGGAAGGTAGTTGAGCAACCAGTACCCGCGAGCAGAATATCGGTAGCGGCAGTGCTACCGGGTAAAGTCAGTTTAGTCAATTTGGTGCTTTCCGATTGTGGTTGGAAGTCAACAGTGACTTGGCAGGTGTTAGCCGGTGTCAGCAGGGTATTGGAACAGGTGTCGTGGTTGAGTGCAAAGTCGGTAGTGTTAGCTAGCACGAGGGGTTGTAGTTGTGCATCGCCGTTGCCGGTGTTGGTGACGGTGAAAGTTTGGCTGGCTTGGTCACCGACGGCGATGTTCCAGAAGTTATGGGAGCGGGGGGTTGCTTGGAGATCGGAGGTTTTTTGTTGGCAGTCGGTGCAACGGAGGATAGCCGAATCTATTATTGCAAATACGTCGCCTTCAGGACTGCCCCAGAGGGTAGACAAAGGGGAGGCGTCACTGCCCATTTCTATCTGAGTGGTTTCCATCCAAGTATCGCCATCATAGTGGAGGATAATTCCGAAACCAGGATTATTAGACGTTTCTCCTACTGCAAACACATCCGTGTTGGAACTACCCCAAAGGCTTGTCAGGAGATAAGTATTTCCCATAATTATACTTTTCCACTGGTTGCCATCATAATGAAAAACACGATCAGAGGGCATATCGACTACCGCAAACACATCATTACTGGAACTACCCCAAATAACAGAAGAAGATTCCGTTTCCTTGCTAGTCCATTGGTCACCATCGTAATGGAGGATAAGGTTTTTTCCCACTACAAATACGTCGGTGTTGGCACTGCCCCAGATACTATTAAGACCGGATAAAGTTCCACTATCCAGAGTTGTCCAAGTTTTACCATCGGAATGGAGAACTGTACCTAAATCTCCCACTACAAATACATCTGTGTTAGAACTGCCCCAAATTCCCTTAAGATCAGAACCACTGCCGCTATCTACAGGAGTCCAATTGCTACCATCATAGTGGAGAAGGGTACCTTTTGCCCCTACTGTGAATATGTCTTGGTTAGAATTTCCCCAAATGTCATTAAGAGAAGCAGAAGTTCCACTCTCCATAGCAGTCAACTGATTGCCATCGGAATGAAGAATCTTTCCGCCGTCTCCTACCGCAAACATATCAGTACTAGACGTACCCCAAATACGCTTAAGAGAAGAATAAGGCATCGTGTTTAAGGTAATCCATTGGCTACCATCATAGTGAAGAATCGTACCGTCCCATCCTACTGCGAAAATATCATTGCTAGAACTACCCCAGACACTCGTCAAATCAGAGGAAATTCCACTGTTCATGGTCGTCCACTTGCTACCATCGTAGTGGAGAATTTTACCCTTTGCTCCTACTGCAAACATATCTGTGTTGGAACTACCCCATAAGTCATTAAAAGTTTCCAAAGGTCCACCACCCATTTGTATAATCATCCACTTTTGGCCATTATAGTGGAAAATTGTACCTGAAATTCCTACTGCAAACACATCGTTGCTAGAAGTGCCCCAAATACCAATAACACTAGAAGAAATATCACTCATAGTCGTCCACTGATTGCCATCATAGTGGAGAATTCCATTCAATCCTACAGCAAACACATCGTTGCTAGAACTACCCCAAATATTCAAAAATCCACTGGAAGTTCCACTATTCATGGCAGTCCACTGGTTGCCATCGTAGTGGAGAATTGTACCATCCAATCCTACTGCAAACACATCTGCACTAGAAGTACCCCAAATGCCTTTAAGTATAGTTGAAGTCCCACTATTCATGGCAGTCCACTGGTTACCATCATAGTGAAGAATCGTACCATAAACGCCTACTGCAAACACATCCATACTCGAAGTACCCCAAATACCTTTAAGGGGATAAAATACCTTACTATTCGTCATCCCAGTATCCATCTCGCGCCACTGGGAACCATCATAGTGAAAAATCAAACCATCTAATCCTACTGCAAAGACATCGTTGGAAACACTTCCCCACACAGCTTGAAAATTCATTCGTAAATGATGTTGTATTTTCCATTCTGCTGCCTGAACCGTGCAGATAAATAGACTTAACCACATGAATAGGTGAATAATATAACGTTTCATAATGTGTTCCTCTCGGTTTTACTTCTAGGTGAATAAATTTCCACCCTGTAAGTAGTTATAGTTTATTTTCTGGTGGTTGTCTTGCTGATTCTTATTTCAATTTTCAAACGGGTAGGTCGGGTTAGCGGTAGCGTAACCCGACATTTCATGCTTAGCTCGATCTACTCGGATGTAAGATAACCAGAAGCATTTTAATAATAGTCTTGATTCTCTTCAATTCATCCTTACATGTGAGGTTAAGCAACCACATTATGAGGATAATTGCCA